>CAZCUN010000006.1:0-89002 GCA_964502215.1 uncultured Rhizobiaceae bacterium | reverse complement strand
TTGAACCAATGGGTTAAACAATATTTATCGTAGTTATCTGGGACAGCCCCTTTAATAATTTAAAAAACGACACATTAGCAATCACAGTAAATCTATTTCACTATCTATTATCAGAAAGATCAAACCGTGACATCATCAAGAAACACCCAAATAGCACTATTATCTTTGCGAATAAGCTTGTTTATTTTAATGATTGTTTGGGCATACCTCAAGATCGTAGCGCCCGGCGCCTATGCAGGTGACGGTGGCGAGAACCCCGGTATATTTGCAGGCTTTTACGGCATTTCTGTAGGACAAAATATAGTTCTTGGCCTCGGTATTGCGCAAATCATCTTTCTACTAGCCTATCTTGCTGGCCTGTTTAAAACCATCACAGTAGGTGGTGTTTTATTGATGAACGCAACTTCTTTATTAGTTTCCATGCCAAAAATTCTTAATCCTTTTGAGCAGCCTAACCTTCTATTTCTTGCTTCTGTGCCAATTTTAGGTGCATCACTTGCCCATTTCTTAATGCGCAAGGATGATACATTCTTGTCACTTGGCAAATAATACATCAAGCGTCATAAAAGTGACGCTTATTAAGCTTGCAAAGTAAGCCTAATTTAATCTAGGTGTTTCCCAACAAATCTAAAAAATTGGGGAATACCATGAGCACAGATACAAAAGAGCCTACTGTCGTAAAATCTTGGGACGAATGGTCACCACTCAAACACGTTATTGTAGGCGTTGCTGATGGTTGTATGATCCCACCATCAGAACCTGCACTTGATGCCAAAGTGCCAGAAGACAGTGACATGAAAGGCCAATGGGGGCCTCGCACACAAGAGACTGTAGACAAAGCCAACGAGCAGCTCAATTACTTCGCAAAAGTGCTTGAGAGCCGTGGCGTACGCGTTGATCGCCCTACTCCAATTGATTTTGCTCAGCCTGTTTCTACACCCGATTGGGAAAATCCATCTTCTTTTGGTTGCATGCCACCTCGTGATGTTATCCTAACCGTTGGCAAAGAAATGCTTGAAGCCACGATGTCATATCGCTGCCGCTTTTTTGAGTATCTCTGCTACCGCGATTTAATGCAGCAGTATTTTGAAGAAGATCCAGATTTCCGTCATGTCTCAGCACCAAAGCCACGCATGACAGACGCCTCTTACCGTATGGACTATTTAGCAGATACCATCGGCAATGAAAAACGCCTAGAGTGGACAGCAGAAAAGTTCTTCGTGACAACAGAAGAAGAACCAATGTTTGATGCAGCTGACGTTCTACGCTTTGGTAAAGATCTTATCGTACAACATGGCTTTACAACTAATCTAAAAGGCATCGACTGGCTACGTCGTCATTATCCAGATCACCGTGTGCGTGCGGTTAACTTCCCTGGTGATCCATACCCAATCCACATTGATGCAACCTTCACTCCAATCCGCCCTGGACTAATCATCAACAACCCTGAGCGCAAATTGCCAGATGACCAGCGCGAATACTTCCATAAGAACGATTGGGAAATCGTAGACGCAGCCCGCCCTGCACACAATCAACCGCCAGCACTATGCTATTCATCCGTATGGCTATCAATGAATGTTCTCATGGTTGATGAAAAAACCGTCTGCTGCGAAGCATCTGAAGTGAACCAAATGGAGCAGTTCGATAAAATGGGTCTTGAAGTCCTACCAATCCCGTTCAGAGATGCCTATGCATTCGGCGGCGCATTACACTGCGCAACAACTGATGTATACCGTGAAGGTGATTTTACAGATTACTTCCCGAAGCAGTAGCCGAATGCTTTTCATTGACGCATTGCCTTGCCCTTTTCAGCTAATCGCTGAAAAGGGCAAAGCTATTTTCTTACGCATTGCCTTATCTTTTCAACTAATCGCTGAAAAGGGCAAAGCTTGCGGCGGCGCACTACACTGAGCAACAACCGACGTATACCGCGAAGGTGATTTTACAGAGTACTTCCCGAAGCAGTAGCATCTTCAAATGACGACGTTAAAAACGTCGCAGTCACGCATTGATAATACATTTGATTTTTAGTTTTCTTTAAGAATGTGAAGAAGAATTTAAGAGTTAAAGCATGAGCAATTTATTTGAAATGCGTGAAGCTTTAAAAAACACCGCAGCCTTGCCGGATTATAGTCCGATGAGTTTGTCAGGTTATTTTTATACATCTCAAGAGTTTTTTGACCTTGAAAAAAACACTGTTTTATACAACGGTTGGCATTGCATAGGCCGGGCGGATGAACTGGCTAACCCTGGTGATTATATCACTGCACAAATATTAAATGAGCCTTTATTAATTGCTCATGGTGATGATGGCGTCATACGCGCTATGTCCAATGTTTGCCGCCATCGCGGTATGCCTTTGATGGAAGGTTCAGGCAACGCTAAACGATTTGTTTGCTCTTATCACGCTTGGAGTTATTCACGTGACGGCAAGCTATTTCGAGCCGCAAATATGCAAAATGCTGGCTTTGATGCTAAGAATTGTAAATTACCTGAGTTCACAAGTGAAATTTGGCAAGGTTTTATCTATGTAAACCTATCATCTCAACCAGAACCCTTAGCTCCGCAGTTAGCAAAGTTAGACGCGTTACTTTCTCCCTATGAAACAGACAAATTCCGCGTGGTTCACGTGGCAGAAGAACAATGGGCTTGTAACTGGAAGTGTCTGGTCGAAAATTTCATGGAAGGATATCACCTTTCAGTGGTGCATCCAGAAACCTTACGAGGATACACTCCAACAGAACTTTGTTCAAAAGGCCCCTCTGACGAAATATTCACCAGCTATCATGCAAACTACCCAGATGACATTCCAAGTCGAGGACAAGGCAGCCAAAAACTAAATGAAAAACAACGGCAGCGTTCTTCTCTGTTCAGTATCTTCCCAATTCAAGTTGCAAGTCAGTCAGCGAGCCTACTTGTGTCACTATCACTTCGCCCGGTGGATGTCGGGCGTGTAGATGTTCGTTGGACAATGTCTGTCTATGCTGATGATCTTGATGAAGAAACAATCGCAGACCGCATTGCGCTTTGGACTGAAGTAAACCGTGAAGACCGTGAGAAGCTTGAAAAATTACAAGTTGCTTTAGCATCATCAAAAGCATTAGCAGGCCCTTTAGCAAGCGATGATTTTGAAGGAACTATCAGAGATTTTCATAAGTACCTTGCAAGAAACAGCGACGAGCCAAATTAACGAACTGTCACTCTTTTAAAACAGAAACTGTAACGCAAAAAACACTCACTCATCCCCAAAATGCTCAATCGTAGCTTCGTCAGCTTTGCGCAATTGCTCAGCAGCAACTCCCATCATTTGAGAGAGTTTTTCAAAGTTCTCAGCCATTTGTACTTTGTTGTCGCTAAATTCAAAGCTCTTGAGTTGATCATCAAGCAGTTCCCTCCCCATCCATGAAACATGGCGCATGTATTCGCTGGCGGCCATGTGTTCAGGGTCAACAAGATAAAGTTGATCAAAGCGCGTATAGTCAGGAAAGCTAACATCACGAGGCACATAGCCATTGACCATGGTAATACGCTCACCCGGTTCAGTTAAGCCCTTAGCGCGGTGTACGACCATATTTCCTTGCTGAAGTACTGCATAACCAGATCCTGGTAAGGTTGGCGCTTTTACCTTAGTAGGATCAAGCGGCTTACCAGCCTTCTTAAGCTCAGCAACTTCTTCTTTTGTACCAAGGTAATATTCAAATTCACCGCCGACAACTGAATTAGGATCAGTAACAAACATCACAAAATCAATGCGCAGCGTGTCAACGTGCCATTTATCAACATTCTCGCCCACTTCCTTTGGATTATAATTTAAGTGTCCAAGCTGATGCGGTATTGTATGCGGTAGCATTGCTGACCCACAGATTTTGGAGACAGCATTAGTTAGTTCTTGTGATTGGCACAGATCACGAAGAAATTTTGACTGATAAG
This sequence comes from uncultured Rhizobiaceae bacterium, assembly GCA_964502215.1. Taxonomy (GTDB): domain Bacteria; phylum Pseudomonadota; class Alphaproteobacteria; order Rhizobiales; family Rhizobiaceae; genus JAALLB01. The sequence goes on along the minus strand of CAZCUN010000006.1, from coordinate 85,072 downwards.
CCCCACCACGTACATTCCGAGAGATCCGCGCATTACTTTTGACGTAAGGTTCAAGCATGCGAGCAACTTCCAACATACACTGCGCACCCTCATCACTCAAAATGCGAAATACGTTGGTAATACCAAAATCACAAGGACAGCCCGCAATATCCTCCTCTGAATAACCAAATTCTCTTAAGGAGATAATTGTCTCGGGCATCTCAATTTGCAGATGTTTTTTAGCATCAAATACAGGCTCACCTTCAAGTTCTGGAAAACCTTCTGGGTGCGGACTTGGAAACGCAAGTGGGTTTGCTAAATATGGTGCCATGTATAACTCCTAGATTAAGAAAAGAGTACACGCATTATTTAGTTTTTCAATTGCTATATACGACTATTTTGACGGTAAATTATTTTCCAGAAACTCTTTTAAAGCAGCCCAATATTCATCACCATCTTTAGACACCAACGCAGTAGCACCATGACGCCCTCTACCCTTTGGCACGAAGCCAACTGAAACGCCTTTGATGTCCTTTAAAAACTTCTTCCAATTGCCCGTTTCATTTTTTGCAGAGGTTATAAATACAGGCACATCTAAACTTGGCAAGCTCTTACGAACATAACGCTTATCGCCAAAATATTCACCCGGTGAGAATGACATAACCGCATCAGCAAACTTTCTGTCTTGCCCAGCAAGTGCAAGGACAAGCGCAGATGAATAAGAAGATCCCAAAACACCAATCTGACTAGCACCTATATTAGCTCTTGCCCATTCAGAAGCAGCCTTTAAATCAGGAATGGCCTTTGCATAAGCAACATTACCGCCGCCACGCGCTGCTGTTTCATTCTTTATCCCATTGAAAGCACGTCCTGAACGCTGGTCGACCGCCAGTGTTGCATAACCAAGTTTATTTAACGTTGGCGCAATATCACGGTACTCACCTCGACTTGCCCCTGCCATATGAAATAAAATGATTGCCGAGGTATAAGCACCATCAGGCTTTTGCAAATCGGCCGTTATTTCCAAACCATCAGCCGCTTTGAAGGATATCTTCTCAGCACTTGCAGTAACAGTAAGAAGAAAAAACGCAATGGCACTCGTAGCAGTTCGCAACATTATTCATACTCCCATGTAATTCACATAAGACTAACATATTTAATGATAACAGCATGTAACAAATGTGCGAGACTTGAAAAGCAGCTAATTATTTAAAACAAAAAAGCCAACGCAAACAGCGCTGGCTTAAAAAATTCAGAATTTAATTATAAATTTCAGTTGCTTAAGCTTGTTTTTCTGGAATGCGAACGACAAGACCGTCCAGTGCATCAGTTACTTTTACCTGACATGAAAGACGAGAATTTGGCTGCACTTCCCATGCAAAATCAAGCATATCTTCTTCCATTGCTTCTGGCCCACCAACCGCTTCTTTCCAAGCATCATCAATGTATAGATGGCATGTTGCACAAGCACATGCGCCACCGCATTCAGCTTCAATACCAGGTACAGAATTTTTTATTGCCATTTCCATGACTGTTGAGCCATTTGGCGCGTCAACTTCAAAGCGTTGATCATCATGTGTGATGTAAGTAATTTTAGCCATTTAAAGCCCCATCATAGAATTTTATAAAAGTGTAAACTTGAAGAGCGGTTTATCAGCATAATAACGAGTGTCAAGAAGATATAAAAGCGCGCCTTAGTTCTGTTGAGAAAGGTCAGCGACATAATCTGTAATTTTGCCAAGTTCCGCGATGACATCATTCAATTGAAAATGCTTTGCTTCTTCTGCTTCTTTTGCAATTTCAGCAAGAGGAAATGCACCCACATTGCTTGCTGCCCCTTTTAAAGTATGCGCAGCAACATAAATAGCTTCATCTGTTTTAGCAGATTTAATCATATCGACATAATTGGGAATTTGCGCAAGAAACATTTTTAGAACCTCAAGCTCTAAATCTTTATCCCCCATAGTCACCCTGGATAAATGTACCAAATCGATTGGTTTTTCAGTACCCGCACACTTACATGCCTCTGCAACATCAATTTTTAACGCCATACCCATTTTGTACTCTCGCTCTTCTTACGGTTACAAGGTAGCAAAAACTGGCAAATTTTTTATTAATTCTAAACAGGACTAATGGCAAACATAGTAAACAAATCCCTACAAAAATCCGACTGATCAAACATTTTTACCTGGTTTTGTTAACCTTATTTTAAGATTTTTGGGAATTAAAGCGCGGAATTCTTGTGATGCTATATAATGTGTGCGAAAACGAATGATGTTGACGGGGAAATTTCAACATTAATTAATAAGTAAAAATTGAGGCGTGGGATTATGGCTAAAAATGCCACTAAAGATATTACCAGTGAAACAGCACTTAGTGCAGTTGAAGAAGCTCTATCTGTAGATTTTGCAGATGCATTTGATGATATCAATAGTATTGAAGATCAAACCGATGATGCGGCAGCTAAAGTAAAAAGCTCAACTTCAAAGGAAAACGATCAAACCAAAAGCGCGTCTTCGCTTACAGAAATTGATGCTTTTCCGCCTGCACCGCCGCCTGCAGCAGCAAATGATGAAATAAATCCTGAACTTGCTTCAGTACTTTATACCATTCAACAAAAGCCAAAAAGCCGTATTTTCTTGGGGACATTCATTGTCACCCTGCTTTGGCTAGGTGCATGTGCCTATTATGGTTACAAGAATATTTTACCACTGTTTGGTCTAAACCCTGATCTAAGCTCAGTGATAAATTCACCAATATTGTTTTCAACGCCTGTCCTGACTTACGCTGCAATAGCACTTCTACCCTTACTCCCATTATGGGCTTTTGCTGTTTTAATACGCCGTTCGCAAGACATGCGCCACGCAGCAAATTCCATGACAGAAGCAGCCATCCAGCTTTTACAACCAGAAAACACCGCAAACAATTCTGTTGCGACCGTTGGTCAAGCCATTCGTCGTGAAGTAAATGCAATTGGTGATGGCGTTGAACGCGCAATTGCACGAGCTGGTGAATTAGAATTCATGGTGCAAAAAGAAGTTATGAACCTTGAACGCTCATATGGTGATTCAGAAGTTCGCCTTCGTAGACTGGTTGGTGAGATTGGCACAGAGCGTGAAACGATGATTAATCATGCTGATCAACTCAAAAGCACGATCGCAAGCACGCATTCAAACCTAACATCAGATATTGAAGTTGTAAGCACAAAGATTGAAGACACTTTGCGTAATGCTACTATGACTATGGGAGAATCCCTTGAGTTGCGCAGTAACACAATCACAACGAAGCTTTCAGAAACAAGTGAAGGCTTAATCAATCTACTAAACAATACTGGCGAAACGCTGAATACAAAAATTAGCGCTGCAAAAGAAGACCTTGAAGCAAACGTCAGCAAAACAACAGAATTGATGTCCAATACGATTACGACGAATGGTAAAGCCGTTGCTCGCCTTCTCGAAACAAGAACCGCAGGCTTACAACAAGCAACATCAATCATTGATGAAAAACTTGAAGCAGGTAAAAAAGAATTCGATGAGAATTTTGGTGCAAAAACTCAAGAGCTTTCAAATATCATGGAAGCAACTGGGCAATCAGTAAACAATCTACTCAAATCAACAACCTCAGAAATAGCAGAGCAAAGCAATACGACGATCCAAAAAATTGAAGAAGGTCGTACCGAGTTCCGCAAAGAAATGAGCCAAAAAACTGTTGATTTTGCAAACATGATTCAAACTAGCAGTAATTCTGTCAAAGAAATCATGAGCGCAAGTGCTGCTGATGTTTCAGAAAAGAACCTTGAAACAATCAAAGAATTTGAAGCAAGCCGTTCAGCCCTAAACAAAGACCTTGCGCAACAAAGTGCAAACTTAGCAAATTCACTAAACCAAGTTGGCGAATATGTTGCAGGGAAAATAGAAACTGGCGCTGAAGACCTTGAAAAAAGAGGCGATAAGATTGCTGAGCAAATAAGTGATAATCTTTCTGTTCGTGCAAGCGAGTTTGCTTCGCAACTTAATGAAACTGGGGAATTTGTTAGTGCCTCCATCGATGGAAAGTTAAGCGCTATTGACGAAAGCCTGGCAACAAGCGGAAACAACCTTGTTGGCGCACTTGGAATGAGAACTGAAGCCTTAAGTAAGGTGCTCAAAGAGCGTACAGATGCAATTGGCCTTACAATTGGTGACAAACTATCAGGCTTTGGTCAAATCTTGACAGAACAAGTGGATGGCACTGTCGATAAACTTCAAAGCCAAACTGAATTATTACAAGAGAATACTAAATCAGTTGAAGAGATTATCACTAGTAAAACGAAGCAAGTTGAAGATGCTGTGAAATCAAGCACCATTAATTTTGCAAGCGTTGCCGAAGAAAATCTAAAAACAACCGCACAAAAAGCTGCTGAAATTAATGCAACTTTGAAAGAAGCTTCTGACGAAATCACATCTAGTATTAATGCTAACAGCACGCAATTTTCAGAGAAATTAGATGTTAAAAAATCTGAATTTACAGATGCAATTAATCAAAAAACAGAAGACTTCACAAAAGTTGTCGATGGCACGTCAGAGACCTTCAACAAAGTAATTGAAGAACGTGCTAACAACCTTTCATCAAAACTAAGCCAAGGTGCGCACAAGATTGCAAGCACACTTGATGCAAAGTCTGCAGCAGCAGCTGAAAGAATGGAAGCAAGCGTAAAAGCACTTGATACCCGCCTATCAGAAAATGCAGATACAATTGAAAATCAATTCTCTGCAGGTAATCAAATCCTTGAGGAAAACCTTACTAAAGGCAAAGAAGACTTATTGGGTGCGGTTTCTAAAACCTTGTCACAAATCAGTGGAGAGATTGACGAAAAAGCTGAGAAGATGTCAGACTTACTTACTGATCGTGCCAAAGTTATTGAATCAAAACTTGGCGGAACTTTAGTAGAAACACAGCGTAATCTAGAAGCTAAAACTGAAGAATTAAACGCCCTACTGTCTACGCGCTCTACTGAGCTTACAGGACTTATTGATAATGAAGCTAAGCCTATCATAAATTCAATTGTAACAGCGGGCACTGAAACAAGCGAAAAACTTGCAACACTTTCTAAAATGATCGGTGAAGAAGCAAACACCCTCTTTACTAACATCGGAGATTCAAGTGGTTTGCTAGAAAAACTTATAGCAAATGCATCTGGTAATTTAGGTGCAATGCAAAGCTCCCTATCAAACCAGATAGAAAAATTTGCAAATGCAGTTGAGACAACAAAAGAAAATGTTGATCAATCAGAAACTATTGCATCTACCCTAAATGATAAAATGCAGAATGCATCAAGTGAAATGCTGGTTGGCATGGGTGGCATTGCGCAACGCTTTGAAGCACAAAGTATTATCTTACAAGATGCAACTAAGATGATTGATTCAGCACAATCAAATCTCGAAGTTACATTAGAAGGCAAACAAGAAGCACTTCAACAACTTGCAATTGGCCTTGTTAATCACAGCGATCAGATTAACAATAATATGTCATCCTTCCATTCAATTGTTAACTCAATGGTTCAAGAAGCAAGCAACAAATCTAAAGATATCGGAAGCGATATTTCTGGAGAGATTTCAAAAGCAATTGAAGATGCTACTTCAAGGTTCGATGATGCCGTAAATGCTATGCGATCTGCGGCAGGTAGCATGCGTGCTGAACTTGAAGATACGCGTGCACAAATGCGTAGAGGCATTCTTGAATTACCTGATGAAACACAAAAAAGTGCAGCAGAAATGCGTCGCGTAGTAACTGACCAAGTTGCAGCTTTGCGCGATCTATCAGCAATTGTCGAAAGATCAGGCAACGCTTTAGATGCCTCAACCGCAAGAGTGACGCGTCAAAATACAACGAGACAAGAAGCGCAAAAGGCACCTGCACCACAACAACAAACATATGCAACGCCTCCATTAGCGCCAACAAGGCCCCCTATTCAACAACAAGCTTCACCAGCCGTTGACATGGCGTTAAGAGGAATGAGTTCAGCTCAACCAACAAGAACTCCTGCGCCAACGGAAACAAGAAATTCTGGCTGGGTAAGCGACCTTTTACGCAGAGCATCTGAAGATGAACGCACACAAGCGCCTGCCGTAAATGTTGCTGATAATCGTTCACCAAACCAAGTTGTTGACTCACTCAATTCGCTTTCAGTTGATATTGCAAATGCAATAGACCATGAAACATCTGTTGAATTATGGGATCGCTATCAACGCGGTGAAACAAATGTCTTCACGCGCAGATTATATACCCTTCAAGGCCAACAAACCTTTGATGAAATCCGCAACAAATATTCAAGAGATGCAGATTTTAAAATGGCCGTAGACCGCTATATTGCAGACTTTGAACAGCTATTGGGAAGAGAAACTCAAAATGGTCAAAACCAAGCCCTAACTCAAAGTTATCTAACTTCTGAAACAGGCAAAGTTTATACAATGCTTGCTCATGCTGCAGGTCGCTTGGGCAATCAAGTTTAAACTGTTTACATTGATAGGGCTCGGGTAAACATACCCGGGTCAACATTGCCGCCTGACAAAGTTATGGCAACACAATCCCCACCCCACTCTTTTCCATATTTTATCACGCTTGCGAGTGCTACTGCCCCACCTGGTTCAACAACCAGCTTGAGTTCTTGAAAAGCAAATTTAACGGCCTCAAGCGCCTCAGTATCACTAACGACTAAGCCAGAATGCAAAAGCTTACTGTTAATCTCAAAACCAATCACACCCGGGCTTGGATTAATAATAGCATCGCAGATAGATCCAGCCGTTTGCGCATTACGCTCTAATTTACCATTCTCAAGTGAGCGTTTATAATCATCAAACCCTTCAGGTTCTGACGCGTGAATTATAGCATCTGGAAATTCATGTTTAATCACAAGTGCAACACCAGAAGTAAGCCCCCCGCCTCCAGTACAGGCAATCATCCTATTAAGCTCAACATCCAGTGCCTTGAGGTCTTCAGCAATTTCAAGCCCCACTGTACCCTGCCCAGCAATCACCATTGCATTGTTGAAAGGATGAACAACCACATTGCCGGTTTCTTTTGCTACTTTTTCTAAAACAACATCGCGATCTTCAGTAGCACGATCAAACATGATGACTTTTGCACCCAAAGCCTTAGTGCGTTCAACTTTGATTACAGGCGCGTCTTTAGGCATCACAATAATTGCTTCGCAGCCAAAAAGCCGTGCAGCTTCACCAATGCCTTGAGCATGGTTACCAGATGAACTTGCAAGCACACCTCTGGCTCTCTCGCGATCGCTAAGTTTGCTGATTGCATTATAAGCGCCTCTAAACTTGAAAGAGCCAGTTCGTTGTAAATTTTCTGGTTTTATAAAAACCTTACAGCCAGTAGCATGATCCAAAGCATCGCTGCGCATTAAGGGAGTTCGAACCGCCTCACCCCTAATAGCTTGTGATGCAGAAATAACATCATCATAAGTTGGGATATATTCTGACATGCCATCACTTTCAATTTCAACCAAACGTTACAAGCAAAAACACTATTTCTATTTTTGCATGTGGTAAAGCGTTAAGAGTTGCGTTAAATTCAAACTCTCATTTTAGTCATAAGGAAATTTTTCTATGGATCTTGGGATTACAGATCGTAAAGCAATCGTTTGCGCATCTAGCAGAGGCTTAGGCAAAGGATGTGCAAAACATCTGGCACAAGCAGGCTGTCAAGTGATTGTTAATGGTAGAAACCATGATGTTACAATGGCGACTGCAGCTGCAAAAGGTATTAGCGTTGAAGAAGCAGCTTCAAACGAAGCCAATGCAATCCCAGCCAAACGCTTTGGAACAGCTGATAAATTTGGCGCACTTTGTGCATTCTTATGCTCCCAACAAGCGGGATATATTACAGGACGAAACATACTTGTTGATGGCGGCCTAAACCAAAACGCCTTTTAGAAAAAAACACAATAAATCAAAAGCTTAACCAAAAACGCGGAATCAAAATGTCAGATAATAAAAAAGATTACAAACCAGCCAATGAACTCGAAGAAGGCGCATTATTCTATCACATGAACCCAAAGCCGGGTAAGATGGAAATCACCGCAACCAAACCACTTGGCAACCAACGTGACTTAGCACTTGCCTATTCACCAGGCGTTGCAGCTCCATGTCTTCATATTGAAGTTGACCCAGACATGGCCGCGCAATACACAGGCCGCGCCAATCTCGTTGCAGTAATATCGAATGGTACAGCCGTTTTAGGCCTTGGAAATATCGGTCCGCTCGCATCCAAACCAGTTATGGAAGGTAAAGCAGTTTTATTCAAAAAATTCGCCGATGTGAACGTCTTTGACATTGAAGTTGATCAAACTGAAGTTGATAAGTTCTGCGATCTAGTTGCAGCGCTTGAGCCAACCTTTGGCGGTATTAATCTAGAGGATATTAGCGCACCTGAATGTTTCTTAATTGAAGAACAATTGCGCGAACGCATGAAAATTCCTGTGTTTCATGATGATCAACACGGCACAGCTATTATTGTAGCAGCAGGTGTTCGCAACGGCTTGGAAGTTGCCAAGAAAAACATTGCAGATGCAAAAATTGTAGCGTCAGGCGCAGGTGCAGCCTCGATTGCTTGTTTGAACCTATTAGTCTCAATGGGTGCCAAACGAGAAAATATCTGGGTTTCAGACTCAAAAGGCGTTGTTTGGGACGGCAGAAACGAAAGCATGGATCGTTATAAGCAGGTTTATGCGCAAAAAACTGACAAACGCAAATTAACTGAAATCATGCCAGATGCAGATGTTTTCATTGGCCTTTCAGCAGCAGGCGTCTTGAAGCCTGAAATGCTTAAGGAAATGAAAGAAAATCCAATTGTCATGGCTTTGGCAAACCCAACACCTGAAATCATGCCAGAGTTAGCGCGTGAAGCACGTCCTGATGCGATGATATGCACAGGCCGTTCGGATTATCCAAACCAAGTAAATAATGTTCTTTGTTTCCCATTTATTTTCCGTGGTGCCCTAGATGTTGGCGCAACAACAATCAATGAAGAAATGAAAATTGCTGCGGTTGAAGCCATCGGTGACCTATCACGTGAAGAACCATCTGAAGCTGCTGCGGGTGCTTATGGCGGTGTAACTCCACGTTTTGGCCCTGATTATCTTATTCCCTCACCTTTTGACCCAAGACTAATGCTTCGCGTTGCCCCAGCCGTTGCTAAAGCAGCTATTAAAAGTGGTGTGGCAACCAGACCAATCAAAGATTGGGATGCTTATAAAGATACATTAAATCGCTTTGTATTCCGCTCTGGCATGATCATGAAGCCAATAATAGAAAAAGCGACAAACTGTGACAAACGCGTTATTTTTTCTGATGGTGAAGATGAGCGCGTACTAAGAGCGGCTGAAATCGCGCTTCAAGATAAACTTTGCAAACCAATATTAATTGGTCGCCCAGATGTTATTAAAAAACGCCTAGAGCGTTTCGGCCTGAGCATTCGTCCAGATAAAGACTTTGAAGTAATCAACCCAGAGCGCGATGATAGATATCGCGATTATGTAAATACGTTGATTGAAGTTGCAGGCAGAGACGGTATCACGCCTGATGCAGCAAAAAATATCGTCCGTACAAACACGACAGCAATCGGTGCTATCGCAATGATCCGTGATGATGCAGATGCCCTTATTTGTGGCCTTGAGGGACGTTTCTTCCGTCATAGACAGTACATCGACCAAATTATTGGGAGACAAGAAGGTCTGGCCTCTCTTCATGCAATGAGCTTATTGATTGACCAAAAACGTGCCTTGTTCATGACTGATACTTACATTTCTGAAAACCCAGACGCCCTACAAATTGCAGAAATGACTAGACTTGCAGCAAAAGAAATAGAACGTTTTGGTATTGTTCCAAAAGCCGCATTACTTTCAGCGTCTGACTTTGGTTCTCGCCCAATGAAAACTTCAAAAACCATGAGAGAAGCAGCAGAAATTTTATTTGAAAGCAATCCAGAGCTTGAAGTTGATGGCGAAATGCACGGCGACAGCGCTTTAGATCAAACAATTCGTGAGAAAGTCTATCCAAACTCGCGCCTCAAAGGCAAAGCTAATCTGCTTGTATTCCCTGACCTAGATGCAGCAAACATTACGATGAACGTCGCAAAAGAAATGAATGACGCATTGCATGTAGGCCCAATCATTCTAGGAACAAAGCGCCCTGCACATATTCTTCCTCCAGCGGTTACATCACGTGGCGTATTAAACATGACAGCGCTCGCCGCGGTTCAAGCTATGCAACTAGAAGAAGAAAGCAACTAAATTCCAGATTTAAATACTTGATTTCTTAAGGGCCGCCAATTGTTTTTTGGCGCCCTTCAACCCAAAGTCTGCAGCTTTTGAATAGTGAAATTTAGCCCTCTCAAGAGATTTTTCCAAACCACCTCTACCTTTAAGATAATAGTATCCAATGTAAGAGTGAACAAAACCATCGTTTGAACCAAGCGCTGCTTTGATAAAATAAAACAAGGCTTTTGTATCCGATTTTGCTTCACAAGTGCCTTTATCATGGCACCATGCCTTCAGTGAGTAAGCAAACCAATAATCTTGAGCTATAGAAAGTTCAAGTAATTCATTGCCACGCTCATAATCGAGTTCAACGCCATCACCTAAAAAATACAAGCGTGCAAGATTTGCCTGGGCACGCTTGCTCCCGCCATCAGCAGCTTTTTGCCACCATTTGATTGCTAATGACTTTGATTTAATCAGCTTCTCGCCCGTTAAAAAATTGTAACCAATCACAGAAAGAACATGTGGGTCTATTTCATCGGTTAAATAATCACTTTGATACTGAGCAGCGGCTTGTTTCCCAACCATAACCTGCATCACATTAGGTACAATGTAGAATCTAAAGCTAAAAAAACAGCTATCACAAATACTAAACTAGCCACAAAAAGCTGTTTAGACGTAATAATATCTGGATATCGAGTGATTGACGAATATGGCTGCATAATGTTCCTAACGCCAAAACACTAGCAAAAAACTTTATTAATCTAATTTAAAAGATATCTACAATTTTAACTAAAAAAAGAAATAAACAATTTTTGAGTTGCTTTCATAATTCAATCACTTAAAACAATTATCAACTTTGTAATGTTATTTTAAGCGGAAACATTAATTCAAAGGTAAAAGTTAGTGGGCAAGTTAGATTTTTCAGATGCTTTCAAGCAGACAGCAGTGTGTTGCTTCACATTGTTTGGTTTATCTATTTTTATGTTATCAGCCTCTACGGATGCTGCAGAGGCTCAATCGCGCTCTGCAATATGTAAATCACTAAACTCGCAACTAGCATCTCTGTCTTCCGGTGGATCATCAGGCGGCAACGCAGCTCAATACCGTAAATTTGATAATGCGGCACGTTCACAACAGGTACAAATCAAAAAAACAAAACGCATTGCAAGACGTAGTCGATGTACAGGTCTTGGCATATTCAACAGTAAAAAAGCGCAATGTAAACGCATTATCTCCAGCCTCAAAAAAATGGAATCCAATCTTAGGAATCTAAAAGCAAAGCGGAGTCAATTTGCCCCAAAGCGAACAAATACAAAAAGTAAGAGAAGACAACTTCAACGTCGCATCAAACAAAACCGTTGTAATGTAATTGTTACAAAACAGGCTAAGGCAGTAACTAAACCAAAGCGTAAAACAATATTAGAACAAGTGTTTGGCACAAAAACTTACGATAATAACGGCAAGCGCATAAAAAACAAAGCAAATCAAGGCAGTCCAACTCTACAGGTGTCTGATACATTCCGTACCTTATGCGTTAGAAAAACTGATGGATATTATTTCCCGATCAGCTTCTCAACAACGAAAGATAGATTTGACGAAGATCAACAAACTTGCCAAAGCATGTGCCCTTCCGTTGAAGTTGATCTTTATCATCATAAAATGCCTGTCGAAGACAGTGAAGAAATGATTCACTATCAAACGAATAAGCCTTATGCGGACGAAGCCTTTGCTTTTGCATATAGAAAATCATTTGATAGCGCTCAAAAATGCAGATTTGCGACTGAAAACAGATTTAAGAATGTTGAAAGTGTTGTTGCTGAAAAACTTAAAACTGATCGCATTGGTACACCAATATTTCGTGAAGACCCTGCCCTATCTCCAGACGATCATGATAGCGTTAAAGCTGGCTTAAATATAAAAGTTGCAAAGGCATATATCGAAAATGACCTAGCGCCTAAAGACGAGAATAAGAACCAGCTTTTAGCTGAAAATCGTAAGATTAGGATAGTCGGGCCAGCGTTTTTTCCCGTCCAATAAGTGGTAGAATTTTATCAAGTTCAGGGCCGTGCTCCATACCAGTAAGCGCTTTGCGCAATGGCATGAATAGCCCTTTACCTTTACGATCAGAAATCTGCTTGATCGCTGATAACCACTCTCCCCATGTATCAGTTGACCACTCTCCTTCAGGAAGAACCGTTTTTGCAGTCGCAATAAACTCCGCATCATCAGCATCAATAATAGGCTTTGCATTCTCAACCAAATTCCACAGCTCAGCAGCTTGCGGTACTTTATCAAGATTGTCACGAACAGCGAGCCAGAAAGCCTCACCCCCACCAACTTGCAAAGCTTCAAGGCGTGATTGAACAGAAGAATAATCTAATTGATGGACAATCTTTTTATTCAAACTATCCAACTCAGAAGGGTCAAATTTAGCAGAAGACTTTGTTACAGAGGTAGGATTAAAAGATTTAGAAAGCTCTTCCATAGCCGCAAGCGCTTCTACGGGTCCAGATGTCCCTGTAAGCACAGCAAGACAAGCAACAGCCATAGGTTCATAACCATCCTCAGCAAGCGTATGAATTGACAGTGAGCCAAGGCGTTTTGATAGCCCCTCACCACTTTCAGTTGTAAGCAAATTATGGTGGCCACAAATAGGTGGCTTTGCACCAAGCGCTTTAAAGATTGCAATTTGAGCGCCAGTATTGGTTACATGATCATCCCCACGGATAATATGCGTAATACCCATATCAATGTCATCAACCACACTTGGAAGCGTATAAAGCCAAGAGCCATCAGCGCGGATGAGAACGGGATCAGACATGGAGGCTAAATCAACAGTTTGACGACCGCGAATAACATCATCCCAAGTTTCTTCTGTGCGTTGTGTTTCAAATGGGTTATCAGCATAATTAGGTAATAGAAAACGCCAATGCGGTTTTAAACCCTCAGCTTCAAGCTCTTTACGTTGCTCATCATCAAGCTTAAGTGCCGATCGGTCATAGATTGGAGGTTTTCCACGCGTCGCCAAACGCTTTCTTTGTCGATCAAGCTGATCTGGTGTTTCATAACAAGGGTATAAAAGCCCAGCATCTTTTAGCTTCTGCGTAGCAACTTCATGCTGAACCGCACGATCAGACTGACGTTCTACGATGTGCGGCTTGATGCCAAGCCAATCAAGATCTCGCGCAATCCCATCAGCAAATTCCTGCTTTGAACGTTCTTTGTCTGTATCATCAAACCGCAGAACAAACTCACCCTCATTCTGCATGGCAAACAACCAATTGATAAGCGCAGGGCGCGCATTACCAATATGAATATTACCAGTTGGGGATGGTGCAAAACGAACGCGAACAGTCATGTGATATTTTCCAATATTTTAAGAATCAGCCAATACTCTAGCTTTAATTTTGTGTGATACAAACAGCATTACGACACTTGCCGCAAGACAATAAATTCCCATGGTAAAAATTTGAAGCGGGTATGAAACGCCAATATCAATTAAATACCCTGTTAATCCTGGCCCTATAGCCGTACCAAACACCATCATAGCAATGATTATAGAACGAACAGACCCTAAATATTTAATACCATAAATCTCAGGCCATAGCGCACCAAAAAGCGTAGATGATAGCCCATAGGAAATGCCTAGCAGACCCATAAAAATATAACTACCAGAAATATCTGTAAATGATGCCATTGCAAAACAAACCGCACCTAGCGGTAATAAGAAAACTGGCAAGAGTGCAACAGCAGAAAACTTATCAACTAAATGTCCTGCTATTAATGCAAAACAAAATGTCATCACAGCCATTACAGTAAAAGAAAGCGAAAACTGCAACTTGTCCCAACCGCGTATTTCTAACAAATAATCTTGATGGAAAAATAATGTCGTTCCTATGGTGGATGGCGCTAAAACTGCAATTAACAATGCCCAAAAATATTTATCTTGAATTACTTCCAAACGTGTCCAGTTTTTGACCTTAGAATTATTGGAATGAGCTTCATCTGCATCACTAGGTATGCGCTCAACTTTCATAAGGAAATATATTGTAGGCAAAGCCACAACCATCAAAAAGAATGCAGCAAATGACCAAGTTTCACGCCATGTAATAAATATAAGTGCTGATGAATAAACAATCGGAAGAAATGCTTCTCCAGCCTGAAATCCAACCACAGCAATTGAAACAGCGCGCCCACGTTGCAATGAATACCACTTCCCCATAGCAGTTAGCGAAATATGGGTCATCATCCCCTGCCCAAAAAGCCGCAAGAAATACAACACAATCACAAGCATAATAATTGAATTAGAAAGCCCCATTGCAAAAGTTGCAATTGCTAAAGAAGGAACCGTAATCAAAACTGTTCTGGAAACACTAATATGATCTACAATCTTACCCAGAAAAGGCAAAGTAAGCGCACTGCCTAAAGTAGCAACCATATAGGTCAGGCCAAACTCACCATTGGTAAGTCCGTATTCTTCACGAATTGCACCCCCAGAAAGTGAGATGAAAAACGTCTGCCCAAAAGACGAAAAAAACGTAAGCAGAAACCCGCCCAATAGCCAGCGTAAGTTTTGCGAAAGAAAAGAAAAATAGCGCATAATTAGGCAGTAACTTAATTTGTAGCTAATTCATACAACTATCTACTAAGCATTCTTGATAGGCTTGCCGTCCGTAATTTCATACCAATCTGGCTTATCATCAACAAAGATATGTTCAGCAATTTCCAACCCAGACTTTCCATCAATTGAACCAGCCAGAACCGAAGTGAAATCATCTTTTTGATGCTTCCAAAAAAGCGCTGACCCGCAATCACCACAAAACCCACGCTTTGCTTCTGGTGTTGCATGATACCACTTCAGAGCACCGCCACTGATTGTTAAATCAACATCATCAGCAGCCGTTGCCGCGTAATATAACCCAGTTTGTTTTCTGCACTGGCCACAATGACACGCTGTGATTGGCCGCATCTCATTCTTAGCTTCCCAAGTTACAACACCACAATTGCATGAGCCTTTAGTAATTTTAGTCATTCAATCCTCCAAAAAAAATGGACACCTGATATTCAGATGCCCATTCTAAAATTTTATTCAATCACAAACCTTATGCAGACACGGCTAAACCTTCACTACCAGCGTCGCGGTCTTCTTGTAAAAGTTCTGCAATCAAAAATGCTAATTCAAGCGATTGATTAGCATTTAAACGTGGATCACAATGCGTGCGGTAACGCGAACCCAAATCATCTGCGGTAACTTCTTTTGCGCCACCTGTGCATTCAGTTACATCTTGACCCGTCATCTCAAAGTGAACACCACCAGCATATGTGCCTTCGGACTTGTGAATATCAAAGAAGCTTTTGACTTCGGAAAGAACATAATCAAACGGGCGTGTTTTGTAGCCACCTGCAGAAATTGTATTGCCGTGCATTGGATCACACGACCAAACAACTTTCTTACCTTCACGCTCAACAGCACGAATAAGTTCTGGCAAATGTTCACCAACCTTTTCATGACCAAAACGATTAATCAGCGTCAAACGCCCTGCTTCGTTTTCCGGGTTTAAGATATCGCACAGCTCTAACAGACCATCAGCAGTCATTGATGGCCCACACTTCAAGCCAATAGGGTTCTTAATACCACGGAAGTATTCAACATGTGCATGGTCTGGTTGGCGAGTTCTATCCCCGATCCAAAGCATATGACCTGATGTAGAATAATAATCACCAGACGTTGAATCCGTTCGCGTCATAGATTCTTCATAGCCCAGCAACAAAGCCTCATGACTTGTATAAAAATCTGTCTCACGTAGGCGTGGATGTTGATCAGCAGAAAAACCAATTGCCTTCATAAAGCGAAGTGTTTCACCTAAGCGATCTGCAAGCGCTTTGTAGCGTTCACCTGACGGGCTGTCAGAAACAAAACCAAGCGTCCACTCATGCACATGTTCAAGATTGGCATAACCACCCTGTGCAAAAGCTCGTATAAGATTAAGTGTTGCCGCAGACTGGCGATAAGCCATAATTTGACGCTCAGGATCAGGCATGCGCGATGCTTCATCAAAACCTATACCATTGATAATATCACCACGGTAACTTGGAAGTTTGACATCGTCGATTGTTTCAAAATCAGATGAACGCGGCTTTGCAAATTGGCCTGCAATACGCCCCACTTTAACAACAGGCTTTGCAGCAGCATAAGTTAGCACAACCGACATTTGCAGGAACAACCGGAAAAAGTCGCGAATATTATCTGCACCATGTTCAGCAAAGGCTTCAGCACAATCACCACCTTGAAGAAGAAAAGCGCGGCCCTCGGCAACATCAGCAAGTTGTCTTTTTAGCGCTCTCGCCTCACCTGCAAAAACCAAAGGCGGATAAGAAGCAAGACGCTCTTCTACTGTTTTAAGTGCTGCTTGATCAGAATATTCCGGAACCTGGATAATCGGTTTTGATCTCCAAGAATTCGGTGTCCATATTTGTGCCATTGGTTTTACCCTATATTTTATGTTTTACATCGACGGCAGAAAGTTCCATCAACTGCCCTAATCAAAATGTTATAGCGGTAATGTGAAAACTTTTCCACAGGATAATTTAACGGAACAAAAATATATATTCAGCAAAAAATGACCTATTCCTCAACACCGCTTATGGCACTTTACGATTAATATTATTAACTAGTATTCTTTATCGGCATCGCTTATCTAGCTACTTAAATCGGTCTTCTATTTCAGCGGAAACACACATCATGACAAAACAAACTGTCCTCATCACATCTGCCACAGGACGTATTGGTAAAGAGCTTGTTGCGAGACTCGCAAAATCAAATGAATTCATCATTCGCGCATGTTATTTCAGCGATGACAAAGCTCAACAATTAAAAGACCTAGGCGCACATGAAGTTGTAAAGTTTGACTTATCAAATCCACAAACATGGATTGCAGCACTGGATAATGTTTCAGCAATTTATTCTGCATCCCTTGATCCCATGCTCGAAGGGCATTTGGCTTTTTGCAAAGAACTTGGAAAGCGTAAAGACCAAATCAAACATGTCGTCCGCATAAGCTGTATGGGCGCAGACACCAACACCGCTTCTTATGACGCAAGCACACATGCCTCCCGTGAAGGTGCGCAAATACCGTTAATGCTTCAACATTACTGGTGGGGAGAGAAAGCACTGATTGATGAAGGTCTGAACGTCACGGCATTACGCAATAATTTTTTCATGAATCATCTTCTTAAAACAGACTGCGAAACCATTGATAATGAAGGATGGTTCTCTAATCCACTAGGCGGCATGCGTAACTCGTTCGTTGCAACAAGAGACATTGCAACAGCAGCTGCCGTTATCTTAACACAAGGCCATGAAAAACACGCTAATAAGTTTTATGACATCACAGGCCCTGCCCCTCAATCCATGTCAGAAATCGCTTCAGACCTTGGTCGTGCCATGGATAAGAAAATCGAATACCGCGCTCAATCAATGGTTGATTTTGAAAATGACTTCGGCAGCACGAGAGCAGAGTTTTTTGAATATCTTACCAACGGATTTTATACCCGTTGCAGTCCTGATTTTTATAACCTTACAGGACATAAACCAACGTCATATTATGATTATCTAACGACCAAAGGCGCGTCAGGTGAAACAGGCTTGGAAGAATTATGGCAAGGCAATCTTTGGAAAAAAGGGGTCGATGCCATGAAAGATGCAGCAAAGACTAAATAGCAATCAAATAAACTAGGCGCAGAAAAAATCTGCGCCTAGTCACTTTTAAACCTTAAACCAATTCAGCGTCTGTTACGATCTCAACTAATGCCGGCCCATCATAATCAAGGGCTTCTTGAATAGCTGCTTCAATTTCAGAAGCATCTGTCACCTTCACACCATGCCCACCGCAAAGCCTTGCAAAAGCTGCAAAGGATGGATTGACTAGATCCGTTTCCCAAACTTCCCACTCGCCGGCACGTTGTTCTTTAGAGATTTTGCCAAGCTGGGAATTATTCAACAAAATATGCGTAATATCCATTTTGTATTTTACAGCCGTGGTGAAATCCATCGGGTATTGCCCAAAACCACCGTCGCCTGAGATAGAGATGACTTTGCGACCTTTATATTCATCAAAGTCTTGCGTAGCAGCCCAAGCACCCATGGCAGCAGGGAAACCAAAACCGATAGAGCCAAGATAACCCGACATCAAAACCCGCTGGCCTTTACTTTCAAAGTAACGACCAAATGAATAAGTATTGTTGCCAACATCACAAGCAATGATTGCATCATCAGGGCAAAGTTTTGATAAGCTATCGAAGATTGAAATCGAATGAATGCCCTCACCGCGACTTTCAGACAAGCGTGTAGTTTTTTCATTACGCCAAATTTCCCAGCGCTCTGCTAACTCAGAAATCTGATCAATCTTTGGTTTATAACCCTTAAGCTTTGGCGATACTGCATTACAAAATGCATTGAGTTCACCCCAAATTGGTAACTCAACTGGGTGGAACTTGCCCAATTGCATACGCTCATAATCAACCTGAATAATTTTCTTACTCGGTTCAATACCTGTATGGTTGGAGAATGAAGAACCAAGCGCAATTATAACATCAGCCTCATTCATAAACCAACTGGCTATCGGTGTACCTGAACGCCCCAAAACACCAGCCGCATTTGGATGATGGTCTGAAACAAGCCCTTTGCCTTTGAAGGTCGTAACAATTGGCGCGCCAAGTTTTTCGGCCAATTTAACAATCGAACTTACTGCGTTTACTGCACCATGCCCAACAACAATCATCGGGCGCTCTGCTTCATTCAAAAGCTTGATAGCAGATGCAATATCTTCATCTGATGGCGTAATGGAAGTATTACCCAACCGTCCTTTAGATGTTGCCGCTTTTGCATCACTTGGAATGGTTTGCACATCATCAGGGAAAACCAAATGCGAAACATCACTTTCAACCAATGCAGCCTTACAAGCCAAAGACATAAGCTCAGCATGTTTGGAGGTATTGAGAACGGGTTGCGAAAACTTTGCAACAGATTCAAAAGCAGATTTCAAATCAATATCCTGAAACGCGCCCGGTCCAAAGACTTGTGTTTGAACTTGGCCAGTTAAAGCTAGCACTGGTGCGCGATCCACTTTTGCGTCCCACATACCAGTAAGCAAGTTCGTTGCACCAGGCCCTGCAATCGTCAGACAAGCAGCAGGTTTATCTGTTAATTTACCGTATGCAGAAGCTGCAAAAGCCGCCGCCCCTTCATGACGAACACCAACATAAGATAAATCACCTGCATTACTGCACTGTCTGATCGCCTCTGAAAGTCCAAGATTTGAGTGACCGACCATGCCAAAGACACGTACAACGCCCCAGTTCACCATGGTTTCAGCCATAACATCGCTTACAGTGCGTTCACGAGCTGGCTCAGGTTCGAGACCCACAAAAATCTCATCATCTTTGATTTCAACTGGATATAGCTCTTGGCCTGTATCTTCATGCCCCCCTGGAGGCGCACCTGTAAGCGGGTCGAAATCCCAGCCATGCCAAGGACAACGTATCCAACATTTCCCATCAACACCTTTTTCAATAGAACCTTCACCAAGTGGGCCATTTTGGTGCGGACAACGATTATCCATTGCAGCCCACTGCCCATCAAAATGCGAAAGACACATAGATACAGTTCTTGCAGTAACTGTTTTTACTCTACCTTCGGGAAGATCATCGACATGCCCTACTTTTATCCATTCAAGATTTTTATCCATGGTTTACCTCGGGAAGTTGTTATAAAAAATGATTCTCGGAGTTACATAACATCTAAAAGCATAGTGTACACCCTTACGACTCCTGATAGAGAGTTTAAGCAATCACATGAGATAACAATCGATTTATCTTAAATATCATTTCGAGGACTTTGAAAATGACCAATCCAGCGCAAGAGATTATCCTTCATAATTACCCCCAATCCCCAGTTGCAGAAAAAGCCCGCGTTGCTTTTGGTATCAAAGGCATCACTTGGAGAGATGTTGAAATCCCACGCATTGTTCCAAAACCATTCCTAACCCAACTCACAGGCGGATATCGTCGCACACCAGTGGTTCAGATTGGTGCTGATATTTATTGCGATAGCCAGTGCATCATCCATGAACTTGAACGCCGCTTTCCATCCCCGACCTTTTACCCCACAAAAGATGCAGGCCTTGCTTGGTCTTTAAGTAGGTGGACAGATGGCGAGTTGTTTAATCAAGCCGTACAAATCGTCTTGGGCGCAAACATGGAAGACCTACCCGCAGATTTCGCTGAAGATCGTGGTCGTCTTTACATGGGCGCTAATTGGGCAGAGGAACTCAAAAAAGCAAATAGTAATCTGCCGCACTTAGTTGCACAAATCAGAACGCCTTTTGATTGGCTAAACGCGCAACTCTCTGATGGTAGAAAATTTCTATTTGGCGATGCACCTGCAGCCATAGACGCACAACTTTACTATGTCGTCTGGTTCTTAAGAGGCCGATGCGCACAAGGGCCTGCTTTATTATCTGAATTTAAAGACCTTGAACGCTGGGAAAATAATGTGCGCGAATTAGGCCACGGAACTTCAAGCCCAATGTCTCCGCAAGATGCAATCAAATGCGCTAGCGAATGTGAACCAATTAAACTTTCAGGAGTAGATGAACACGACCCACAAGGCTTGAAGCAAGGCATGAATGTCGAAATCTCACCCGATGTTGATGGCGGCGAACAGCCTGTATCGGGTACTATCGTAGCCAGCAATAGCAAAACCATCACAATTCACCGTACTGATGAAGAGGCTGGACATCTTCACGTTCATTTTCCAAGGGCTGGCTATAAAATTATGATACTATAACATATTCTTATATGTGTTAGAATCGAGGAATTGCATGTTAGATCCTGAAAAGCCCGTCGTTGTTGTAACTGGCGCAAGCCGTGGCATTGGCCATGGCATTGTAAAGCATTTCTACGACCAAGGTTGGGAAGTCATCACCATGGCTCGCACTTCCTTTTCCACCCAATGCCCTTGGGCAGAAGGCATCATCAAGCACATTCGCGTTGATCTATCAGATACAAATTCAATCGAACTTGCGTGTAAAGAACTCGCAGAAAAGCTTAATGGGCGCGGATTAAACGCACTTGTCAACAATGCAGGCATTTCCCCCAAAGGCGAGAATGGTGAAAGATTGGATGCAACAAAAACATCCGTTGAAACTTTTCTTGCAGTTCAACAAGTTAATCTACTAGCGCCCTTGATGCTTGCACAAAACCTGCTTGATCCTTTAAAAAATGCAAAAGGCTCAATCGTCAATGTTTCATCCATTGCAGCCCACCACGTGCATGATTTTGCAGGTGCTGCTTATGCAATTTCTAAGTCTGGTCTTTCCACCCTCACCCGTGAGCTTGCCCATGAGCTTGGCGAAACAGGCATCCGCGTAAATGCGGTAGCGCCCGGCGAAATTGCAACTTCAATCCTCTCACCTGGAACCAATGAGCTAGTGCAAACAGACGTCCCCATGAAACGCTTAGGCCGCCCCATGGAAGTTGCAGAAGTTGTTTATTTTTTAGCTAGCGAACAAGCTTCATATGTGACAGGCTCAGAAATACATATTAACGGTGGACAACACATCTAAAAGGCCGAACCAATGAACTATATGCCAAACTCACAAGAAGCCCGCGACATCGCATTCCACATGCACAGCTACACGAACGCTGTAGCGCATGAAGAAATAGGCCCAATGATCATGGAGCGTGGTGAAGGCATTCATGTCTTTGACAACAATGGCACAAAATACATCGAAGCCATGTCAGGTCTTTGGAGTGCAGCACTAGGCTTTAGCGAAGATCGCCTCATCAAGGCCGCAACAGAACAAATGCGTACGCTTCCTTACTATCATAACTTCACCCACAAATCGCATGGCAAAGCGATTGATTTGGCAGAGAAACTAATCTCCATTGCACCCGTTCCAATGAGCAAGGTTTTTTATACAAACTCTGGCTCTGAGGCCAATGATACAGTTTTAAAGATGATCTGGTATCGCTCGAATGCATTGGGCTTACCTGATAAGAAAAAAATCATTAGCCGTATTCGTGGTTATCATGGCGTAACGCTTGCGTCTGCAAGTCTCACTGGCTTGCCTTATAATCACAAATCGTTCGATTTACCAATTGACCGCGTTCACCACACAACCTGTCCGCACTATTGGCGTGAAGGGCATGAGGGTGAAAGCGAAGAGCAATTCGCATCAAGATGCGCACAAGACCTTGAAGACATGATATTGGAGCAAGGCCCAGAAACTGTCGCAGCCTTCTTTGCAGAGCCTGTTATGGGCGCTGGAGGCGTTGTCATTCCACCCAAAACATATTGGGAGAAAATTCAGGCGGTGCTTGAGAAATACGACGTATTGCTCATTGCTGATGAAGTAATCTGCGGCTTTGGTCGTACTGGTAAAATGTTTGGCTCAGAAACGTTTGGAATGAAGCCAGATGTTTTAGTGATGTCAAAACAAATCACCTCAAGCTATGCGCCTTTCTCAGCCTTTATGATCAATGAGAAATTCTATGAACCAATTGCTGAAGAGTCTGGACGCATTGGCGTTCTTGGTCATGGTTTTACAGGTGCAGGCCACCCAGTTGGTGCTGCCATCGCACTTGAAAACATCGCCATCATCGAAGAACGTGATCTGGTTGCAAAGTCAGCTGAAAACGGCGCGTATATGCAAAAAGAACTGCGCAAGCTTGCTGACCATCCAATGGTTGGCGAAGTGCGTGGCGTTGGCATGATTGCAGCAGTTGAACTGGTTACAGACAAGGAAACTAAAACAGGACTTGAAAAACCTGGTGCCCTTGGTCTTCATATGAATAAGGCTTTGCAACGCAATGGCATTATCTCACGCTCTATTGTTGAATCAGCAGCCCTTTGCCCACCATTAATCATCGAGCGCAGCCAGATTGATGATATCCTGAGCGCTATGCATAAATCACTGGATGAGGTTCAGGTAGAAGTTAGCTAATCCAGATGTATAAACTATATTGGTCTGAGGGAACGGCAAGCCTCGCGCCTCAAGTTATATTAGAAGAAGCAGGCATTGACTATGAGATGGTCATAATCGATATGGCCAATTCTCAACATTTCACACCTGAATATCTTGCAATTAATCCTTTTGGAAAAGTCCCTGCCCTGATGTTGCCAGATGGTAAAGTCATGACAGAAGCAGCCGCAATTTGTCTCTATCTTATAGAGCAGCACGACCTTACGCATTTAGCACCTCAACCAAAATCCAAACCCCGCGCACAATTTCTGCAATGGTTGATGTATCTGACGAATACTGTTCAAGAAAATTACAAGCGTTATTACTATAACGATCGTTTTCTGCCTGAAGGTCGTGATAAAGGTGGCATTCGCGAAATTGCCGTAAAGGATTTGATTGAATTCTGGAAACCCGTTGACGAAGTACTAGCAAAAAGTGATGGTGCATTCATGCTTGGCAGAGAAATCAGTTTACTCGATATTTATGCGACCATGTTGGTAACTTGGTTTCAGCCAATGGATACCCTACTTTCAACTTATCCATCGTTGAAAATATGTTTTGATGAATGCAACAAACAGCCAAGCTTTTCAAAAGCCATGCAAATGCAAAGCAAAATTAGTGTTGGTGTTAAATAAACCTAGAAAGCCTTTCTCATGAACTACAAACCCCTCGGTCAAACCGGTTTGCAAGTCTCGCAACTTTGCTTTGGCACTATGTCTTTTGGTGGCGATGCGAATGAAAAAGAATCTGCGAAAATGTTTCATGCATGCCGCGACATTGGCATTAATTTCTTTGATTGTGCAGATGCCTATTCCAAGGGCAAGGCTGAAACCATTTTAGGCAAACTTATCAAAGATTGTCGTGATGACATCGTACTCACCTCTAAATGCTTTATCCAAATGGATGACAATATTCTTTCAGGGGGTGCAGGTCGCAGACATATCATTCAAGCCTGTGAAGCAAGCTTGAAACGCCTTGGCACAGATTATCTTGATGTCTTCTTCATGCACCGCTGGTCAGATATTGTTCCACTAGAAGAAACCCTACGGGCGCTTGAAAAACTTGTGAGCGATGGCAAGGTGCATCATTTAGGCGTCAGCAATTATTCTGCTTGGCAAATAGCGAAGGCAAATGGCATTTGCGACAAAAACAATTGGCCGCGCATTGATGTTATTCAGCCGATGTATTCCCTCGTAAAACGTCAAGTTGAAAGCGAAATTCTTGAACTTGCCACGGCAGAAAACCTTGGCGTTATGACATATTCACCAGTCGGCGGCGGCCTGTTAAGCGGTAAATACACAAAAGATAATCGCCCCGCAGGCGGACGCATTTCTGAAAACCCTGAATATACTGCCCGATACAAAGAAGACTGGGTTTTTGAAGTCGCAGAAAACTTCTCAGAGTTTGCCAAATCAAAAGGCATTCACCCCGTATCACTAGCAGTCGCATGGGTTGCTAAAAACCAAGCAATAACCTGCCCTATCATTGGCGCAAGAAGCCTTGAGCAACTTCAACCTTCATTAGATTCAATTAACATCGAAATGACAGACGCACTTTATGCAGAGCTATGCGCCCTAACACGCACCCCACCACCCGCAACAGATAGACTGGAAGAACAAAGCTAAATTTGCCTCTCACCTAACTGGCTAGCACGATGGTGCTTATATAATAACATCCATAACTCAAAACTACTGATAGATAAGCCTGGCGTTTTTATTTTAATAGTTGGATTAGTTCCCATAATTTTACGTTCAAACTTATTTATAAGTAATTTTAAGCTTGGTTCTCTGCGGTCAATAACATCAGGCAATACAACTATAACGATAGTATCATACCCACCAAATCCAAACGGCTTAATTTCACATATTGCATTCCACGGAATGATACCATCAAAAACTCGAGTATCTTTAAAACCATCATCTGATATTTCAAATTCTATTTCTTTTGCTGAAAGATTTGAAAAGAAACTTATTGAAAAATATAGATAAAAAACCGAAAAAGCCCCTCCAAGGATAAAATAAAGACTTAAAGTCTTGTCACTCAGAGAAAGATAAATCAAGAAAACAAGAATAAGTAATCCTGCTAATGCAGCTTTATAATATTGTTCATGATCGGAAAATAACTCAAACCTATTATGACACTCAATACGCGAAACTTTATTCAAAGCAAAACTCCATACAACCTACGGTTGAATTTTATGTTTTGTGAGTGAACATTACATTAACATGAAATAATATAATTTATAAATTAAACTACTTCACGTCCATGCGGTTTTAAAAGGTCGAAATCAGGACCAATTGGAACAATCGCAGTTGGATTAATTGTCGAATGACTTTCGTAATAATGCCGCTTTATATGTGCCATATCAACTGTTTCAGCCACACCAGGAATTTGATATAACTCTCTGAGGTATCCAGGTAAATTTTCATAGTCATGAACACGCTTTATGTTGCATTTAAAATGGCCAACATAAACTGGGTCAAATCGTATTAGCGTTGTAAATAACCGCCAATCAGCTTCCGTTATTTTATCGCCAACAAGATACCGTTTCTTAGCTAAAATACCATCTACCCAATCAAGACTTTCAAATAAAGCTGCTAAGGCTTCTTCATAAGCTTTCTGAGTGGTTGCAAAGCCTGCTTTGTAAACACCATTATTTATTGAATGATATATACGCTCGTTTAATGCATCAATTTGTGGCCGTAATTCTTTTGGGTAATAGTCCCCTTTAGCTGCACCTATTGCATCAAATGCTGAATTAAACATCCGAATAATTTCAGAAGATTCATTGCTAACAATAGTATTATTTGTTTTATCCCAAAGAACAGGTACCGTTACACGTCCGGTCATATCTGGTTTAGCAGCGGTATAGATTTGATGCATATAGTGCGCATTATGTATTGGATCATTGATAACCCCTTCACCAGCTTCAAATGTCCAACCACCTTCAGCCATATACCAATGAACAACAGATATTGAGATCATATCCTCAAGGCCTTTTAAGCTACGAAAAATCATAGCTCGGTGTGCCCAAGGACAAGCATGTGATATGTAAAGATGATATCGGTTTGCTTCTGCTTTAAATCCACTTTGACCGCTTGAGCCAGCAGAGCCGTCAAATGTTACCCAATTACGAAATCCAGATTGTTCACGAACAAAATCACCACCACTTTTCTTGGTGTCATACCACTGATCGTGCCAAATACCTTCTACAAGAAGTCCCATATGATACCCCACTCAAAAAGATTTAAATGAATCTTGTCCATGAGAAAATATATGCAATATCTCAAATTTTAAACAGAGTTACACTGATGAACATACTGTCAATGATTTAACAAATCTGACATTTAAATTTGCTCACCTTTTTTCAGCAACTCATCAATTAACTTACGGTGTAAATTTTTGCTATCCCCACCACCAAATGTCATCGCACCTGATGTAAAGGCAGTGCCATACGTTTTAACAAGGTTCACAACCTGACCAATCGCTTCAATGAACTGGTCTTTCTTTAATTCCTTCATAGGATGTATAAAAACACTTATAATGTGTCCTTTAGCAATAGCGTATCGAGCATCAAGCGCACTATCAAAATTGGCTTGCAGCATTCTATATAAAATCTGCTGATTGATGCCATCAAGCGATTGTATAGCTGTAAACGCTCGCATTCTATTATTAGCAGAATCTGTGATTATTGTTACAGATACATCAGCTACTTTTAGCTGCATTGCAGAGCCACGAACTTGAGCATTTTCATCAATAGTACGTACAATTTCAACCATACGCTCTAAGGTCATACCATTAGATTGACTAGAATTATCTTTAAGTAACGCATCTGGCTTTATTACTTCAGGATTTTCTAAAGGGGTTTCTGAAGCCGTTTGAGCATTCGAAAATGAAATTGAAAAAAATGAAAAGGCGAGAAGCCATAATAATGTGCGCATAATTTAATCCTTTTTAATAAGATTAAAGCAGAAAAAATAAGCCGCAACTCACAAAGATGTTTTAATTAGTGAAAACATAGGTTTTTTTAAAATTTATGAGTGATAAATTTCCTAAAAAGCAGTTTTATTCAAACCGCAATCGCACAGAAGGTAAACCATTCGAATTATACACACAAAGTTTGGTATACTTCTTTGGCAAAGTAGCCCGCTGGGCACGCTCACCATGCCCAAGCAAGAAACGTATTAGATTCTTGGTCTTGGAGGCAGACCGCGGCTTAAACAAATCCAAACGTCCAGAAAGCGTTAGGTTATGCCGATCAAGGCCAATCGGTTTAACAGTCCGTTTTTGCCCTTTGAAATCAGGCAAACGTCTACGTTCTGCTATATCTCGGATAACTCTTTTACTCATATCCGTAACTCCACCAATTGGCTTCGATTAGCTCTTTAGCGCCAAACAGGCAACTCTTTGCTTCTTTAGTATTCTACATGCTCGATTAGCTTCAGTTTTATTTGAAAAACCAACAAATCGTGCTCTGTGAAGTACAGCAGTACCCTTCGCAACAGTTTCCGTATAAAGATTTTTGCTGCCTAATGTTTGAGGAAATTTCGCTTGAGCTTTTTTGAGAAGACCCAAAGCACCATTCTTACTGTCTGCCGCACCAATTTGAACAACCCAACCTTTAGGCGCTTTAACCGCAAGGCCAGTAGTAATTGGATCAACATTAGTTGAAGCGACTTGCTTAAACGATGCAGAAGAAGCAACCGTCACAGGTTTATTCACATCGATTGTAGCCTTAGCAACTTGTCTAGTTCTAAACTGAGGTACAGGACCGCTTTTAGGAAGCCTAACATTTGGAGTAGCAGCAGCGACAACAATGTTACTAGACTTACGAGAAGCTACGATTTGACGCTTATAGCCACGCGATGCTTTTGGAAGGTATTTTCTAATTAGCGAAGTCATTTGCGCATTACGGCTCTTGCCTGAACGCCCACCTAAAACCACACCGACAATTGAACGACGACCAGATTGCACTGAAGAAACAAGATTGTAACCCGATGCGCGTGTATAACCCGTCTTAATACCATCAACACCCTTAATTCTACCTAGTAAGCGGTTGTGATTTCTATAGTTTTTCCCAGCATACTTAAAATTGCGCGTTTGGAAATACTTGTAATACTGAGGAAAATGTTCACGAAGGGCAATACCTAGTCTAGCCATATCACGAGCAGTCGTTACCTGCCCTCTTGAAGTTAGGCCTGATGCATTTTTAAACGTTGTTCTACTCATACCTAATTGACGAGCCTTGCGGGTCATCATTTTTGCAAATTTACCTTCAGTACCACCAAGATGTTCAGCAACTGCGGTTGCAACATCGTTTGCTGACTTAGTTGCAAGCGCAAAAACCGCATGTTCCGCTGCTATTGAGCGACCTGGCTTTATATATAGCTTTGAAGGCGGTTTAGATGCAGCATACTTTGACATGCGAATACGTGTCTTTTTGCTCATCTTACGCTCAGCAAATGCTTCAAACATCATATACATCGTCATCATCTTAGTAAGAGATGCAGGATACCTGATGGCGTCAGCCTTGTGTGAATAAAGTGTCTTACCCGTTTTAGCATCAATCACAATACCTGCATACTTGCCATTAGCATGTGCAGAATTGTCCGATAGATTGCCGGATATAACAAATGTTACTGTGACCATCGCGAGCGCTAAGCGGCGAAGCCAGAAAGCAGATAGGGTACGCAATACCTTTTCCCATCTAAGTTCCCTCAAACAAGGAGGGTATGCTTGAAACTAATGAAACGCTAAACACCTGTACGTTTCAACTCATGAACAACCTAACTTAGCTTGGTTACCAAACGGTTTATGATGAACGAATCCTTCGTTAATTTTTTAAAATTGTAGTTAACGCCTTAAGGACGTTACGTAACTTAACGTAAATTTTCTTCATTTATCTTCAAAAGAACACTAAACAAACTATTGCGGCGGCAAAAAGGAGCATTATATATGATTGAATTGAAGGTTAATTTCAGCCTCGCACTCATGTAATTAAATTCTGCAGGAATAATAATGACGAAAAAACTAAAAATGCAGAACGATAACCAACAAGGCAATGATGGCGATGAAGGCACAGGCCTTGCCACCAAAATTAAGCCTAAAACTAAGAAGCCAAGCCTATATCGGGTTCTTTTGTTAAATGATGACTTTACACCCATGGAATTTGTTGTTCATGTACTAGAGCGGTTTTTTTCAAAAACAGGCGAAAGTGCAACTCAGATCATGTTGCACGTACATAACAACGGCGTGGGAGAATGTGGTGTCTTTACATATGAAGTAGCTGAAACAAAAGTTACTCAGGTAATGGACTTCGCACAAAAACATCAACATCCGCTACAATGCGTGATGGAAAAGAAATAAAACGGAACGGGAAACGAATTTGCCATCTTTTACAGACAGTCTTGAAAAAGCACTTCATAAAGCTCTCACCTATGCAAATGACCGCGCGCAAGAATACGCAACGCTGGAGCATTTATTATTGGCACTGACCGATGATGAAGATGCAGCAAGTGTTATGAAGGCGTGTAATGTAGACTTAAAAGTTCTACAGGAAAATCTAACAGACTATATAGACACAGAACTTTCTAATCTCATTACAGGATACAATGAAGATTCAAAACCAACTGCTGGTTTTCAAAGAGTTATCCAACGTGCCGTTATTCATGTTCAATCATCCGGACGTGAAGAAGTTACGGGTGCAAATGTTTTAGTTGCTATTTTTGCTGAGCGTGAAAGCCATGCTGCATTCTTTTTACAAGAACAAGACATGACGCGCTATGATGCAGTTAATTTCATCTCTCATGGCATTGCCAAAAAAGCAGGCACTTCTGAAGCAAGACCTATTCGTGGTATGGAAGATGACCAAGGAGCAATGGGCGAAGAAGAGCAACTAAACAAAACCGATGCTCTGGGTAGCTACTGCGTTAATTTAAATGAAAAAGCAATTGCAGGCCGAATTGACCCATTGATTGGACGGGTTGAAGAAGTAAACCGTACAATTCAAGTGCTTTGTCGCAGATCTAAAAACAATCCACTTTATGTTGGGGATTCAGGCGTTGGTAAAACAGCCATTGCAGAAGGCTTAGCAAAACGCATTGTTGATAAAGATGTGCCAGAAGTATTGATGGAAAGTACTATCTTTTCACTGGATATGGGAACATTACTTGCTGGCACGCGCTATCGCGGTGACTTTGAAGAACGCTTAAAGCAAGTTGTTAAAGAAATCGAAGAAACACCGGGTGCAGTGCTCTTCATTGATGAAATTCATACCGTAATCGGTGCGGGTGCGACTTCGGGTGGTGCAATGGATGCATCTAACTTATTAAAACCTGCCCTCTCCTCTGGTACAATCCGTTGCATTGGTTCAACAACTTATAAAGAGTATCGCCAATTCTTCGAAAAAGATCGCGCGCTTGTGCGTCGTTTCCAAAAAATCGATGTTAAAGAACCATCCATTGAAGATGCAATTGATATCATGCGGGGCTTAAAACCATATTTTGAAGAGTTTCATTCTGTCCAATATACAGATGAAGCTATAAAAGGCTCTGTGGAGCTTTCTTCACGCTATATCAATGATCGTAAATTACCAGATAAAGCAATTGATGTGATTGATGAAACAGGCGCATCACAAATGCTTGTGCCTGAAGATCAACGCAAGAAGAAAATAGGCATTCAGGAAATCGAGGCAACCATCGCAACGATGGCACGCATTCCACCCAAAACAGTTTCTAAAGATGATGTTCAGGTTCTTTCAAACCTTGATACACAACTAAAGCGCGTTGTTTACGGACAAGATGATGCAATTGATGCCCTAACTGCTGCAATCAAACTGTCACGCGCAGGTCTTCGTGAACCAGAAAAGCCTATTGGATCATACCTCTTCTCTGGCCCAACAGGTGTGGGTAAAACAGAAGTTGCAAAACAATTAGCAAGCTCGCTCGGCGTAGAATTACTACGTTTTGACATGTCAGAATACATGGAGCGACACACAGTATCCCGCTTAATTGGCGCACCTCCAGGGTATGTTGGTTATGACCAAGGTGGACTTCTAACGGACGGCGTAGATCAACATCCTCATTGCGTCTTACTATTGGATGAAATTGAAAAAGCACACCCTGATCTCTTCAACATACTGCTGCAAGTCATGGATAATGGTAAGCTTACGGATAACAACGGTAAAAGTGTAGATTTCCGCAATACCATTATAATCATGACAACAAACGCAGGCGCTGCTGAGTCTCAAAAGTCAGCAATTGGGTTTGGTTCAACAAAGCGCACTGGTGACGATGAAGAAGCAATCAACCGCTTGTTCGCACCAGAGTTTAGAAACCGCCTTGATGCAATTGTACCATTTGGCACACTACCAACACCTGTTGTACATAAGGTTGTCGAAAAATTCATCATGCAATTGGAAGCTCAATTAGCAGAACGTAACGTTACATTTGAACTTACAAAAGATGCAATCAGTTGGATTGCAAAGAAAGGCTTTGATGATCGCATGGGCGCCCGCCCACTTGGACGTGTTATCCAAGAACATATAAAGAAACCTCTCGCTGATGAAGTGCTGTTTGGCAAACTACAGAAAGGCGGAACAGTCAAAGTTAAGCTTACAAAAGACAAACTTGGCAAAGAAAAAATTGCGCTTGAAAGCATTGAAGACAAACCAGTCAAAAAACCTTCAAAGCCTAGAACAACGGCAAAAACTACAGCAAAAACCAAGACAAAAGCAAAGCCTGCAACAAAAGCAGTCGCCAAGCCAAAAACGCCTCCTAAGCCAAAAGGCAAAGGAAATGGCGGCGGTGGGACATCCGTTCCAAAAGTACCGCTAAAAACTAAATAGTTTTCAAAACTATAAATCAAACGCTTAAAACCCAGATATAAAATCTGGGTTTTTCTTTTGGCATTTTTAAAGTGATTTCTTGGATGGGAAGGCTTCTTTAATAAATCCTTCTTATATTAGATAAAATTTTATCAATATCTGAGTAAGAACATGTCTTTAAATTATAATATGGCTAACAAATTACAGCTACGTCCTGCGGAATTTACAATGCTATGCGTTGCGTTCTTTGCCTTTTTGGCAGATGCTTTTTTGATCATATTTAAAAATGCTAGCGTGGATTATACAGGCTATAGCGGAATAATTATAGCAGTCTTATTATTATCAACGATTGGTTATTTTTACCGATTAAGTGGCAGAAGTGAAAACATAGCATCAGGGCTTTTATGTGCTGCGATTTTCATTTTCTTCTCTGCTTGTCTTTCCCTATTTAATTACCTTTTATTACCAATAGCATACGGCCCTTTTGACAATCTATTAGTGCAATGGGACAGCATGCTAGGGTACCATTGGCCAGATGTGATGGCACTTGCTGCAGAATACCCTTTATTCACAACTGCAATGAAATGGGCATATCTTAGTACAATGCTACAATTTGCAATGTTAATTGCCATTCTAGGCTTATCAGGACGCAAGAACGATCTCTATGTAATGATCTCCTCTGTAACAATAACAGCCACGCTGACAATTTGTATATGGGGCATTTTTCCTACAACCGGCACAACGACAGTCTTTGAAATCTCAGCCGAACTTTGGAATAAAATTAACCCACCCGTTGATCGTTCTTATGCACTTGATCTTATTTCTATAGTCAAAAATGGCCCAAGCGTTATTACGCCAACAGAGATAAGAGGGTTGATCGCCTTCCCTTCATACCACGCAGTGCTAGCGTTTACTGCAATGTATGCTTCTCGCAATTTAAAAGTGCTTGGCCCAATATTCTTTATAATCAACCTCTTAATTTTACCGAGTATATTCGTGCACGGCGGACATCACTTTGTTGATCTTCCTGCTGGGTTTATAATGTTTGCATTTGGCACCTATTTGGCAACTAGATCAGTAAAAAAACAGGCGCACGACTCTTTAAAAACTGACCCTGCTCAGCCACAATCAAAACCCAATATTGCCTAGATGTAATCAGAATATAAGCGCAATTGCTAAGCATTCTCCCCAAAGAATTAACATCCGAAGGGAGATAAAAATGCAACAAGTAACACAGCTAAAATCAATTCGTGACGAGGCGCTTACAAGGCTTCAAAATAATCCAGACTATAAATTAATGACATCACTTGATAGCTTGATTATTGAGTTAGAGGGCGTAACTGCATTAGCCGAATTAGCTGAAAAAAGTGTCACAAAAGAAACAACCTCAAACGTAATTACCTCACAAAAATTAAAGAAAGATACTCAAGCGATTGATGAAGCTTTTGAAAACTTAGTAACGAATAAAAAGACAAATGGCACTGGCAATAGTGTTGTTGATTTAGCCGATGAAATAAATGGCGGCGCTGCTTTAAGCTAAATTAATAAAACAAAAGTGGCCGTTGAAACAATGGTCACTTTTCAAGCTATATTCATATACCCAACACGCCTGCTCGTTTTATCTCAGCATCAAACAAAGACGCTTCTTTAGAACTCAGCTTTACATCACGTGGATATAATGGCGCATCCCTATCAAGAAATATATTACGCTCAAATCCTTTTGTCGTATCAATGAAATGCGAAACTCCCTCGTCCCCATATTCATTTAAAAACCCTTGCATCACGGCATCAAGATAAGATTGTAATAGCGCACCATCATCTTTTGCATCTTTGATTTCATCTGCAATGTAGACATAAAGATTGTCTGGCAAATCAACACTACTGGCAACATTCACCTCATCATGCGTTAGCTTATGCCTTGAATAACCTTGCTCACGCTCATCAACTAAGGGCAAATTATCAAGCGTATCAAAAACAATCATGCCTTTAATTTCACAACTGCTATCTGGGTGAATCGATAACAAAGAGACATGATTATCAAAAGTATTAGAACGAGCCTGCCAGTGACGGCTGTATCCTTTTAAACTTGCAGGTATTATATCAACATAAGATGTTCTCAGCGTATGCTTGTTTACAAGCGAGCCAAACCCGAAATATCCTACAAGTTCCTTGCTCATTAGTTTTGACGCTCACCATTTACAACTGAGTAACTTGGCGCATACATCGTAACAAGCTCTTCAGCAGCGGTTGGGTGAACTGCCATAGTACGATCAAAATCAGCCTTAGTAGCTTTCATTTTTACTGCTATACCCAATGCTTGAGCCATTTCGCCAGCCCCATGCCCCATAACGTGTAAACCCACAACAACATCAGACTCAGCATCAACGATTATTTTCATCAACATCTTTTCAGTTGAGCCAGATAAAGTATTTTTCATTGGGCGGAAGTGCGCTTTAAAAACATTTAAGCTTGAATATTTTTTCCCAGCATCTTCTTCACCAAGCCCAACAGTACCAATTTCAGGTTGAGTAAATACCGCTGTAGCAATGAGATCATGGTCAGGCTTTGTTGGATTGTTTTTAAACTCAGTTTCAATCAAACACATAGACTCATGAATAGCGACTGGCGTAAGCGCAACCCGGTTTGTAACATCCCCTACTGCCCAGATATTATCAACATTAGTTTTTGAATACTCATCAATAATAACATTGCCTTTTTTATCAGATGCAACACCAGCAGAATCAAGACCTAAGCCCGCAGTTGCAGGATCACGGCCAATCGCAAGCATTACTTGATCAGCAGGTATTTTTGAACCATCGGATAGATGAACCGTTTTTTGACTACTTTCACTGCCTTCAATCTTTTTAAAGGTTTGACCGAGACGAATATCAATCCCCTTTGCAACCATTTCATCATGTAGTGCATTACGAATATCATTATCAAATCCACGCAGAATTTGTTCCCCACGATAAACAAGCGTTACCTTGCTACCAAGCCCTGCAAATATACATGCAAATTCAACAGCAATGTAACCACCACCATTGATAACAATTGCTTTTGGTAGTTCTTCAAGATGAAAGACTTCATCTGAGGTGATGCAAAGTTCATCACCTTGTGCACCAGAGCTACGTGTTGGCGTACCACCAACAGCAATTAAAATTTTCTCAGCAGTGACAGTTTTATCTTGAGCTTTAAGATAAACCTCATGCTTTCCTCTTAGTTCAGCGCGACTATTGATGATATCTGCATCATTGCTCGCAAGTCCTTTTTTATAAAGACCTTCAAGGCGATCAATTTCTTTGTCTTTATTTGTAATTAGTATTTTCCAATCGAAATTTGATTTACCGACACTCCAGCCAAAGCCAGCCGCAGCTTCAAACTCTTCAGAAAATTGCGATGCATACACCATAAGTTTTTTGGGAACACAGCCACGGATAACGCAAGTGCCTCCCCAACGATATTCCTCGGCAATTCCAACACGTTGTCCCATCCCTGCAATAAGACGCCCTGCCCTAACGCCGCCAGAACCACCACCTATTACAAAAAAATCATAATCATATTGAGACATTACACATCCTAAAAAAAAACCCAGCAAAGATACTGGGTTTTAATTATAGTAAAAAAATATATTTCACCAGCTTATTGTAAGCCAGCTTCTTTCAATTTTTCCTGAACTTGCTTACCCATGTCACGGACAATACCTTCGCGCCATACTCTTGATACTTCATCCACATCACGAAATAGAGTAGATGTTTGAGTTAGAAACTTA
Source organism: uncultured Rhizobiaceae bacterium (assembly GCA_964502215.1). Classification (GTDB taxonomy): domain Bacteria; phylum Pseudomonadota; class Alphaproteobacteria; order Rhizobiales; family Rhizobiaceae; genus JAALLB01. Next base: position 49,223 of record CAZCUN010000006.1, on the reverse strand, counting down.
ACACCTGTCTCGCTTGAGAAGAATTTATCAATCGTATCAAGCTCTTCTTTGGTAAATCGATTCCCATAAATCTTTGCTACTTCATTCTCAAGCGGCCCACGTCTTGAGGCCAATGAAATTGCAACTTTATTTACAACATCGGAAATTTCCGATTCGATATCAGGTCGATTTGCAATTAAACCAGCTTTAATAAAGGTTGCAACTTCTGGGAGAATAGCATCCAAACGGTCTGTTGCCCCCGTAGCTTCCATTGCAGATCGAGCAAATCTTATGTGTTCAGCAGATATTTCTTGCGCATACCCAAGGCTAGGCGACGAAATTAGCAAGCATAAAGCAATTGTTGAGCTACATGATTTAATTTTACGCTTAAGCGTATTTACAGACTTCATTTAAGATGTTCTCCACCAAATTTATTATTTATATCTTACCCAATTGCTTAACACCATTAGGACTTGCAAGAAACACTACCTTCGCGTACCCCAAAAACAATCCGTGTTCAACCACACCAGGTATATCAAGTAATTTATTTGAAAGTGCTGATGCGTCAGGAATATGGCTAAAAGAAGCGTCAAGAATTAAATGCCCTCCATCCGTCTCAAAAGGCGTATTATCACCGCCTCGCAAGGTAATTTCCCCAGACAGCCCAAGGGAATTAGTAACTTCTCTAATAGCTTTTAAGGTTGCAGTTAATCCAAAACGATTAATTTCAATCGGTAACGGAAAACTACCTAGAGTATCAACGAACTTGCTCTCATCAGCAATCACCGCCATTGCTTTTGAAGCATGAGCAACAATTTTTTCTCTCAACAGAGCGCCGCCGCCACCCTTAATCAATTGGAACTGTGCATCAACTTCATCAGCCCCATCAATCACTAAATCAAGCTCAGGCATTTCATCAAGCGTTTTAAGTGGTACGCCAAGCTCATCACATAGGTTTTTTGTCTTGATAGAAGTTGGAACACCAATGATATCAAGTCCATTTTTCACCTCAACGGATAACAGCTTGATAAATTCATCAGCCGTTGAGCCAGTACCAATACCTAAGCGCATACCACCCTTCACAAGAGAAAGTGCAGCTCTTGCAGATTCAATTTTCAATTCCAAGCTCATGAAGTGTAGTCTCTAGATAGTTTTAATGTTATCGCAGAACCTACCATGTCAATTCTTGATTCACTATTGATTTCACACCCTTTTCAACAAGGTAAGCAAATTTCATGAAATACAAGCTTATAATTTTCGATCTAGATGGCACACTTGCCCATACTGCCCTTGATCTCCTTGGTACATTAAACCGAATTACAAAATCTTACGAACTTGAAAAATTAGGCATGGCAGAATTCGGGCAAATAATTGGTCACGGCGCAAAGGCCATGATCGAACGTTCATTTGCAGTAAACAACAAATCTCTTGATGAAGAGACCTCAAAAGCCCTTTTAAAAGACTTCTTAGAAGATTACGCAGCTAATATTGCCAATGAAACTGTTTTATTTGCAGGTGTTTTAGATGCAATGGACAAGCTGAAAGAGTTTGGCTTTGACTTTGCAGTTTGTACGAACAAAACTGAAAGCATGGCACGACTTTTACTAGATGAACTAAATATCACTAATCGCTTCAAATCCATCACTGGCGGAGATACGTTTGATTTTAGAAAGCCAGATAAGAGACACTTGATTGAAACTGCAAAACTAGCAGGATATGAAATTAAAGAGGCAATTATGATTGGTGATTCAGCAACCGATATTAATGCGGCATTGAATGCTGAAATCCCATCAGTCGTTGTAACTTTCGGATATTCTGACACGCCAGTCGAAACCTTAGGCGCATCAAAGATGATAAGTGATTTCAAAGACTTGCCAAAAGCAATTGAATCAATCTCGTATAATTAAATTAAGCTGCAGCGCCCTGGCGCATCATACCTGCTTTAATAGATTTATCTTGTTTGTTCCAAGCCGTATACCACTGAGTAAACTCTTTTGATGGCATTGGTCGCGCAAAATAATATCCTTGCGCATAAGTACAACCATATTCAGATAAGAATTCAAGCTGTGAAACTGTCTCCACACCTTCTGCAACAGTTTCATAGTTCAGGCTATTTGCCATACCAAGAATGGTCCGAACAATAACGCGTCCATGTTCATCATCTCGATTTGTGAGCTTTTCGACAAATGAACGGTCAATTTTAAACACATCAAAAGGCAAACGAGAGAGCTGAGACAAATTAGAATACCCAGTTCCAAAATCATCAATCGCAAAACGTACGCCAAGTTTCTTAAGTACATTAATGTGATTAAGCGCAACATCAGGGTTTTGCATTGCCATGCTTTCAGTTAATTCAAGCTCAAGATTTGCAGGATTAGCCCCTGTTTCCTCTAAAACTTCAATTACAATTTCTGATAAATCTGGACGCTCGAATTGAGCGGTTGAGATATTAACAGCAATAGAGATATCAACGCCATCATCTTCGAATTTCTTCAATTGACGGCAGGCTTCATGCAAAACCCATCTACCAAGCGGCAAAATCAAACCGCAATCCTCAGCAACATTGATAAAATCAAGTGGCTGGATCATACCTTTTTCAGGGTGTTTCCAACGAACAAGTGCTTCAGCAGACTTTGGCAGCGCAGTTTTGCAATGAATTTTTGGTTGGTAGTAAAGTTCAAGCTCACTGTTGTTTTCAAGGGCAACACGAAGGTCTTGTTCAATTTCCATACGGCGAGAAGCTTCAGCATTAAGCTCAGTTGAAAAATAACGATACGTATTTTTACCCTCTTCCTTTGCTTGATACATTGCCATATCGGCGCTTTTAAGAATTGTCTGATAATCAGAACCATCTTTAGGGAAGATTGCTATACCGACTGAAGCGCCAATTGTTACCTTAGAACCATTAACATCAAACGGCTCAGAAACAGCATCAATAATGCGTTGAGATACTGTTGCAGCATCCGTTGCTTCTCTTATTTCAGAAAGCAGAACCGTAAATTCATCACCACCAAGCCGTGCAAGCATCTGCTTGTTTTTATTGGCATTATCTGAATCACCCTCTTCCGTTTCCATTGCATTCATTGCTTTAAACGCAATCAAATCTTCCGCACGAAGTACGTTTGCAAGGCGTTCTGAAAATTGGCTTAAAATCATATCACCTGCATCATGACCATGCGTATCATTCACGCGCTTAAAGCCATCAAGATCCACAAACAATAGACCGCCAGTAACTTTTTGACGAACAGCACGACGAATAGCACGCGTTAGCTCTTTGCGGAAAAACTCGCGATTTGGGAGTTGAGTTGTGCGATCAACGTAAGCAAGTTCATAAATTTGCTCAATATTTTGTTTTAATTTGCCAATCATACCTGAAAAAGCACTGCCTAATTGACGAATTTCGTTAGGCCCTTCGATAGGCATGGAATGGTCAAGTTCGCCATTTGCAACTTTCTTAGCTGCATCAGAAAGACTTAATAATGGACGCGTAATCTGGTTTACCAAAATACCAGCAAGAATAATACCAAGGCTTAGAATTGGAATAAGCGAAAAGAAATTTGACTTTAAAATCGGCCACATTACTTCTGAAAACTTTGGATTTTCAAAACGGATCATCACCGCGCCAATTGATCTGCCATTTCGTAATAGTGGTTCAGCAACTGTAATCGCATCATCATTTATCGAAGATATAGGTTTTGCAGTCTCAATGGCTTTTACCTGCTCAGTATTATCACCAATTGGTAATAAACTTGGCGTAATTGGGTCACCATCTAAGAAGAATGTTAAATCGCGATCAACGGCACTCACCTGCTTAACATGTTCTGTAGCACGCACTGATTTCAGAATTTCTTCAATATCTGAAAGCTCAAAGTAATCAAATTGCTTTTCTAAACTACGCGCAACAACTTTGGTAATGGATTGCGCTTCAACGAGTCTTTGGTCACGTACCTTTTGTGTTTCAACAACAGTATCAGTAATAAACTGCGCAGCAACTAACGTTACAGCGACGCCTACTACTAGCATCAAAACACGGGAGTGAATCCCATTGCTCAAATATTTTAGCTTAGATATCATCCAGCTACCTTACGGATTTAACCGCTCCCTACTCAACTGACACCTTAAGCCTAACACAATTAGAAATAGTAAATATTCTAAGCTGCAAGCACCATTATTCAATAAAATGATGGTTTAGTTAACAAAACAAAAATACTTATTTTACAAAAAGCTAATTGCATTCAAGTTTAGCCTGTGAAATCGTTGATTTAAGTATTCGCCAGCAAATATACCTAGGCCTTTCAATGAAATTCGAGTTAAATAAAATCAGCGATAACATGCTGGGTAGTTCCTATATGCTACTTGCGATGGCAAGTTTTGCTATTGGTGACTCGATTTTGAAGTTTATCAGTTCCGAAATGCCATTGGGTCAAATCCTTTTCACACGAGGATTATTTGCAATAACTGCGCTTTTTTTATTGGCTTGGAAGCTCGACAAATTACGCCCAATGTCGATAGTATTTAAAGCGCCATTTATGCTACGCATAATTGGTGAAGTATGCGCGACTTACTTCTTTTTCACAGCGTTATTCCAAATACCATTCGCGAATGCAGCAGCTATCATGCAAGCCTTGCCACTCACCGTTACACTCGCTGCAGCGTATTTTTTAAACGAACCCATAGGCTGGCGAAGGGTTATAGCCATCCTAGTTGGATTATTTGGTGTCTTCTTGATAATTCAACCAGGACTAGAGGGCTTTAACGTCTATTCGCTTTTTTGTTTAATGTCCGTCTTAGCGTGTACTTTGCGCGATGTCTCCACACGTCGTTTGGATAAAGACACACCAACTTTATTCGTCACTTTAATAACAGTAATTGTTGTTGCGATTGGTGGAGGCTTATTAGGTTTTACAGAAGACTGGGTAACCTCAACTTCTTATACGAGTAGTATTCTAGCAATCGCTTCAATCTTCTTGATAACAGGCTTTATAGGGATTGTTTCATCTATGAGAGTTGGTGAAGTTGCCATTGTTACGCCTTTTAGATACTCCGTTCTTATTTTTGCAATTTTAATCGGAGTAATTTTCTTTGACGAAATTCCAAATTCATTGACCATTCTAGGCTCAACAATCGTTGTAGGAAGTGGAATTTATACAATTTATCGCGAACAAAAAATAAATAAAAAACGAACTAGCGATATTTAAAGCGTATGATTTTTAATTCAAAAACACCACCAACAATCATAACACTTGTCGTGACTGCTGCCCTTGGCCCTTTGGCCATGAATGTCTTTTTACCCTCACTCCCTGGCATTACAGAATATTTCAACACAAGCCCTGCTAAAGCCCAGTTATCAATATCATTATATCTAAGCATGGTGGCGCTACTGCAACTCGTATTTGGCCCACTCTCAGATAAATTTGGCAGACGGCCCGTGATCTTAATCGCCTTTGCAATCATGGTTGTAGGAACTTTAATTTGCATTTTTGCAACCACGATTGAATGGTTTCTCGCAGGCCGTATAATTCAAGCCGCATCATCAGCAGGTCTTGTTTTATCAAGAGCTATTGCGCGTGACCTTACCAAAGGCGAAGACGCTGCTGTTCTGATTGCCTATATTACAATGGGAATGAGCCTTGCGCCCATGATTGGCCCTTTAATAGGTGGTTATTTGGATGAAATTTACGGTTGGCAATCTTCTTTTTATCTAACATTAGGCTTTGCTATCTTTGCTTTATTCATGATTTACACCGATCTGGGAGAAACAAACCAGCACAAGCAAAACTCAATTAAAGAACAAATAGAAGCCTACCCTGAGTTGCTGCAATCACGTCGTTTTTGGGGTTATGCTATTACTGCAATGTTTTCTTCTGGCGCATTCTTTGCATTTCTAGGTGGCGGTTCACTTATTGCAAATAAAGTCTATCATCTATCGCCGTCTGAATATGGCTTCTACTTCATGTTTATTAGCTTGGGGTATCTAATTGGTAATATGATTTCTGGACGCATAACAAAGCGCATTGGCATCAATCAAATGATGTTAAGTGGCAATATTGTTGTCGCTTTAGGATTAGCAGCCTCGGTTATAACAATTTTACTTGGGGGTACGCATCCGCTCGCCTTTTTTGGGTTCATTTTCTTTGTAGGCATTGGCAGTGGCATGACTTTACCAAGCGCTAATGCAGGCGTCGTTAATGTTCGACCAAATCTGGCAGGCTCGGCATCAGGGTTGGCGGGAAGCTTACAATTGGGAGGTGGTGCAATTCTATCCGTCATTGCAGGCTATACAATTTCAGCAGAAAATGGCGCCCTGCCTTTGGCGGTGATGATGTTAATTTCTGTTCTATGCGCAAGCTTAGGAACGTTGTATGTTATGCATATAGAACGGCAAATAAAAACAGAAAACGAAAACACTAATGCCTAATAAACAAGAGTTCATTATAGCGCCAAATCCGCAAGATAACTCACTGTCAACCAGTGTATCTGGAATCGACCACAACGGAGAAAAGATAGACACACGGGTGGTTTATGAACATGCCTTGACTCTTTTTCTGAACAGCCAAGAAGTCGTAACAATGATGACGATTGGTGACCATCCCGAACTGTTAGCTGTTGGGTATCTTGTAAATCAGAACATGCTTTCACACAAAGATACGGTGACAGATGTTGAATACGACGCAGACCTGAAAGTTGTCGTAGTGCGAACAGAGGTTGAAACTAATTTTGAAGAAAAAATGAAAAAGAAAATCAGAACCTCAGGATGCGCACAAGGCACAGTCTTTGCAGATATCATGGACAGTTTTGACAAAGCGAAGCTTTCTAAAAATACAGTTTTAAAAACCAGTTGGCTTTATGCACTTACAAAAAAAATCAATACAGCCCCTAGTCTATATTTAGAGGCAGGCGCTATTCATGGTTGCGTCTTGTGCGAAGAAGATCGTCCACTGGTTTACATGGAAGACGTTGGTCGTCATAACGCTGTCGACAAAATTGCTGGCTGGATGTTTAACGAGAAAACAGACGCTTCAAATAAGATATTTTATACAACAGGCAGATTAACTTCAGAAATGGTCATTAAAACAGTGATGATGGGCATTCCAATTCTTGTATCCAGGTCTGGCTTCACTGCGGCAGGTGTCGAACTAGCAAGGCAAGTTGGATTAACTCTAATTGGCCGTGCACGCGGTAAACGTTTTATTGTTTTATCTGGAGAAAACAGAATAGAATTTGATACCGATCCTGATACAATCAACGAAGAAGATAAAAAACACAAAAGAAAGGGCGATAAAAATGGCTGATCTTCTTGGTGTGATTTTGGCTGGCGGACTTTCAAGACGTATGGATGGACCAGAAAAAAGTCTTCTTGAATTAAATGGAAAAACACTTGTTTCAATTGTTGCAGATAATCTTAAGCACCAAACAGAAAATATAATAGTAAATGCAAATGGCGATCCAAAGAGGTTTTCAAATCTGAGCTTAGATATTCAACCCGATACTGTTGATGGCTTTGTTGGCCCATTAGCAGGCGTTCTAGCAGGCATGCGTTGGGCACAAAACAATACTTCAGCAACACATGTAATAACCGCAGCAGCAGACACGCCCTTCTTTCCCAAAACATATGTTGGGCAAATGTTAGCATCCGCAGTAAGCGAAAGTTCAAAAATTGCACTTGCCGCTTCTAATAGCAGAAACCACCCTGTTTTTGGACTTTGGCCAGTAAGTTTAGCCGATGACTTAGAAAGTTTTTTAGTGGATGAAGAAAACAGAAAAGTAATGCTGTTTGTTAAAAGATATTCTAATTGTCAGGTTAATTTCCAAAACTATGAAAATGGAATAGATCCTTTCTTCAACGTCAACACGCCTGATGATATGCAAAAGGCACAAGAGATCTCATTAGGGCTTAATAACGAATGAACTTAAATAAATGCTTTGGAATTGCAGGTTGGAAAAACTCTGGAAAAACGTCTTTAGTCGCAGCTCTCGTGACTGAAATAAGCAGCCGTGGCTATAAAGTATCAACCATAAAACACGCACACCACACCTTTGATTTGGATAAGCCAAATACAGATAGTTTCAAACATAGAGAAGCAGGCGCAGTTGAAGTCATGCTTGTGTCACGAAACCGCTGGGCAATTCAACATGAACTACACAACCAAGACGAACCTAATTTTGAAGATATGATAGCCAAATTAGCACCTTGTGATTTAGTACTTGTTGAGGGGTATAAAAAAGAAAATATTTCAAAGCTAGAAATCATTGGCCCCGAAAATAAGCTAGATTTATTATGGCCGCAAGATGATAACATCAAAGCTATCGCTAGTGATGTTGAACTTGATAACTGCCCTCTTCCACACTTTAATCGAAATAGCATAAAGGCAATTTCAGATTTTATTTTGAAAAGTTGCGGGATTGAAAAATGAAATTAACAGATGATTGCTTCTTACATGACAAGGATAGATTACGTCACGAGCAAGCTATAAGTATTCTTAGCGAGCGGATGAAGACCATTGCTAAATCAGAAATAATTACCTTGGAAAAAGCAACGGGAAGAATTCTTGCAAAGGATGTTATCGCACCGCGCAACATTCCTGCTTTTAATAATTCAGCAGTCGATGGTTATGCATTTACCTATGCTGACTTTGAGCCAACAGGCGGTTTCTTCCCTCTAATGGCAAGAATTGCTGCAGGCGATACGCAAGAGATTGAACTCCCCGGTTTTTCTGCTGCTAGAATATTCACAGGTGCAAAAATGCCTGAGAATGCTGATACAATTGCAATGCAAGAAGACTGTGAACCTCACGAGCAAGAAGGCGCAAAGTTTATTGCAATCCCTGCTGGTTTAAAAGCTGGTGCAAATTGCCGCTTAGCCGGTGAAGACGTTCGAAAAGATGATATCATTGCTAAAATAGGCACTAAATTACGCCCTCAAGACCTTGCTGCAATTGCCTCAACTGGAACAGATAAAATTGAAGTCTTCGCCCCCCTTAATGTAGGCTTGCTCTCCAGTGGCAATGAACTTTTATTGCCGGGCGAAGCTTATGAAAAAGGTAAGGTCTACGATGCAAATCACCCAATGCTTAGCGGATTATTACAAGCATCAAATGTGACCATAAATGATCTGGGGATTTATCCAGATGACGCTGATGAAGTAAAAGATAGATTGAAAGCGGCCGCTTCAAAATATGATATTATCATTTCATCAGGCGGTGCGTCTAAGGGGGAAGAAGACCATTTTGTCGATGCAATAAGCGATCTTGGGAAATGCCATCTGTGGCAATTAGCAGTAAAACCTGGCAGACCCATGAGCTTTGGACAAATCAAGGATACACTGATTTTTACACTACCAGGAAATCCAGTAGCAGCATTTGTTTGCTATATCTTATACGTGCTGCCATCTATTGAAAGACTAGCTGGCGGAGAATTTAAAACGCCACAACGCTATAAGGTTCCATCAAACTTCACCTTGAAGTCAAAGCCTGACCGGCGCGAATTTTTAAGAGGCTATCTTGTAAATAACAACGGTCAAACTTCTGTTGAAAAATTTGAAAGAGACGGCTCAGGTCTCATCACAGGATTACGGGAAAGTTCTGGATTAATTGAGATTAGTGAAGAAACGACAACACTTTCAAAAGGTGACTTAGTTGACTTCATCCCCTACACAGAATTTGGCATATAAATTATTTCTACTCAACAATGATTGTATAAGGAACACTCGATCCATCAGGGCTTGTGACATCACCTGCACGCTCTAGAAGTGAAAATGTTATTCTATACTTTCCAACTTTATCACCAGCAATATAGACGACTTGCATAATCGCCCCTCCTAACGTTGCCCCTGCTCTTTTATTAAAATCAGACGTTGGTTTTGACAAAAATGGTTTCTCTTTTACAAGTGGCGTAACAACTTGATATCCAGTAGCGCCTTCGGGAGCTTCATTTACAATGCCACCTATTATGATGTCATCTGCTGGGGCTAAAAAACCATCACCATTTCGATCTTTAAGAATAAGCCCACCATTGTAGCGTGATAGCTCTTTTGGTATTTTAAATCCCATCTCTTGCAATTGTTGGCTAGATAAAACGCCCGCACCAAATATTCCTGTATTGTGAATGCCTTCATCCGCATCAAACATCAAGAACGGCATAGGTAAAGTTCCTTTTGCAACGCCAACAACTTGACCAGGCTTAAGCCTTTGCCAATTATGATTTCTTTGATCATGAGTTATATTCGTTGGAAAAATTTGCGGCCTTGGTTCTTGTAGAAAATCTAATTCACCACGCCCTCGAGCAATAATATTACCACCGCTATCTTTGAACCGAACTTCAACAACACCTTTTTCTCCTCGAGATATAAAAGCAAAATTTCTACCAATATGAATTATTTTAATCCCACGTTGCTGCACCTGATCGAAGGCAACACCTTTGGCAGGAGACTCAAGACGCTCAGGCACCATCCCATCGCGACCAGTAGGTTTAATTAAAAAGGTATTTTTATTTTGCCCTTGCGAGATTACATGACCACCAGCTTTTTCAGGTAATCCTTGTTGCGGCACACCAACGGTCAATAATAGCGATCTCCCATCAAGTGGTACGTTTGGATCACGCTCAAACCCGCTTATCATCTCAACTTCAAGAGCCCCACCTGGCGGCACACCATAACCAAGAACTTGCGGATTGATAAAATCTAATCCTTGAACATTATCATTTTGCAAATAGATATTAATACCACTTTGAATATCCCTCATTGTACCATTTGCAAACACAGGTGCTGACACTATTTGGCTAACGATTCCATCTGCTAACGTCGATAAACAAGAAGAAATTAAAATTATAAAAGAAAAGATGATTTTTTTCATGAGGGATCGAATGTCCATGTACCTTTAGCGTTCAACGAATAACTTTCTTTGTTCGTTGTCATTGGAATAAATCTAGATTGTGACCATTCATCCGTAAAATCACGATAATGTTTGGAAAGGAAGTGACCACTTTGCCCAGTAGACTGAATAAAAACTGATTTATCTAAATCAGAAAAATCATAAATACCGCGATAAGCAGCACCATGTCGGCTTCTGTAAGGGCCGTCTTCACCAAAGTCAGTCTGCCCTCTATGTAAAGTGTAAGGCCCACCTCCGCTTTCAACCGTAATATTAAAGATAGCTGAAAGGGCTTCCACTTTTCCAAATGGACGATGCTCGCTATATGCGATATGCGCCTTCCCATATTGCCAGTTTTTCCAATCGTCACCATAGTTGGATTTTAGTTCTGAGAGCGCGGCATCTAAAGCTTGCGTCATAATAATCGCGCAACTTTCTTGTAAGTCTGTACCACGCCTATCGCACCAATCACGTGCAGTTCCACGGCTAAGGATTTTCAGCACTTTAGTTATACGACCACGATCAAAGAGTTTATACGCATCCTGAAGGTCATCCATCAAAATTGCTTCATGCAAATGCTTAAACCAAGACAAGGCAATTAGCGGCTCACTTGCATCAGCATCCATACGACCATTCCAATTTGAAAGCGCTTTAACAATATCACCCCGCTCACCTGCCCCACCTATCTCAGCGGCAGTTGCTATTTTGACTAACTCAACAAGTGGCATTGAGTAATTATCAGCCATTATATTTTTAGAAATCTCAACCGTGTGTTTTTCGTTTTGTCCATAAACCAAATCCTCAACACGCGATTGTCGAAAGTGCTCTGCCCAATCAAAAGTTATATGGTGGGGATAATCAGCATCAAAGAATTTCGCATTAGCAGTAGCAATAGCACCTTTTGCAGGATTTATAACTTGAGGTATTTCACTTGCCTCAACAAATCCCTTCCATTGATGCTCAGCGTTCCAGCCTAATACCGGCGCACGCCCAGCAATGACATTAGCCTTGTCACGGATAGGAACTCTTGCAGGTGTTGCAAGTCCAATTGCACCATCAACATCTGCAATTACGAGCGATTGCATTGGTGAAACTGCATATTTTGCATTATCTAATACATCCTGAACAGAGTTTGAAAACATCGTATTCATCAAAGTATCAAGTGTTGTATCGTCGGCATGTAACCCGGTCCATTTAAGCGCACCAACATGCCTTTCAGGCAAAAGTTTTTTAAGATTTCTAAATCCATCTGGCAAAACTGGTCCATGTCTAGTTGATCGCTTTATAAATTTTTTACTCTTCCCGCCAGAAATACCAACTTCCATCTCTTGCGTTTTGAATTTTTCCCACCCAGATTCAGTCTTATATAATGTCTCGTCTACTGGGTTGATTTTCTCAACAAACAAATCCTGAGAATCTAAGCCAGTGGTTGTGAGACCCCAGCCAACACGTGAGTTCCTGCCTGTAATAATTGTTGGAATACCAGGAATTGTTGCGCCAATTACATCATGTTTTTTACCATCTATTTTGAACGAAAGATGCGCCAAATACATCACCGAAGGTGCTGTAAAACCAAGGTGAGGATCATTTGCTAGAATTGGCTTTCCTGTATCTGTTTTCTCACCCGAAATAACCCAATTGTTAGATGCAGAACGCCCTGTTGGCCAATCTAAAACAAATGGCTCTGGCGTAGCATCCGACAAAGAAGCGCTTTCTGATAGTTTACCTTCTTGCCCAAAACCATAAAGTTTTCTCAAATCGGGCAAAGGTGGCGGATTATCCCTTGGGCTGTATGAAACGAGATCGTCAATTTGCTTAGCAGAAAAACCTTTTGAAGCCATCGCCAAACGTTGAATTTCACGGTCTAAGTTACTGCCCAAACTAAAGCCCATTACTTTAAGAATAAGAATTGAGTTCCATGCTTCCCAAGGCTCTGGCGTGTGACCAAGAATTAAAAATTCTGCACCCAGTTTTGGTTCAAACAAACGAGTTTTACGTTTCGCATAAGCATTTACACCTGATGCATATGAATTGAGCGCTTCTTTTGTTCTGGGTTGGAGTTTCTCAAATGACTTTTCCGCAGCTTCTGCCATACCCAAGGTTTGTAAAAAGATATCAGTATCCACAGTTGCATCACCTAGAACTTCAGACAACCGCCCCTGCCCAACGCGGCGCAAAAATTCCATTTGCCATAAACGTTCTCTTGCATGCAAAAAACCAAGTACATGCATAGCATCTTGCAAACTATCCGCTTCAACATGCGCAACTGCATTTTTATCAAAAACAACCTCGGCAGAAACTTGCAAACCAGCCAGTTGCATTTTTCCATTATTGGCGGGCACAGTGCGCAACAAAACACCATAACCAATAGCTCCAAAAAGGATTGCACCTATAATTAGCAAAACACTTATGCCAATCAGCCATTTAAAAATTCTTCGCATTGCTTTATTACGTCTCTTATATATTTCAAAACTTATAGTACATTTTAGACAGGAAGGACACAAAAATGGCAAGAGTTGCTTTTATCGGGTTGGGCGTTATGGGATATCCAATGGCAGGCCATATTTCAAAAGCAGGACATGAAGTTTCTGTCTACAACCGCACAACAGCTAAGGCAGAAGATTGGGTCAAAGAGTTTGGTGGCAGCCATGGCGCAACACCTGCAGAAGCTGCCAAAGACTGCGATTTTGTTTTTTGCTGCGTTGGCAATGACGATGACCTAAGAAGCGTTACTCTTGGCGAAGATGGTGCTTTTGAAACTGTAAAAGAAGGCGCTATATTCATCGATAACACAACGGCTTCAGCAGCGATTGCAAGAGAGCTGAACGAAGCAGCTGCCGAACGAAAGTTTGATTTTCTGGATGCACCAGTATCTGGCGGCCAAGCTGGTGCAGAGAACGGCGTCCTAACAGTCATGATTGGAGGCGACAACAGCATTTATGAAAAAGCAAAACCCATCATTGATTGTTATGCCCGCATGGTCGGTCTAATGGGGCCTGCTGGCTCAGGGCAGCTTACAAAAATGGTCAACCAAATCTGCATTGCTGGCCTTGTCCAAGGCTTATCAGAAGGCGTTCACTTTGGTCAAAAAGCAGGCCTTAATATTGAAGCTGTTATGGGCGTTATTTCAAAAGGTGCTGCGCAAAGTTGGCAGATGGAAAACCGTTGGCAAACGATGGATGCTGGTGAATATGAGCATGGCTTTGCCGTAGATTGGATGCGCAAAGATTTAAGTATTTGCTTAAACGAAGCCAGAGCAAACGGTGCAAATTTACCCGTTACCGCGCTAGTAGATCAATTCTACTCAGAAGTCCAAAAAATGGGTGGTAATCGCTGGGATACTTCCAGCTTGCTTGCAAGACTTAAAAACGCAGGATAACAAAACTTTGGCTGGCACTCATAAAAGTGTCAGCCTTTTTATAACTGCTAGTAGCCTTAAGTTTTTTCTATCTTTACGTAGTCTAAAGGCAAGTGCGTCGTATCCTTAATACGCTCCATTGCAAAAGCAGAAGAAACATTTTCAATATCAATATCAGATACTAACCGCTTATAAAAATAATCATAAGCGTCAATATCTGGCACAACAACCTTAAGTAAATAATCAATATCTCCACTCATTCGGTAAAACCCAACAACTTCAGGAAATTTAATAATTATTTCAGCAAAGCGCTTCAGCCATTCTTCGTTGTGCTTATCAGTTTTAATAGATACAAAAACTGTAACGCTTGTGTTCACTTTATCAGGATCAAGGATAGCCACCCGTTTCTTGATAACCTTATCTTCTTCAAGCTTTTGAATGCGTCGCCAGCATGGTGTTGTAGAAAGCCCTACTTTACGTGCAATATCAGCAACAGGAAGCGTTGAGTCTTCCTGTAAAATTGCCAAAATAGCCTTATCAGTCTTATCCATAGTGGCCTCCCAAAGCATAAGAATAGTATTTCACAATAAGAAATATATTGGAACAAAATTCTTCAAAACAAACAATATTCACAGCTAAACAGGCAAAATTAAACCAATCTAGCAACCTCTTTGCGCAATGCGGGCAAAACTGCATCTGAGAACCATTGGTTTTTCTTAATCCAACCTGAGTTTCGCCAAGAAGGGTGAGGTAACGGTAATAATTTAGGGTTGCTTGAAGCATTAAAAACGCTTTGCCAGTTTTTTACTGTTTCGGTGAGAGTTTTAGCAACATTTTCCTTCATATGAAATTTCTGCGCATACATGCCAATTAATAAGATAAGCTCAACTTGTGGCATGGCTTCCAAAACCTGATGCTGCCAAAAAGAAGAGCATTCTTTTCGTGGGGGTAAATCTCCCCCTTTTCTATCAAGCCCAGGAAAACAAAAACCCATTGGCGCGATAGCAAGTTTATTAGGGTTATAAAACACCTCTTCATCAATCCCCATCCAATCGCGCAAACGATCACCTGATGGATCTGTGAATGGTTTTCCAGAAGCATGAACACGCGTTCCTGGCGCTTGACCTATAATCATCAACTTTGCTTTGGAAGATAAAACAGCAACTGGACGCGGTTCATGCGGCAAAGGAGAACCAAGCGGGTTATCAATGCAAATACGGCAAGCAGAAATTTTCTGCTGAAGTGCATCAATATCCATTTTTATAATTCCATACTAGATCGGGCAGAAACAACATCTACCCATCGCTTGAAATGCTCCAATCCTTTTTCGGGTAATTGAATACGCGCTGGTTTGAAAAATTGAAACGCAACAAAAGCTGTAATATCAGCGATGCTAAACCTTGGCCCAGCAATATATTCATTTGAACTAAGTTGATCATCCAGAATTTGAATATACTCAATTGCAAGCTTTTGGTTTTTAAGTCCCCATTGTTCAATTTGCTCCCCCTCTAGAACCTCCGCAGCTGGGTGCAGATGTCTAAAAGAATGTGCGACGCGTAAGAAAAATCCAAATTCAACACGCCTATTCCACATCTCAATCTCTGCACGTTCAATCGCTGTATTACCAAACAAGTTTGGTTCAGGGTGCAGCTCTTCAAGATAACGACAAATCGCTACCGTCTCAGAAATAATTGTACCATCATCCAACTCAAGAAAAGGAATTGTTGCAGTTGGATTTTTCTTGAGTAATTCAGGCTTGCGGTGTTCAAGTGCATTAAGATCGACTTGTTGAGTCTCAATCTCCAACCCTTTTTCTTTTAAAAATATTTGAACCCGCCTTGGGTTAGGCGCTCTACCACCATCATAAATTTTCATATCAAGTTTCCCAGTTTACTTATAAATTTCAGAGCCTTACCAAAATGAATATTTTGAAAGCCAACCAATGGCATGTGCTTCCTTCATATTTTCACGCCAACTGGAAGGACTTTCAAACCCTCCCTGCCAAACACCTGCTTTATTATTTTTTGCAATATGTTCTTCATTTTCATAATCACCATAAGCAATTGCCCAACCATCGCGCACCATTCTAGCATTAAGTTCAAGCTCCCCTGCACTACACACAGCAAGAAGACGTTGGTACTTATCTTCTTCCCATCCTATGCAGTCTAGCTTCCCTGTTTTTACAAGCTTAGACAAATATGAACGAGATTGTTTGCCGCATGGATATGTTTGCTCATTTTCTAAAGTGCAGCTTTGCCGATACTCAGGCGCATCAATACCCAGCAAGCGTATTTCTCTGCCAGAAACCATAAGACTATCTCCATCAATAATCTTATATTTTCCTTGCAAGCTTACTTCATTTTGTTTTGCAAGCCATGCAGAACTAAATGCAATTATTCCAAAGAATAATAAGGTTAAAGTAAAGTCACGAATTTTATTGCGCCTACGCACGGTCATGAGTTTCCAAATTACATTTCACTCGTACAAACAATAACACCATATTAACCATTATAAGATACATTTGATTAGGTTTTTGTCACATTAGTGACTTGTTAGTTTTGAGTAATCCAACGAAATGAAGCATTTTCCAACATCAGTTGATAAAAACATCGTCGATGTTTCCAAGAAGAGTTCAGCCTCTTCCAGTGCTGTTCGGGATTTTCGTTCCCGCTTAAACGCTATTGGTGATGGCACGATAGCTTATGAAGAAGATTTATTAAAAAGCTTTGCTCAACATCAAGCAACTGCATTATTTGTAATGCCCATTCTAATTATAATGATTGCAATCGTAAGTTCCTTCTGGCTCAACTGGTTAATTGCCAGCATATGGGCAGTGATTACAATTCTTTCGCACGTAATTCTTTGCTATCTTTCAAAAATATATCTTAAAAAAACTAAGAGTAATAAAGCGAGCCTATCTACATGGCGTAATATCTTTTTTGCAGCTCAAGCTATGATTGCAATGGTTTGGGCGACCTACACGACGCTTGATTGTATTGCATGTGGAAATAATCAATACGCTATTATTCAATTTTCAGCCATTTTAGTTTTTCAAGCTGTAACCTGTATGCTAACTTACGCATTTAGACATGCAGCACTTATGATGATTACACCTGCAAGTATTATACTGGCATCACGCTTCATCATGACCTACGAACCTGCAATGGTACTCATGGGGACAATTACCCTTTGCGCTATTGTTTTCTTCTACATGATCGCTGATCGTTTCAAAAAATCAGTTATAACGATGCTCGAATACACGACGACGAAAGAAATTCTGATTGCAGAATTGGAAACAGAAAAATCAATTTCTGAAGCAGCCAGAAGTAGAGCAGAAGAAGCAAATTTAGCAAAGTCGCGATTTCTAGCAACTATGAGCCATGAATTAAGAACTCCCCTCAACGCAATCCTTGGGTTCTCCGAAATCATGAGTGAAGAACTTATGGGTCCGATTGAGAATGCAAACTACAAAGAATACGTGGGTGATATTCACAATTCTGGTTCCCACCTCTTAAAATTGATTAATGAAATCCTTGATATTTCAAGAATTGAAGCTGGCAAACACGAACTCAAAGAAGAAAAAGTAAAGCTTATATCTGTCGTAGATGAAGCGTGTCATATGATTAACATCAAGGCGAAACAGAAAAACGTTACGCTTACGACGAAATATGAAGAAAACATGCCTACGATTTGGGTTGATGAACGCGCTATTCGTCAGATTACACTCAATCTAGTTTCAAACGCATTGAAGTTCACACCCGCCGGTGGCGAGATTACTGTAAAAGTTGGTTGGACTGCAAAAGGTGGGCAATACATTTCAATTAAAGACACAGGCCCGGGCATCCCAGAAGATGAAATTCCAATTGTTCTATCTTCATTTGGTCAAGGCACAATCGCAATTAACAATGCAGAGCAAGGCACAGGACTTGGTCTAACTATTGTTCAGGCACTCCTCCAAATGCACCAAGGAAGCTTCGATCTTAAATCAAAATTACGCGAAGGTACTGAAGCAATTGCATATCTGCCCATTGATCGTGTTTCAAGACAAGCAAAAACAAATTCTACGCAAACAAAAGCTGCTTAAGCGGTAGGTTTGCCTTGCAATAAAAGACAGGCAGACTTCACAACACCCGCAGCAAGCAATAAGCCTTCTTCAGCATTTTTCGTATAATTAAATTTCATAATTGTTTTAAGCCCAAGCTTTTCAACAAGACTAGCAACTGCCATATTCTCAGGCATTTGTGCTAGTTTTACGTGGCCGAGCGATTCTGGTTCAAGTGTATGCAGTACCAGTGCTGCAGCAAGTGCCGTATAACCATCAATCAAAACAGGAATATGTTGTGATCTAGCCGCTAGAATCGCCCCGCAAATTGCAGCTGTTTCTCGACCACCCAGCCTACGCAAAACCTCAAGGCTATTCTTTTCGTGACCCTCAACATTAGTCAAAGCACTTGCAAAATGCGCAGCTTCATCTTCAAGATCATTACCTCTCAATAAAATCAAATCATCGCTAGCGACATTACCCAACACAGAAATAATAGTTAGAGCTGATAATGTAGGTTGCGTCTCTAATGCTGCCACACATAACAGATCAGCCCCACCCGCTATTGCCTCCATGCCAAAGGCTATTGTTCCCGCACATGATTTTTCATCAAGAGCTGCTTCTTGCGCGATATCCTCAACAGGAATTTGAAGTGCTAAATCAAAAACCTTTAATCCAACATCATATTGATGGCATAAACGATTTATATATGCTGAACCTTCTGAAATCTGCGTAACAAGCCCAAGCAAAGCTTCACTTGATGCACTTTGATCTAACAGGTTTTCTAAAGCATGCGTTCCTGCAAAAAGAGTTACTGCAGGTCTATGAATTGATGGCGAGCGTCCACTGCTTGCGGAATACCAATTGCAAATATCAGCAAAAGCATGATCTGCCTCTTCCAATTGCATAGCAGTATGGTTTGAAGCGTCTTCATCCATTGCAGGTAAGTTCGCAACTAGGTTACGAATATCATCAAACGGTAATCCGCTTTCTCTCTGCTTCATTATATTTCTCAATTCATATTATATGTTAATACGACATCATAATGCCGAATTTGTTATAGCTTTGTTGTTGCAATTTCATATTGTAATTGCATAGTAAATGTCCACAGCAAGGTTGCTTAGAACAATACGACTTGCACACAAAATACTTATACAAGAGGCAAAAGATGTCTGTCATTCAATCTCCATGTACCCTTGTTTGCTCAATCGATATGAAAACAGGCTTTTGTTTTGGTTGTGGCCGTACAGGCGATGAAATCTCTGGGTGGATGACATATTCACATGAAGAACGCGCAAACATCATGGATGGTCTTCCTGAGCGTCTGGAAACCGTAGAACAAAAGCCTAGGCGCGAAACCCGTCGCAAGCGAATGGCTCGTGAACGCTTATCCTCTTAATAGCTTACTTATATCAAGCTAGCAAAAAAGCGGATAGCAACAACAATCAGAAAAATACCAAATCCAACTTCAAGCTTACGCTTACTTAATGCATGCGCAAGTTTAACGCCAATAGGTGTTACCAAAAGTGTAACTGGTATAATAATCAGCACCATTAAGATATTCACAAAACCAATTGAGAATGGCGGCAAATTAGCAGCGCCCCACCCTGCCCAAATATAACCAATCATACCCGGAATAGAAATTAAAACACCTACTCCTGCAGAAGTCGCAACAGCTTGGTGAATGGGTCGCCCAAAAAGCGTCATGAACGTATTATTAAAAACACCACCGCCAATGCCCATAAAGGTTGAGAAGAAACCAATAATAGAACCCGCAATGTGTTTGCCAAACCCGCGCGGCACATCACTTGCAAGTTTCCAGTCTTCACGGCCAAATAAAAGCTTTAAAGCAATCACAAGCGAGAAAAATGCAAAAACCGCACGCAACACACCACTTGAAAGCCCTGCAACCAATAAGGTCGCGAGCAAAACACCAATAGGAACAGAAATTGTAAAAGCCTTTAACAATTCCATATCTACCGCACCTTTAGCCTTATGCCCCATATAAGAACGAATGGATGTCGGAATAATAATAGCAAGAGAAGTGCCAACGGATAAATGCATCCGAATAGCTTCATCAACTTCTAGCACGCCAAGCATTTGGTAAAAGACAGGTACAAGAACAGCTCCCCCGCCAATCCCAAAAAGACCAGCAAGAACGCCCGCAACACCGCCTGCAACGAGCAAGGCAACTACAAAAGGTAATAATTCAGAAAGTGGTGGCAATGCTACCAAGAGTATAATCCCAATATAATTTGTCTATTGATTATGGGGTAACAAGCTTTGCGTCAAGCAAACAAAAAAGCCACCACAGTTTCCTGTGATGGCTTTTGCATTTCGATTAGTCTTATTGTTTAAAGCACAACAACCGAAGATCCGATAGGAACGCGGTCGTAAAGATCAACAACGTGTTCATTAATCATACGGATACAACCATTTGATGAGGCTGTACCGATTGTCCACGGTGCAGTTGTGCCGTGAATACGGTAATATGTGTCACGCTTACCTTTGTAAAGATAAAGTGCACGAGCGCCCAATGGGTTGTTAGGGCCACCAGGAACACCGCCCGCAAATTTCGCATATTTTTCAGGCTCACGCTTGATCATATTTTGTGTAGGCGTCCAGCTAGGCCACTTTGCCTTCCGTTTAATCTTTGCAGTACCTGACCATGCAAGTGCAATTCTGCCAACACCAACACCGTAACGACGCGCACGCGTACGACTTTCAATCAGATAAAGATAACGGCTTTGCGCATCGACAACAACAGTACCCTTTTTATAGCGAGATCTGTATTTCACACTTTGTGGAATATATTTTGGGTTTACTTTGAACTTCTTTTTCTTAGCAGCAAAAGCTTCACTGATCGGAAAACTTGAAAAGGCCGAAATTGCACTCAAGCCTGATAAAAAATTACGTCTGTTTAACATGTGTACCTACTCCATACATTAGAACTGTTATCCCTCGCACAGTGCAACCCTCACTTTACGCCCAGAATTTGGTGGCTTAGTAGTAAAGCCCATGTCAGACTATGGCAACATAATGGTTGCTCACATTCGCGTTATACCAACAGAAAATATTACGTTAGGTTAACAAGTAATTTTTATCATTAAAAATCAATACGTTAGCTAGTGTGTGCATTATGGCACATTCTTTAATTAATATTAATCTTACCTTAATTGTACGTCCTCACCCCACATTTTATGAAATCGGGGGTTGAATAAGAAAGGTAAAAACAATGTCTGCTCTTAATAAGATTGCTCAAACCATTGGTCTTTCAATCATCATTTCTTCTGCAATATTTACTACAAATACATATGCAACAGATATCAGCGAAGCTGAAGCAAAAATAGAAGCTTTAGCATATGCACCAGAAGGCAGCTTTAACGACGAACGGTTTTCTCAATTTGAATTTGAAAACGAAGAATACTCAGAACATGAGCTTAATGATGGTTGGCTTGGCATGCCCACATATTCAAAAGGTGGTAAACTTATTGGATACATCGAAGATGCAATCTTAGATGAAAATGGTTTTTTGACACAAATTATTATAGGTCTAAACGAACAACAGGTTATAATAGAAATTTCTGGTGAATATGCTCAACTTACGGATGAAAAAGTGCATCTGGAGTTATCAAAACAGCAAATCGCACAACTTGCCTCATCAAATAAATTAGCTAGTCTTCAATAAGCCCAGATTAAGCAGCTTCTGCTTCAATACTTACAGCACTGAAGGCTTCTATCAAGACTTGCTGATCTGCCCTTTGTTTAACAGCTTGCGTGCTTAATATACGTCGGTACAGTCGAGCCCCTGGTCTTCCCTGAAACAAGCCCATCATATGCCGTGTAATCTGATTAAGCTTTCCACCTTTACGCAAATGCATTTCAGCATAATCACACATTGCAGATAAAATTGCGTCAAACGAAATAGGCGCTTGATCTTCACCAAATATTTCTTGATCCACCACTCGCAATAAAGATGCATTATGATAAGCAGCGCGGCCCAGCATCACGCCATCGCACTTCTCAAGATGTTCCGCTGATTGAATCAAATCCTCAACCCCACCATTTATCCCTATGAAATGACTCGTATTTTCCGCTTTCAAATCATAAACACGACCATAATCAAGCGGCGGAATATCGCGGTTTTCTTTTGGGCTCAGCCCTTCAAGCCAAGCTTTACGCGCATGAACCCAAAGCGCATCCGCTCCCCTAGCCCAGACTTCATACGCTAAATTATCAAGTGCAACTTTTGTGTCCTGCTCATCAACCCCAATACGGCATTTAACGGTTACAGGAATATCAACAACCTCTTTCATTGCAGCCACACATCGCCCAACCAATTCAGGCTCACGCATCAAGCAAGCACCAAAGGTTCCAGATTGAACACGATCAGAAGGGCAGCCAACATTGAGATTAATTTCATCATAGCCATATTCAGCGGCAACCTTTGCTGCCTTGGAAAGCTTATCAGGATCACTCCCCCCAAGTTGGAGCGCTAGCGGATGCTCTTCATCATTGTAGCCAAGCAGATAATCGCGATCCCCATGAAGTATCGCATCCGCTACAACCATCTCCGTATAAAGCAACGTACGCTTTGTCATCAACCGATGAAAAAATCGGCAATGACGATCCGTCCAATCCATCATGGGCGCTACGGCGAAGGTTTTTTGTTTGTTAGCGTGATACATGACAGTGCTTTTAGAACATCTTGCGCTCAACTGGCAAACAGTTTCATCCAAGCGAGCGTTTCATCCGTTTGCAATTGTGATTTATATTCAGCACCCAAAGGCGCAACATAGCCCATATCAGCGATCACCGTGAAAATGTGCGCGTAATTGACTTCCCCATGATCTGGCATTCCGCGATCAGGAACAGAAGCAAATTGGATATGACCGATGATGGGTTGAAGCTTTTTAAGGCGATTGCTCAAATCCCCTTCCATCAGCTGCACATGATAGCAATCAAACATCAGTTTGAGATTATCCGCGCCAACTTCTTCGATAATTGCTTTAGCCTGTTCAGTTGTTGAAAGAAAATACCCTGGTGCATCATAATGATTGAGTGGCTCAATCACGATTGTAATCTTATGTTTATCAGCTTGCGCACAAGCGTATTTTAAATTCGCAATAAAAGTTTTATGAGGCTCTTCTCCAGCAGCAAAGCCAGCCATGACATGAATATTTGGCGTATCAATTTTGGTGGCATATTCTATTGCCTGATCAATAGCAGCCCTCGCCTCACTCTCGCGCCCTATCAAAGCAGCAAGACCATTCTCACCAGCTTCAAGATTGCCACGTACCGTATTAAGCCCAAGCATTCTAAGTCCAGTTTCTTGCAGAGCAGCTTTGACGTCACCCGCATCAAAAACATAAGGCCAATGGCACTCTACAGCATCAAAGCCAGCAGCTTTTGCAGCGCGAATGGCATCTGGTAGGCTTATGTCATTCCATAAGAATCCAAGATTGGCTGAAAATTTGGTCAATCGTCCCACTCCACATCAAATTTTGTTACCAGCGCTTGAATATGCTCATCACTTAATGCACGTGCATTCATATGTCGTGTCATCATCGCAAGACGAGCGGTATCTTCCAATTCTTCAATCGCATTGCAAGCCGCTTCAATATCTTTTCCAGCGACCACAGGTCCATGATTAGCAAGCATTACGGCAGAACGCTTTCCCGCAAGCCCACGAACTGCTTCTCCCATGGCAGGATCACCCGGCATAAAGAATGGCAAGAGCTTGACCTTACCCAATTTCATAATTGCATAAGGCGTAAGCGGTGGCAGGAAATTATCTTCATCAACATCTTCCATCATAGAAAGAGCGACCGAATGGCACGAATGCAAATGAACCACAGCCCCTGCACTTGATCGCGTTTCATAAAAAGCAGAATGGAGCGGCATTTCTTTTGTTGGTTGATCCCCACCAATTAAAACACCCTGCGCATCAAAATAACTCAAGCGTGCAGGATCAAGTCTCCCAAAGCTTGTGCCGGTTGGTGAAACCAGCAAACCACCATCAGACGTTCGCGCAGAAATATTGCCTGTTGAACCGCCAGTCAGGCCACGCTCAAACATTGATTTAGCAAGCAAGCAGATTTGCTCGCGAAGGTTTTCGTCTACACTCATGAAGAACCTTTTGGCAAATCTACTCCGACTTGCTTTGCATAAACCTTGGCAACAGCTGCATCATCTTCACCACCCAAACCCATATCACTAGCAGCTTTAAATTGATTATATGCCGCTTGTGAAATTGGGGCATCAAAGCCAGTTGATTTTGCAATATCTAGCACAATTCCCAAATCCTTTGGCCAGATATTTACTGAGCTATGCGGTGTATAATCTCCCTCCACAATATGCGGTGCACGGTTTTCTAACATCCAACTTGTGCCAGCACATTTAGAAATTACTTCGAGAAACTTGTCTGGCGCAACGCCTTGCGTCATACCAAACGTCAAGGCTTCAGCCATGGTAGCAATATGAACACCCGCAAGTAGCTGATTGACCGCCTTCATTGCAGAGCCAGCACCCGCACTATCGCCAAGTCTAAAAACCGTTTCAGCCGTTGCATCCAGCACACTTTCAGCAGATATAAAAGCCTCAGGCGTACCAGATGCCATGATTGAAAGTTGACCATTTGCTGCTTTGACTGAACCACCCGAAATTGGCGCATCAAGATAATGCACACCATGCGCATTACACTTTTCTTCCATCAAGCGCGCAAACTCTGGCGGCACAGTCGCACACGCCATCACAAGACTGCCTGGTTTCATCTTCGAAACAATTGCATCAGCACCAAACAAAACACTTTCGGTTTGTGCTGCATTTAAAACAACCACAACAAGCGCATCAATTTCAGGGGCAATATCTATAAGCGCTCCTTTAGAGCCACCTTCAGATTGAAACCGCTCCATCTGAGCTTCATTAATATCAAACCCAAATGTTTCATGCTCTGCCCGCAACATAGATGAAGCAATACCATAACCCATTGAGCCAAGGCCAACCGCCACGATTTTAAGTTTTTGAGACATCCACATACCTTCATAAAATCATTATCAATGCAAAGTTTTACACGAGAAAAATTCTGAGACAACAATTGCTTACTGAATATTGTGAAGCTCTTCAGGCTTATCACCACCATAAGCCCAATTGAGAAGTTTGACCGTATGCACAATTGGGATATCAGTGCCACTTCCTATCTGCGTGAGACACCCAATATTACCCGCCGCAATTGCCTGTGGTTTAGTGCTTTCAATATTCTTGACCTTACGATCGCGCAATTGCTGGGCAATCTCTGGCTGCATGATATTATATGTTCCAGCTGACCCACAGCATAGATGAGATTCAGGCGCTTCTTTGACATTAAAGCCTGCGCCTTTTAACAAATCCTTTGGCGGCGATTTTATCTGCTGCCCATGTTGAAGCGAACAAGCAGCATGATACGCAATCGTCAAATTTGCTTCTTGTCTTGGTTCAGGCAATTCGCGCGTTACAAGATACTCCGTAATATCCATCGCAATCGAAGAAACCTTAGCCGCACGTTCTGCCCACTCAGGGTCATTGCGAAGCATATAGCCATAATCTTTGATGGTCGTACCGCAACCTGATGTCGTTACAATAATTGCATCAAGACCATTCTTCTCAATCTCATCATGCCAAACACGCACATTATTCTTAGCAGAATCTAGCGCCTGATGCTCCTTGCCCATGTGATGCACCAATGCGCCACAACAGCCCTCACCTTGTGGCAAGATCACTTCAGTTCCAACACGGTTTAAAAGTTCAATCGTTGCTTTGTTGATACCCGCATCCAAAGCAGGTTGTGCGCACCCTGTTAGCAATGTAACACGCCCGCCAGATGGCTTTGCGGCTTTAAACAAACCAGGCGATGTAAACTCAGTCTTTGCGTAAATCTTAGAAGGTGCAAGACGCAACATAGCTGCAAAAGGTTTAAGCGGTGCTACTTTATCAAACAAAGATGCAAACGGCTTACCCAAAACAGAAAGCTTCGTAGCAAAAGCAAAACGCTCACGATATGGCAAAATTTTAGTGAGTAGATTGCGCGTCATACGATTAATCAATGGACGCTTATAAGTCTCTTCAATATGCGCGCGTGCATGGTCAACCAAATGCATGTAATGCACCCCTGAAGGACACGTCGTCATACAAGACAAACAAGATAAACAGCGATCAATATGCTTGACTGTTTTCTCATCCGCAGGACGATCGTTCTCCAGCATATCCTTCATCAAATATATCCGCCCACGTGGGCTATCCAATTCATTGCCAAGCGTCACATAGGTTGGACAAGTCGCTGTACAAAACCCACAATGCACACAAGAGCGCAGTATCTTTTCAGCTTCGGCCACACCAGGATCAGCTAATTGGGCAAGAGAGAAATTCGTTTGCATAACTTAGCCCATCTTTTTTGAATAAAACTTACCTAGCGGATCAAATTGTTGGCGAATGCGTTTTGAAATTGCCGCTACTGCTGAATTTTCTGGTTGGAAAACTTGCGATGCTAGGCGTTGTTCGTTACTTGCACGAACAAGCGTGGCATGACCACCACCCAGCTTTGCTATTGCCTCACGTATTTTACCAGCTTCAGGCTCATCACTCATTTTAAGCCAGACCAAACCGCCCTGCCAATCATAATAAGCATTTTCTGCACCAAGTTCTTTAACAAGCTGACACCCAACCATTGGCGCAACAGAAACCTTCCAAACAGGAGTTTTACTGCCATCCACTAAAGGTTTCACATCACGAATATCAGCCCAGACTGCCTTAGTGTCTTTATCCGTCAAAATCAAATGTTCGCCAAAACCTGACAATACATTTTGTAATTTTTCAATACGAAGCTTTACAGATTTTTCAAATCCCTCAAGGCGCAGTAGCGTTGCTGATTTATCTCCTAGCACTTTGAAATCCACTGCAATGTTTTGAGGTAAATGCGCTGCACCTGTCACTTCGCAAGAAGTTGCCATAGCAACTGCCATAGCTTGCGCAGCTTTTTCATCTGATAAGCCAGATAATACCAAAGTCGTTTCAGTCTCAACTTGCGGCACCACTTTAAACGTCACTTCTGTCATCGGCGCTAATGTGCCCCAAGAGCCAGCAAGCAATTTTATAAGATCAAGTCCTGTTACATTCTTCATCACGCGGCCACCCGCTTTGATGATATCACCTTTGCCATTTACAAACCGCGCACCCAAAAATGAATCACGACATGCACCCGCAACAAACCTTCTTGGCCCAGACGCGTTGGAAGCAATAAGACCACCAATCGTTGACTTGCCTTTTGTGCCCAATAATCCTCGATAATCAAGTGGTTCAAAAATCATTCGTTGCTTGCCTTTTGCCAACGCTTTTTCAATCTCAGAAACTGGCGTACCAGACTTGGCGATCATAACCATTTCAGCAGGTTCATAATCAATGATGCCAGACATGCCAGACATTGAAAGCAAATAACAAGGCTCACCATCAATACGACCTACATCACGCGTGCCGCCGCCCTGAATTTCAAAGTTCTGCCCTTCCATAATGATGGAACTGCATTCTTCTTCCGATTTAGGTTTGAACGTTTTTATTGCGGTCATGTTCTTATTCACCTGCAACCAAAGGGCGCTCATTGCCACGCGCTTCAAATGGAAATACTTTTGATGGATTTAAAATCCACTCAGGATCAAACGCTGCACGAACCGCCATTTGCTGGTCTAAATCTTCTTGTGTGTATTGATAAAGCATCAAGTCGCGCTTTTCTATGCCAACACCATGTTCACCCGTTAAGCACCCACCAGCATCAACACAAAGACGAAGCAAATCCATACCACAATCTTCTGCTTTTTGCGCTTCAATTGGGTCGTTAATATTATACAAAATCAACGGATGCATATTGCCATCACCCGCATGGAAAACATTGGCGACACGAAGACCATAGTCATCGACAATCCGAGCTGTTTCTTTGAGCACAAATGGTAACTGCCCAAGCGGCACTGTGCCATCCATACAAATATAATCAGCAATCCGTCCTGTAGCACCAAAGGCAGACTTACGCCCTTTCCAGATCAGCGCTGCTTCTGTCGCTGATTGGCTTTCTTTGACAACCTTCACTTTATGCCGCTTGGCAATTTTAACAATACGCGCAAGCATATCGTCCATCTCTTCGTCAGAACCTTCGACTTCCACAATTAAAAGTGCATTCACATCCATCGGATACCCAGCCTTGGCAAATGCTTCGCAAATATCAATTGCAGGCTTATCCATAAACTCAATCGCAACAGGCACAATGCCAGTGCCAATGATATCCGCCACGCAAGCACCCGCATCTTCTGATGTATCAAAGCCAAACATCACAGGCCGCGCACCAGCAGGTTTTGCAATCAACCGCACAGTCGCCTCTGTCACAATACCAAGTTGACCTTCTGAACCGCAAATTACACCCAGCAAATCAAGACCAGCCGCATCTAAATGCTCACCACCTAATTCAACAACAGTCCCATCAATCAGAACCATCTTAACGCCAAGCAAGTTGTTGGTCGTAACCCCATATTTAAGACAATGCGCACCACCAGAGTTCATGCCGATGTTACCACCAATCGAACAAGCAAGCTGAGACGATGGATCAGGTGCATAGAAAAAACCATCAGCTGATACTACATCTGAGATTGAAAGATTGGTAGCCCCTGCTTGCACTGTCAAAGTTCGGTTATCATAATCCGTATCAAGAATTTTAATCATGCGAGATAAACCGACAATCACCGCATCTTCTTGTGGAATTGCACCACCCGATAGTGAAGTCCCTGCTCCACGCGGAATAATCGGAACACCCGCATCAGAGAGATACTTTAAAACAGCAGAAATTTGTTCTGTCGTCTCGGGCAACACCACTGCTAGTGGCATAAAGCGATAAGCAAGAAACCCATCCGTTTCAAACGGGCGCATTTCAGTTTCATCATCCACAACGCCCTCACCTGGAACAATTTCCTTAAGCGCAGAAACTATTTCCGAACGCCTTGCCAAAATAGCCTGATCGGGCTTTGGCATTTGAATTCCAGTCGGTAGCGCTTCAGGCGTATCTAGGTTAGTCATTGACATCTCCATAAATTGGTAAAATATTGTTACCAATTTATTTGCACAATGAAAAGGCCAGATTGGAAAATGACTTTCAACAATGTGGAAACAATATTTACTCCTGTAGAACACAGTAAGATTTCCAATGAAGTCGAGGTAAAAATCGAGACTTTGATTTTAGAGGGTGTTCTGCGTGTGGGGGATAAACTGCCTAGCGAGCGCGAGATTGCAAAATCTATGGATGTATCGCGCCCTATCCTGCGCACCGCCCTTGCCTCGCTCGAGGCACGCGGACTTATCACAATTCGCCACGGCGGAGGCACTTATATAGCAGACATAATCGGGACAATATTTGCAGAACCCGTTGTTGAGTTAATAGGTAAAAACGCAAAAGCAAAGGCTGATTATTTAGAATACAGAAAAGAAATCGAAGGATTAGCAGCGGGCATGGCAGCGCAACGTGCAACATCTGCTGATAAAAAATTGCTTAAGAAAATAATGCAGGAAATGCAAGCAGCGCATGAAGCCAAAAATTCAGAGCGTGAAGCAAAGGTAGACGTTGAATTTCACTCAACCATTGGCGAATGCACGCACAATGTCATCCTAATTCATACGCTACGTTCATGCTACGCTCTTTTTTCAGACGATGTTTTCTTCAATAGAAAAGTAATCTACGAAGAAACCAAAAGTCGCCAAAATCTTCTTGATCAACACAAAGCTATTTTTGATTCAATTATAGCTGGCGACAGTGACGCTGCATCAAAAGCTGCACGCGACCACATCACATATATAGAAGACATTACAAAAGACATGAAGCGTAAGGATATATGGCAAGAAGTCAGCCAACAAAGGTTTGCACTTCGCGAAGAATAATTCTCTTGTCGCATCTCCCCTTGTCGCTGCCATCTAAACCCTGCTAATGGTGCATAACTTAATTTAAGGGAATTGCGTAATGAATGATATTGTCGAGGGAATGCTATCTGCATTTCAACTCATTATATCAATTAATGCAGATCTCTTCGAGATTATCTGGCTATCTCTAAAAGTAACACTTACAGCCGTCATCATTGCATCAATAATTGGAATGCCATTGGGTGCGTGGCTTGCAGTTAGTCGCTTTCGATTCCGCAGACTTACAATTGCAATTTTAAATGCGCTCATGGGGTTGCCACCCGTTGTTGTAGGCCTAATCGTCTATATTATGCTTTCACGCGCTGGGCCTTTTGGCGTTTTGAACATTCTCTTTACACCAACCGCAATGGTGATTGCCCAAGTCATCATCATCACGCCCTTAATTGCTTCAATTTCTCATCAAGCAATTCGAGACTTGTGGGCTGAATATCATGACTTATTAATTTCACTCAATACAACAAAAACTCAGCGTATGTTCACCCTTATAAAAGACGCAAGACGCTCTCTTCTGACAGCCTCTCTCGCAGGCTTTGGCAGAGCAATTGGCGAAGTCGGCGCCATTATGATCGTTGGGGGTAATATAGATCATTTAACTCGCGTTCTAACAACAGCAATTGCACTTGAAACAGGCAAAGGAAACTTTGCATTTGCACTCGCACTTGGCTTCATACTGATTGCATTAGCAATTATTTTAAACCTGATTATCCACTCTATTTCGAAAACAGAGCGGGCAAGCACATGGTAGAAAAAATATTGCCGCTCAAAATAGAAAATGCCAGCGTAACAAAGCGTGGAATGCAGATCCTAAAATCAATCAGCCTTGAAATATCACAAGGAGGATTAACGGTTATTATGGGGCCTAATGGTTCTGGAAAAACGACCTTACTAAAAATGATGCATGGGTTAGAAAAACCACGACAAGGCACTATTCATTGGAACTGCGACCTCGAAACAGTTCGTCTAAATCAATCTTACGTTTTCCAAACCCCGATACTACTAAGGCGAACAACACTTGAAAACATCATCTACCCTTTGCGCTTGCGCGGTATAAGCAAAAATGAAGCAAAACACATAGCTTATAAATGGATAGAGCAAATTAAATTAAAAGCATCAGCGAATTTGAATGCAAGTTTGTTGTCAGGAGGTGAAAAACAAAAACTTGCGATTGCACGAGCTTTAGCAACTAACCCACAATTACTCTTTCTCGATGAACCCACAACGAACCTAGATGGAACATCAACACGCGAAATCGAAACACTTCTTGTTGAAGCTCAAAAGTCGGGCATGCGCATCATTATGACAACGCATGACCTAGGACAAGCAAAGCGTCTTGCGCATGATGTTATATTCTTATACCGAGGAGCAATTCATGAAACTGGCATTGCAAAAACTTTCTTAAACCACCCAAAAACAAATGAAGCAAAAGCCTTCTTACAGGGAGATATTTTAGAATGAATTTTTCTTTGCAAATGCTTATTTTAATATTTTCCATAACCCTAAGCACTCATTCAATTGCAGCTGAAATCCGCCTTGCTGTTACGACCTCATTTAACAATTCAGGCCTCTCAGACGTTCTGCTTCCTCAAATTAAAAAAGACATTGGTTTGGATGTTCAACTTTTAATTGTTGGAACAGGGCAAGCACTTAAATTAGGCCGAGCGGGTGATGTTGATGCTATTCTAGTTCATTCTAAAAAAGCTGAACAAGAATTTGTGTCACAAGGTTTCAGCACTCATCGTCGAGAAATAATGTATAATGATTTTGTCATTATCGGCCCAACATCTGACCCTGCAAAAATAAATAAATCTAACTCAGCAACCCAAGCGCTTAATAAAATTGCGCTTACAAAATCGCTCTTTATTAGCCGTGGCGATGATAGCGGCACACACAGAAAAGAATTATCCCTTTGGAAAGCCGCAAACTTAGATATAAAAAGTTTTGATGCAAGTTGGTATCGCGCAGTTGGTTCTGGAATGGGAGCAACGCTAAATGTGGGCAGTGGTATGAATGCCTACTTAATGTCAGATCGCGCTAGTTGGCTAAAGTTTGGCAACAAAGGCGATCTAAATCTTTTATTTTCAGGCGACCCTGTTTTATTCAACCAATATACGTATTTACCAATCAATCCAGACAAGCATTCACATGTCAAAGTTACCCTTGCCCAAAAATTAGAACAGTGGCTAACCAGCGAAAAAGCTCAAGCGATCATCGGCAGCTATACAATAGATGGCCAGAAACTTTTCACGCCAAATGCAAAAGCAAATTAAGCCTCATTTGGGTTGAGTTGTATCATTCGTAAATTTAATAATGATGCAATACTAACCCACAATAAATACGGCATAAATAATATGGCGGCTAATTGCGAAATTGGATAAGTTACAATGATGAATGCTGCAATCAGCGCCCATAAAAGCACAACGTCCACCATACCCGCTTTCATATTTTTAGCACCGAAGAAAAGATAAGACCAAAACCCATTTACAAGAAGCTGACAAATCCAAAGGGCGATCGACAAGGTTGCGTCTAAATTCCAAACAAGCCACCCCGCATATGCAATCATGCAATAAAGAATTGTCCAAACGACAGGAAAAGCCCAAGAAGGCGGCGTCCAAACTGGTTTGTTTAACCCATCATACCAAACACCAGGCTTAAACAAGCCGCCAGTAGCTGCGGCGGCAAAGACAAGGCCAGCTATTATAATTCCAGATAACATATTTATCTTTCTAATTTTTCAGTCTTATATTTTAATTCTGCTCATTAAGTACGGTCGCAAAGTTTTCAAAAAACTTTCCCGCAAGCTTTTTAGAGGTACTGACAACAAGCCGGCTGCCTAATTGTGCAATCTTACCACCGACATCAGCCTTTGCAGTATAACGCAATATCGTGGCATCGCCATCTTCAATAAGCTCAACATCAGCGCCGCCTTTAGCAAATCCTGCAATACCACCACTGCCCTCACCTGTAAGCGAAAACTGTTCGGGCGGATTAATAGGATTAAGAGCAACATTACCACTAAACTTAGCTTTCACAGGACCTATTTTCAAAGTCACCTTAGCCTCAAGGTCTGTATCTGAATGTTTCACCAGTTCTTCACATCCAGGGATACACTGCTTTAAAATTTCTGGATCATTCAACCCAGCATAAACTCTATCTCTTGGCGCCTCGATTCGAATTTCATCTTCTAATTCCATAGTTTAAGCCTTTTACATGAATCAAATTGGCAACGAGCCTATCTTTGACATCTAAAATAGGCATTTCAACCAAGAAGAGCAACCAAAGAATAAAATTCATACGTATTTACACTCTAAGCATTGATTTTATGGTCGAAATATTTTCAATTCCAGCTAAGGTGACGGCTGAGCATCTATTGGGTTAAAAAATTAAGGTCATTATGAACAATCAAGACACCCTTCGCGACACCTTTTTAAGCGGCATGCGCTTTGTAGCAAATAGCGTTACAGTGGTTACAACAGATGGAAAAGCAGGAAGGTCAGGTGCAACTGTAAGTGCATTTTCATCTGTATCAGCAGACCCACCAACTGTATTAGTATGTTTAAATTCTGATAGCGGCACTTTGGAAATGATACAAGAAAACAATGATTTCTGTGTGAACGTTTTACCCGAAGGCGCAAAACACATTGCAGAACGTTTTGCAGGGTTTCATGACAATGAATTTGCAGACCGCTTTGAAGGTATTGACCTGACTAATTCAAAAGGTCCCTCACCTGTTATTTCAGGCGCAACTGCATTTATCTGCAAATTAGATGAAAAGCTAATCTCTGGCAGTCATGTAATATGTACCGGCAAGGTTATTGAAACACACGCAGGAAACTTTACGCCTTTAATATACATGGACAGAAAATTTAAGCGTATTTCTGATATTGAAGGCTAGGTTTACAACCCACGCCAAATAAACAAACCGCCTATTAATAACAACACATAGAGTATCACTCTACGAAACGCATCGTTAGGAATACGTTCGCCAATTTTATTGCCAAAAGACATGCCCAGAAAGCACGGAATTAGCACCAGTAATCCAATCAATATGTTATTTTGATTTAATAGCCCCGCAAACCAGAAGCCCGAATTTATCAAAACACCAGATACGATAAACAAAAGAGCAATTGCAGCCCTGAAGGCTTGTCTATCAGTCCCTATACCAACAAGATACATGATAAAAAACATACCATTGATAGAGGTTAAGACACCAACTAATCCAGCAACCAATCCAGTGAAAACACCTGCAAAGCTCTGACGTTCCTTAGAAATCAAAAAGCTAAACCCAGATAAACTGTGAACAGCAAACCCTATCAGCGTTAACCCAAGAATAAGAAGATGTGAATTTCCCTCAAGTGAATTCAAAAACCAGGCGCCAAATGCAACGCTTGGTACAAGCGCAAGCAATATAGTCCAAGTTGATTTAAATGCTTGCTTTGCCCCACCCGTAGAAATCAACTGCCCGATATTGGTTGCAGGTTGAACAAGTGCAGAAAGCACAATCGCTAACTCAACAGGAATAACAAACGGCAAGAGCGACATTGTAATTAGCGGAAGTCCAAACCCTAAAACGCCCTTTACAGACCCCGCAATGAAAAAAATCATCATGACTTGGACAAGTGAAATAATCTCAACACCAAAGACCATTACTTTTGCTCACCACTGCGTTTCTTACGACGAACAATATCAGCAATGAAGAGTGATGTTCTTGGCATATAATTATACGGACGCTGCTTTGCACCAACGCGCCCTACGACAAAGCGCCAGACCGTATAAATAAGCAAGGCCAAATGCGCGACCAGTATCAAGTTAAACATTGCTTGTGGCCCATACTCTTCAATCAGATAACCGGCAAAAGACGGCGCAAGAACTGACCCCAACGCATAGAAAAAAATCAAGGAGGCACTCATCGCAAGCATTTCATCTTGTTTGGCAAAATCACTCGCATGCGAGGCACAAACAGAATATATCGGCAAAGTAGCAAACCCAAAAAGAAAACTACCAATATAAACAAACGGAATACCAGCTACTTCGTCAATAAATTCAAATGAAATTGCCGCACAAACCAATATTGCTAAAACACTAAACCCTATCAAAGTTGTGCGCCTGCTAATTCTATCCGCAATGATACCCGCAGGTAATTGCGCAACCAACCCACCAATAATCGCCAGCGCTAAAAACACCGCAATTTCATCTTTTGAAAGACCTGATTGAGATGCGTAAACTGGTGCAACCATTCTAAAAGAGGAATTTGTTACACCGACAACAATTACCCCAAGAGCAGCTAGCGGTGACAATGTATAAACAAAAAGAGGTTTAAACTTTTGCGCCTTTGGCAAAGACGACACAGATGTTTGTGTAAGCGCTAAAGGCACAAGAGCCATACATGCCACTACTGCAATTAGATTATAAGAAACATATGCAGCAGGCGTTAAACCCGCAATTACAACTTGTGATAAAAGTGTGCCAACCATATCAACCATTCGATAAATCGAAAACACAGTACCGCGATTTTCGCTGTTTAACTTTGACTGCAACCAACTCTCAATAACCGTATACGCGCCAGCAATCGCAAACCCAGTCATCACCCTTAAGATCATCCAAAACCATGCTTCTTGAACGACAGGGTGCAAAATAATTGAGATCGTTGAAACCGCAGCCATAACCGCAAAGGCACGCGCATGGCCAGAACGAATGACCAAATAAGGGCTGAGCACGCACCCGATAAAAAAGCCAAAGAAATGCGCTGACCCAAGATACCCAATTTCAGTTGGAGAGAACCCAAGCGCCAATCCAGAAAGTGCATCAAGTGGACCAAGAGAACCCGTTCCAACCTGCACAAAAACAACAGATATCAAAAGCGCTGAAAGTGAAATTATAAGTCGCACGGGACTAATTCTTTAAATTGTTTGATCCTTGAATGAGAACCTTAAACCGATAAAACCATCATGCAAGCTATTACAGGGTAGCTTTTAAAATTTCTTTTGCTTTTTGAAAATTTACCCAGGCATCCCTGTAAACTTTTTCAATTTAGGGTTCATTGCAGTTGAATGAATAGCGCTGTCGCAAAAAATATTTGCGCCTGGGTTTATAAGGTCTTTTTGATCAAGGCACCCTGCCCTTAGCCCTAGCACACCAGCACGACCTGTATTTTTCCCTGCAACCTGAGAACCGCAAGTACCACAAAAAAGCTTACTAAGTGTGTTACCACTATCGGCAGGATGATCAAATTTTGAGACGTTACCTGAAAACTCCACCGCATCTTCTACCACAAAGATCATCGTAGCGTGAACAGACCCCGTAGCTTGTTGGCAATCTGTGCAATGGCAGTTCATCACCATTTTCACATCACCCGATCCTTTGTAAGATACATTGCCACAAAGACATGAACCGCTTAGTTCTACCATGATATTATCTCCTGTTTATTGATTTACATTCTGCTAACCATGGATTGAAAATGCATATGATTTCAACCGAATTTAACAATTCCTGAAACTATTTTTATTATATTACGTTCAAATATAATAATTAATTTGAGTAAAGTGTTCATGCAAAATAATTCTAAAAAATTTATTTCATACATAAACAATAATTCTGATTTTGCTGAATCCAAAACTGAATTGCGTCTTGAGTGCCTAGAAAGCATTGAAGCAATGAGCGAGATAAAAACCGAATGGCAGGCTCTTGAAAAAGCAAATAAAGAAGCTTTTGCATTTTTTCAAACCTACAACTGGTGTGTGGAGTATCACCGTCAATATTCAGATGATATGAGCAATAAACATTGCCCGCTGCCGCAGACATTTGTTTTATGGCATGGCTCAAAAGCAATTATGATCTGGCCGCTTATGCGCATTCAATCGCGTACCAATTTGAAACTTTTGGTATCGGCAACAGAGCCACTTGGCCAATATACAAATATCTTGTTCGATCCATCACATTTTAATCTTGAACTTGGAAAGAGCGTTTTTGAAGCGATCTCTAATCATCATAAAATTGACTGTATTTCGATCAATCACTACCCAAAAGATAGCATTATAGACCAAATTATTGGGAACCGAGGAATTCACGAAAAATCAAACCTTGCTTCATCGATGCTTGTAAAAGAGCAAAATATGTCATGGGAAGAGTATAGCGCATCACTTTCTAGATCACAAAGAAAGAACAGGCGTCGGGCACATAAAAAATTAAGTGCTGAGGGAAACTTATCTTATGCAACACATTTCGCAGGAAGCAAAGCCTACAACGAACTCATAGAATGGGCTTTAATTCAAAAAATAGAATGGCTTGAAGATTCAGGCCGTAAGGGCGGTATTCTGGCTGAGCCACGTACAAAGTTAATGTTCCAAAGCTTGGAAAAATTGCAAGATCAAGACAAGACAAAATCCAAAATACCGCAAGGCGCAATGGCACACTGCATGTATCTTGATAATAAGCCTTTAGCAGTTGAACTTGGCATGCTTTACCAAAATCATTACTATTCATATCTAGGTGCATTTGACTCTGATTGGAAAAATTTTACTCCAGGCAAAGTTCAAATGGCAATGACACAACAGTGGGCTTTTGAAAATAACATCAAGACCTTTGACTTACTGCACGACCCTTCTGAATATAAAAGTTCATGGCGCAACACAAAACATGATGTCATAAGTTGTAATATTCCTTTTTCAAAAAAGGGCAAATTATATGCTATGGTTTGGAAACAACAGGTAAGACCAAAGCTTAAATCGTTATATCATTTTTCAGACGCAAACACGCGCAAGAAGATGCTTGAGTCTTTCAAAATACTATCGAATAAATAGCGCAACTCAACTATTGGCTCAGGTAAAGAGTTCGCCACTTAGCGCCTCTGCCCCCTCAAAAAGAAACTCCCGATACGCACGCGCCATATCTAGAGACATACGTTGCGTTGGACCATGAATTGCCAGAGAAGCACAATATTTAGAATTCTTATCGAGAACTGGTACAGCGACAGCAACCATCCCCTCCATAAACTCTTCATTATCGAGCGCATAACCATTTTTTGAAATTTCTGCTAGCTGTTTAAGAAGCTTCTGCGGATCGACAACAGTATTTTCAGTTTTTGAACACAAATCCATTTTATGGACCATAGTCTGCTTTAAGGACTGCGATAGACTACTCAAATAAACCTTACCACTAGCTGTACAGTAAAAAGGAACATGCGTTCCTTCTGAAAGCTGTATCCGAAAAGCCCAATCTGTTTCAACCCGTTTTAGATACATCATGCCCGCTTCACCAGGCACGGCTAGATTGATAGTTTCCTTCACCTTCGTTGCAATGCCTTCAAGAACTTGTCGTAAAACGATTTGGTTGTTTGCATTAAATAAAACACCTGAAGCAATTGCTTTAGTTCTTGATGAAGGTTGCAAGCGCTTACCATTTATCTCTCTTGATAAGTATCCCTCTTGTACCAATGTCGAGCAAAGCCTATGAATGGTTTGCTTCGGCAATCCCAAAACCTGATTGATTTGCGTCGGTGTCATGGGGGTTTCGCTATTGCCTAATACCTCGAGAATTTTGAGTGTTCTCAAATTAGTGGGTATGCGCTCTTCAATATCACTCATTTTATATTTTAATCCAAATTTTAGCTTTGAGCCTGCTGATCAGAAGTTCCACACCTTGTGAAAAAATTACTTAACCTACTTGCACAAAATCAAAAACCATGTTCTGATTAAGTATCGGGACAAAAAGTCTCATTTTTTGAGCTTTTTGTCTAGTACCTGGAGGAATTTTATTTGGACTTTGACTTTATCGTTATAGGTGCCGGTTCTGCCGGATGCCCTCTGGCTAATAGGTTGTCAGAGGATGGACGCTATAAAGTGGCGCTTGTTGAAGCAGGTAGCAAAGACACAAATCCATGGATTCATGTTCCCGTTGGATACTTTAAAACCATGGGAAATCCAAAAACTGACTGGTGTTATAAAAGTGAAAACGACCCTGGGTTAAATGGCAGATCCATCCCTTGGCCGCGTGGCAAAGTACTTGGCGGCTCAAGCTCCATTAATGGGTTGCTCTATGTAAGAGGGCAAGCTGAAGACTTCGACAGCTGGCGCCAAATGGGCAATGCTGGATGGGGTTGGGATGATGTACTTCCCTTTTTTAAGAAGTCGGAAAACTGGGAAGAAGGCACAGGCGAAGATCGCGGCAAAGGCGGTCCACTTAATGTTTCCCCTACACGTTTAAAGCGTGACATTGTTGATGCATGGATAGAATCAGCAGTCGCCAGCGGCTATAACGAGAACGAAGATTACAACAATGGCGATCAAGAAGGCGTTGGCTATTTTCAGCTTACCGCAAAAAATGGCAAGCGTTGCTCTTCGGCAGTTGCATATCTAAAGCCAATTAGAGGCCGTAAAAATCTAAAGATATTTACAAATTCACAAGCTGAAAAACTAATCATTGAAAACAATAATGTAAAAGGCGTGATTATTCGTCAGGGTGGTAATAACGGACAGCTCGTCGAATTAAAAGCAAACAAAGAAGTTGTGCTTTCATCAGGCGCAATAGGTTCGCCGCAGATTTTGATGGTATCTGGCATTGGACCAAAAGATCAGCTTGAAAAGAATGGCATAGAAGTTGTTCACGAATTGTCAGGGGTTGGGCAAAACTTGCAAGACCACTTACAAGCTCGCCCAGTCTACAAGGTAAATGTTTCGACCATAAATGTTGAGATTGGTAATTTTATCAAACAAGGCCTTATTGGTCTTCAATATCTCCTAGCTCGCACAGGCCCGATGACGATGGCAGCTAGTTTAGGAACGGGCTTTTTAAAAACACGCGAAGACCTAGCAACGCCTGACATACAATTTCATATCCAACCTTGGAGCGCTGATAGCCCAGCCGAAGGACCACATAAATTTTCTGGGTTTACTTCTTCTGTTTTACAAATGAGGCCTGAAAGCGCTGGCCATCTTGAGCTTACTTCAAGTGATATACGCGACTACCCAAAAATTCATCCAAACTACTTATCAACAAAGTTAGACTGCGATA
The DNA here is from genome assembly GCA_964502215.1 of uncultured Rhizobiaceae bacterium. Taxonomy (GTDB): domain Bacteria; phylum Pseudomonadota; class Alphaproteobacteria; order Rhizobiales; family Rhizobiaceae; genus JAALLB01. The sequence continues at coordinate 8,989 of CAZCUN010000006.1, read as the reverse complement.
CTTTGGTTGAAGGTTTAAGGATTTCACATAAAATAACTCAGCATAGCCCGCTAAAAGAAATCATCACAGGGCATCATAACCCGTCTGAAAACTTGGACTACGAAGATTATGATTCGGTTTTGGATTGGGCAAGAACCAATTCAACAACAATTTATCACCCAACAGGCACTTGCAAGATGGGCAGTGACAAAAATGCCGTGGTGGATGAACGATTAAAACTGCATGGTATTGAGGGATTACGTGTTGCAGATTGCTCAATTATGCCTATCATTACTTCAGGGAATACGAATGCCCCTGCTATAATGATTGGCGAAAAATGTGCAGCAATGGTGTTGGAAGATGCCAATTGATAAAAAAACAATAAATAAATATGTCATGGGGACTAAATGTTTGAACTTTTAAATGACTCAGCCGCATTTTCTACTTTCCTAGATTACGGTAAAATTATTATTGCTGATATTGTATTGTCTGGTGACAATGCACTCATTATCGGCATGGCAGCAGCTGGCCTTGCGCCTGAACTTCGCAAAAAAGCGATTCTGTTTGGCATGATTGTTGCCGCAGTATTACGTATTTTATTTGCTCTTGTTGCGACTTATCTTCTCGACATACCGGGTCTACTGCTTGTTGGCTCTCTTCTATTATTTTACGTCTGCTGGACACTTTACAAAGAAATACAATCTAATCATGACGAAGAAGCGTTACACGCAATAGAGGCGGCAGAAGACACAGAAGCTGGCTACCAAGGCAAACCTAGACGTACTCTTGGTCAAGCCCTTATCGCCATTACGATTGCCGATGTTTCGATGTCTTTAGATAATGTGATCGCAGTTGCCGCAATTGCTGACGGCGATTCTAACAAACTTATCATAGGCTTAGGCTTAGCTATCTTGTTAATGGCCTTTGCAGCGACAATAATTATGAAACTTCTTACACGTTACCCATGGATTTCTTGGCTAGGCCTGATAGTGTTGCTGTATGTATCAGCCGAGATGATGTATCGTGGCATCTTTGATGAAGGTAGAGGAGCTTTGGCTTATCTAACGACTAAGGGGATACTTTAAAGAATTTGGTGGGTAAAACCACCAGAAAACCAAAGGCAGATATTCTGCCGTTAAATTGTGGTGAATAACCAATACCCCTGCACCTTCGGCAGGGAATAGTAATGGCATCGCAGTGAATTCGGAGGACAGAAAGACAAAAGGGAGGAATACCATGTCTATTCTATCTACTACTATGAAAGCGCTTACAGTTTCAGCTGTAGCTCTTGGTGCTACAATGACTGTAGCATCTGCAGAAACAACTATCCGCGTTCAATCAGTTATCTCTGCGAAAGCTGATGAAGTGGTAATGCTTAAAGCATTTGGTCAAGATGTATCTGATCTAACTGGTGGCGAAGTAAAATTCGAAGTCCTGCCAGCTGGTGCAGTTGTTGGTGTTAGAGAGACACTTGACGCTGTTGATAAAGGTCTTGTTGAAGGCGGTTTTGCTTGGACACACTACTGGGGTGGCAAACATCCTGCTGCTAACTTATTTGGCGCACCAATCGCTGGTGCCGGTGTTGGCCTTGATAACATTGCATTCTTGTCTTGGTTCCAGTTCGGTGGTGGTAAAGAACTTTACGACCAGCTTTGGGACGAAATGGGCATGAACGTTAAAGGCTTTATGCTTCAGCCGGTTGGCCCTGAGGCTCTAGGTTGGTTCAAAGAGCCAATTACGTCAATGGATGACTTCCGCAAGTATCGTTTCCGTGCGCCTCCAGGCATGGTTGGACAAGCTTATAAAGACATTGGCGTTGCTTCTGTTGCTATGGGCGGTGGTGACATTCTTCCAGCGCTTGAAAAAGGTACAATCGACGCAGCAGAATGGTGTTGCCCGAAGCCTGACTCAGTGTTTGGTTTCCAGAAAGTGCTTAAGCACTACTACCTGCAAGGTCTACACCAAGTTGTTGTGAACGCTGACTTGTACATCAACAAAGATGTATACAATTCACTAACACCACTTCAGCAAAAAGCGCTCGAAGTTGCTGCTAACGCATCACTTTCAAAATCAATGTCTTACCGCATCTACGAAAATGGTAAAGCTTTGAAAGATCTTACTGAAAACCACGGCGTTATTCTGCATGACACGCCTGCGGATTACTTCCCAGCATACATGAATGCGGCAAGTGCACTTCTAGAGAAAAATGCAGCTGAAAACGCATTCTTCGCTAAAGTATGGCAGTCACAAAAAGACTTCGCTGCAATCGCAGTGCCTTTCTGGGCTGGTTCACAGGCTTCTAACGCTGCTCTAGGTAAAGCATTCGCTGACACCCTAAAGTAATATGAGCTTGATATTTGGCGGGAGCTTTTGTTCCCGCCATCTTATCTTTTTTGGAAATGTCATTACTTTTTAGTGGCCTTTTGAAAAAAGATATAAGTAATGGGGAGATCCAAAAATGGCTGAAGAAGTAATTCCAGATGATCTAGATACCACGGATGAATCCATTGCGGAACGCCGCAATGAAAAAGCAGGCTATACGCCAGAAGATATGACGTCTTGGCAACGCCCGATTACATCAACCATTGATATCATTAATGAATGGGCAGGTAGACTGACTTGTCTACTCTTAATACCACTAATTTTTTCAATGGTATTTGAAGTTGTATCGCGTAAAGCTTTTGCCGTCTTTACAGACTACGGCATGAATGAATTTGCCCGTGAAATTGGTCTTGGCCCTACCCTATGGGTTTACGATACATCGCGTATGTTAGGCGGGGTTATCTTTATGGCAGCCGCCGCATATGCATTAATGCGCGGCGTCCATATTAGAGCAGACTTCATCTACAGGAACTGGTCGCCTAAAACGCAAGCCACGGTAGATGCCATCCTTTACCTATCATTTTACTTCCCTGCCATGCTGTTCTTCACATGGACTTCACTTGACTATTGGTGGGAAGCATTTATTCGAGGCGAGACAGCAGATACAGACTCTACTTGGGCGCCTCTTCTATGGCCTGCTCGCTTGTTTATGCCAGTTGGCGCGTTCCTTTTGCTTCTGCAAGGTCTCCCAGAATTATTCCGTTGTTTCCATAAAATGGGCGCAGTACGCGAAGCTAAATTTGTAAAGTTTTTATTGCCTTACGTAATCATTCTTGCAATTATTTTTATAGGCGTTTTCTTTCCAAAAACACTTCCTTTATTTGACTGGCTTGGCCTATCTGGCAGTGCTGGGTTTTCAAAACCAACAATTGGTCTCTTAATGCTAGGTGCAATGCTATTCGTAATTTTCATCGGCTTCCCGATTTCTTTTACACTCATATTCTTAGCATTTACATTTGGCGCTTGGGGCTCAGGCAGCAAACTTACTTTCTTCCTGCAAACACTTCAAACAAACGCCACCATGCTTGATGACCAGTTGGTCGCTGTTCCATTGTTCATCTTGATGGGCATAGTGATGGAACAAGCTGGCCTAATGGAACGATTGTTTATGGCTGTGCAAATGATGATGTCAAAAACTAGAGGTGCGCTTTTCATCGCTGTTCTCTTTGTATCAACGATCTTTGCAGCCGCAACAGGCATTGTAGGTGCATCTGTTACCATCCTCGGTATCATGGCTGCTAAAACCATGAACCGATCTGGGTATGATGTGCGAATGGCAGCAGGTACAATTACCGCTGGTGGTACGTTGGGTATCCTCATCCCTCCATCCATCATGTTAATTGTTATGGGGCCTGTTTTGGAAATACCTGTAACGGATCTTTTCCGCGCAGCGATTATTCCAGGCGTGCTTCTTGCCTCACTTTATCTGATATACGCAATAGGCCGTTGTATGATTAACCCATCTCTTGGGCCAATATTGCCCCCAGATGAGCAACCAGAAACGTCACCTTATTACATTGTTGAAGTAATGCTTGTGATGGCAGCGCTTGTTGCATTTATATGGTTGATTACAATCGGTGCAGCTACAGGTTTTGGACTATTCCCACTTGATGGTTTAATCGTACCAATCCTTTGGCTAAGCGTCATGTTTGGCGCTTACAAATGGACAAGAGCCGTTGAGCCAGGTGGATTTTATTTCTCAGACCTTTGGTATGAATTCTTCATGGGACTTGTGCCACCAACAGTGCTTATTGCATTTGCGCTAGGTTCAATCTTAGCTGGTTGGGCAACCCCAGCAGAAGCAGCAGCTTGTGGTGCATTTGGTGCGATAATACTTTCAGTTTCTTACGGACGCTTCAAGCTTTCAGGCTTCTACAGCACGCTCATTAAGACACTTGAGATTTCAGTACTCATCATGTTCCTTGTTGCCGCTTCAAACTTCTTTGGTGCAGTGTTCTCAAATCTTGGAACACCAAAGTTCCTAACTGAGTTACTTCTATCGTTTGATTTATCAACAGCTTCAATGCTTATTTTGGTAATGGCACTGGTCTTCCTGCTGGGTTGGCCTTTGGAATGGGTACCGATCGTTTTGATCATTGTTCCAATCCTTGTGCCTTTGTTAGTGCAGTTAGATGTGAACCTAACTTGGTTTGCAATTCTGGTAGCGGTAAACTTACAAACCGCGTGGCTCAGTCCGCCAGTCGCGCTCTCGGCCTACTTCCTCAAAGGGGTTGTGCCTGAGTGGGATCTGAAAGACATCTACTTCGGCATGATGCAATTCATGGTTATCCAAGTGATTGGCTTAATCCTGATCTTTATGTTCCCAGGTTTCGCACTTTGGTTGCCAGACTTCTTGTCAGCAAATGGCTCACCAGGCTTCTTCAGCTACGAAGGTTTCCCTTCAGCTCAATAAGCCAAAGATGAGCAAACATATCCCTCGCAGTTAAGCATTGATAAGACTGCGAGGGATTTTTTTTTAAGAAAGTAAGTTTATGAGTTCGTTGTTCTCACTTGCAGGAAAAACCGCAATCATTACTGGCGGTGGTTCTGGCATCGGCAAGGCAATCGCACACGCCTACTCTGATAATGGTGCTACAATTATTCTTGTTGGAAGACGCGAAGCTTTACTTGAAGAAGCGCTGGGCGAACGTGACGGCTTCACCATCGCAACAGACCTTATGGCAGATGATGCAAGCCAAACTATCTTTAACGCTTGCAAAGCTTTAAACGCCCTGCCCGATATTATTGTAAGTGCAGCAGGTCTTAACCCACGCAAACATGCTGATGATGTTGATCATGAGACTTGGAATAAAACCATTCATTTAAATCTCTCAGTCCCCTTCTTTCTTGCCCAAGCCTTTGCACCCAATATGAAGAAAAATAACTGGGGCAGAATAATCAACATCGCGTCACTTCAATCTTCACGCGCATTCACAAACGGCATCACTTATGGCGCATCAAAAGGTGGCATCACACAACTCACACGCGCCATGGCAGAAGCTTGGTCAAAAGACGGCATCACAGCAAACGCAATTGCTCCCGGCTTCTTCCCGACAGAACTAACTGCCGCAGTCTTTGGCGATGATAAAATGTCAGCCCACCACGCGAGCATGACTTGCGTTGGTCGCAACGGTGAACTTTCCGATCTTGCAGGCCCAGCAATCTTTTTAGCATCAGACGCATCAAGTTATGTAACAGGGCAAGTTTTACCCGTTGATGGAGGTTATACCGCAAAATGAAAGCGCTTGTTTACACTGATACTATGAAAACAGAATTCCGCGACGAAGCTGATCCTATAGCAACACAAGGCCAAGTGATCGTAGACCTAACCCATTGCGGCATCTGTGGCTCTGATATGCACGCTTGGCATGGGCATGATGCAAGGCGCGTCCCTCCTCTTATTCTTGGGCATGAAGCCGTCGGCATTCCCCGTTCTGGAAAGTTTGCAGGCAAACGCGTTGCCATTAATCCACTAATGACATGTGGCACTTGCCTATCCTGCGCCTCAGGAAATGAACATCTTTGCGAACAACGAGAACTCATTGGCATGAAGATGCCAGGCGCTTTTGCGCAAGCTGTTGCAATTACAGAGAAAAACATCTTTGAAATCCCTGATCATCTAAGCTTTGACGAAGCAGCGCTAGCTGAACCTCTCGCTGTTTGCGTTCATTCTGTTCATATCGGCATGGAGCGCTTAAAGAAGCCTGCAAACCAATCATCTGCTATCATATTAGGCGGTGGCGCAATCGGTCTTCTGTGCGCGCTGGTTCTACAAAACCAAGGCATCACAGATTTATGGATTGGCGAGACAAACCCACTACGTCGTGAAATGCTGGCTAAGGTTCTCAAAGCGAAACCCTATGACCCAATCAACGAAAAGCCTGACATTGAACACGCTGACTTAATTTTAGATTGTGTTGGTTCAGGCCATACCAGAAAAGCAGCCTCCGAACTTGCCCTACCAGGCGGCACAATTGTTCATGTTGGCCTGCAAGACAGCAATGAAGGGCTAGATACAAGACGTATAACTCTACAAGAAATCGCGTTTATTGGTACATACTGCTACACAAACAAAGATTTCCAAGAAGCAATTGATCTACTGGCTGAGGGAAAAGTAACCAGAGATGGTTGGTCAGAAATAAGACCTCTTAATGAAGGCATTCAGGGCTTTGAAGAAATCCATAACGGAACTGCTCCGCCCAAAATAATCCTCAAAATATAACGCAAAGTCAAAAGTATAGAATTTCAAACGTACCCACTACCAAAATTCGTTATTATATATTTTACTAATTATACATTTTTATTTCGTAGAATCACATTTTTACAAAGAATAATATAAAAATGTTCAGCGCCTCTATACATAGAAAACTCTTAATCTTAGTTATCTTACTATTAGTACCACTTATAGCTTTTGTACTAATAGGAGAGCGCTACATCAGCGTTGAACTTAAAAAAATCCAATCTGGCAAGTCTGGACTTGGTTTAATCGAAGCGGTTTGGAGTAAAACCGACGAAATTAATAAAATTAGCGTAGCTAATACCACTGAATATATCACCCCAGTAGAAACCTATTTCAGTAATGTATCTGTTTCGCAAGCGATGCAGAAAAAAATCCAAACGCGCTGGAATACACTGACAGACGAAAATCTAGCATCGACTAAACGCTTATTAGCAGCCCAACAATTGATATCTGATATCACTAAAACATCACAATTGATGGGGTTTGTTACAAAAACAAATCCAGAATTAGTAATTGTTGCTTATGATCGCATTCCAGAGCTTTCTTTTAAAATCGAAAAGCTCACACGGCTTTCTGAGCGTTTAAAAGTGAAAGATCAGTTAAATTCTGCTGATAACCTCGCTTTTTTAGTGAATGCTGGGCAATTTAAAACAGTTGCAGATTATATATCAAGAAACTCACGAAGAGAGTTAGATCAGCATTCTCCTTTTGTGCAAGAAAAAATGAGCGCTCTAGGAAAAGCATTTAGAAAACAAAATGGCCGCTTTCAAAGTGCTGCATTAAAAGCATCAAGATCCATACAAAAATCGAATGCTGGTCGTGATATAAATATTACTAGTTTGTTGAAAAATGAAATAAAATTCGACAACATTATATCCGATTATTGGCGCGAGAGCGAAACAGTGTTTCGCACCACAATTGCCAATGAAGAAAGTCGACTTCAGAAAATTTATAGAAATTTCAGTATAGGTTTAGCGCTTTTTGTTTTCGCACTAGCATGTATTATCTGGTTCTTACATAAATCAATCATGAAGCAAGCAAAAGAGCTTGAGCAAACACTTGTTCAAACCGAAGAGCAAAACCTAGCTCTTACACAACGCAAAGAACAATTGAAATTTGCAACAAATAAAGCAGAAAGTGGCGAACGCGCTAAAACAGAATTCTTAGCAAACATGTCGCACGAAATACGCACGCCAATGAATGGCATCATGGGAATGGCTGAATTATTACAGACCACCACATTGGACGGAAAACAGAAAATGTTCACTGATGTCATCGTGAAATCAAGTAATTCATTGCTAACAATTATCAATGATATCTTAGATTTCTCAAAGATTGACGCTGGCCAGTTAGAACTAACCCCTGCCCCATTTGAGCTTACTAACGCATTTGAAGAAGTTACAACGCTAATTTCTACTAGGGTCGCAGAAAAAAAGCTGGAAATGATATTGCGCGTTGATCCCTCATTACCAGCAATGCTTGTAGGCGACGTTGGTAGATTACGCCAGATAATCACCAACTTGCTTGGTAACGCAGTCAAATTTACTGAAAAAGGCCATATCTATATTAATGTAGAAGGCGTTAAGACGCAAAAAAACAACCAAGAAATAGTTGAATTAGAAGTAACAATTGAAGACACCGGTATTGGCATTGCTGAAAATGAACGGAAGAAAATATTTTCAAAATTCAGTCAAGTCGACGGCTCTGCAACGAGAGCTTACGAAGGAACCGGCCTTGGTCTATCAATCTCATCGTCTCTCGTTAATATGATGGATGGGGAAATCGGTGTCGAAAGTGAATTAGAAAAAGGATCAAAGTTTTGGTTCAAAATACCTTTAGAAATACACGCTGAAAATGTAATACAAAACAAGATACCAACAGATCTTCACGGTTCGCATATTCTTATTATTGATGATAATGCCATCAACCGTCGAATTTTAACAGAGCAAATGACATATTGGAATTTTGACAGCGCTGCTGCAAGCAGTGGTGCTGAAGGTTTACAAGTCATGCGCAAAGCCAAGGAAAATGGTATTAATATCGAGCTGGTAATTTTGGACTATCAAATGCCAGAAATGAATGGTGTGGATGTTCTACGAGAAATTCGTAATGATCTAACACTAAAAGATACTGCCGTTTTGATGCTAACTTCTGTAGATAGCTCTTGCGCAAACCAGTCACTTACAAAATTTGGAATTGAAGGCAATCTTATAAAGCCTACGCGTTCAAATGACTTATTCAAAACAATCGTACAAGTTATCTCAAACCATCGCATGAAACGTCATGATAACGCTGATAAGCTACGTATAAGCGCCTGAGAATAAATAATAAAACTAGGGGCTGTCCCAGATAACTACGATAAATATTGTTTAACCCATTGGTTCAATT
>CAZCUN010000005.1:0-89148 GCA_964502215.1 uncultured Rhizobiaceae bacterium | reverse complement strand
TACGTATCTCATGAGACATATTAGCCAAAAACTCAGACTTAGCACGATCGGCGAGCTTCACCTTTTCATTGGCAACTTTTAACTTTTTAAACTGTTTATAGATAGTTCTTTCCATAGGAATAAATATAAATATACCAATGGCTAACAATGCAAAAAGTCCCGTCGCAACAAAAATTGTTGTAACTTTTTTCAAGGATTGCGCTGCTTGAGCTATATTATCGGATAGAAAGGAAACTTGCTTTTCTTCGAACTGTGCAATCAATAACTCATGTATGTTGGTAACCCGCTTGGCAGCAGAAGTATAAGGATCGTAATAAAAGATAAGCCGTTTTACGTTTTTAGAATCAATAAAGTATTCTTTGTTACTAGGCAGGTGTAAGTCTCTTATGCTAAAAATCTCTTCAACACGGGTTGCCATGTCTTTATAGACCCAAAGAGGATCACCTTCTAAAAGTGTGATTTTACTAAAATTTCCAACTAAATACGGACGAGTTTCCTGTAAGGCTTTTTCGACATTAAAAATGTTGCTTTTCAGGTCTTTGTAATTCTGATTAAGAAATTCAAGCGTTGCCTTTGTTCTATCTTCACCAGGTGAACTGATCAATCGCTCTGAATTAAAGGTTACTTGTTCAGCAACCTCTCCTAACTGGATAAATTCTGCGCTTAAATTATTTAGATTAGAAATATCACGGTTATAATAGTTAAATGAAACTATAAAAATTGCACCAAGCAATCCAATTAGCAGCAAACTAAAAAGATACCTGACACGCACGCTAAAAATACTATTATTAAACAATTTCATCCCCACAACTTAAATTGAAGGCTACAAACCTATTTCATTGATATAAAATTATAGGTAATAAATAGTTAATGATGAAAACCTACTTAACGATTGTTAATTTTTCAGCAGCACGTGTAATTGCAGTATAAAGCCAACGGTCACGATGTTCGCGAAACGCGTAGCTCTCATCAAAAAGATAAACATTTTCCCATTGCGAGCCTTGTGCCTTATGCACCGTAAGTGCGTAACCATAATCAAAATCGTCATGGCGGCGTTTGATTTGCCACGGGATTTCTTTTTCTGGTTCTTCAAAAGCGGCCTTTAAAAGCTTCACCTTCGCAGAGTGGCGATCAACGCCCTCATCTTCTGTTCGAATTAAAATATTCATCGCAGGCTTCACAGTGCGAGCAGCACTGGTCACCTGCCATAACGAGCCATTCAACAGCCCTTTTTTAGGGTCATTGCGAAGACAAACCAGCTTATCGCCTGCAGCAGGCAATGGTCCTTCAAAACCCTTCAAATCCCGCAACCGCTGATTATATGACCGTCTCGTTTTGTTAGTCCCTACCAACACTTGATCAGCTTCAAGCACTTCATCGGTATCGACATCAGCCTTAGAGATCACCTTAGCTGCATCACCATAATTGCCAATCATCACCTGATTGCCTTCACGCACTTGGCGAGCAAGCTCAATAATTGGATTATCTCTTGCTTGGCGGTGAATTTCTTCCAGCAAGATATCCGGCTCGTGTTCCGTGAAAAAACCACCACCAGAAACGGGCGGCAACTGGCCTGGATCACCCAGCACTAGCACTGGCGTACCAAAAGACAAAAGATCACGCCCCAAATCTTCATCCACCATCGAGCATTCATCAATGATAATAAGATCAGCCTTAGAAACTGGGCTTTGACGATTAAGAGAAAAGGTCGGCAAGACTTCTTTCTTGCCAGTTTCTTCATCCTCCACCAAGTCTTCCCCCTTGGGGCGATAAATCAGCGAATGGATGGTCGAAGCCTTGGAAGCACCGCGTGTGCGAAGAACCTGCGCAGCCTTGCCTGTAAAAGCGGCAAACAGCACATCACCATCAACGCCTTCAGCCAAATGACGCGCGAGCGTTGTCTTGCCTGTTCCTGCGTATCCAAATAGCCTGAAGACCTGACGATCCCCTGCTTTTAACCATCGGCTTGCCGCTAAGAGTGCGTCATCTTGTTGAGGTGAAAATTCCATCTTAAAGCAATGCCACGATTCTGATCTTCACAAAAGCACTATTACGACATCAAATCACTTGAGCATTGGATATAAACTAGCCACCAGAAAAAATGCCATGGTAACATTGAAAATTTTAAGCCGCTTAGGGTCAGAAAGCCACTCGCGAAGTGCAACCCCAAACCCACACCAAACAGCAACACTTGGAAAATTGATCACCACAAAAGCAAACACAACAATGAAAACGCCCGTCGTAAAATCAGGCTGCCCCGTATAAGCCGTCATCGCATAAATCGCCATCACCCAAGCTTTTGGGTTCACCCACTGAAAAAGTGCGGCGGCCATAAAGCTCATCGGTTTGCTCGTCACTTTACCACTTTTGACAGAACCCGAATTTGCAATCTGCCAAGCAAGATAAAGCAGATATGCACCGCCAAGGACTTTTAAAACCAACTCCATAATAGGAAACTGCGTAAACACCTCACGCAACCCAAAACCAACGGCCAGTAGCAATAAGCCAAACCCAAAAGCAATCCCAAACATATGCGGAATGGTTTTACGAAATCCAAAATTCACACCAGAGGCTAAAAGCATAATATTATTTGGCCCTGGCGTAATCGACGAGGCAAAAGAAAACAGTAGCAGGGCAAGAAAAACATCTAACGGCATGAGGCATCTCCAATATGTCAGTAATGCTGACCTATCAGTAAACAACTGTCAACCGCCCTTTTAATCAAGGGGTTTCATGACTATGTCTATGGCATGAAAAGACGTAGCTTATTAAAATCCATTGGCGCACTTGGCATTATGCCGCTTGTGCCATCCCTTCCTGCATCAGCACTTGCAGGCACGACACCAACAGCCGCTGCAACGGTCTCAAGCCATACCTATAAGTGGGCAGAGATGATTGTTCGAGCTCATAAAAAAATCAGCCCAGGCATGTTAGAGCGCTTGTTAAAAGTAGATGCTGCAACCGCCTCCGCCCTAAAATCACAACTGCTAGAGAAAGGCGTCATCAGCGCACACGCAAATTCGTTTGGTATTCATTCAGCGGTTAAACCCCTTTATGAAGGTGCTTTTATGAAACCAAGCTCACAGCTTTCTAATGGCTTGAAAAAAGCCAATGAGACGCTTGATAAAATGATGGATACGCCAGAAGAACTTCCAGAAAACGAATCTGAAATCAGTGACTTAGAAGAAGGTATTGAATCAGATGAAGAAGTGGAAATGATAGAAGAACCGCAATTACCTGCTTGAAATAATACCCACTCGTCGTAAGTTAAGCTTACATCAATAAGACGAGATAGATTATGCAAGATTTCAAAGCCGAGCTTCAAAACAAAGTCGCAATCATCACTGGCGCTAGCAAAGGCATCGGTGCTGCAACCGCCAGACGCATGGGCGAATTTGGCATGAAGGTCGTTCTAGCCGCCCGCTCACAAGACGCAATTTCTGATTTAGCAAATGAGATAAATGCCAGTGGCGGCGAAGCAATCGCCATTGCTTGTGACGTTGCAAATTACAATCAGGTCAACAGCATGGTCGCTCAAACAATCATGAAGTTTGGCAAGATCGATATCGTCGTCAACAACGCTGGCCTGATCGAACCCATTGGCAATATCACGGACATCGACCCACAAGATTGGGGCAAGGTGATTGATGTAAATGTCAAAGGCATCTTCAACATGCTGCACGCTACCCTGCCCGGCATGGAAGCACGAGGCGAAGGCACAATCATCAACATATCATCAGGGGCAGCAACCGCCGCACTTGAAGGCTGGAGCCATTATTGTTCTTCCAAGGCCGCAGCCCTTATGCTGACCAAAGCAACGCACATAGAATACGCCAACAAAGGCATTCGCGTAGTAGGCTTGTCGCCCGGAACAGTCGCAACCGACATGCAAATAGGCATCAAAGCCTCAGGCATAAACCCAGTCTCACAATTAGACCCATCCGTCCACATCCCAGCAGAATGGCCAGCACAAGCAATCTGCTGGTTAGCAACAGATGATGCGAGAGAGTTCGACGGCGATGATGTGAGTTTACGCGATGAAGTGATTAGGGCACGGTGTGGTTTGGGTTAGTTTTAAGAGGGCTTCTGGCTAAACTTGTAAAAAAAACACCCAAATACGATGACTGAAATAACTATTACCATTAGTATAACACCCTCTGATTGGCTTAAATTATAATCCACCCATTTAAAAAGATGAGTAATTAAAACGATAAGGCCAAAAACACTTAATGAAGTTACTATGTAATTTAGCCGTGTTGGAGACAAGAACCTTGGAAGATAAAAATATAACAATAAGGCTGGAATATTCAACAATAACGCCAAGGGTAGCAAAACCCATGGGGATCCAAATATCATAACGACTATACCAGCCCAAATAATCCTGACTAATGACCTTATTGTTAAATCATCAACTCGCGCAATTTCCAGACATATGCCCATTAAAAATCCGCCAATCATTCCAGCAACCAACATGGCAAGAAGGTATGCGTTATTGGCTTTTGTAAATTCACTTTTCTTGATCATGATATTTCTTTTAAGTCTTTATACCTAAGGATGAAAACCATAGGAGTGGATTGCTACATTTCTTACTATTGGCCACTAGCCCTTGGCGTATTTCAAGGTTTTCTGGTGAGTTAATCTTTTCAGCAAGCCCCATAAGTTCGAGCACCTTAATTAACCACCAACCTAAATCTACCTGTCCTTGCATTATACCAAGCTTAGCAGAGCCTGGAAAAGCATGATGGTTTTCATGATACGCTTCCCCAAAAGTTATAATCCCAAGTTTAGGTAAATTATAACCTTGCACCGCAGTATTATTTACATGAAGCACTTGCTCGCGTGGTTGATGAGCATAGTACCCTACCAACCAGTGACCGATAAGCGAAACTGAAACGCGCACTACAATTCCCCATACGACCCATGGCAAACCACCTAAAGCAAAAAGGATAATTGCTAAAGGCAATTGCTGCCACATCCAAGTGGATTCAATCATTTTATAAAAGCGATCATTGCTAACATTATCTTCAATAATAAACTTAGGCTCATGATTCAATTTGATTGAACAATGCAACTGCCACCAAGCATCTTTCCAAAAACCTCCAGTGTGAGAAAAGAAAGCATGGCAATTTTTTTGGCGCTGCCCCCAATCCCGAAAATCATGAAGTTTAATCATACCGTGAGGTCCAGCCATCCCAACAAGAACACCAAGATAAACAAGGGTATGCTCAACCCAAACATGGGTCTTAAAAGAACGATGAATAAGCAAACGATGCATACCGACAGAATGTCCGCCACATATTGTAACAGCACTAAGCACAACAAAAACCAAAAAAGCATCCCAAGAAAATGTAAGCGCACCCCCTACTATAGCAATCGTCGTGAAGGATGTAATCCAAATGGACTTTGCTGGGTTCCAATAAACAGTACCCTCCAATGGATTAGCCTGCCCTGTAGAAATAACACGCTCTGTTGATTCCATATGCTTATTTATATTTTCACACATCAACTTTCTCCAATAAAAACAAAAAGACCTGTTGGTAATTAGGTAATTTCCTAATTGACTTTTTACATCACTTTAGTAATTAGTCAATAAGCTAAATATATTATAATTAATAAGAGGCAATATGAACGAAGAAATTACTAAAGTCGAAGCGCAAGACTCACCACAAATGCAAAGAGTCTTTGAAGCTTTTGCTTCTGCACCTCGTCGTAAAATTTTAGCATATTTATCAAATGCATCTCTAACGGCAGGCGAGATAGCGGAACGCTTTGACATGTCAAAACCGTCAATTTCTCAACACTTAAGTATTTTAGAAAATGCTGGATTAGTCGCGCGTGAAAAGCGCGGGCAATTTGTTCATTATTCAATCGTAAGCGATAACATCGCCAACACACTCAATGGTTTTGTCCAAGAAGTTTGCCCAGTATCGCGCCCCCTAAAAAAGGAAAGCGCAAAGATAAGTAAAAAGTGAACCTACCCAATCACCCAAGTCTTATAATCGCGCGGCACATCTTTACTTGCCTCAGCCCAAGACGATGCCCCTGCTCTTGTCTGATGAAACTTAAAAGCCGCTTCATCAACAAAAGCTTCAGACACCAAAAACCGTCCTTCAACTTTTTCACAAGCATCTACGTTGAAGAAGAGACAGCCAGCTTCTTCGCGCGTTAGTTTGATATGCTCTTTCAGCGCGTAGCTCACTTGCGCTATGCGATCTGCTGGCACATCGATATGGCCTTCTAGTCTGAATGAACCTTGGGGAAGCTCAGACATCACATACCATCCTTGCCACGGCTAACCGCAACCACGCCTGTACGGCACACCTCAACAAGTCCTAGCGGCTCCATGATGGCGATGAATTGCTCTATCTTGGAAATACGTCCTGTGATTTCGAAGGTGAAATGCTCGGTTGATGCGTCGATTACTTGGGCGCGGAAGGCTTCTGCTAGGCGCATGGCTTCTACACGGTTATCACCAACACCTGCAACCTTCACCATAGCAAGTTCACGCTCAATCGGCTTTTCATAGCCATTAAGCTCGGCTCTTAAAGTCAGATCCACAACACGGTGAACCGGCACCATGCGCTCTAACTGTTTCTTGATCTGGTCAAGCACTTGCAACGTGCCTGATGAAACAACCGTAATGCGCGACACTTTATTATCATGGCTGGTCTCGGATACCGTCAGGCTTTCGATATTATAGCCACGACCAGAGAAAAGTCCAATCACACGTGCCAGCACACCTGGCTCATTATCCACCTTTACAGACAAGACATGAGAGCGAGGGATCTCTTTATTTTCAACGATAAAATAGGCCGAACCTGTTCCGCTTTGATGTACTTTTTTCGCGCTCATGATGATTGTTCCATTGGTTTAGTTTTTGGATTTCGATTAGATTTTATACGGGCGATTGCAACGCCTGCAAGGATAATAACAAGCGCTGCTAGCGCATTGGGTGGCAAGGTTTCGTTGATCAACGCAATTGCCCACAACACGCCAAAGACTGGCACAAGAAAGTTTATCTGGCTTAAGAAGCCTGCTCCTTGACGTTCAATGATTGCAAACAACATCAACATGCCAATACCTGTTGGGAATATACCCAGCAAAATTAACATCCACCAAGAGGTAGAGGAAATCGACAAATCCCAAGGCGCATCCAGATAAAGCACGATGGGTAACAGAATTAGAACGGAAACCAAAAGCACCGCAGAGGACACCGCATAGCGTGGCACGCCTGTTAGATATTTAGATAAAATCGCATGTACCGCATAAGAGCAAGCCGCCAACATGATCGCATAAGAGCGAATGGCTTCTTGTGTAAAACTTGCCAGTTTGTCAAAACCAATCAATATCGCAACGCCTAAAAGCCCAAGGCAAAAACCGATGATTT
This sequence comes from uncultured Rhizobiaceae bacterium, assembly GCA_964502215.1. Classification (GTDB taxonomy): domain Bacteria; phylum Pseudomonadota; class Alphaproteobacteria; order Rhizobiales; family Rhizobiaceae; genus JAALLB01. The sequence continues at coordinate 81,761 of CAZCUN010000005.1, read as the reverse complement.
TAAAGACATTCAATTTCTCATCATTGGTAAAGAAATGCGCAAGCACCAACGTAATCAGCGGCATTACGGCCATTAAAATTGCTGTCAGCCCCGCATCAACTTTTTCTTGCCCCCAAGAAATTAGAAAAAACGGCAAGGCTGTTCCAAAGAAACCAGCAAGCGTAATCATTTTCCAATGCGGCAAGAGCGAACGCAAAGTCTGTTTATAAAACAACATCACGAAGAACAACATTACGCCACCAATCGCAATTCGCGAGATCGCAATCGTTGCAGGCGGCACATCCGCAACCGCAACTTTCGTCATCATGAAAGACGCACCAAACATTGCGGCAAGCACAGTAAGCAAAGTATAATCAGCAGCAAGTGATTTTGAAGGTGCGCTCATTACCGCCCCTCTTCAGGCATGTAAAAACGCTGATCAAGCACTTCGCCCTCTTCATAATGCGGCAAAAACCAAGGTTCTTGAAACGCCTCAGCTTTCCAAGCAACAAATGCAGGATGGTTCAACATCGCCTTGATATAAGGCTTCATGCTGTCATTGACGTCTAGCTGATAAGTATCAATACGCGTCACAACAGGCATAAACATCGCATCTGCCGCACAAAATTCACCGTATAGAAAATCACCACCAGCACCAAACTTTGAACGCGCCTCAGCCCACAATTCATCAAGACGCTTTAAATCAAGTGTAACAGCCTCGCCTCTATCTTTAGGCAAAAAACTTGCGGTTAAGTTCATAGGACAAGATGAACGAATGCCCATAAAGCTTGCATGCATTTCACTCGATGCAGCCCTTGCGTGCGTTCGCGCGGCAATATCTTCTGGCCAGATATGTTTGTCTGGAAACCTGTCAGCGATATATTCCATAATCGCCAAACTCTCCCAAACCGTGATGTTACCATCTTGAATCACAGGTACTTTACCCGTTGGACCATAAGCTAGCATCTTCTCTTTGGTATCATCCTTATACATCGCGATAACCACTTCCTCGAAGGGAATGTCAAACGCGCGCAAAAGCATGCCCACCCGAAGCGACCAAGAAGAATAAAGCTTATTACCAACAGCAAGTTTCATCATAAAACCCTAAACCAGCGCCTTGCCTTTTTCATCAATCGCAGACCCCACCGCTTCATCCGTTGCTTCATCTGGCAATAGCATCTCGTTATGCGCTTTGCCTGATGGGATCATCGGGAAACAGTTTGCAAGGTTCGCAACACGGCAATCAAAGATGACTGGCTTTTCTTCATCTATCATCGCCTGAATAGCATCATCAAGCTCATCAGGTTTGTGGCACTGCATACCCACCGCCCCATAAGCTTCTGCCAGTTTAACAAAATCTGGCATCGCTTCAGTATATGAATTTGACAAACGGTTACCATGCAACAACTGTTGCCACTGACGAACCATGCCCATGTATTGATTGTTTAAAATAAAGATTTTAATCGGCGCGCCATATTGAATAGCCGCAGACATTTCCTGAATACACATCTGAATAGAGGCATCGCCCGCAATATCAATCACCAATGCATCAGGATGCGCAATTTGCACACCAAGGGCAGCTGGTAGGCCATAGCCCATCGTGCCAAGACCACCTGATGTCATCCAACGATTTGGGTCTTCAAAATGATAATATTGAGCCGCCCACATTTGGTGCTGGCCTACCTCTGTCGTGATGTAGGTTTTACGATCCTTGGTCAACTCATACAAACGCTCAATCGCATATTGAGGCATGATGACGTCTTTATTTGCTTTATAACCGAGCGAATTACGCGCACGCCATTTATTAATCTGATCCCACCAAGGTTTCAAATCTTTTGCCGTTGGTGTTTTCTTATGCGCGCGCCAAAGGCGAACCATGTCTTCCAACACATTTTCACAATCGCCAATAATCGGCACGTCAACATGCACATTCTTGCCAATCGAAGATGGATCAATATCAATGTGAATTTTCTTTGAATCAGGTGAAAACGCATCCAAGCGCCCCGTAATCCGATCATCAAAACGCGCACCAACACAAAGCATGACATCACAATCATGCATCACCATGTTAGCTTCATACGTGCCATGCATGCCCAACATGCCAAGCCAATTATCACCACTTGCAGGATAAGCGCCAAGCCCCATCAATGTCGAGGTAATCGGAAAGCCAGTAAGTTCAACCAATTCGCGCAACAAACGACTTGCTTCATCGCCAGCATTGATAACCCCGCCACCTGAATAAATTACAGGGTTCTTCGCGCCAGCCATAAGTGCAATCGCAGCTTCAATCTCGTCCATATCACCATTCGTTTTTGGTGCATAACCAGACAAATCAGCTTCTTCAGGCGGTATATATGTACCCGTTGCAAATTGAACATCCTTTGGAATATCAATCAGCACTGGCCCCGGGCGACCATTTTGCGCCACATGAAACGCCTCATGCAAAACCTGCGCTAGTTCATTCACATCACGCACTAACCAATTGTGCTTGGTACAAGGACGTGTGATGCCAACTGTATCAGCTTCCTGAAAAGCATCAGAGCCAATCAAAGGCGTTGGCACTTGACCAGTAATACAAAGCAAAGGAATGGAATCCATCAATGCATCTTGAAGCGGTGTAACCGCATTCGTCGCCCCTGGCCCTGATGTTACCAACAAACAACCAATCTTTCCTGTAGAGCGCGCATAGCCTTCAGCCGCATGGCCTGCACCCTGCTCATGACGCACAAGAATATGATTGACATCTTCTTGCTGAAAAATCTCATCATAAATCGGCAGAACCGCCCCGCCAGGATAACCAAACAGTGTATCAACACCATTATCCTTTAAGGCTTGAACCACCATCTCCGCGCCTGTCATTTCTCTTGTTGGCATTTCTCGTTTATCAGTCATCGTATCTCTCGAAAATTTTCATTTGATTTTGTTTACAGGATTCAAGGCATAAAAAAAGCCCCCTTTGGGAGCTGCTGTCGGCGTATACGCTGCTTTCGCGATAGTTTATCAAACCATCCCGCGTATACGCACCATCACCACCACAATTCTTTGCAACATAATTTTTATTACCCTCTTTGAATTACACGCCAACATTATCACGAGATGAAATTTCGTCAATGGTGATTTGAGTAGATAATTTTTAAAGGTGATAAAACTAGCGATTAGCTGCAGAAGTAGTATTCTATTATGGTTATCGATTTAATCGTATGTCACAGCCGTCTAATAAAGTACTTGGTTCAAAGGTAATAGTTGTAGGTAAAGAAATACCACTAGGGCTAGGAGCTGTAGGTGTTATAGGTATTGGTGGTATGGAAGGATCCACAAATCCATTAATTATAAAACTATCGATACAACTCGCTAACGAAGCAGAATTGTTGAGTAGCCTATTTGGGAGATGATCGTCTCTATGCTGCTTGATAAGTGACCTAGCATCCTGACTAAAGTTAAATCTTATCCCTGCCCTTACAGCAGTAGTATCTTCTCCAATTTGTGCATCTACGAACAAATTGGAAGCCACTTTATTCGACGGTTTCCATTCTAAGCCAGCCAAAAAACTGGCCTCCTCAAAACTATATCCAATACCAGCTGAAATTCTCAGGTTGTCTGTTGGATAGAAAGCCGCAATCGCTTCTGCTGTAAAAAAATCATTATCAATTGTAGTTTCGACATTTCTTAAAGTAGGAGCCGTAGGAGGCAAACCACCTATACCAGGTTGAGCGAAATCAGTAAAATCAGGTATGATAGATTGAGTGGTAACTTCCAAATTGTCCAAACCAGCAAAAAACTCCAAATTCAGATTATCATGATAAATTTGCACCTCGGCACCGATTTGATAATTTTCGGAAAAATCACCGTATTCAATAAATTGTCCATAAATGCCTAAAAGTCCTTTTTCTGGGTCACGTATAAATAAATGCGCTCCAGCACCATAAACATTAAAATCTCTATCTAGATTAGAAGATTGCCTCGAATAAAGCCCATCAACTTGAAATCCGACAGTCTCACTCAGTGGAAATGTAATTGATCCCTCGACAAAACCAGCTTGAAATTCATTTTCTCTTTGTAATTCAAATGTGATATCATTTGCTGGATCTATGCTATTGGGTAAGGTACGAAAAGCAAAAATATCCTCAACGCCAGTCTCTATATACTGATAACCAAATGACAGAGTGGCATTTACACCCGACACAGCCAAACTGGAATGGCGTTCTTCAAAGTTTTGGTCTGAAATATTTTCCTGGGCAAGAACCGGGGTAGCGATGCTAAAACATAGCGCGCTCAAAACCACAAAAGATATTTTACTCAACTACTTACTCCACCCAACACTCTATTGGAAATAGACTATAGTGAATCATAAATAAATCAACCAAATATACTCTAATGCTGCTTTAGTATTTATCCCAGCCTTCACCAAACGAATTATTAAACCAAGTGCTTTGCCGCTTTGCGTATTGCCTTGTGGCGGCCTTGGCTTTTTCGATTGCTTCTTCTAGCTCAATCTCGCCTGCAATAAAAGCAGAGAGTTGCGGCACGCCGATGGCTTTCATGACAGGAGATGTTTTCGGAAAATCTTTTTTAAGAAGCGCTTCAATCTCTGTTAACGCGCCTTGTTCGATCATCATGTCAAACCGCATATTAATGCGCTCATGAATGGTGGCACGTGGTGGCATGACAAGAAACTTCTTTACACTTTCAGTTTCAGGAATGAGCGGCTTGCCTTTCTCTGCCTGCCACTCAACAATCGACTTTCCTGTTGATTGATAAACTTCCAAAGCACGTTTAATGCGTTGGCTATCGCTTGGGCGTAGTTCTTTAGCAGCTTTTTCATCAAGCATTTTATGAAGTTCTTCTGATGGCACATCCTCCATCGCACGAATTTTTTGGCGAATTGCCTCATCTACATCAGGCATAGGCGACATGCCATCAAGCATGGCATTAAAATACTGCCCTGTTCCGCCGACAAAAATCATGGTGCGTTTTTCAACTAAAAACTTATCCATTAATGGGCGAACATCATCGAGCCACTGCACAACCGAATAGGCTTCCCGCCCGCTCCTATGCCCAAACAGATAATGCGGTGCTTGCGCCACTTCTTCTTCACTAGGCCGCGCAGAGATAATTCGCAAATCTTCATAAACCTGCATGGAGTCCGCATTCAAAATCACCGCATCATTAGCCTTAGCCAAATTGATACTGGCAGAGGTTTTACCACTTGCCGTTGGCCCTGCGATTAGAATAATGTCTTGATCAAGTTTCATACCCGCCCATTAGCACATCAAAGGCTCATATGACTATGTCTGATTTTCATCTCGAAACAGAAAGACTAATTATACGAAATTGGAAAGAAGAGGATCGTGATCTATTTCATTTGATTAATTCAGATGACCAAGTCATGAAATATTTCCCCTTCAAAAGAGGTCGTGAAGCCTCAGATAAGATGATGGACGAACTTAAGGTGGACATCACTAAGCACGGCTTTGGCTACACAGCATTAGAAATAAAAGACACTGGCGAATGCATCGGCTTTTGCGGGCTTCATTATTGTAAAGCTGCACCCATCATTCCTGTAGAAGCGATCGAAATCGGCTGGCGTCTTGCGCCTCAATATTGGGGCAAGGGTTATGTGACAGAAGCAGCATTACGCTTACTGGGTTTCGGTTTTGATAAACTAAACCTCGATGAAATCATTTCATTTACTGTTCACAACAACCAAAAATCATTTGCGGTTATGCAACGTATTGGAATGGTGCGCGATAAAGCAATGGATTTTGACCACCCTCTTGTTCCTGATACGCACCCTCATTTAAAACGCCACTTATTTTACAGAATCAAAACCCCCAATAAAAAGGGCGGATAAACCGCCCTTTAAAATTCATAATTTAAACTGAGTTTTACTCAATTCCAACAACAACAAAACGAATATCACCTGCTGGTGAAGCCACCATAAGAAGTGCGTTTTTGCGCCCTTGCTCTTTGAGGTCAGCCAATTGCTTTTCAGCATCAGCCAAGGTTACAACAGGCTCTTGTCCGATTTGAACGACAATCTCACCTTTTTGAATGCCTTTGTCTTGAGCCGCAGAACCACCATCAATACCAGTAATAAGCAGACCTTTAACATCTTCCTTGATTTTACCTTCTTCACGCGCTTTATCGCTTAACTCAGAAAGTTGCATACCAAGAAGGCTTTTGACTTCAGCCTTTTCTTCTTCAGCTTTGCCGGTTGAGAGTGAAGCTAGCTTTTTCTCGCCATCTTCCAAACGACCAAGCGTTACGCCAATTGTTTCTTTCTTGCCTTTACGAAGAACAAGCACGTCGACTTCTTTTTCAACAGCCGTATCTGCAACAATGATTGGAAGGTCGCGCATTTCTGCAACTGTCTTACCATCAAACTCAAGAATGATATCACCTGAAAGAACACCGCTTTTTTCTGCAGGGCCATCTTTAACAACACCGCTAACCAACGCACCAGAAGCTTTTTCTAGGCCTAAGCTCTCTGCAATCTCGTCAGTTACAGTTTGAATTTGAACACCCAACCAACCACGACGCGTTTCGCCAAATTCAACCAGTTGGTCAACAACCTTGGTTGCAAGATTTGCAGGAATTGAGAAACCAATACCTATTGAACCACCTGATGGGGAAATAATCGCTGTATTGATACCAACCACATCGCCAGCCATGTTAAACAATGGGCCACCAGAGTTACCACGGTTAATCGAAGCATCTGTTTGAATGAAATTATCGTAAGGGCCAGAACTAATATCACGACCGACAGCGGATACAATACCCAGCGTTACTGTACCACCAAGACCAAACGGATTACCAATTGCCATCACCCAATCACCAATGCGTGCTTTGTCAGAATTTCCAAAAGAAACCGCATTAAGAGGCGTTGTTGGTTTTACACGAAGCACAGCGATATCTGTTTTCGGGTCAGTTCCAACTAATTCAGCATCAAGCTTTGAACCATCGCTGAAATTTACCGTAATCTCATCAGCGTCCGCAATCACGTGGTTGTTGGTTATGATAATGCCACTTGCATCAAGCACAAAACCTGACCCCAGTGAACTACGCGTTTTTGGAGAGCCACCACGATTATTACCTTCCCCTTCTCCGCGTGGGAAAAGGTCGTCAAAAAATTCTTGGAATGGAGAACCTTCAGGCACTTGCGGCACAGGAACATTGCGACGCGCACCACCACGGTCTGCTACTTTTTGCGAAGTAGATATATTCACAACCGCAGACATAAGCCCTTCAGCCAAATCAGCAACAGATGCAGGCCCTTGCGCATGTACGACAGAATGTGCAGGCATCGTAATAGCAGGTGCAGCCACGAGAGCCGTTGCAAGCGCAAATGCTACAGGAAGTTTAAGCGCTGATTTAAATATTTTATTAGAGATCATAAGGACCCTCCATTATTTTGGGCTAATAGTTGCCCATAAAAACTTTGTTTATTCATAACATCAAAACAGACTTTTGTATGAAAAATATAGCGAAATCACGGTCTCTTGTTTTAATGTCATTATAGATACGAAGCAACTTTGGAAAAAGTTCCAATTTTAAAACATGCTAACCACGGATAATCCAAACTATGACTAGACCAACTATCATAGCAAGCACTCCAATTGTCCGTAAATTCGAGTCTGGCAGCTTGGTAATATCTTCAACCATCTTGCGCATGGCATTTGGAAAAGCTGCATAGAGCAAACCTTCAATCACAAAAACCAAACCTATAGCGACAATCAGGTCAGACATTCATCTGACCTGATTTAACTTTTTTACTATCCATTATTCAGGCTTAGCAGTACCATTTGGGTTCTGGAAGAAACGGAAGAAATCTGAATCTGGTGACAAAACCATCGTCGTACCTTGTTGTTGAAGCGCCCTACTATAAGCACTCATTGAACGGTAAAACTCAAAGAATTCAGGATCGCGTCCAAAAGCATCAGCAAAGATTGAGTTACGTTCGCCTTCACCTTCACCGCGAAGAATTTCAGCGTCGCGCTGTGCTTCAGCCTTAATCTCCACAACCTGACGATCTGCACGCGCTTTAATACGACGAGCCGCTTCTTGACCACGAGCACGAAGTCGTTCTGCAACCGCCAAACGTTCCGCATTCATTCGAGCAAATGTCTGATCAGAAACTTCAACAGTCAAATCTGTACGACGAATACGCACGTCATCGATTGTTAAACCCAATGATGTTGCATCAGGACGAAGTTCATTACGCACTTCACGCATCATTTCCTGACGCTCCTCTGAAAGCGCTGATTCAAACCCGCGAAGTGAGTAAACCCCACGAATGGCAGAATCAAAACGTGTTCTTAAACGTCGTTCAGCCAGCTCCAGACTACCAGAAACCTGCTGGCGGAAACGTCTCGCATCTTCAATACGGTAGGTAAGAAATGCATCCACTTCATAAAACTTACCATCAGAAACCTGAACACGCATGTCATCAAGATCAAACCGAAGAAGGCGATCTTCAATTATTTGAACACTATCAAGACCTGCAAAAGAAAGCGGTGCTTTGAAATAAAGCCCTGGTTCAGTTTCAACACGTTGGATTTCACCAAAACGTAAAACGATTGCTTGTTCTCTTTCATTTAAAACAAATAGAGAATTGAAAAGCACATAAAGTCCAAAGGCAACAAGTACCAAGAAGGCTATTGAACGATTACCCATTAGTTTGCTCCCTGTGTTGTCGTTGGCGCTGGTGTTCTGCGATTGTTAATTTCTGGCAATGGTAGATACGGCACAACACCTTGTCCCTGCCCTTGTTCGACAATTACTTTATTTGCATCACCCAAGACTTTTTCCATGGTTTCAAGGAATAAGCGTTTACGCGTTACTTCTGGTGCTTTTGCATATTCATCATAAACTGAGACGAAGCGCTGTGCTTCACCCTTAGCTTCTTCAACAACACGGCTTTTATAAGCAGCAGCATCTTCCAAGATTTGAGCAGCTTCACCGCGTGCAGCACCCAAAACTCTGTTTGAATAGCGGTTTGCCTCTTCAATAAACTGATCTTCATTTTGTTCAGCACGTTGCACTTCATCAAATGAGTCAGCCACTTCGCGAGGCGGTGCCACATCTTCCAACTTCAAGCCATTGACCTGAATACCAGTGCCGTAGCTTTCTAGTGTAGCTTGTGTGATTGATCGTACTTCTTCTGCGATGCCATCACGGTCATTACGAAGTGCATCATCAGCAGGCCGTTTGCCAACCACCTCACGCATCGCACTCTCCGCAACCTGACGAACCATGCCCTCAGGGTCGCTTACATTAAATAAATAATCATTTGGCGAAACAACCTGATAAAGCACAGAGAAAGTCACGTCGACAATGTTCTGGTCACCTGAAAGCATCAGGCCGGAATTATCAGATCGCCCTGATGAGCCAACATTGATCTGTTTTTCTGAAACCTGCACAACTTCATAAGTCTCAATTGGCCACAAATGGAAGTGTAGGCCAGCAGTAGAAACTTCCTGCTTAGGCTTACCGAAGCGAAGCTCAACACCAAGCTGATCTTCTTCAATTTGATAAAAAGCCTGCATTGAATAAAGTACTGCCGCCGCAATGATCCCGATACCAACTGTAGCAGCATTAAAGCCGCCACCGCCTGGCATTGCTTGTTTTAACTTGTCTTGCCCTTGGCGAATAATGTCTTCAAGGTCTGGTGGTTGTCCACCCCCTTGGCCGCCACCGCCGCCGCCATTATTGTTTGGTGGGCGATTGTTTCCGCCACCGCCGCCCCAAGGACCGCCGCCGCCGCCATTATTATTACCGTTGTTTCCGCCGCCGCCCCAAGGGCCACCGCCTCCACCACTTTGATTACTCCAAGGCATCTATATTCCTTCATCAATCGGAAAAAAAATTAAAATCTATACACGTTATAGGGATGTAAAGCCCTGCTTTCAATGTGTCGAAAGTGCTATTCGTCATTACGACAAAGATAAATTAAACACCTCACAAAAAACTCAATAAAAACAGAGCTTTGCAAAGCTCAAAAGAATCATTTTCTAAACACGTTCATAGACAACATATAGCGTTTCAGCTGTATCCTTCTCACCCATCGGCACTTCTTCACGTTCAATCGGCTGCCATTCCGCGTCCAAGATAACAGGATATTTCGTATCACCATCTGGCTCAGCCATGACATGCGTCACATAAAGCTTGCTGGTTTTTTCAAGTGTAGCGGCATAAATCTGCCCACCGCCAATAATACAAATTTCCGAAGAGCTATTTTCCTTAGCCCAACCTTCAGCCAAAAAGAGCGCTGCATCAATGCTTGTAGCATGAACCACATCATCTGCCACAAAATCAGAACGCGATATCACAATATTCAAACGACCCGGAAGCGCCTTGCCGATACTCTCAAACGTCTTGCGACCCATAATTATCGGCTTACCCATCGTATCACGCTTAAAGCGTTTAAGATCCGTTGATAGCTTCCACGGCATATCACCATCCATGCCAATAACATTATTCTTAGCAATCGCTACAACATGACAAATCGGGAGTTCACTCATACCGCAATCGGAGCCTTTATGCTTGGGTGTGCTTCATAGTTCTCTAACGTGAAATCCTCAAACGTAAAGTCAAACAAGTCTTTTACATCAGGATTAATTTTCATTGTTGGCAAGGCCAAAGGCTTACGTGAAAGCTGCTCTTTCGCTTGGTCAAAATGATTATGATAAATATGAGCATCGCCAAATGTATGCACGAAGTCCCCTGCTTCTAAATCACAAACCTGCGCCAACATCATGGTGAGCAAAGCATAAGACGCAATGTTAAATGGCACACCTAAAAAGATATCCGCAGAACGTTGATAAAGCTGACAAGAGAGCTTTCCATCGGCCACATAAAACTGAAACATCGTATGACAAGGCGGCAAGGCCATATCATCAACCAAAGCAGGGTTCCAGGCACTTACAATATGACGACGCGAATTAGGGTTTTCTTTTAAGCTTTTTATCAAACCCGTAATCTGGTCAATGCTTTCACCATTAGGCGTTGGCCAAGAACGCCATTGATAGCCATAAACTGGGCCAAGCTCACCGTCTTCATCTGCCCACTCATCCCAAATAGAAACGCCATTTTCCTTGAGCCATTTAATATTGGTCTCACCCTTCAAGAACCACAACAACTCAATGATGATTGAACGCAAGTGTAACTTCTTTGTTGTGGTAACAGGAAAGCCCTTACCCAAGTCAAAGCGCATTTGATGGCCAAAAACAGAACGCGTACCAGTGCCTGTACGGTCACCACGGTCAGTTCCGTTTTCAAGCACATGCGACATGAGATCAAGATAAGTTTGCATTAATATTTCCAGATTGATTCTTAAATCTCAGTTTAAAGCATCAGCCAATAAATGGAACGCTCGCCAAATAACATCCACTTAATTTTAAGCAAACGCTTCTTTCGCAGCATCACCAAGAACAGCCATCATCTTTTTATAAGGCACCGGGCCATAGCTGATGCGTGCAACACCAAGTTCAGCAAGCTTTGCTTTTGGAGGGCAACCAGGAATAGCGATAATGTTTACAGGAAGATTGGTTGAAGCGCACAACTTCTCAATCAAAGCTTCATCGAGCAATGCGGGTGCAAAGAATCCACTAGCGCCCGCCTCTTCATAAGCTTTTGCCCGCTCAATTGCTTCATCAATAAAACTGCCATGCTCCTCAGGCTTCGATTTCAAAAACAAATCTGTGCGGGCATTTAAATAAGCATCCACACCGCTAACATCTATTGCAAACCGAACTGCCGCAACACGTTTAGCTTGCTTGCGAATTTCATATAGCCCTTCACCGCCAATAATTTGATCTTCAAAGTTGAAACCAACCACACCAACTTCCAAAGCAGCCTTAGCATTAGTTTTCAAACAAGCTTCATCAACAGAATACCCCCCTTCAAAGTCAAGGGTTACAGGCAAATCCGTACCACTCACGATCCGTTTCGCATTATCAATTGCTGATTTGAATGGGATTTTCTGACCATCTCCATAACCTTGTGCAACTGCAACGGGCCAACTCCCTGTAGCAAGCGCCTTAGCGCCAGCCTTCTCAACAGTTACTGCACTGCCGGGATCCCAGATATTATATAAAACAATAGGGTCACCTTTAACATGTAAGGAATGAAACAGTTTGGCTTTATCGTTTTGCGTGGGCATGTGAGCATCTCCTAGTATATAATTTTTATCTGATAACCTATTGCAATAGCCCCACTGCACCAGGTGTAATTTCCTTGAGCAACTTCCTTTTCATGGCTTCCTCAAAGCTATTGAAATTTTCTGCAATCACCAAAAACGATGCATTGCCCTTTAAGACTTGTTGGCGATAATAATCATCAACATCTTGATGAATATTATCATGCAAAGGGTCAGTCCCTTTTATCACAAGCCCATTGACTGTAATGTTTGAAAAATCCCACAAAGCATATACCTTTGCAGGCGTTATACCATCGTTATTAAGACCATCACCAGAAACATCAATCACTTGTCGCAGGCAAGGTGTTGGCAGTCTTGGAAAAAGCCTTTGCGCATAGCCAAGCGCTGAACCCAGTGCCGTCGGTGATTTTTCAGAATTTCGTTGATGCTTTGCAAGCTTTTCAGCAAGCCCAAAAATATCAGCTTCTGTATTAAGCTGCGTCCAGTTAAAAAGTATCTTCTGATTTCTTATCCCATTCCACTCGAAGGCTGCCATATACATGCCGCCTAGCGAAAGAATGGCTTGAGTGACTTCCGTATCCAACAGTGCCGAAGCCATGCCTTTTATTTGAAGGGCATATTCATCAGAATTAACACTGGAAGATGCATCCATCGCTAACACAAGCGCTAAATCACAAGCCTGCCCTTGCGCACTGCTTTTTGAATTCAAACCAAGCATAACCGCACCCATCATCAAGAAACTGAATATGAGTGCGATACGTCTCAAGGTTTTAAAGCTCCAGTTTCAGCTTCTTCTCAAGCGCTTCAAGCTCGCGTTGCGTATCGGTGATATAATCACGCACAATCGGCGCACCATCACGGTTTCTCGAAAGTTGCATATGGAAAACATGTTGTGAACCTGTTCGGAACATCAACTCACATGAGATCAAATAAAATTCCCACATCCGAGCAAACTTCTCATCGTAGAGCTCAACGACTTTATCACGATTTTTATCAAACCGCTCAACCCAATGTTTGAGCGTTGTTGCATAGTGAACCCGCAGCATTTCAAGGTCAGTACACCAAAGATGATTACGTTCAATCACTTCAAATACTTCAGATAAAGCTGGCGAATATGCGCCCGGAAAAATATATTTACGAAGCCAAGAACTTGCCATTCCTGGAGGCGACATATGACCGATTGAGTGAATAACAGCCAAGCCATCATCTGGCATAAGATCATTCAACTTTTTAAAAAACTCATCGTAATGCGTCACACCTACATGCTCAAACATGCCAACCGAAACAATACGGTCAAATTTTTCTGTCACTTCACGGTAATCTTGAAGTCTAAATTCAACCTTATCTTCAAGCCCCATTTTTTGTGCGCGTTCAGAAGCTAACTTTTGTTGTTCGGTAGAAAGTGTCACACCAACAACAGTCACATCTTTAAGCGATGCTAGATAAAGCGCCAAATCACCCCAACCACAACCAATATCCAAAACCTTTTGACCAGGCTTTAAATCCAACTTAGAAGCTAGCAGACGTAGCTTATTGCGTTGCGCATCTTCAAGGCTCTCATCTTCCTCACGAAAATAAGCACAAGAATAAAGCATGTTCTTATCAAGGAACATTTTGTAAAACTCATTACCCAAATCGTAGTGATGCGAAACGTTTTCCTGTGCCTGCCCTCTACGGTTTGATTGCTGCTTCTTACGGAATTTCATATTAAAGGCGCGAATGGCCTTTTGCGCAGGATGCGAAGCAAGGGACAAACGATTGTGCGAAAAGAGCTGAAGGAAATCACGCAGCGTTGAACCTTCTTCAAAGGTCATAGTGCCATCCATATAAGCTTCACCAGCAGCAAGCTCAGAATTGGTTACAAGAGAGCGATAAAGCTTTTTATCATGAAGCTTCATAACAACATCAAGACCTGGCATTCCTGAAAACACATGACGCTTATCATCAACATCAATTACAGTAAGAGAACCTTTCTGGATGAAGGTTTTCATTAAACTTGAGAGTGGAAACATATTTATTCTTTCTGAGAAATGCCAATCACATGGCTATCTATACATATTTGTCCAAATTACTGAATCACAATTGTGATACACACAAAAATAACAAATAGGAACGCTGAAACATAAGTAATTTGCACGAATAAACTTTAAATCTAACGTTACATCACCTATATTAAAGATGCTGGTTCGCCAGATATGACGATAAATTGCCTGTGAAATAAACCATTCGGACCCGGGGGCGGTACCCGGCGCCTCCACCAAAAACCATTCCGCCAATAAAGTTTAAACACTTTGAATGGCTTTTGATGGGGGCGAAATAGGATCGACGAGGGTGTAAAGACTGTGTTTTCGTTCGGCATTGTTCCGCCGTTATCGGGCTAAATTTCTAGTTGCAAATGACAACTATGCGGAAGCTCGTCTAGCTGCTTAATTGCGGTTCGACACTTCACACTAAACTCCTTACGGTTCGCACTGTAGGGCGGGGTTCGAAGGCACCTGGCAACAGAAGCCTTCACTAAATTTTTTGAAGGTGTGCAGAATATTATGAATGACGAAGAACAACCAGAAGATCTAATCCGTTACGACGTATTAACTCAAGAAGCTTTACGCGAAGTTATTCGCAAAGTTTTGCAAGAGGTTTCAGTATCTGGACTTCCAGGTGAGCATCACTTCTTTATCACATTTCGCACTGACCACCCTAGCGTTCGCCTTTCAGCACGTATGCGCGAAAGATATCCAGAAGAAATGACCATCGTCATTCAACACTCTTTCTGGGACTTAAAAATCCAAGAAACTTATTTTGAAATAGACCTTTCTTTTGATGATATCTTAGAGCGACTCCGTGTGCCTTTTGCGTCCCTTAAAGGGTTCTTTGATCCACACGTAAAATTTGGTGTGCAATTTGATGCTGATCATGAAGAAGCAGCAAACATTGACGTGGAACTTGTGCTTGAAACTAAGGAAGATGAGGACACAGAAAATCTTCCAACGGTTGCAAAGTCCCGTGAGATGGCAAAGCACAATAAAAAATCTAAAAGCAAAGATAAGAGCAAAAAAGCTGACGAAGTAAAACCGCAAAGCAACAATGAAAGCGAAAGCGCAAAAGTCGTATCATTGGATCAATTCCGCAAAAAGCAGTAAGTTAAATGGTTGATCCTATTAATCTTAGGCAATTTAAAAAGCGCAAAGCTCGTGCTGACAAAGAAAAAAAATCTGAAGAAAACCGTACAAAATATGGTTTATCAACAAAGCTAAGAAAAACAGCTAAAGCCAACCAAAACCTTACACAAACAAAGTTGGATCGCTTTAAGCTGGATAAGAAGGAATAGCCTTCTTGTTACAAAAACATTCAATAAGCATTCGCGGGCATAGAACCAGTTTTTCGCTAGAAGAAGAGTTCTATACAGAACTGAAAACAATAGCCCAACGAAATAACACACCCCTCGCCACACTAATTACAAAACTTGATGAAGATCGTAATCCAGAACGCAATCTGTCATCAGCCTTACGTGTTTTCGTCCTTAGTGAAATTAAAAAACTAACTTAATTTGCATTCAAAAAGTTTTCCACATTTTCAAGAGTATTGTCTCTCAAAACTGGATTACTCTGTTGTTGAAATTTTCTTAAAGCCTCAGCTTCACGCGCTTCAAGCTCTGCTTTTAATTTTGCAATTCTTTCTTCTTCAGCAATGCGCTTTTCTTCTTCAAGCGCTTGTTGCCGCTTCAGTTCAGCCGCCTCTGCTTCTTTTCGAAGACGTTCTTCTTCACGCTTCCTAGCTTCTTCAGCCTCACGTCGCTTGCGTTCTTCTTCAATACGTAGTGCCTCTAAGTGCAGACGTTCTTCATACTGCTCACGAGCAAAAGCATATGCAATTTGACCTCGCAAACGTTGTTTTTCAATAACTTCTGCTTCCAACGTTTCTAATCTTCTTTGGCTCGTTTCAAATGCTCGCAAAGAAAGATACCCCTCAAGGCGGTCAACATTTACCTTAGGCGTTATGTTTTGAAGAGGTCCATTCCAAGTAATTACTGCTTCTGGATCTGCACCTGAAATTTGTTCTCGCTTTTCTGGCTTGAAAGAAACAACGGTACTTGCGTCCAATTCCTTTGCCTGCAAATTATACTCCATACTTGATGACAATGTAATATCATTCGTTGCATAGCGCACATTACGCGCTCGTATTTTTCCTCTACTAATTGAAAACGGCGTATCAAGCTCTGGAATTTTAAAACTAGAAGATAAAGCGTTATTGGTAAAAAGTGTTAAGATTTTTTCTGGCGTAATTTCATAATTATCAACGCCCGTCTCTGCCAAAATTGAATCAAGAGCTTTAGTATTTATTCCTTGCACCTCACCTTCTTTAATAGCAACAAATCCATTGCCAGCAAGGTTGGTAATGAGTGAAGAAATACTTTGCCCGCTTGTTTCTGCAGACCCACTTAAAGTAATTGAGCCTTTCATAAAATCACTACCGCCAATTGATTTTACAAACTCATCAGCATTCATCCCCACTATGGAATAATTTAAATTTGCTAGAACAGAGCCAGCAGTATTCTTCAAATTGATACCGCCATCAAATTTGCCTTCCAAGATTTCAAACGTAATAGCGTTAAAATCAATTGCACCATCAATCATAGCAAGTTGAAAACTGCCAGTTTGACCAATGAAATTATTCCCAAGACTTAGCTGTTTTGAAGAAATTTTAAGGCTTGCATCAATGCCTTTGTATAAAGCTTCACCAAAAATACTACTTTGATCAAACGCAATATCATCGGTTATGCCCAAAGAAGTTCCTAGCGAAGTTGCGCGCCCAAAAACAGCTTCTGCAATAACTGGCAAATGTATGGAATCTAGATTTACCCTACCTGATACCCTAGGCCTCGAAACTTGCTCTTGCTGGAGTTTTATTTCGCCTGAAAAATTATTGCCACCAACTTGGCCTTTGACATCTGAAAAGGCAAAATCTTGTTTATTTTTATCAACCGTAAATGAAGCGGACAAAGGCAATTTTTTATCAGCAGAAAATCCAGGAATAAGTAAGTCTGTTAAAACAATATAAGGTGCAAAGTCACCGACCCCTGCGGTCACCTTAAGGTTGGCACCATAATGATTAAGCGTATCACTTGAAACCGTCCCAGAGGCGGCAAAAGACATATCTTTACCCGTTAATGAAATCCGCGTATCTAACCCATCTTTCGGAACACCTGAAAGTCCAAATGCAAGTTTCATCCCACCTGAAATTTCACCATAAACCTCGCTAGGCAACGTTTTAATACCTAACTGCTGCAATAAAATAGACGGTCTAGCATTATCAACTGTACCATCAACTGTTATGGGTAAATTTGTTACATCATCAATTTTGCCATTAAAACCAAATCGTAAAGATAGGTCACTACCCCCTGCCTTGCCACCAACCAACAAAACGCCTCTCGCTCCACCTTCACTACCAGTAGTATCTAACTCAAAATTTAATGCCGTCGACTTTGTTAAATCAGCAACAGATGACAGATATTCAACAAAGCTATTATTACCTAAAAATCGATTTGAAAATTCAAGTAGTTTCGTCGCATTTTCAGCTTCAAGTGAAAGCTTCATATTCCCATTGGGCTTACTCAAAACATCTTCAATACGCCCATAAGTGGATATTTTTGCTCCAAGAAAATCGCTTGTATTTAACTTTTCAACTGAAACAACACCATCCCGCATCTGGATATTTGCATTCATTTCCTTTGCAACAAAAGGCTGATCACCAAGCTTAGCTTGAAAAACATCAGCATCCACTTTGATATTAATATCATGCGGTTTTTCAAGCGAGTTTTCTGTTTGAGTAAGAGAATAAAGCGCCAAAAGATCATCAACATTAACGCGATTACCTTTTAACTCAGCTAATAATGCTGGCCTACCACCTTGCCCAGAAAGCCTTTGAAGCTTGCCTTTAAGCAGGGCATCATCCATTCTTAATTCAACATTTTCGAGCGTTGCTTGTCGTTTCGTAATTGTAAGGTCAGCAGACAACCCAAGCGTTTTGAGTTTTCTAAAAGTCTCGTCCACATTGCCAGATATCCAATCCGCCAATCCAGAAGGTTGCCGCGAAGCGGTAAGGACTTTGCCTGAAAAACCAAAACCGTTTTTCAACCCCAGACGCCCTTTCGCTTCAAAGACAGTATTACCAGGAAGAATAGCTTGAAGATTTTTAACAGCCCAGCCATTACCTGTTGGGCTGATAAGGGTCTTAACATCACGAATATAAGTATCGCCTGCAACAATTGCTGGCAAAATAATATCAATCTCCCCTTTGGCAGTTGGCACAGGTACACGTTTCAAAACATCTTGTAATGCAGAAAGTCTTTTTTCTAACGTGAATTTTTCTGCTTCAGATGTCCCATTTTGCTCTAATTGATCAACATCAATTTGGCGTCCATCCGCTTGCACTTTGAAGAAAATTTCATCTCGAATATTTATACTGCCCTGACCTGTAACAGTATAAGGATCATCCTGAGAACCAATCTCTAATCGATACTCAGCAATATTAATTTGCTTGGGTGTTGCCTCAAAATTACCCGTAGAGAAAACAGGTAATGGTTCGATCGGGATATCCATTTCTTCGATTTGTGACTTAACAAATTGAGAGATTCTAAACTCACCATTCCAAGACAAAGCGTCATCTTGTAGTTTAATAGGGCCATCCAGCAACAAATTATATGGTCGATCTTTCCTATTAAGATCCATTTTCAATCGCATGGAACCATCTTCTTGAAACGTTCCTGTTGCAATTTTTATTTGACTCTCAATACCCTCAACATTTGCATCCGCATCAATACGCCAAGGCCCAACAATTGATTTAGCATTTAAATTACCCTGAATATTTTCAATCTGAAGACTACGATTACCAACCAAACCAGCAACTAAAATCGAACCATTTTGAATATTGAGTTTTTCAATATTAACTTGTTCAGGGTCTACCAAAAACTCTTTTGGGTTTGTCCAAGCAATCTTACCATTTTCACTAACTTGAAGGTTAACCTTGGGACGTTGCATTGACATCTCAAGAATTCTAACCTCACCAGAAAGGAACGGAAGCAGCTCTGCATTAAATGAAAACTGATCCACGGTCATCAAGGGTGAACCGTCTATGTTTTTGCCAACCTGCAAATCTTCAAAGCTTAAAAATGGCAAAGGCAAAAGGCGCAAATTAGTTTTGCCGCCAACTTTAACTTCCTGACCAATTACTAGCGAAGCCTGCTTTTCAAAGTCACTTGTAAATTCATCCCAATTAATAAAGTAAGGTGCGATTAAAGCTCCAAAAAGCAAAATCACAACCAAACTGCCCAGAAATATGAATAATCGAAACAAGAGATTCATTTATGCTATAAGCCCCTACACAAAACTCAGTCTGCAAACCCAACAACTTTGCCAGGGTTCATAATATTATCTGGATCTATAGCCTGCTTTATTGTCGTCATTATGTCAGCCCCTGCCCCATGCTCAATACGCAAGAAACGACGCTTCCCCTGGCCAATACCATGCTCTCCAGTACACGTCCCCTCCATAGCAATTGCCCGCAGATTAAGACGTTCAATGAACTCTTCTGCGCGCGCAACTTCATCTTTATCATCCATCATAACAAGGGGTGTGATATGAAAGTTACCATCACCCACATGCCCTACAACCGGTGCAACTAGATTAAAGTGTTTTGCATCTTCTTGTGTCTCAGCAACACATTCAGCAAGCCTTGATATTGGAACACAAGCATCAGTTGCAATACCTTGGCATCCAGTGCGCCATGCAAGCATTGCATAATAAGCATCATGACGTGCTTTCCAAAGCTTGTTGCGTGCTTCAGTTGTTTTTTCCCAAACAATCTCACCACCGCCAAGACCATCTGCAATACCTGAAAACATATCCACTTGTTCATTGACACTTTCAGCTGTGCCATGAAATTCCAGAAACAAAGTAGGTTTATGTTGATGATTAAGATTAGAATATTTATTGATCATCTCAACTTGTAACGCATCTAAAAGCTCGATACGCGCCATAGGCAGCCCAACTTGCATAGCCAAAATAGTAGCATTACATGCACCTTCAACCGTTTCAAACTGACAAACCCCTGCAGATATTTGCTCTGGAATACCATAAAGCCTGACGGTTAGTTCAGTAATGATACCAAGCGTACCTTCTGAGCCTACCATCAACTTTGTAAGGTCATAACCCGCAGAAGATTTGCGGGTTCTAGAGGCTGTCTTAACAATGCTACCATCGGCCATAACAACTGTCATACTGATAACATTTTCTCGCATCGTTCCATAGCGTACCGCATTTGTGCCAGATGCACGCGTTGCAGCCATCCCCCCCAAAGAAGCATTTGCACCAGGGTCTATTGGAAAGAAAAGCCCAGTATCTCGCAAATGTATATTCAAAGCTTCACGCGTAACGCCTGGCTGTATAACGCAATCAAGGTCTTCAATGTTAACCTGCAAAACTGCATTCATATCATTAAGATCAATTGAGATACCTCCGGCAGGTGCATTTACACCGCCTTCTAGCGAAGTTCCCGTACCAAACGGTATTATTGGAACCTTATACTCCGCACAGACACGCACAATATTTTGAACATCTTCTGTAGATTTCGCGAAAACAACTGCATCTGGTAGCTGAGCAGGAATATATGTCATCGTATGAGCATGCTGCTCCAACAATGCCTGTGATGTCTTCAACTGCTCTCCAAAGCGTTGTTTCAAAACAGAAATAGCAGTTTCAATACCACTTTCATTACGATGAAGTGTTTCTAGATCATTCAATGCCACGGCTTCTCCTCCCGCATTGGCAAATATACTAACTAACAACTAAAGAACCCTGGGAAGACTTGCAAACATTATTCAAAGAAAAGTATCCCTCTTGCTTCGACTCGACGCTTATGAAAAGCTAAAAAAAAAACAACCGTATCGCAGAAAATGCTAGAAATTTTAAAAAAACTACCTTCACTAACCTATGCATGGATTGAGCCGAACCTATCAAGCTTCAATACTGATAGACAACTTTCTGTATGGCTTGCAGCCTTTATAATCGGCTGTATTGTATCCGTTGCAGCTATTTTATTTCGTGAATTAATAGGCCTAGTACAATGGAGTTGGCTTTTTGATCGTACTGAGAATATCGTATCTGCAACTAAAAACACCCCTTGGTATATATTACTTTTAGTACCAGCTTTTGGCGGTGCAGTTGTTGGCTGGATTATAACCAATTTCCTACCTTTAAAACGTACTGGCGGCATACCAGACGTAATGGAAGCGCGTGCAATTGATGGTCGCGACATAGAAATAAAGTCTGCTTTAATCTCGGCAGGAGCAACCGCAGTTTCTCTTGGAGCGGGTGCGAGTGCAGGTCGTGAAGGGCCTATGGTTCATTTGGCGGCAGGTCTTGCAACTTGGTTTTCAAATTTAATGAAAGTTCCGCACGACTCAAAAAATACGATACTGGCAAGCAGCGCAGCGGCAGCCGTCTCCGCATCTTTTAACGCTCCCATTGCAGGGGTGTTATTTGCCCATGAAATTATTCTTGGACATTATTCAAGACGATCTTTTGTTCCAATCGTTATCTCAGCAGTTAGCGGAACAATATTTTCCAGACTTTGGTTTGGCGATGTCGCTGCTTTTGAAATTCCCGCATATCAAATAAGTTCTTATTGGGAATTTCCTGCCTTTGCGATACTTGGTTTAGTCTGCGCGCTCGTATCCGTTATATTCCAATTTGCATTAGTGGGCACAGATCATGTTGCTAGAAATATAGAAATACCTCTTTTTTGGCGCCCTGTTATAGGTGGCTTTTTAATTGGACTAATTGCAATTTTTTACCCTGAAATACTTGGTGTTGGCTATGAAGCAACTGATATGGCCTTGAAAAACCAATTGGGTTTAGAGCTCTTATTGGCTCTGTTAGTTGCAAAAACTGCGGCAACATCAATTACCATAGCATCACGGTTTGGCGGCGGCGTCTTTTCCCCTGCTCTTTATCTAGGTGCAATGGCTGGCGGTGCTTTTGGGCTTATTGCTTCAAATGTCTTTCCTGAACTTGCTTCGAGCCAAGGTCTTTATGCATTGCTTGGCATGGGCGCTGTCGCTGCTGCGGTTATAGGAGCGCCTTTTTCAACAACCATGATCGTCTTCGAATTAACGGGTGGG
Source organism: uncultured Rhizobiaceae bacterium (assembly GCA_964502215.1). Lineage (GTDB taxonomy): Bacteria > Pseudomonadota > Alphaproteobacteria > Rhizobiales > Rhizobiaceae > JAALLB01. The sequence continues at coordinate 59,448 of CAZCUN010000005.1, read as the reverse complement.
TACACGCTTTCAATAGCGCTTCTATTAGCCGTATCAATTGCAACCGGTATTAATCAAGCTATTCACGGACATTCTCTTTTTGAGTGGCAATTAGAAATGCGCGGTTTATTCTTCCGCGACGGTCCTCATAAATACGTAATGCGCTCCAACAAAGTAAAAGACTTCATGACCTTAGTAGAAGCAGATTCAGAGCCAGCTTATCTAACACCACAAGATGATGAAGACCCTGTCTTTTTACAAGAATCTGATAGCCTGGAATATGCTTTGCGCATGTTTGATGATTGTGGCTTGCCAGATATGCCTGTTATTGACACAAACTGCGAGAACATCATCCTCGGACATGCAACTCAGGTGAGAGCTTTATCGCATTTCAACAAAGCATTAGTTGCAGCAAGCGAAGAAGAGCATCACGGATAAGCAATATAAATTGATTTTCATAAAGAGCCATTGCAAGTGTAATGCTTTAATCTATTTGCAAATTAAAGATTCTAAAAATATTTAGGCTAAAAAACACATGTCACTAAATTTCGGACGTCCACAACTATCAATTCCGGGCCCTTCAATCATTCCTGATCGAGTATTAGCAGCAACGCACAAGCCTTCGCCCAATATCTATTATGGCCCCCTCGTTGATATGGTCGATACACTATACCCTGATCTTCGAACTATTGCTCAAACCAAACATCAACTTGCAATTTATATCGCAAACGGCCACGGCGCATGGGAAGCGGCACTAAAAAACACGCTGAATGAAGGCGACAAAGTCCTTATCATAGGCACAGGACGTTTTCCTTTGTCTTGGGGTGAGATGGCGCGAAGTCATGGCATTGAAACGCAAATCATTGAATTGGGTATGCAACGAGACATAGCGCCCGAACAATTAACAGAGGTATTAAAAAAGGATACCAAGGGTGAAATTAAAGCAGTTCTTGCAGTCCAAACAGACACAGCTTCATCGGTAAAAAATGATATCGCATCACTAAGAAAAGCAATCGATGAAGCAACCCATGACGCACTTTATATGGTTGATTGCATCGCATCTTTAGGCTGTGATGAATACCACATGGATAAATGGGGCGTAGACGTTACGATTGCTGGTTGCCAAAAGGGTTTGATGACCCCTGCAGGCATTGCCTTCGTATATTTCAATGACAAAGCAAATGAAGCTAGAAAGCGCACAAGACCTGGTGAATATTGGGACTGGGTTTTACGCACACAATCAGATATTTTTTATAGACAATTTGATGGGACAGCACCGACACAACATCTTTATGGGCTAAGAGAAGCGCTCGACATTATTGTGCATGAGGAAGGCATAGAAGCCTGCTGGAAACGCCACAAAACATTAGCACAATCAATATGGGCAGCTGTACAACATTGGGAAACAACCGAGCTAAATATTAAAGATGAACATAAACGCTCAACTGCCGTTACAACCATTAAAACAGAAGCTGCTGGTGATGCTACACGAATAAGAACTTGGTGTGAGGAAAACGCAGGACTAACACTGGGCATTCCATTAGGTTTTGAAGTAGGCGAAGAAGATTCTTATTTACGCATAGGCCACATGGGGCACTTAAATCCACCAATGGTCTTGGGCACATTAGCCACAATCGAAACAGCAATGAAAGCACTCAACATCCCGCATAAAGAAGGCGCATTATCCGCTGCTAGTCAGATTTTAGCCGATCATTGATGAAAGGCTTGTTTAAATTAAGCGACCTGATCTAAGCAAATAATTTCAGAGTGAAAACTATTAATAAATGGCATAACGTCTTCTGCTTTTAACGCTTTTGCATACAGATAACCTTGCCCAATAGAACAGCCCAAATCATGCAATGTTTCTCTATTACCACAAAGCTCAACGCCTTCGGCAACAGTAGGCAATCCTAAGCTTTTTCCAAGTGCAATTATGTTCTTCACAATCGCTTCACTCTCAGAATTTGAAGCCATGTCACGAATGAAAGATTGATCAATCTTAATCTTATCAAAAGGCAACATTTTTAAATGTGAAAGATTTGAGAAACCAGTACCAAAATCATCAATCGAAATTTGTATACCATGCTTTTTCAACCTAGCAACAGCTTCGGTAATTTCCCCAACCTCTTCAATAAAGGCATTTTCTGTTATTTCAATTTCAATACGGTCAGAAGAAATACCCGTTTCATTTAAGATATTAAACAGCACATCCATAGTTGTATCCGTGCGAAGCTCATTAGGGGAAATATTAAACGCAAGCTTTAAGTCTGATGGCCAGTTTGAGGCAGCCTCACAAGCAAACCTGAGCATCGTAGTTGTAAACTCAAGTGAAGCCCCTACTTCTTCTGCAATATGAACGAATAACTCTGGCGAAATAAATCCTTTTGTTGGGTGTTCCCATCTTGCAAGAATCTCAAGGCCTTCAATACGATTTGTTTTCATATCAATAAACGGCTGGAAATAAGGAACAATTTGCCCTGCTTTCAAAGCATCAAGCAGTTCTCTTTCAACCAGAGCGCGATGCTTTAAAGAAGCTTCCATTTTTGCGTCATATGTCTCAATAAGCTCATGGCTTTTATCTCTAGACATGTAAAGCATATAATCTAAGCGCTGGACGATATTTTCTTCGTCCCATGTTTGCGCAGTTTTGTTATTCGCAGAAAGGTTCAAAACACCCATGTTAAGATTGATACTCATCATTAATTTGTTGATATTAATACCATCCTTGGCAAATAATTTGATTTCATCAATGACATATTTAAGGCGTTCGTTGTTTTCTTCTTCAGATCTTGCATTGATTAATAAATAGAAACGACCATTGTCTGCACGCGCAGCAAAATCCTTGTCTCGTGTAAGGCGGTTTATTTGTTCGCTATAAAGACTTTCAATTTCTGAAGCCGTTTCTGCACCATGGATACTTGCAATAGAAATAAGATTGCGTATCTCAAAAGCAATGATTGCTTTATTAGTATTCGTTTCACTATTGCGTAATTCACCCAACATTAATTTGAAGCCCAACCTGTTTGAAAGGCCGGTATTTTTATCGATAAAATCTTGCTGCTGTAAGAAATTTTCAAGTGTTTTACGTGCGCGCTCTTCTTCACGCCCTTTGATACGCTGCATGATACTAAAAGCAGCAAGGCCGACAAAACCAACACCTGCAAAGTTCATGGTGTATTGTTGTAGCCCAGGAAATCTCGTTATTAATTCATTCGTTATCCAGTTAAGAACACCAAAACTTCTATCCATCCAAAAGAAGAATGCCATAATACCAGCAATACTGAGTAACTCAATATTTTTTCTATAGTTAAACTTCAGCATAATATTATTAAACCCAATAATTAATCATATTAATTCTAATTTCAAGCAATATACCACTGCATACTAAGAAAATATTAACTTCGGGCTTAGAACCGATTGGATATAGAACTAACCAAAATTGTAGTTTACAAAACCTTACATTTTATTTTTGAAGCTAACTGGCTTGTATAAAATAATAAGAATATTAAAAACTAATCCGCCCAAATCCAGGCAGTTTTATAGCTGGATTTAAAACATCAAATCCTGCGGTTAACCCAATAAAGTGCAATTCGAAACCGCTACGCTTACCTATAGCAAATCCAAAATAGCCCTTATAAGTCATTTGAATATTCATCCAATCAGGATCAATATTAATAAATTGGCCATTAGAAAGAAAGTCACGGCCAACAGCATTGGCAGGTGGCGCAATTCCAATTTCAGGAACTGCATTTAAAACATGCGCGACAAAAGAATTAGAATTAGGCCCAGGCCAAAGCGTATAATCGCCATGCTGCCCATAGGGATAATTTACAACAGCAGCTTCAATCTTAGGTATGATTAGAGAAGCTTCTTCACCCCGTATTGTTTTTATAATTTCAGGCTCATTTGAATACCAACGCGCGTCAGGCGCATAGGCGTTGACCCTAATTGGCCTCCCCCAACCGACAACTTCATAACGGTTATATTGCTCACCCCCACGTTTTTTTGTAACAATCCAAGTATGAACTGCAAATCCCCCTTTCCAACGACCTGTTTTAGCAGCCATTACATATACAACAGCATCCATGTCACTTGTTACAGATGGAAATATTCCGGCGCTAGACCAGTCAGCAGTATTCCAACTACGCGCATGATTACCTTTAAGTTGCCAAACTGCCTGAGATACAAGCGCGGGCAAGATAAATAATAAAAAGAGAAAAACAACCGAACGTTGAATAAATTTTCGAACCATTTTCATGCCTACTGTATACCTCAATCATCGCAAATATTAAGTAACTAAATGGCGAGGGTTAGGCCTAGCTATGCAGATTTTGTGCATATTTTTCCTATTGCTGAAAAATATAATCCATGAGACCTTTATATTAGAAAATTGATTTGGGAGAAATAACATGTCGGTTGAACCAATACACAAAGACAACCTATCGAATATGCCATACTACGAGGAGCGCGTTGATTTAGCGGCGGCATTTCGCTGGACAGCCCGTTTGAACATGCATGAAGCGGTTGCAAATCACTTCTCGCTTTCCGTCAATGATGATGGAACGCAATTTCTTATCAACCCGAACCAGCGTCATTTTTCGCTTATCAAAGCCTCTGATATTTTGATGCTGGATGCCAATGATCCAACAACCATGGACAGACCCGATGCACCGGACGAAACCGCATGGGGGTTACATGGTGCTGTGCATCGTCATTGCAAACACGCAAGATGCGTTCTGCATGTGCATTCAATTCACGCAACAGTACTCGCAAGCTTGCAAGATTCAATCATCAAACCCATAGACCAAAATTGCGCAGTTTTTCATAACCGCCATGTTGTCGATGAAAACTATGGTGGCCTAGCCTTTGAAGAGGAAGGCGAACGCTGCGCACAACTTTTTGCAGACCCTAAAATTCAAGCCATGGTTATGGGCAATCATGGCGTGATGATCATTGGTGATAATGTTGGGGAAGCATTTAATAGATTATATTATTTCGAACGCGCGGCTGAAACCTACATCAAAGCTCTTTGGACTGGACAGCCTCTTCGTGTTCTATCAGAAGAAGTTGCAGAAAAAACTGCTCGTGAAATTGAAGAGTACGACAACCAGGCTGGAAGACATTTTGCTGATTTAAAAGAGATTTTAGATCGCGATGAACCTGATTATAAGTTATAGAAACAAAATGGGGGTAGCGAGCATGCTTTACGCACGCCCACCACCCCCAAAGCAGGCTATTTGCCTGTAGAGATTACCCCACAAGCAATACGGCCACCTGAACCGCTAGGTTCACCGTAAGGGATCTGCTTTTGCATGTACAATGAAGCTAGAGCCATCACCATCAAATAGAGATGTTGGCTCATCTTCAAACGTAACAACTTGCTCAATAATGTCAGCACGCACCGAACCATCAGCCGCTGCATAAACATTCGGCAAATCACCGCCATAAAGCTTTGCGTTATGAGTGCCATCATGTGAAGCTTGCTTAGGGTTATAATGCGCTTTAGCAGCCTTAAAAGCTTCTGAACAACTGCCCACTTCATGAATATGGAGACCATATCAACCCGCAGGAACATTTTCCAAACGAGCCTGAATGATTACCCCATTAGGTGCTTTATTTAACGTCACATAGCCCATGTCAGCGCCATCTTGGCCTATCATAGAAACCATTACATTATCGCCTTCATTGGCAAGCGCTGATAGTTTAGTAAGCGCTGCCGTAGAAACCAGCGTTAATGCTGCAATTGCTAGTGTAATTTTTTTCATTTCAGAGTCTTTATCTTGGGAGGATAGTTTTCATCATTTTTTTTGAATTGATACTCCAGTAACGCAAGAAATCAGGATTATATTCACTGACCGCAATCACAAAGAATTTTAAAAAAATATGAATAAAATTTAGAAACGACTACGCGTCACAAAAGGTACAAAATTTCACCAAGCGCCACCAACTGGCGCAAAACAAATTGGATTTTTAAGGAAGATGAAATATGACAGGTAGAATGCAATTTAAGGAAACATTACCATGTCGAAAAAACCGAACATTCTCATCTTCATGGTTGACCAACTCAATGGCACTTTGTTTCCGGACGGCCCAGCTGATTGGTTGCATACACCCAACCTAGATAAGCTTGCAGCAAAGTCTGCGCGCTTTCCTAAGAATTATACTTCAAGCCCATTATGCGCCCCAGCGCGTGCTTCATTTATGTCCGGGCAATTGCCATCGCGTACAGGCGTTTATGATAATGCAGCAGAGTTCCCATCAAGCATCCCAACCTATGCACATCATTTAAGATCAGCAGGTTACTACACATGCTTATCAGGCAAAATGCATTTTGTTGGGGCTGATCAATTGCACGGCTTTGAAGAGCGCCTCACAACAGATGTATACCCGCCAGATTTTGGCTGGACACCCGACTACCGCAAACCTGGCGAGCGTATTGAGTGGTGGTACCATAACTTAGGTTCGGTCACTGGTGCAGGTGTCGCAGAAATTACTAACCAGTTAGAGTATGATGATGAAGTCGCTTTTAATGCCTGCCAGAAAATCAGAAACCTCTCGCGCCGAATTGATGATCGTCCTTGGGCTTTAACCGTCAGCTTCACCCACCCACATGACCCGTATGTAGCGCGCAAAAAATATTGGGACTTATATGAAGACTGCACTCATCTTGAACCAGAGATTGCAGCCCTTCCCTTTGCAGAACAAGATGAACATTCAAAGCGCTTGTTCTTGGCCAATGATTATAAAAACTTTGACATCAAGCCAGAAGACATCAGACGTTCACGCCAAGCCTATTTCGCAAATATCTCATACATCGACGATAAGATTGGCGAAGTCATGGAAGCGCTTGAAGGGGGGCGTATGGAAGACGACACCATCATCATTTTCTGCTCAGACCATGGCGACATGATTGGCGAAAAAGGCTTGTGGTTTAAAATGAGTTTCTTTGAAGGATCAGCCAGAACTCCTTTGATGATTTGCGCACCGCAAATGAAAGCAGGCCTTGTTAAAGAGCCTGTATCAAACCTTGATATCAACCCAACACTCTGCGCACTAGCAGGTGTTGACATGTCAGCCATCATGCCATGGACAGATGGTGAAGATATAACCCCAATCTCTCATGGTAAAAACCGATCAACACCTGTACCAATCGAATATGCAGCAGAAGGTTCTTACGCGCCATTGGTTTGTTTGATTGATGGCAAATACAAATTCACCAAGTGTGATTTAGATCCACCGCAATTATTTGATCTGGAAAATGACCCCCACGAATTGACTAATCTGGCCGAAAATAAAGCGCATGGAGAAGCTCTAGCAAAACTTTCAAAAATGGCCGATGAAAAATGGAATTTGAAAAAATTCGACGCGGAAGTGCGCGCAAGCCAAGCTGCACGCTGGGTGGTCTATGATGCGCTTCGTAACGGCAATTATTATCCGTGGGATTTCCAACCCCTACAAAAAGCATCCGAACGCTACATGCGCAATCATATGGATCTTAATATTCTGGAAGAGCAAAACCGCTTTCCAAGAGGAGAGTAACGGCAACTAGAGCTATTGTAGCGTCACACGATGTGACACATCTTTACCATTACTCACAACCAATTGTTTAAAGCCAGCCATTTTTAATAGGTCAAAAAAGTTCAACTGTTCAACATTACCAATCTTCGAAAACAACGGAGAAGTTCTGGCGTCCGCCGTCATCGAAGCTAATAAACCTCTAATACGGTAAAGCGTATTGTATCGCCCCTCTTCTGTTGCAACAATAATTAGCTTTTCAGCATCACCCCCCTTAGCAAACATATGATAAAGCGGTGGGTAAGGTTTTTGTTTTTGTTGCTGGTCTAATTGAGTAACAAACCCAACACGGGACAAAGGATTAACACCTTGAAAGGTTGGCAGTGGCGCTTGGTAAGTTTCTTCACTTTGCGGCTCTGAATAATAATAGCCAGAATGTCTATCATTTGCCGAAACAGAAATTGATAAAGATAGCAACGCCGCCAATCCAAGCCCTGCCAAAGCTATACTATTTTTAGAAATTTTTTTTAACACCGTAAGGTTCCTTAACTCATTTGAAGCTTTATACTCGCTAGTCAGTATGCTCATTCATATATAATCCATTTTTTATGTTACACAAACAAATCACAAGCTATTGAAAAGAAACAGAGCGCTTTAAGGTTATGGTCTTTAGATTATTTTATACAAGCCGTTGCACAATTAGAAATGAAATGGATGCAAAAAATGCATCAGATTTTATTGCCGCGCAAGCCGCAATAAAGAACCAGACGCGTAACATCACAGGTGCCATTACCTTTGATGGCAATGATTTCGCTCAGATTTTAGAAGGCGATAAACTTGAGGTTTTAAAGTTGTTTGAATTAATCAAGCAAGACAGTCGTCATGAAAATATAATTTTATTAAAGCAGAAAGAATGCTCTAAACGACATTTTACCAATTGGGCAATGAGAAAACTTGATAGTACAAATTATGATGAACTAGTCTTGGTAATGGCAGAATAAAAACCTACTTTGTAATTTTACCATATTCCTACTTGGTAGTATGAAATACTGTACTATTTATCTAATCAGACAATATATTATTGATTTAGTGATACTATGAAAACAACCAATACCACTGCAACGACAAGCCAAGAATGGAATTTTCATTCAAAGCATTCGCAATTGCTTGCAGAAACCCATGCGCGCCCTTCACAAGCAATAACAGGCCCAGCTGAAATTATTCACATGGCACTTAAAGCAACAGATGAAGTTGCCGACAGTTTTTTCAACGCACTTGATCCTGACAAGATTGAAACAGGTCCAAGACATCGAACAGGCTCTATAAATGGCATACGTGTCAAATTAGAAAAACACACAGAGTTTCTATCCTGTACTTTTTTCCAAGAATTGGAAGGCAACAAAAACGTTGAGCAACTACTTGATATAGTTCAACGAAACTTCCCCATATCACAAACAGAGGTTTATGTTTTACTAAAATTATCCCTAGTAAATTCCGTTCGCGAAATGCTTAAAATACTGCCTATAGATCAACGTATATATGGCGGTAAAATGCGCGACGGCATTGATGTAAGATCAACCTTTATTCCAGATCAGGATGGTATGATTAGGTTTGGGCTTTACGGAAAAAACCTTACAAGCGACGAACTTGGCCGCCGCATCCAACGCTTAATGGAAATGGAAACTTATAGAACTATGAGCCTGCTTGGACTTCCGATTGCGAGAGAAGTCGGCAAAAGCCTTTATGCATGCGAAAAAGAGTTAGAAAAACTCACGCTTTCACTTGGTGAAGCTAAAACATCAGCTCAGGAAGATAATGAAAAACTCTTTATCGAACTTTCTGATCTTTCAGAACGAAATAATATACTTCTGACAGAAACCCGCTATCGTTTTTCTGCAAGTCGAGCTTACTTTACGCTCTTTCAACAAAGAATAGACAGCTTAGAAGAAGAAAAAGTTGGCGATGTCCAAACTATGAGCGGATTTTTACGCTCAAGGCTTGATCCTGCTATGGCAACAATTGAAAGCACAGCAAAGCGTCAAGAAACACTAACCAATGATTTATCACGTGCATTGGTGTTTTTAAGAACACGCATTGAATTAAACCTGAATAAAGGGAATCAAGCGCTTCTTAAATCTATGGACAAGCGCCATGATCAACAATTAAAAATATCCCAAACCGTCGAAGGCTTATCTATTGTTGCAATAACTTATTATGCAGTAGGATTAGTATCATATTTGCTAAAAGCAATGGCCAAACAACCTTGGATGCCCTTTTCTGACACAACACTAACAGCTATTTCAGTACCATTTATTCTAGTGATAGTATGGATTATGCTAAAGCGCATCAGAAAAGCTTGGGAAGAACGAAAACAAACCTGAATAGAGACTGAATGCCTTTATCATTGTTTCGTGATGGGTTGTTACACAGTGTTATTTGCATTCAGTGAAAAAAAATAGGATATATAATTCATATTTTATTATTAGGAGAATTCTTACATGAACCGTCGTACTTTTATCGCATCAACTGCTGCACTAGCACTTGCTCCAGCATTATCGCTTCCAGCATTTGCAGCTGGCCGCACTGGTAAATTTAAAGGCCAAAAAGGTCACGTCACAAAAGGTGCTGTTACTGTTAAAGATGGTAAGATTATTCTTGAAAGCAGTTTCTGGTTTGATGGCGCCCCAGATCCACGCGTTGGTTTTGGTAAAGGTGGCAAATACTCAAAGAACACTGACTTTGCAGTATTGAAAAAGAACACTGGTAAGCAAACTTACAAAGTACCATCTAACCTGAATGCAGACGATTATGACACGGTTGTTATCTGGTGTCGTAAGTTCTCAGTTCCACTAGGTTACGCTAAAATCAAGTAATTGATTATTCCCTTATGGGATTTAGGAAGCCGTCGCATGATTGCGACGGCTTTTTTTATTTATCTATTTACTGAACACCATCGACAGACTGAGCAAGCCTTACAAGGTTTATAAACTCAGCACGGTAGCCAAATTCATCTACGCCCTTGCCTGATAAAGCTAATGCAATCATATCATCATAAGAATATTCACCAATATACTCGCCACCCTTCAAGAATTGACCAAAGGCTGCAACCGCTGCCGCAAACTGTGCATCCTCACCAGCATCTTCAAGACTATCAACCTCATTAGCCAGGGTAATAGGCGTAGAAATAAGCGTACTCTTATCACGATCAGGCAGCTTGTAACGAATTTTCATAAAGCCATATTCATTAGGATTTGCATTCACAACAGGTTGTGTTTCTTCAACCTTAGCTTGTCCATAACGCAGTGGATCAACGCTTTGAGATTGCGATCCAACAGGCGTAATTTCATAAAGTGCGGTCACCGTATGCCCTGCTCCAATATCACCTGCATCGACTTTATCATTGTTAAAATCTTCACGCTTTAAACTACGTGTTTCGTAACCGATTAGGCGGTACTCACTCACAAGCCCAGGGTTAAACTCAACTTGTAATTTCACATCTTTAGCAATTGTAAACAGCGTTGAACCCGCCTCTTCAACCAACACCTTACGTGCTTCAGATAAGGTATCAATATAAGACGCATTACCATTACCGTTTTGCGCAAGTTTCTGCATCAACTCATCATTATAATTGCCACGCCCAAACCCAAGAACCGAAAGCGTAACGCCAGATTTGCGCTTCTTCTCAACAAAGCGTTTTAACTGATCAGGGTCAGAAATACCCACATTAAAATCACCATCAGTCGCTAAGATAACGCGGTTGACGCCTTTATCTTTCAAGCTTTCTTCTGCCAAATTATAAGCTTGACGAAGCCCCTCACCACCAGCCGTAGAGCCGCCTGCATGAAGCCTATCAAGGGCAGATAAAATCTTGCGCTTATCGACAACTTGCGTCGGTTCAAGCACAGTGCCAGCACTGCCCGCATAAGCAACAATTGAAATTGTATCCGTTGGTTTAAGCGAGTTTAAAAGCAGCTTAAAAGAATTACGAAGCAATGGAAGTTTATTCGCTTGGTTCATGGAGCCAGACGTATCAATCAAGAAAACAAGATTACTATCTGGCTGTTCCGTCTTGGCAAGTTCATAGCCTTTAATGCCAATAGACATCAGCTTAGTGCCTTCATTCCAAGGTGTTGGCATAATCTGCACATTGGCTTTAAATGGTTGAGACTTATCACTTGGAACTTCATACTTATAATCAAAATAATTGGTCAACTCTTCAACCCGAATGCTATCAGGATTTGGCATTTGATTATTATTCAATGACGAACGCATAAACGCATAAGACGCTGTGTCCACATCAACCGAGAATGTTGAGACAGGTTCAGCCTTTACGGTTTTGGCAGGGTTGGACTTGACCTCTTCAAAGCGATCCCTATTTTGAGATTGCGGAGCGATAAGGTCTACAGGCGCAGGAAGCGGCTTGCTGGTATAGCTTTCACTTTGCAAAGCTAATCCTGAACTGAAGTTTGGCGATACTTTCTTAAGTGTTCGCACTTTACGTTTAACAAGCGCAGGCGCAGCAGGTGTCGCAGGTTGAATTTCAACACTTGGTTGAACCTTATCAGCTAGCTCAGCCTGTGGCTGAGCAAGTGCATCAGTTTGTATTTCTTCTTTAGTAATCAAAAGTTCTGGCACAGTTTCAATCGTCGTAAATTGCGAGATATTAGGCCCGACCATCACAAAAGCCAGCACTGCAAGGCTAGCGCCGCCCATTAGGGAATAACCAAATTTCGAATTAAGCGTGTTCATTTTCTTTTTCCAATCAAACAAGGGTTTCTTTTCGTTGCCTTGTTCAATAAGACGCGCCTCATCTTCAATTCCTTGGGAAGCAATTGAAGTTTTTTCCTCTTCGAAAGCCTGCATGGCTAATTTCATTGCATTAGCTTTAGCGTCTGGGCTTGGAGAAACTTCAGCTTGCTTACGCAAAGCGCTTTCGAGTTTTTTGATATCATCACTCATAATGTTTCCTTCGCAATTTCACGTAATTGCTTTTTCAATTCATGCATCCGCCATGAGACGGTGGATTCTTTGATGCCCATAATTGTGCCAGCCTCTGCGTGGTTAAGTCCCTCACCCACCACCAGCACAGCCGTCTCACGCAAATCATCGCTTAAATGGTTCATGGCTTCATTGAGCCATTCTATTTCTTTAGCAGTATCAATAGCTTCACCACGGCGAAGGTCTTCCACCTCGCCATAATCACAATGAATGCGCTCACTAGTAATTTGCTTGCGCTGCAAATCACGCACACGATTTACAACAACCCTATAAAGCCAAGTTGTAAAAGCTGCATCGCCCCTGAATGACTTCAACTTGGCAGGCAAAGACATGCAAACATCCTGCGCAACATCTTCCGCGTCTTCACGACGACCAGAAATCCCAAGTGCAATACGAAACACGCGGTCGTAATGCCGTTCAAGCAAAGCCTGAAAAGCATCCCCGTCCCCTTTGGCTGCCAACGTGGCAAGCTCATTATCTGGCGTTGTTAAGTCCAAAGACTCAGACCTCTTTTTGCAATTACACCCTTAAGACGCATGACAAAGGCAATTCCTTGGCGAAAAACAAAAATAATTTCAATTGAGGAAAAATAACTAATCTTGACTACGAGATACTGTAATTTCGCGCTAAAAGTATTAAATAGAACAAATGTCGAACCCTTTTGATTCTATACCTACAGAAAAAGTAGATGATCCTGCACCTCCAGCACCACAAGGAGGCGGCATTGCTGCGCGTGCCATGGGTGCCAGAACTGGTGCAAACGCTCCTGATTATTTCGAAGGCCTAAACCCAGAACAAGCTGATGCAGTCGCAACACTGGATGGACCTTTGTTAGTATTAGCAGGAGCAGGTACGGGTAAGACGAGAGTTTTAACCACACGCATTGCGCACATCATCAAAACAGGCCGTGCCTACCCTTCCCAAATTCTAGCTGTGACCTTTACCAACAAAGCAGCACGAGAAATGAAAGAACGCATTGGCCGCTATATGGGTGATGCGGTGGAAGGCATGCCATGGCTTGGCACGTTCCACTCCATAGGCGTAAAAATCCTGCGCCGCCATGCAGAGCTTGTTGGCCTAAAATCTGATTTCACAATCCTCGATACTGACGATCAAATCCGCTTACTAAAACAACTCATCCGCGCAGAAGGCATAGACGACAAACGCTGGCCAGCCAGAATGTTAGCTGGCCACATTGATAGCTGGAAAAACAAAGGCCTTGGCCCAGAACAAATTTCAGAAGGTGATGCAAGAGCTTTTGGTGATGGCAAAGGACGCGATCTATACCGCCAATATCAAGCCAGACTAAAAATCTTAAACGCCTGCGACTTTGGCGACTTGCTCACTGAAACCATCAGATTATTTAAAGAAAACCCAAGCGTGTTAGCTGAATACAATCATCGTTTTAAATTTATTTTGGTTGATGAATATCAAGACACAAACGTAGCCCAATATATGTGGCTAAGGTTATTAGCGCAAAGTCCCTCTTCCGCTGATGCATCCGCATCAGCGTCCGTTCACGCGCAGGCGCCTCGGCTAAACGCCTCGTCTGGCGCTGCCACGGAGGGGAGCGACCCAGAACAAAACTCCAAAAACCCTGCCCCTCCCTCCGTGGTAACAAAAAACGACCAACGAAGCGAAGCTTCGGGAGCCGATAGCGCGACCGAGGCGAATGCCTCGCACCCGCGTAGCGAAGATGGCAACGCCATCGACAGCATGAGCGAAAAACAAATCAACACAAATTTGGCACCGCCAAATCTGTGTTGTGTGGGCGATGATGATCAATCCATCTATGGTTGGCGTGGGGCGAAGGTTGATAACATCTTGCGCTTTGACAAAGATTTTCCATCTGCCAAAGTCATTCGCCTAGAACGCAATTACCGCTCGACCGCACACATCTTAGGTGCAGCAGGTCATTTGATTGATCATAATGAAGACCGCTTGGGCAAAACTCTATTCACTGATGATGTTGATCCAGACGCCTCCAAGGTTATCGTATCTGCGTGCTGGAATTCAGAAGAAGAAGCACGCTCTATTGGCGATGAAATCGAGGCGCTTCAAAACAAAAAACATGAATTAAACGAAATCGCCATTCTAGTGCGCGCCTCTTTCCAGATGCGAGAGTTTGAAGACCGCTTTGTCACCATGGGTTTAAACTACCGCGTGATTGGTGGCCCACGCTTTTATGAGCGCATGGAAATCCGCGATGCCATGGCCTATTTCCGTGTGGTTTGTCAGCCAGCCGATGATTTAGCATTTGAGCGCATTGTCAACAAACCAAAGCGCGGCATTGGTGACGCGACCATCCGCACCATCCACGATACCGCCAGAGCCAGAGGCATACCCCTCACCTTGGCGGCAAAAGAGTTGGTGGAGACCGAAGAGTTAAAACCAAAAGTCCGCGCTACACTCAAAACCGTATTGGCAAATTTTGACCGTTGGCGCACAGAACTCACCTCGACCTCGCACACAGAGTTAGCCGAAATTATTTTAGACGAATCTGGTTACACCGAGATGTGGCAGAACGACCGCGCAGCCGATGCACCAGGTCGATTGGAAAACCTAAAAGAGCTCGTGCGCTCGATGGAAGAGTTTGAAAACCTACCAGGGTTCTTAGAGCACATCTCCCTCGTCATGGACACCGACAGCGGTGAAGACCTAGACGCCGTTTCAATCATGACACTGCACTCTGCCAAGGGTTTAGAATTCGACACAGTCTTTTTGCCCGGTTGGGAAGAAGGCCTATTCCCGCACCAACGCTCGCTCGATGAAGGCGGTAGATCTGGCCTAGAAGAAGAGCGTCGCTTAGCCTACGTCGGCATCACACGCGCACGCCAAAAGTGTTATATCCACTTCGTCTCCAACAGACGCATCCACGGATTATGGCAATCCTCACTCCCCTCAAGGTTTATTGACGAACTGCCTGAACAACATGTCGAAGTGGCAGAAAGTCAAACCTCTTACGGTGGTTACGGAGGCTCAAACGCAGGCGGCCGCTACGGTTCTTCCCGCTTTGATAACGTAGACACATTCGACTCAACCTACTCCAGCCCCGGCTGGCAACGCGCGCAAAGTAAATCTTCATCAGGTGGCAACAACTGGGGCGCAAAACCCTCAAGTTCCGCAGGTGGCTTTGGCGGTAAAACCATAGAAGGCAACCTAGTCGCCTCCTCCATCAACGAACCAAGTTCAGATTTCAAAGTCGGAGACCGCGTGTTCCATTTGAAGTTTGGAAATGGAAATGTCGCGCTGGTGGATGGGAACAAGCTTACGATTGATTTTGATAAGGCTGGTCAGAAACGGGTGCTTGATAGTTTTGTTGAGGGGCGTTAACCCCCCGCCAAATATGGCGAGGGATATTCGTTTTACTTCTCTTTTCGAACACCTTTAAAAGGCTTCTTGTCAGCTTTTTGATGCATAAAGCGACCATCAGGACCACGTTTAGTCCAATTATCAGTCTTAGGATTATAAACTTGAGAGCGATCTCTAACCGCTCCTTTGCGGTGTCCATCACCTATTGGTGGGTTTGTAGCCATCATTATTCTCCTTATTGCGTATGGCATGAGTTGCTACAATAATAGCACCCATTAACCTGATTATAATGTTGCTTGGCTTTCTGCACAGCAGACGCGCAACCAGAATGCTCACCTAGATCGATGCGGTTTTCTGGTTTTGGTAAAAATGAACAACCTGTAGTGTGTACTTCATGATCACCATTAGATTGCGCGTTTTTATTCACATAGTATTTGGCCATGATAGGCTCCTATTAAATTATAATTTGAATTAGAGCCGAAGACATGCTGTTATAAATTTCTACTTCAGTTGGCATGCTTCGACTTTGTTGCAGCTATGTTGCTGATATACGGCCACATTATAGCTCTAACTATAATGTGGCCTCTTTACTCATTCATTTTATTCTCCTTTATTTAAACAAATCTGGTTGTTGAGGTATTGGCAACTTATGAAGTTTGGCTTCTCCCTTGTAAGTAAGATAGTAAGCCCCTCGTTTATAAGTTCCATCATTCTTGTATTCAGCCATTCCCGTTTTTTCTAATGTTCGATGGCTAACTAAATTTCTAACTACTTGGCTGAAACGATCATCTTTTCTACCCTTTAAAATAGTCTTATCCTCTTCCGATAAAGAGAGTTTATGGCGTAAAAGTTTATCTATACTCGTTATATCCAGTCCTCCAAATTTATCACGATGATCAGCGATTAATTGCAAAACTGGCTCTATCAAGTCTCTTTCTTTAATTCTTTTGCCTACCATAATAATCCTATTATAACATATAGTTAAGCTCGAATCAATAAACGAATCCGAATCGGTAACCATTTGTTAACTATACATTTTTACGATTCGTTAACAATAAATATTAACTTTTGAAGTCTATAAATTCTACAATAATCAGGTGATTATTAGACCTAGCTTCGTCATCCCCGTTGCCATGCAAACCGGGATCCATTGATGCTCTCAAATTTTTCGGAATGACTACTTGTACAGATGCTCTTATCTTATCACCACCTTCAACATTTCTTAGTTGGGTATAATAGACCCCAGTTCGCACCGCGACCGGGATGACGAGAGTTAGGGTGCTTCGCCCCCCTTGAGGGGGAGAATGAAAATTCTTGGAATTGGCGAAGCCAAACCTTAGAATTTTCAAGAGAGGGGATCACATGCCGTAAGGCGTATGACATCCTCCCACCGGCTCACTACGTTCACCAACTTCCCCTCAAGAGGGAGGTATTTACACCCCTTGCCAAATCTCAAATCTTGAACAAAACTAATCATCAAGAGAAATGGGAGGCCGTTATGAAAACTCTAATCGCATTGCTTATCTTAATCTCAACAGCAATAAGTGCAGCCGCACAAGCGCGTGAGACGCCCCACTCCACTTGCCTTGCAGTCGCTCAAAATCAGCTTTCACCGCATGTGCAATACGCCAGCCTTGAGCATATTTGGCCGACCGCCCTCAACCCTAGCGAAGTGCAAATTCGTTATATTGGGCACTCAACATTTTTGATTGAGGATTCAACGGGGCTAAAAATCGCGACAGATTTTTCTGGTTTTGCGGGTGCTAATGTCATTCCTGATGTGGTGACGATGAACCATGCGCATGTCACGCATTTTACGCGCTTTCCAGATACACGCATCAAACATGTGCTTCGTGGTTGGGGTAAGGATGGTAAAAAGGCCAGCCATAATTTGCAGATTGATGAAGTTATCATTCGCAATGTAACGACGGATATTAATTCAAATTTCTCAGGCCATGAGAAAGACGGCAATTCTATTTTCATCTTCGAAATGGGTGGGCTTTGTATTGGGCATTTGGGGCATTTGCATCATATATTGAACGAGGCACACTATGCCGAAATTGGTCGCCTTGATATCTTAATGGTACCTGTTGATGGCGGCTGGACGATGGCGCTGGAAGATATGGCGGTTGTAACCAGAAGGCTGAATGCAAGTGTGGTCATTCCGATGCATGCCTTTGGCGAATTCAGCCTGCAACGTTTTTTGACCAACATGGGAAGTGGTTTTCCGATTGAGCGGACAAAAACAAGTAAAGTGACTTATTCACTCAACACCCTGCCAACATCGCCAAGGCTGGTAGTATTAGAACCTGAGACTGAGTTTTTGATTGAGTAAAAAAAGAGCCGCCCAAATGGGGCGGCTCTTAAAGTGCTATTTCTAAGTTGAGTTGGGAGAATTACTCAGCTGCGAATTGGTTCATTGTGTTGTCTTCACCAGCAGCAAGAAGTGCCGCATCACCTGCGAAGTATTCTTTATGGTCATCACCCATGTCTGAACCAGCCATGTTTTGGTGCTTCACACATGCAATACCTTGACGGATTTCTTTACGCTGAACACCTTCAACATAACCCAGCATGCCCTGCTCACCGAAGTATTCTTTTGCCAAATTGTCTGTAGACAATGCAGCCGTGTGGTAAGTAGGCAATGTGATGAGGTGATGGAAGATACCGCATAAACGTGCGCCATCTGCTTGGAATGTACGAATGCGCTCATCTGCTTCTTTGCCAAGTTCCGTCGCATCGTAATCTACGCTCATAAGTTTTGCGCGGTCATAAGATGAAACATCCTTGCCCTCTTGCGTCCAAGCATCAAAGACCTGCTGACGGAAGTTAAGTGTCCAGTTAAACGAAGGAGAATTGTTATAAACAAGTTTCGCTTTTGGATGAACCTTACGGATCTCATCAACCATGCCGCCAATTTGTGCAACGTGTGGCTTTTCAGTTTCAATCCAAAGAAGGTCTGCGCCATTGTCTAGCGAAGTAACACAATCAAGCACACAACGCGCCTCGCCTGTACCTTCTTTAAACTGATAAAGGTTTGAAGGAAGACGCTTAGGACGCATCATCTTGCCGCCTTGGTTTACGATCACATCGCCATTAGCCATGTTATCTGCTGTCACTTCTTCACAATCTAGGAATGAATTATATTGATCGCCCAAATCACCTGGCTTTTCTGAGTAAGCGATTTGCTTTGTAAGGCCAGCGCCCAATGAGTCTGTACGTGTTACAATCACACCATTCTCAATGCCAAGTTCCATGAACGCATAACGACAAGCGCGAATTTTTGCGAGGAAATCTTCATGCGGAACAGTAACCTTGCCATCCTGGTGGCCACACTGTTTTTCGTCTGAAACTTGGTTTTCAATCTGAAGCGCACAAGCCCCTGCTTCAATCATTTTCTTAGCAAGCAAGTAAGTTGCTTCTGCATTACCAAAACCTGCATCAATGTCTGCAATCACAGGAACAACGTGTGTTTCGTGATTATCAATCGCGCTTTCAATTTCTGCTACCTTGGCAGTATCGCCAGCAGATTTTGCCGCATCTAATTCACGGAACAAACCACCAAGCTCACGTGCATCAGCTTGACGCAAGAATGTGTAAAGCTCTTCAATCAAAGCTGGAACAGAAGTCTTCTCATGCATAGATTGGTCAGGCAGAGGACCAAACTCTGAACGAAGTGCTGCAACCATCCAACCAGAAAGATATAGGTAACGACCCTTAGTTGTTGTAAAATGCTTTTTGATTGAAATCAGCTTTTGTTGGCCGATAAAACCATGCCAGCAACCCAAAGATTGTGTATATTGTGATGAGTCAGCATCATAAGCAGCCATGTCACGACGCATGATGTCTGCTGTATATTGAGCAACATCAAGGCCTGTCTTAAACTTGTTTTGGAGGCGCATACGAGCAACGCTCTCAGCGCTAATCGCATCCCATGCACTACCTTGGTCGGCGATCATCCCGCTAACTGCATTGATTTCATCAGAATAAGACATTGTACTCTCCTTGAATATACGCCTGACACCCATCAGACTGTAAAAATTGCAACTCTTAAAGCCGTTAAAAGTATGTAAAATTTGTAAATAACAGAAATACTATTGCGTATTTCATTGAATTTAACTCATAAAATCAGTCAAATGAGCTAAATGCACTATAATTTTATAGTTAATTCGGTAATTTGATGTAAATTTGTGACGAGAAGTATGTGTTCTTTTGTTGTTTTGTAAATTTTGTAAAATAATTTTACTAATGCAGCATTAGCATTTTTCAGGTATATTTGATCACAATTTCAAATATTACCCTTTTAGGGTTTGACTCCCAAGTTTGCGTCAGAATAAAAGGCTAAAGTAACATATAGTAACGTTATGGTTATAGCTCAATTATAAAGCACAAACCAAAACAAAGGGCACATATACTATGAATAACATTCTAAAATTATCATTTCTTTCTCTTGGGCTGATTACCGCTGGCTGTAGTAGCTCCGGCGGCGGAGGAGGCGAAACCACAGCAGCAACTAACGCTTCAGCATCTAGCATACTATCAAGCGGTAGCCTTGCGGCTGAAACCAGCGGTTCTAAAAGCTTTACAGCACAACGACTATCTAGTAGCGCATCCGTAGTTACAATTGACGGCAAGACTTATAATGTTTCGTCAGCTGGCGGCGTTGCGGGGCTTCAAGTAAGCAATGGAGATGACCTAATCTACATACCTAGCGGAAACTTCGGCATTAACGAAGGAAGACACGTAGACACAAGTCTATATATTAGAGGTAGAAACCTTTCATCACAAAACAGTAGTATTGTAAGTGATGTTGGATCTACAATTTCTGGAACATTAACACCTGAGGCGAACTTGCCTTCAACTGCTTTTTACAGAGGCAATTGGAATGCGGTAGCAACTGATGGCCCAAGAATAACCGACGTAGATGGTGGAGAAGTAGGAACTTTTTCAGCAACCGCTGACTTTGGCGCAAGGCAAGAAGTTACGGGAACTCTCAGAAACAATACAGGGCAAACTGCAGCAAGACTAAATGGTGACATTGAAGGCAATCAATTTACTGGCACATTAAGTGATACAACAAGCTCTAGACTTGGCGATGTCAACGGTGGTTTTTACGGCCCTAACGCTGAAGAAATAGCTGGCGCAGGTGCTTTCGAAGATGGGCAAGACAAACTCGCTATCAGCTTTATTGGCAGTCGATAAGTTTATAGATCAGTTTAAGAACCTCTTTTTGTATGAGTGTTTCCATTGATAACAAACACAGGCTTATTTTCAACGGCCTGTGTTTTTCTTTTTGTAAACGACAAGACTTAATGAAGCAGTTTGTATCATATTTTATAACAGCAATTAGTGTGATTTTGTTATTTACAACAATGTCTGTAGCTAAAACTGTGCCTGAGCTTTTTGATGCCTTGCAACAAAAGGATTGGGATAACGCACGCAAAGTTGCCAATCAGTTAGACGCAAAAAATAATCGTGGTGATATATTCCTTGCATTTACAAATAGCGTGGAAGCTGTGAATCGCGGGGACTGTAAAGTTGCAAAACAACTCTCAACACTTGTTATCCAACAATCTCCAGGCTTCATACCCGCCTATGATATTCTAGCAGAATGTCTGATTAAAGAAGGTGACAGCGAAGGCGCATCTAAGCTCTTTCAAAAATTAGCCAATGATTTGCGTGAGGGGCCTGAAAAAAAACTCGCTCAAAGAAAAGCAGATACTTTAAAGCCTGACCTTTCGCCTCGTGTGTCGTTTGATTTCTCAATCATCCCATCAACAAATACATCTCGCAGAACAAGACGCACCTCTACAGGCAATGGTGGCGTATTGTCTGAGGCATCTCGCGCACAAGATGGCGTGACGATATCCTCAAGCATAAAACTTACGAAACCGATATTTCATAGCAAACGCTTACTATCGCAAGCTTCAATCAAACTTGGTGGCAGATATAATTCTGTAACAGAAACCGTATTGCCTTTAGTCGGCACCGAATTACGAAATACATGGTTCTTATCCAACACAAAAAGCGTATATGCTGCTCCCTTCTATGAGTATACGTGGAAAAGTGGAGAGCGGCTTTTTGATGAGTATGGCATTCGAGTTGGTGGCAACTTCAGCCTTACTCAAGCACAAAAAATATCAGCTGACTTCGTAATTTCAAAGCGAGACTTTAAAGAAACGGGACAAGACGCAACATTCGCATCTGGTTTAATTAATAATACCGTACTAATCGATGAGTTCAGTAGATTTAATTACTACATAAGCGCATCAAACGTTGATGCAGACAATTCTTTTTTTAATGTTACAGATTATTCAATAGGCGTAGAATTAGAAACGGCTTACAAAAACGGGTTCATAACAAGCTTAGGCGGCATCGTTGGTACAAGACGCTTTGACCGAAATGCCCCACTCACATCAGATGAGCGAAAAGACACATATTACACAGCAAGCTATGGCGTGAGCCATAAAGAACTTGTCTTCTATGATATTCGCCCTGAAATTGTTTATAGCTACACTAATCAGTCTTCAAACGACTTGTTTAACGATTTCTCTGCGCATGATATTGGCTTGAAATTAAAAGCTGCGTTTTAGAAAAACCAAGCTATCGAGCCACGTACAACGTTTGACCAATTTTAATCGTATACGGCTCATTCAAACCATTAAGCTCAGCAAGGTCATCAACACTAATGCCATGACGTTGACTAATATTAAACAGCGTATCACCCGACTTAATCACAACACTGACGCGAGCGGTACCAGCCGAAACACCTGGTTTAACGTCAGAGTTTTTGCGGATGAGAGCAAGAACCGAAGGCTCTTCTTCAAGTTGATCTGACGTATCAATAGCCTCAAAATTATCACCAGTACCAATTGAACCTGTTATAGCAGGATCAACTTCTTGATCGATGTATTTTGGCTCTTTATTCAATATGATCTGATCTAAATAACTACCACTTCGCGAAATCGAAACAGCACGCTTAGACGCATCTTGCCATAGCTGTTGATTATCTTTCACACCACCATGCCCTTGCAAAATAGAATAAACCAACAGGCCAGACGCAACAAAAGCTGTCATGCCCGTTGAAAACCGAGAAATTTTTGAGGTCACACGTGATGTCATAACCCGATAATGCACCTAACAGGGTAAAAAATGAGTAAACCTAAGCGTAATTCATTTTGCTTATTTTTTAACCAACTAAGAAAAACCGTTATGCCCAATAATTAGGCAACAAAAGATTTAACTTTGCGCAACACGAATCTAACTGACCACATAACCTCCCAACGGGTTGTGCACACACCAATATAATATAGCTGTATCGCCATGTTTTACACTTTTTTTCTAAGGTTTAGGCTTTTAGAAAATACAAATTTAACTCTTGGAGGAGTTACGAAAATGAATGCTGCAGATACTAGCTGGATATTAACAGCAACGGCTCTGGTATTGTTAATGACACTACCTGGCCTTGGTCTTTTTTATGCAGGCCTTGTACAAGCAAAAAATGCACTTTCTGTTTTGATGCATTGTATTGCAATAGCCTGTTTAGCCTCACTACTTTGGTTTGCAGTGGGTTATTCACTCGCATTTACTGAAGGCAATGCATATTTAGGTGGGCTTGATCGTATGTTCTTAGCTGGCATCGATCGTGAAACGCTTTCAGGTACTTTACCTGAATCACTTTTTGCAATGTTCCAGATGACATTCGCAGTTATTACCCCTGCCCTTATGGTTGGCGCTTTTGTTGAGCGCATCAAGTTTGGCGCAGTGATGATGATTAGTGGTCTTTGGTTATTAATCGTATACGCACCAACCGTACATTGGGTATGGGGCGGCGGCTGGCTTGCTGAAATGGGTGTAATCGACTTTGCTGGTGGTATTGTAGTTCACGTAACAGCAGGCGTATCAGCACTTGTGATTGCTTTAATGCTAGGAACACGCAAAGGCTTCCCAGAAAAAATCATGCCTCCACATGCACCTTGGATGGTAATGGTTGGCGCCTCCCTTCTTTGGGTTGGCTGGTTCGGCTTCAACGCAGGTTCAGCAGTAGCAGCAGACCAAAACGCAGGCATGGCAATGTTAGTAACCCACCTTTCAGCAGCAACTGCATCCATTGTTTGGTTGGTGATTGAAAAAATCAAATACGGCAAACCAAGCCTTGTTGGTCTTGTAACAGGCACTATTGCAGGTCTTGCAACAATCACACCTGCATCAGGTTCAGTTGGTCCACTTGGCGGCGTTATTCTTGGCCTTGCTGGCGGTGTAATATGCTACTTCGCAGTTGATCTAGTTCGCCACAAAATGAAGATTGATGATTCACTCGACGTTCTTGCTGTCCACGGTGTTGGCGGTGCAACAGGTACTTTGCTAGTTGCATTCCTTGCAGGATTTGGCGATGGCGGCACAGGCCTTGGTGATGTATCCGCTGGCAGCCAATTCATGGTACAGTTAATCGGTGTTGTGTCAGTGGCCATATTCTCTGCAATTGCTACAGTTGTAATCGTAGTCATCACAAAGGCACTTGTTGGCCTCAGAGTAAGTGACGATGAAGAAACTGAAGGGCTTGATTTCAGCCATCATGGCGAAACTGCTTATCGCCTGTAAACTTGCTTTGAAAGGATAAATCAAATGAAAATGATCGTTGCAATCGTCCAACCTTATAAACTGGATAACGTCCGCGAAGCATTAAGTGAGATTGGTGTTGACGGGATGACCGTCTCTGAAGTGAAAGGCTATGGCCGTCAAAAAGGCCATACCGAAATTTACCGTGGAACAGAATATGCAATTCATTATGTTCCAAAGGTAAAAGTAGAAATCGCCGTTAAAAGCGACATTACAGAACAAGCCGTTGAAGCAATTCAAAAGGCTGCAGGACAAGGTAAAATTGGAGACGGAAAAATCTTTGTCTTCGACCTTGAAAATGCCCTTAGAATTCGCACAGGCGAAGCTGGTGAAGAAGCACTTTAAAGAAATCACCAAATAAGATATCAAAGCCGGGAAGATAACCTTCCCGGCTTTTTCTTTTGAAGGACCCAAAATGCAACAAACATGCTTTCGTGCAGAAATTGAAAAATCAGCAGCCCTCGCCCTTCAAAAAATATTTGAAATAGAATTTGAAGAAGATGGCTTTCCCGTTTCAAGCTTTGAGGATTTGGAAAATCCGACAAACTGGGAAATTGCAGTCTATTGCGACACGACACTTGCAGATGCAACACATAGCAGAATGATGAAATTGGTGGATGCAGAAAACATCAAAATTTCATTCGATCGCGAAGACCTTGAAGATATAGACTGGGTTGCAGAAACCTTGCGAGATTTGACCGCAGTGCGTGCAGGCAGATTTATCGTACATGGCAGTCATGAAATGCACGTCCCCCGTCCACACGAAATCGCAATCCATGTAAACGCAGGTTTAGCCTTTGGCACAGGTCATCACGGCACAACTGCTGGGTGTCTGGATATGCTAGACAAGGTTTGCAAACGTCAGACATTTCATAATGCACTAGATTTAGGAACAGGCTCAGGCGTCTTGGCAATCGCAGCTGCAAAAGCCATGCCGTGTTTTGTCATGGCGACAGACATTGACCCAGTGGCAACTGAAACAGCAAAGTTTAATTGCAAACAAAATGGCGTACAAGCACATGTGGAGTGCCTGACGTCCGTTGGCTTTACGCAAGCAAGAATGCACGAACAAGCACCTTTTGATTTAATCATCGCAAATATTTTGGCAAAACCATTGCAACAAATGGCAGTGGATATCGTAGCGCATACTATGCGTGGTGGAACAGTGATCCTGTCTGGCCTTTTACCTCACCAAAGAACACCAATTATCGCAAGTTTTAGACTGCAAGGCTTGCATCTGGAACATTCGCATATTCGCGATGGCTGGTTGGTATTGGTTTTTGAAAGGGCTTAAATTACCCCCCAAAAACAAAAAAGGCGACCCGTAGGTCGCCCGTTTTTTCAACGTATCTCCAAGTTTAAACTTAGAGGAAGTGATTTACAGAACCGCCAGTTTTCAAGCTTTTGCGTTTCACACCCATGCGAGACAATGTATTATCGTCGAACTGAGCAAGATAAGCATGTACGCTTAGTTCAGCTTGTTTTTCACGTGCTTTGATTAGGTTAGAAAACATTGACATATTTTTATTCCCTTTTCTGTCGGTAGCAGTTGTTGCTTCCGATGAATTGAATATAAGTTATGCAAAAAGTTTTAGGTAGATGGGCAAACGCAAGTGAGCCATGCAATAAATGCAACACTACATTCATACTCTGTTAATAATCTGACACACACTTTTGCGAGGAAAAATGTTTCAAAGCTTTATTTCAACATCAGAAGGTTCTGCTGGCAAAGAACGGCTAGAGAAACTTCGCGATGAAATGCGCAGAGAAAATGTAACAGCTTTTCTTGTGCCTCACGCAGACGAACACCAAAACGAATATTTGCCCGAACGCGCAGAACGTTTGGCTTGGCTTACAGGCTTTACAGGTTCTGCTGGCTTTTGCATTGTAACGCTAGATCAAGCAATTGTTTTTGCTGATGGCCGATATACGGTTCAGGTTGTTGAGCAAATTGACGCGCAAAGCTTTACCCCTGAAAGCCTTGTCACGAATCCACCTGCAAAATGGCTTGAGACCAATATGGGTAAAAGTGACATCATCGCATATGACCCATGGCTTATAACCATCAATCAGCTTAAGGCATATG
The DNA here is from genome assembly GCA_964502215.1 of uncultured Rhizobiaceae bacterium. Classification (GTDB taxonomy): domain Bacteria; phylum Pseudomonadota; class Alphaproteobacteria; order Rhizobiales; family Rhizobiaceae; genus JAALLB01. The sequence continues at coordinate 32,939 of CAZCUN010000005.1, read as the reverse complement.
AGAAAATCACAAAAGAAACAGGCGCTAAGTTAAAACCAGTTGAAAATTTGATTGATCGTGTATGGAGTGACCAGCCCCAAAAGCCAATGGGTACGGTTGCGTTGCATGATATAAAATTCGCAGGAAAATCTTCAACTGACAAAATATCAGAAATTCAAAAAGCAATTAAAGACAAGAACTGCGATTACACTGTTCTGACAGACCCAGCCTCGCTTGCTTGGTTGTTTAACATTCGCGGTAATGACGTCATACACAATCCATTGACACTAGGCTTTGCGATCATACCTGCAATTGATGCATCAATGATTTTTATTGAAGGCCAAAAGCTAGATAAAACGACAAAAGCATATCTGAGTGACATATCAACCCTTCATGAGCCTGATGAACTTGGCAAAATACTAGGAAGTGTTTCTACTAAGAAATCTATTCTTTGTGATCCAGACAGAGTTCCGGTCGCGCTTTCTACAATCATCGAAAAGGTAGGCGGTAAAATTGTGAACGGCCGCGACCCTGTAATCTTGCCTCGAGCAATCAAGAATGAAACCGAAATAAAAGGCACAAGAGCTGCACACATCCGCGACGGTGTCGCCATGTGTAAATTTCTGTGTTGGCTGGATGAACAAAAGCCAGGCTCAATTACTGAGATTGATGCCGCCAAAAAACTTGAAGAAATAAGAACGCAAAACGCAACAGATATGGGTAGCGATTTAAAAGAAATCTCCTTTGATACAATCTCCGCTTCTGGCCTTCATGCCGCCCTTCCCCATTACCGCGTCAATGAAGAGAGCAACCGTGTTTTGGCAGATGGCGAAATTTATCTGGTTGATTCAGGCGCTCAACATAATGATGGTACAACAGATATCACCCGCACCATCGCAATTGGAAAGCAGTCACAAGAGGCCATTACCGATTTCACACTTGTCTTAAAAGGTCATATTGCAATTGATCAGGCGCGTTTTCCAAAAGGCACGCGCGGCATCGACCTTGATGTCTTAGCGCGAAACGCCCTTTGGCAACATGGTAAAGATTATGCCCATGGCACAGGTCACGGCGTTGGTTCTTATATGAATGTGCACGAAGGCCCACAAGGCATTCACCGCCGTTCTATGGAAGTGCTAAAACCTGGTATGATTATTTCCAATGAACCAGGCTATTATGTTGAAGGCCAATACGGCATTCGCATCGAGAACTTAATAATCGTGCGTGAGGCAGAAGATATTGGCGGCAATATTGAAACCCACAGTTTTGAAAACATCACTTGGGCACCAATAGATAAGCGGCTTATCGATCGTGAATTGCTAAATCAGGACGAAAAGCGTTGGCTTAATGATTATCACGCTAAAACCTATGAAAAACTCTCACCTTATTTAACTGGAAACACACTTAAATGGCTTGAGAACATGACAAAAAAGCTCTGAAACCCATTTTATACAAGATAATATTGTTTAGTTTCAATACGTTAAACATCGTGTGCATTAATACACTTCGAACCTCGCTCTAATAGTTAATAGTTAATAGTTTATTTCAGAAAGAAACAAACGAGATAACGAATAAATAAGAGAGGACGAAATTATGTGCACGAAAGCAATTAAACAAACAGGTTATGCGATCCTAGCTGGCGCTGTCTTAACAATTGGTGGTGCAAGCCTAACCACTTCAGCACAAGCAGCACCATTAAACATCAATCCTATTCCAACTGAACTTATTCAGTCTGAAGAGCTAGTCGAAGAAGTGCGCAGCAGACATGGCTTCAGAGGTCATCGTAGAGGCATTCGCAAATTCCACCGCGGACACCGTAGCGGCTTTAGAAGTCGTGGTCACAACAGAGGTCACTTCTCACGTGGACATGGAAAACGATACAAGTCGCGCCATCACTCACGTCATGGCAGCTATAGAGGTCAGAGATTTTCGCGTCACGGTCAATTAGATATCTTTAGCCGTACACCGCGCAGCAGATAGCACTATACGATTAAAACTCAAAATATCTGCCTAAAACAATTATCGCCATTCCAATACTCAATACAGCGATTGGCGATAATCTAAAGCTAGCAATAAGGGCTGCCAACATTGCGATTAATTCCAAAGGCCCATTCGTTAAAGCAGGCGGCAAAACAATCGTCACAAGCACAGCACCAGGAACAGCCTCAAGTGCGGCTTCAACTCTTGGATGGACTGTCTTAAACCTCGCCAAAACGACATGCCCAACTGAACGCGTGATATATGTCACAATCCCCGTACATAAAATAACAAGCCAAACATTTACAGGTGTTGCAGGAGAGAGAAAGAAATCAAACATCTTTACTCTCCACTTCTACATCAGGCTTGCCAATAATAGCAGCCAAGGTAATGCCTACCAAAGCACCCATCATAATATGCCATGGCGCTCCAATGTATTTAAACACTAAGACAGAGACAATTCCGCTGGCAAGCACAGACGATAGCCAATTAGGTCTTGATCTAAAACCCATAAGAAGAGACAGAAAATAAATAGATAACAACATATCAAAGCCAAAAGCTTCAGGGTTTGTAATCAGCTTACCAAAACCAGCCCCCAGTGCGGTAAACCCAACCCAAATTGGATAAAGCGGTAATCCATAACCAAAGTAATATGCTGGCGAAAGCTTTTGTTTTTGCGCCCGTAATTCCCCTGCCCCAAAGACTGGATCAGCAAGCAAAAAAAAGCCTGAATATTTTTGAAAAAATGTAAAATCCTGCATGTATCGCCCAAGCGAAGCAGAATATAGCACATGGCGAAAATTCACCGCAAAGACCGCTAGAAGTACAGACCATACGGGTGCTTGTTGACCGTATAAATCCAAAAACACAAACTGACTTGCACCCGCAAAGACCATGGCGCTAGACAAGACTGTCTCACCAAATGTCAGCCCATTATTCACGCCTGTCGCGCCAAACAACATGGCAAAGAAAATAACGGCAAACATGATGGGAACGCAGTCACGAACACCTTGATTAAATTCTGAACTTGACACTAATCACGCCCAATCAACACAAACCAGCCATCTTCATCCATTGTTTCAACGCCAAGCTCTTCCACTTTCTTGAGTTTAGAGCCGGCCCCTGGCCCCGCAACGACAAGATCCGTTTTCTTAGAAACCGAACCAGACACCTTAGCGCCAAGTCGCTCTGCCATGGCCTTTGCTTCGTCACGTGTCATTTGTTCAAGAGATCCTGTGAACACAATAGTCTTACCGGCTACAGGGCTATCGGTTGATGCTTGCTCTACGGGTTTAGGGGTGACTTGCTCTAGCAACCTGTCCCACACGTCCAGATTTCTAGGCTCAGAGAAAAACTCTTTGAGCGCTTCAGCAACCGTTGTACCAATACCATCAACCGAAAGCAGATCATCATAAACCTGCTGATCATTCAAACCTTTCATCGCCTTACTAAGCACTTCCACGTTGCCATAGGTTTTGGCTAAATCTTTTGCGGTCTGTTCACCAACATGTCTGATACCAAGGCCAAAAACATAGCGATAAAGATCGACACTGCGAACACTATCAATAGCTTCAAAAAGTTTGGTAGCGCTGGTACTGCCCCATCCGTCCATGTCTTTTAGTTTTTTTAAAGACCGCACATCTCTTTCACGAAGCGTAAAAATATCTGCAGCATTTGCAATTCCAGAAGGCCCTGTGCTCTCGTCATTCTTTCTATTTTTATAAAGCGCCTCAACTTGCTTATCGCCCAGCCCATCAATATCTAATGCACCACGAGAAACAAAATGCTTTAGTTGTTCAACCGCTTGAGCAGAACATATCAACGCACCAGTACAGCGTTTAACGGAATCAGCTTTTCCAGATTTTTCATTCACATCACGAACCGCATGACTTTTGCATATCGGGCAATGTGAAGGAAACTCATATGGCTCAACACCATCATCGCGTTTGGTTAAATCAACATCCAGAATTTGTGGAATGACGTCCCCTGCCCGTTGCAACATGACATGATCACCAACACGCAAATCCTTACCATCACGAAGCACTTCGCCTTTGCTGCCAATACCCTTGATATAATCTTCATTGTGAAGCGTTGCATTGGTCACGACGACACCGCCAACAGTAACGGGTTCAAGACGCGCGACAGGTGTAAGCGCTCCAGTACGGCCTACCTGTATTTCAATATCGCGCAAAATTGTCCAAGCTTTTTCAGCAGGAAACTTATGCGCAATTGCCCAGCGTGGCACACGGGATTTCAACCCAAGTCTTTCCTGCAAGTTAAGATCATCAACTTTGTAAACCACCCCATCAATGTCATACTCAAGTTCAGGGCGATCTTTTTCTATTTGGCGATAGTGTTTTAGAAGTTCTTCAATAGTTTCAAAGCTTTGCATAAGCGGATTGATTCTAAATCCGCACGCTTTCATCCACTCAACCATGCCCATTTGCGTATCAGCTGGCATGGCACTCATCTCACCCCAAGCATAGGCAAAGAAATTTAGCGGACGGGTTGCCGTTATCGCACTATCAAGCTGGCGAAGCGATCCTGCCGCGGTGTTTCGTGGGTTAACATAAGTCAGCTTACCCTCATCTTCCATGCGCTTATTCAAGGCCTGAAAAGCTTTGTGACTCATATAAACTTCGCCGCGAATTTCCACGACATCAGGAATATTCTCGCCAGATAAAACGCTTGGGATATCAGATATAGTCTTTGCGTTTTGAGTGACATTTTCACCTGTCGCCCCATCACCACGCGTTGCCGCTGTTACCAACTTGCCCTGCTCATAACGCAATGAAAGCGACAAACCATCAATCTTTGGCTCTGCTGTAAGCGGCATTTTTTGAGCTTCAGACAAGTTCAAAAACTTACGCATCCGCTTGGCAAAATCATGCACGTCTTGATCGTTAAATGCATTTTCAAGCGAGAGCATTGGAATTGCGTGGGTGACTTTTTCAAACTTATCAAGTGCTGCAAAGCCAACTTTTTTGGAAGGTGAATCTTCGCGTATTAGATCAGGAAAGCGTTGCTCAATACCAAGGTTTCTTCGACGTAATTTATCATATTCCGCATCGGTGATTTCAGGATTATCATTGCCATGATAAAGCTTGTCATGGTGCTCAATTTCAGCTGCCAAACGCGCAAGCTCTTCACCCGCTTGTTTGGCATTCAGCACCTCAATTTCAATTTGAGAATAGTCCTGTGTCAAACCAAAACCCTATCTTATGCACCGGGCTGATTAATCAGTTTTTCCGCAGCAGCCCTTGCTTCATCGGTCACTGTAGCACCAGAAAGCATCCGCGCAACTTCTTCCAAACGAACACCATCAACAATTGGCGTAACAGCAGTTGCAACACGGTCACTCTCCTGCACTGCTGATTTAGCAATCAAATAATGCCCCGAAGCTTTCGCAGCGACCTGAGGTGCGTGAGTGACAGATAACACCTGAACCGCATCAGACAAACGCGCCAAGCGCCTACCAATTGCATCAGCAACTGCACCACCAACCCCTGAGTCAATTTCATCAAATACCAAAGTAGGCGCAGAGCCACGGTCAGCAAGCGCAACCTTAAGCGCCAACATAAAACGTGATAGCTCCCCACCTGATGCAACTTTGCGCATAGCACCAGGGTTTGAACCAGGATTGGTCTGCACCCAAAATTCTAAAGCATCAATGCCAGCAGCACTAGCATTTGCCTCATCAGCTTCTTGATGAACAATAAATTTGGCAAGTTCCAGCTTCAAAGCAGGCAATTCTTTCATGACAGAAGCGGTCAAAACTTCTCCAGCTTCTTTGCGCTTTTGGGAAAGTTCGTTTGCAAGCCTAAAAAACTCTTCCTTAAGTGATGAAACCTCAGAATTTAATTTTGAAAGTCTATCCTCACCATCCTCAAGCATCGCAAGGTTATCTGCCATACGCACAGCTAGGTCAGGTAGGTTTTCAACAGCAACATTATATTTTCGAGCCGCTGCACGAAGCGCAAAGAGCCGCTCCTCAGAGTTTTCAAGTTCTTGCGGATCAAAATGTGTTTCATGAAATGCTGTTTCAAGCGAATTTTGCGCTGCATATAATGCATTCAGTGCGGTATCAAGATGCGCTAAAGTTTCATCAATAAGCTCTGGTGCTTGTTGGCGCTTACGCTCTAGTCTACGAGCAAGGTTTGATATTGTCGTAACAGGCGAGCCATTACCTGATAGCGTTTCATTAGCTTCAGCCAAATCCGTTGCAACCTGCTCGACTTTCATCATTTTCTGGCGCTGATCTGCAAGTTTGTTTTCTTCACCCGTTTCAGGTGCAAGTAATTTCAGCTCATCTGATGAAGAGCGTAAATAATCAGCCTCGCGTTGTGCTTCTTCGACTTCGGCTTTTAAAGTATCCAACTTACTTTCGGCATCTTTCCATGCCCGCCAAGCGTTTCCAGTTAGCTGAGCCAAAGCCTCTAACCCACCATGTGCATCCAATAAATTTCTATGCGTCGAAGCATCCAACATGGCTCTATCATCATGCTGCCCATGAATTTCCACCAGTTGGCCACCAATTTTGCGCATTAGCCCAACAGAAACAGGCGCATCATTGATAAAGGCACGCGTCTTGCCATCTTTTTTCTGCACACGACGCAAGATCAATCCATCATTTGTCGAGATACCATTTTCAATCAGTAATTTATGAACTGGATGACTATTTTGCGGCTCAAAGACTGCGGTAACACTTCCTTCGTTGACCGTGTTACGCACAAGCCCGCCTTCGCCCCGCCCACCTAATGCAAGAGCTAAACTATCAAGGAGTATAGATTTACCAGCCCCCGTCTCACCTGTAAGCACAGATAAGCCATTCGAAAACTCAATGTCGAGCCTTTCGATTAATACAATATCACGGATGGAAAGCTGAGCTAACATAAGGCCTTAACCGTAAGAATGATGTTCCAAATCAGTTTGAATAGATTCACACCAACACTGCAAGCCTTTTTGCAGTGCTCAGCCATGTTATTAAGAGATAGCGTAATAGCTAAAAGATTTAAATCTTCTTAGTACCAGTACCAAATAGGTCTTGAAGCCAAGAATTTTCAGATTGACGAGGTTCTAAGCCACCTGATTGAAGCAATCTATAAGAATCATCATACCACTTGCTGTCTGGGAAGTTATGACCAAGAACAGCAGCTGAATTTTGCGCCTCTTCAACAAGACCAAGAGAATAGTAGCTTTCTGTCAATCGAGCCAAGGCTTCTTCTACATGTCGCGTACTTGGGTATTTCTCAACAACCTTACGATAACGATTAATCGAAGCCAAAAACTCTCTGCGCTCTTGATAGTAACGCCCAACAAGCATTTCTTTGCCTGCAAGCTGATCACGCGTAATCAGAATTTTCTTTTTAGCATCTTCGACATATTCACTTTCAGGATACTTTTCAACCAAGGCAGTCATCGAACCAAAAGCTCGTCTTGCCATAGTCTGATCACGAGTAATATGCGGAATTCTTTTGAAATATGACATTCCAATAATGTACTGCGCATAAGCCGCGTCTTTATCGCCTGGATAAAGCTGAAGGAAACGATTGCCACTATTAGCAGCTTCCGCATAAGCAGCTTTGCGATAATTAATAAATGTATTGAGTATCAAAGAACGTCGTGAATACTCTGAGTAAGGATGCTGGCGGTCAATGTCATTCAAACGTTTTTGAGATTCGCTCAAGTCTCCTGCATCAAGATTTGCAAGAGCTTGGTTATACAGTGTGTCTGGCGCAATAATTTCTTCAACAGCAAAGTCAGAACTTTTACCGTCAGTTTTGCTACACGCCGCAACCGCAACTAAACATGCAACAAGTGATAGTTTTTTTAAGCTTGAAAACATTATATTACCTACAACCAGTCAGTTCTTACTTACGTTTACCACTTTTAGAGAAGCCATTAAAGCAGACTCTAAAGAATTCCCCACTCTTTGTAGTAGGAATATCACCATATTATGGCAAAAATTCTAAACTGGCAAGAAATTCAAGCGTTTATGCTTAAACTAAAACAGCAGCATAAGCAGGAGCACTAACAGCAACAAGTTCACCATGCATTATTTTTGGGCGAGACATAGGCGGCTCAACAAAATCAAAAGCCTCTTTATCAGATAATAATGCAGAAAGAACCATTGCATTCAACTTATGGCCACCACGATAAGAGCGGTAACAGCCAAGAATTGGAGCACCCGCGAGTGCTAAATCACCAATTGCATCCAATGTCTTATGGCGCACAAATTCTTTTTCATACCGAAGACCTTCAGGATTAATAATATTATTATCATCCCCAATGACTACAGAATTTTCCAACGATGAACCCAGCGCAAAGCCAGCAGCCCATAAACGCTCAACATCTTTCATAAAGCCAAAAGTACGAGCGCGGCTTAATTCGTTGCAAAAGACTTCCTCTGTGATGTCAGAAGCATAAGACTGACGACCAATAGCTTCGCATTCAAAGTCAATCTCAATTTCAAATCGCGTACCTTCATAAGGAACAAACTCACCCCATGAAGCGCCCATATCAACACGAACGGGCTTGTTAACACGAATATAACAACGACGTGCCGCAAGCGAGGTAAGACCTACAGACTGAATAGCTTCTACGAATTCAAACGAACTACCATCCATAACAGGAACTTCAGTAGCATCTAATTCAACAATAACATTATCAACATTCAAGGCGCGTAACGCAGCCATTAAATGTTCGATTGTTGCAGCATGGGCAGAATTGAAAGATCCAAGCACCGTACAAAGATCTGTTGCACCAACTGTGCTTAAATTTGCAGGCAGGTCGACTGTTTTGTCTGGAGAATTAGGGTCAGCAACATTAAAAACGATACCTGTATTAGCATCTGCGGGAACCAAAGTCATATTAACTTCTTGCCCAGAGTGAACACCGACGCCTGAAAACTGCAAGCTGTCTCGAAGTGTAGTTTGATGACCTAACAATTTATTCCCCAATTTGCCCAACGCAATCACAAACAATATGAATGCATAATATTACTATTTTAGTAATTAATAGCCCTAAGACTATGATGTTTTTATAATCATATTAGGCTATCACGCCAAATCACGCTTTCTTACTTTTTGTTACTGAAAACAAAAAGGCAATATATTTTCTCTAATAAAAACAAATAGATAACAAAAAACCCGCCTGTTACAATATGTAACAAGCGGGTTTTATTAACAAGACACTAAATTAATTAGCTTGCCTGCGAAGGAATGCAGGAATATCCAACTGATCTTCTTCTGTTGGCTGACTATCAACAGGATTGATTCTACCCATTGTATCCAGCTGACCTCGCTTTGGTGCATATGGATTATCATCCACTCTCGCTGCTGGCGCAGAAACTGGCTGTTGAGGCGCATTTTGTGCGACCGTTTGTGGAGGTGTTTGCGGCGCTGGTTGCATAGGTGCTTGCGCAACTGGTTGCGGCGCAGCATGCTCTACTGAAACAGGTGCAGAAGGTGCCACTGAACGTGGCGATTGTTGCGGTTGACCAGATGCTGCCATCTCATGCTCACGACCACTAAAGCTATGCTTTAGCTTGTTCAACAAGCCCATTGGGCCATGCGAAGTATCCGCTTTGATGGCTTGTGGCGCGCTAGGCTCTGACTTTTCAGCCACAGCTTGCTGTACCATAGGAGGAAAATCTTCAACTTTTGGAATAGCAGTTGCTTGAACGACACCACGAGGCTCTTCAGCTGCAGGGGGTACAAAATTACTTTCTTCAGGGAGCAACTCTTCTTCAAGAGCACTTTTAAACTCATCCTCAACTTTAGGGTCAGAGAAAACCTTGGCTTCTGGTTTAAAAGGCGCAATGCCTACACCATCACGTTCAACACGCTCTTTTTGTGCAGGTTCTGATGCTCTAGGCAAAGCCATTGCAGCAGCTGTTTTTTCAATTTTTTGGGTAAACTCTTCTGTCTTATCTTGCTTTTCAGCTGCAGTTGCTGCGGGTTTAGCAACAGGGTTTGCTTTCGGAAGTGCACGCGTTACTGCATCAATTGTTTTTTGTGACACAGGTTCTTCTGACTTACGTGCAACAGCATCAATGCCAGTTGCAACAACAGATACACGAATAACCCCCTCAAGGTTTTCGTCGAAGGTTGCACCAACAATAATATTAGCACTTTCATCAACTTCTTCGCTAATTCGCGTAGCAGCTTCATCGACCTCAAAGAGCGTCATGTCACGGCCACCTGTAATCGAGATTAACAAGCCTTGAGCACCACTCATTGTTGTTTCATCAAGTAGTGGATTAGAGATAGCAGCTTCGGCAGCAAGTCTTGCACGACCTTCGCCACCTGCTTCACCCGTACCCATCATTGCTTTGCCCATATCGCGCATCACAGAGCGAACATCAGCAAAATCAAGATTGATAAGGCCTTCTTTGACCATCAAATCAGTAATACAAGCAACACCAGAATATAGAACTTGATCGGCCATACCAAAGGCATCAGAAAAAGTTGTTTTATCATTAGCAATACGGAAAAGGTTCTGGTTCGGAATAACGATTAGTGTATCAACATGCTTTTGCAGTTCGGCAATTCCTGCATCGGCTGTTTTCATACGTCTTTGACCTTCAAACTGGAATGGTTTTGTAACCACACCAACAGTCAAAACACCCATTTCACGTGCTGCACGTGCAACAACAGGAGCTGCACCTGTACCCGTTCCACCGCCCATACCAGCTGTCACAAATGCCATGTGAGTACCATTTAGGTAATCTTGAATTTCTGTCATACATTCTTCTGCAGCAGCAGCGCCAACTTCTGGCATTGAGCCAGCGCCCAAACCTTCTGTTACGTCTGTACCAAGTTGAATAATTTTTTCTGCTGCAGACATCGTCAATGCTTGAGCATCCGTATTAGCAACAACAAATTCGACGCCTTCAAGGCCGCCATTAATCATGTTATTGACAGCATTTCCGCCGCCGCCGCCAACACCAAATACAGTAATCTTTGGCTTTAGCTCTGTAATATCAGGCTTTTGCAAGTTAATAGTCATTTTCCTCGTCTCCGTTTCGGTTAGACGGAAAAACCGCCAGAACCCATTATTTTGTGATGTTCCCATCACTGCCGCATTTCATTTGATATTTTGAATGACCCCATCGCTCATTTACTTCAAAACACCTTACTTAATTAATGACGCCTAATAAGAAGCGTCATATTAAAAACTTTCCCTAAACCAATTGCCTAATCGCCCCAATGGACCATTAGTTCCCGTTGCCAGCATCGAGCCGAACTTTGTTGGGTTGGAAAAATTTTCAATCTTTGATATCTGCGGATAGATCAAAAGACCTACAGCAGTAGAAAATACTGGGCCTTTTGCCATTTCAGGCATCCCAGCTATTCCCATTGGTCGCCCAAGGCGCACATTACGTGACAAAACACGTCGAGCGACTTCAGACATTCCATTTAATTGACTAGCACCACCTGTAAGTACAAGGCGTTTACCGACAGCTTCAGCAAACCCAGAACTAGCTAGGCGATCGCGGATCATCTCAAGAGTTTCTTCAACTCTTGGGCGAATAATACGTGTTAATTGCGCTTTACTGACCTGCATAGGCGCATCACGATCTGCCTCATCAATAGGAGGGATCGTCAGCATGGCTTCATCATCACTTGAACCCAAAAGCGCAGAGCCATATTTTACTTTCAACATCTCAGCGTCATCAAGACGGGTTGATAATCCCCGCGCTAGATCCATTGTCACATGCGAACCACCAATTGCAATGGCATCTGAATAAACAAACCCACCGTCAATAAAGACAGATAAAGTTGTTGTGCCGCCACCAATATCGATGCATGCGCAACCCATTTGCATTTCATCTTCCACTAACGTGGCAAGCCCAGCTGCGTAAGGTGTCGCGACCATACCCTCAACCGAAAGGTGTGCACGATTAATACAAAGTTCCAAATTTCTAAGTGGAGCATTTTCTGCCGTAACAACGTGCATATCAACGCCTAAACGTTCACCAACCATCCCGTGAGGATCAGAAATGCCATGCTCGCCATCAAGTGAATATCCAATTGGAATTGAATGAACAACAGAACGTTCTGGCGCTAAAGCATGTTGCGCACCAGCAAGCAAAACCTGACTAACGTCTCGTTCTTCTACTGCATGACCGCCAAGAGAGATATCTGCGGAGAAAGCTTCACTTACTAACCGCCCAGAAGAAACATTTGCAATCAACGAATCTACTGTCATACCTGCATTTCGCTCAGCACTTTCAACTGCTTGACGAATAGCCTGCTCAGCTTGATCAAGGTTTACAATCACACCAGACTTAATGCCCCTAGATTGCTGATGGCCAAGACCAAGCACTTTTATTTTGTGCGTACGACCTAAAACAGCTTCACCTGGATCACGAGGGGTTAACTCTGCAATCAAGCAACAAACCTTAGAAGTACCAATATCTAAGACACTCACAATTGTTGAGCGTTTGTCTGACAAAGGCCTCATGCGTGGCAGCAGCCCATCTGAACGCAGCATACTCATGTTTTGTGCCAATCACGCTTGAGAGATTTTTGTATTGCGGTTTTACGAATATCAGCAGCTTTCGGATCAAGCTTGATAACCAAGCGATCGCGCAAACGCATATCTATCTGAACAATATCACGATCTAATAACTTTTTCTTCGCTTGAAGACCCTGCAACTCAAATAGTGCAACCTGCCAATCGGCTTCTGGTAATAAAACTTGAGGGCCATCGTTGATACGAACATTCCAACGGCGCCCCGCTACACGTACATAAGCGCCAGCTTTTCTAGTAATTACAGGAAAACGACTAATCGCTGACAAAAATTCAGCAGCAACCATATTTGCACCATCACCAACAACCTGCGGCAAGTTCATGTGCTTTGGCCCTGCTTTTGAAATAACAAAACCATCGTCAGAAATCAGATGAATCTCACCTTTAGATTGCCATAGAGCAACAGGTTCTCTTTCAACAACATCAACAACGATTGTATCAGGATAAATTTTTCTAACAGTAGCCTCTTCAACCCAGCTATCATTAAGAATTTCTTCGCGTGCTTCATCAACCTTAAATGAGAAAAGTGAATTTCCAAGCTGAGTTGCCAACCTAGCCTGAAGGACATTGATATCAAGATTCGCATTACCATTTACAACCAGCTTATTAGCTTGAAAGCCCATATATGAACTAGCAGAAGAAACAACGCTATTCGCTTTCGATGTTTTAATTAAATAACCAGAGCCAACAACAGCAACCAACCCAAGAGACATCACTTGAATAGTTTTGCTCATAACAAATCGCCTTGGCGTAATTACTTGAACAAAACGCGCAACTCTTCGAACAAATCGAGGAGCTCGGCGAGAATTCGCTAATCCATAAATAAACGAATCCTGCTTTGCATCAGCAAGCAGGTTCTTATCCATTTCTTTATGGCGTTTATTTCCGCCTACCGGTTGCAAGAAGCGTCCTCCACAATCCAACTCAACAATTCTTCCCAGGAATGCCCCGCATGGGCTGCCTGTTCAGGTAATAAGGACGTAGCTGTCATACCTGGTTGAGTATTTACCTCAAGCCAAATAAGTTCACCCGACCCCATTGGCCCATCATCGAGACGAAAATCTGAGCGTGACACACCCCGACATCCCATCACTTCATGAGCTTTCAATGACAGTTTCAGTATTTCTTGGTAAATATTTGGTTTAATTTTTGCAGGAATTATGTGTTTTGAGCCACCTTCTGCGTATTTTGCATCAAAATCATAGAATTTTTCACTACCAGTTTGGATTTCAGTTACCCCAAGGGCAACATCACCCATCACTGAACAAGTTAATTCACGACCACCAACGAATCGTTCTGCCATCAAATTATCGCCGTATGGCCAGTCATCACGGGTTAATTCTTGGGGTGGATGTATTGCATCATCCTTGATTATTAAGACGCCAAACGACGAACCTTCTGACACAGGCTTAATCACATAAGGTGGCTTCATAACATGATTTTTTGCCGCTTCATGCCGATCAATTAAGACAGACTCAGCAACTGGAATATGAGCAGCCTTGGCAATCCGTTTTGCTTTTTGCTTATCCATCGCAAGCGCAGACGCAAGAACACCTGAATGCGTATATGGAATATTCAAAAATTCCAGCACGCCTTGTATCAGGCCATCTTCTCCATAAGGGCCATGCAATGCATTAAAAGCAACATCAGGATTTAGATTACGTAATACAGAACTAATTTTTCGATCAACATCAACTTCAGTGACTTTATAACCAGCATTACGAAGGCCATCAGAACAGGCTTTACCAGAAGAAAGCGAGACTTCTCTTTCGGATGACCACCCGCCCATTAATACCGCAACATGTTTCCCCGTCATAAATATGCTTCCCCATAACAAACACTTAGATAAAGCGCCTAGAACCAAAGCCCTAGATTCACTAAACCGCAATCACGAACAAAAGCTCGCAAAATTACACACTCACCTGCCTGTTTACTGATACTAAGTAAGACAGTCTGGTTTTCCCAGCTTCTTGCCTTGGCTAATTCTTATAATTACCTAGCTATTTGCCAGTACAACCCAAAAACTTGCCACCCCACAACTCATGACCTGCAAAGCAAATCACCTGTTGTTAAGATTCTAGCGAAATTTGAGGATTTTCCAAGGCAATAATTAAAAAGAATTTATTTTTTATTATAAAGACTAAGCACGACCGATACGCTTAATTTCCCACTCAAGCGTAACCCCTGTTTTTTCAAGCACTTGTGCGCGCACATGTTCACCAAGGCTTTCAAGATCACTTGCGGTAGCATTGCCTGTGTTAATCATAAAATTACAGTGCATTTCACTCATTTGAGCGCCACCAAGCTTAAACCCACGCAACCCTGCCTCATCAACTAATTTCCAAGAACTATAGCCCTGCGGATTTTTAAAGGTTGAACCACCTGTCTTTTCCTTAACAGGTTGAACAGTTTCACGATGATGCTGCACTTCATCCATTCGAGATTGAATGGCCGCTTTATCGTCTGGAAACCCTTCAAACACAGCCTTAGTAAAAATTAAATCCTCAGATACTGCGCTATGGCGATAGGTATACCCCATATCCTCATGACTAAGCACATGCTTGTCGCCTTTACGATCAATTGCATGAACTTCAACAACACGGTTAGTTGTTTCGGTACCATTTGCACCTGCATTCATACGAAGCGCACCACCAATTCCACCTGGAATACCATGATAAAACTCAAAACCGCCAAGCCCAAGTTCTAGCGCTTTTGCTGCAAGACGCTTATCAGGAATAGCAGCCCCTGCAAGCAATCGATTATTGCCTAAATCCTCGACCATACCAAAGCCTTTGGCAGAGAGACGAATAACAACACCTTCTAATCCACCATCGCGCACGAGCAAGTTAGAGCCAACACCCACAACCAGAACTGGAACATCTTCAGGCAATTGCTTTAAGAAAAGTGCAAGATCTTCTTCATCCGCAGGTTGGAATAAAATATCGGCAGGCCCTCCCACCTGAAACCAAGTCAATTTAGACATTAAGGCATCAGCCGTTATGCGCCCTCGCACACCTTCTAAATTACCTTCAAGCTTTTTTAAGAGTGCTTCACCCGACATGAGACTAACCAAGCGCCTTTAATTCATCAGGCAATGCATATGCCCACTGACTCACATTACCTGCACCTAGGAAGATTACAAAATCGCCCGGCTCAGCCAACTCAGCAACTTTAGCAGCAATGTCTTCAGGGCCATCAATAGCAATCGCACTGCGATGACCACCAGAACGAAGTCCCTCTGCAAGCGTCACAGAATTGATACCTTCAATTGGTTTTTCACCAGCTTCATAAACAGGTGCAACCAGCACATGATCTGCATCATTAAAACAAGAGCAAAAATCACCAAACAAGCTTTCAAGACGCGAATAGCGGTGGGGTTGTTTAATAGCGATAACCTTGCCAGAGCTTGCTTGACTTGCAGCAGACAAAACAGAGCTAATTTCTACAGGGTGATGTGCATAATCATCATAAATCTCAACCCCATTCCAAGACCCTGTATTCGTAAAGCGGCGCTTAACTCCACCAAAAGAAGCAAGCCCTTCACGAATAGCATCATGAGTAACACCAAGTTCTAACGCAACCGCAATAGCAGCTGTTGCATTAGAAACATTATATAATCCAGGCATGGGCAAAACTAAGTCGTGGATGGTACTAACAGCACCTGTTTTTCTGTTTCTACGTTCAATCACAAAATGCGAGCTGGACCCTTTGGACACAACATCTTTAAATCGAATTTCTGCTTGTCTATTTTCACCGTACGTAACGACGCGCCGATCCGTAATTTTGGCAACTTGCGCCTGCACTTCCGGATGATCAAGACACATAACGCCAAAACCATAAAAAGGAACGTTTTCAACAAACGTAGAGAATGCCTTTTTCACAGCTTCATAATCGCCATAATGATCCAGATGCTCAGGATCAATATTTGTCACAACCGCAACATCAGCAGGTAGTTTTAGGAACGTTCCATCAGACTCGTCTGCTTCCACAACCATCCATTCTCCATCACCCATACGAGCATTTGTACCAATGTCATTAATGATACCACCATTAATGACAGTTGGATCAAGACCACCAGCTACCAACAAAGTGCTTACCATAGTCGTAGTAGTCGTCTTACCGTGTGTTCCACCAATCGCAATTGATTTTTTAAAACGCATCAATTCCGCAAGCATTTCTGCGCGACGAACTGTTGGCAAGTTACGCTCACGCGCTGCTATGCGTTCAGGGTTATCTTTTTTAATAGCCGTAGAAGCAACAACAACTTCTGCATCACCAAGGTTTTCAGCCCTGTGACCAATATGAACCGTAATACCCTTGTCACGTAAGCGCTGAACATTAGCACTTTCGTTCATATCAGAGCCTTGCACATCATAGCCAAGATTATGAAGCACCTCGGCTATACCACTCATACCGATGCCTCCTATTCCAACAAAATGAACGAGGCCAATTTTTTCGGGCATTTTCATAAAACTATCATCCTGAAATTATTCTATAATTAATTAGGCAATTCAAACAGCAAGAGCTTCAAGCATATTTGCCAAAACTTTTGTTGCGTCTGGTTTGCCAGTTTTTTTAGCATTCTTAGCAGCAAGTTCTAGCTTTTTCGGGTCTGCGATAGCACGAGAAAGCTCATCCGCCAATAGCTTTGGCGTTAGTGCAGACTGTTGAAAGAGTGTTGCCCCTCCTTCTGCAGAAACGGTCGCTGCATTAGTAGCTTGGTCATGATCAAGCGCAAACGGATATGGAACAAGAATTGAAGGCCGTCCTATAACTGCTAACTCACTAACCGTTGAAGCACCTGCACGGCTAATAACAAGATGAGAGCTTTGCAGCTTAGAGGCCATATCGCCAAAAAAACTTGTAACTTCTGCATCCACATTCATCGCCTCATAAGCAGCAACAAGTTGTTCTTTATCTTCTGGTCTTGCTTGCTGAACAATCTTAAGAAGCTTACGCTCTTCATCCTTTAATAGTTTGCAAGCCTCAGGCAAGGCTTCGCTGAAATAAGCAGCCCCTTGACTGCCACCAAAAACCAATAAGTTAAACTTAGCGTCAACTGTACGCTGAGGATAATTTTGAATAGATGCTTTCAAAATATCAGGTCTTACAGGATTTCCCGTTACGCTAACATGAACATCGCCCACATGCTTTGTTTCACCAAACCCAATCGCAACCTTATTTACTTTCTTTGAAAGCAATCGATTAGCGCGTCCTAGTACAGCATTTGATTCATGAACGAGAGTGGATATCCCTAATCGTGTTGCCGCCAACAAGGGGGGTACAGTTGGATAACCACCAAACCCAGCAACAGCAACAGGTTTTAACTTCAAAAGCAACATTCGACTTTGTTTATAGCCCTGCCACAAACTCTTTACTGTTCTCAAAATTGCGAACGGGTTTTTTGAGCCAAGTGTTGCAGACTTTATTTGATGGATTTCTTCTGCAGGAAAATTATCAGCAAATTTTTCAACCCTATCATCCGCAGCCAAATGGATTGTATAACCACGGCTCTTTAATTCATGTGCAACAGCTTCTGCTGGAAATAAATGACCACCAGTTCCACCTGCACAAAGAAGAATAACACCCTTAGACATATTTTTACTCCGCAGGCTTTGCGATGTGAATACCAAAACCAATAGACGAACTTTGACGGCGTTCAGGTCTTGATCGTGTAAGTGCAAGCAAGAAACCCATCCCCATTGCCATCGCAAGCATGGAAGAACCCCCGTAAGAAATAAAGGGTAAAGTCATACCCTTTGCTGGTAACAGCTTAAGATTAACACCAATGTTTATCATCGACTGAAAGCCAAAAAGTAAAACAAGACCAGAAGCGCCCATCCTTACATATGCATCTTTTTCATTAAGTGATTTAGCAAGTCCGCGCATAACAATAAAAGCAAACACCCCAACCAATAACATACAAGCAATAATACCAAACTCTTCGGCAATAACTGCAAATAAGAAATCCGTATGACTATCTGGAAGGATGTTTTTGACAGTCCCCTCGCCTGGCCCTTGTCCAAGCCAGCCGCCATTTACAATAGCATCAATACCACGGTCAACTTGATAATTATCGCCCTCACCTGTGATAAAGCGATTGATCCGACTGGCAACGTGACTAAACAAAAGATATGCTGTCAACATTCCAATAATGCCAATACCGCTTAAGGCTGCAATCCAAACCCAAGACATGCCAGCCATAAAAAATAACGCGCCCCAAACAATTCCAATCAACATCGTTTGTCCAAAGTCTGGCTGAACAATCAATAAGGATGCAACGATTGCAAAAAGAATAATAGAAAATAAATTCCCTGGAATATCTGGCCTACGAGAGTTTTCAGCAAACAACCAAGCTGTAATCACCACGAATGCAGGCTTTACAAACTCAGATGGTTGCAAGGTGAAACCTGCAATATAAATCCAACGGCTAGAACCTTTAGCAGTAGAACCAATAAACAAGGTTGCAAGTAAAGCAAGAACAGAAAACGCAAACAAAACAAAGGCCGTTCGCCTAACCTGCTTCGGCGTAAACATTGAAAACCCGATCATTACCAAAACTGAAGGGATTAAGAAAATAGCGTGGCGCTTGATAAAGTGAAATTCATCAACACCAATTCTATCCGCAACGGGTGGACTACCAGCAAATGACATTAAAAACCCACATAACATCAAGAACAAAAGAGCTGATAAAAGTGGCTTATCTAATGTACGCCACCATTCAGCTAAATGACTTTTATCTGCGCGACTTACCATGTTTAACTACTCCCATATGGAATTAGATTATCCAGCTTTTCAACTTCTGTACGAAAAGCCTCACCACGAATTTCAAAGTTTGGAAATTGATCAAAACTTGCGCAAGCTGGTGACAACATCACTACTGCCTTGCCGCCTATTTGATTTGCATCCTTTGCTGCATTCACAACAGCCACATCTAATGTTTGTGAAATTTCAAAGGCAACGTCACTTCCCAAAGTTGCAGAAAACTCCGGCGCCGCCTCACCAATTAAATATGCCTTTGCAATGCGTTTAAACAAAGGGCGAAGTGTTTCAATACCACCCTCTTTTGCTAAACCACCTGCAATCCAATAAATATCTTCAAAACTAGCAAGCGCCATAGCAGCAGCATCTGCATTAGTTCCCTTAGAATCGTTTACAAATAAGACATCGTCAACATTGCCAATAATTTCCATACGGTGCGCAAGACCTGGAAATGAATTCAATCCAGCCTGAACTTCATCCACACTCAAACCAACGGATCTACACACTGCAATTGCCGCAGCTGAATTTTGTGCGTTATGTTTTCCACGTAATGTTGCTATGCCATGAAGGTTAGCAAAAAACGTTTCATCAGCCGCACTAAACATCACAACCTGATCATCAACAACGCCAAATCCATCGTTGATTTTTTCATTAGAAATCCGAACAACTGATTTTCCACCAACGTCTAAAGCATTAGATACAGCAAAGCTATGAGGGTCATTATCGCCAATAATTGCAGTCTTACTTTTTGCGACTAGACGTGATTTTATTTCAGCATAATTTTCCATTGTACCATGACGATCAAGATGGTCAGGCGCCAGATTTAATAAAACACCAATAGACGGATCAAGCTCAGGTGCTAAATCAATTTGATAAGAAGAACATTCAACCACATAATCTTTATCATTAGAAAGCGCATCAAGCGAAAGAACAGCGCGACCAATATTGCCACCCATCTGCACATCACGCCCATTATTCTTTAAAATGTGAGAGATTAAAGCTGTCGTCGTTGATTTACCGTTAGTGCCAGTAATCGCAATAAAATGCGAATGCGGTGCATGAACACGGCGCTCATCTGCAAATAGCGCAACATCTCCGACGATCGGCACATTATGCGCTCTAGCCATATCAACCGTCCAATGCGGTTTTGGATGCGTTAAAGGAACACCGGGTGCTAACACAAATGCATCTGCTTTTGAAAAATCAAATTCACGCAAATCAGCGGTAGGAATACCTTTGGTAGATGCTTCTTCAACCTTTTGCGGATTATCATCATATGCCGTCACCCGCGCACCGCCAGCAACAAGTGCTTCAGCAGTTACCATGCCAGACCCACCAAGCCCAAAAAGAGCGATTGTTTGATCTTTGCGTGTTGTGACTGGAATCATATTTTAAAATCCTAACGAAGCTTCAAGGTTGCAAGACCAATGAGCGCCAGTAAAACTGAAATAATCCAGAAGCGAATAACAACCTGACTTTCCGTCCAACCCTTTTTCTCAAAATGGTGATGGATAGGCGCCATGGCAAAAACACGTTTGCCAGTAAGCTTAAAGGAAGCAACTTGAATAATAACCGAAAGCGCTTCCATAACAAAAAGCCCACCAATAATAACCAAGACAATTTCGTGTTTTGTAGCAACCGCAATTGCACCAATCATACCACCAAGCGCTAAAGAACCAGTATCGCCCATAAAGATTGCTGCTGGCGGTGCATTGAACCATAAAAAGCCAAGTCCAGCCCCAATAAGTGCACCACATAGAACAGCAATTTCACCAGTTCCAGGCACAAAGTGAATTTGTAGATAGCCAGCAAAAATTGCGTTACCAGAAAGATATGCAATCATGCCAAACGAAGCGGCGGCAATCATAACAGGCACAATCGCCAACCCATCCAGCCCATCAGTCAGATTTACCGCATTACCTGCAGAAACAATAACAAAAGCACCAAAAGGCACAAAAAACCAACCAAGATTCAACAATAAATCCTTGAAAAAAGGAAACGTTAGCGATGAAGAAAATGGCTCTTGCCCGCTGGTCATAAATATATAACAAGCAATGCCTGCAATAATTGATTCAAGTCCCAACCTTGCTTTACCCGAAAACCCTTTATGACTTGCCGCAGTTACTTTTAGATAATCATCATAAAAGCCAATAGCGCCAAACCCCAAGGTAACCATTAAAATCACCCAAACATACACACTGGACAAATTCGCCCACAACAATGAAGAAAAGATGAGACCGCTCAGTATCATCAAGCCGCCCATTGTTGGTGTACCAGCTTTTGCAAAGTGTGTTTCAGGGCCATCTGATCTAATAGGCTGACCTTTGCCTTGTCTGATTTTTAAACTGGCAATAATGCGTGGGCCAAATAAGAATACGATCAGCGCCGAAGTAACAAGTGCAGCACCTGTTCGAAACGTAATATATCTAAATATATTAAGAACGGAAAAATCTGAAGAAAATTCCTGTCCAAGATAATAAAGCATCTATTTTTACCCTTCGCCTAATCACACAGTTAAAGCTATTCCAATATTTCTTGTACTATTTTTGAAAAACCCATGCTGTTAGATGCTTTGAACACCACAACATCACCCCCCTTAAAAACAACCTTCAAACGCTCTGCGAGATTGGTTGTATCGGGATAATGACCACCAAGTTTTTCATTTGGTAGAATTTTAGCAAGGTTCTCCATTTCGGGTCCTACCAAAAACACCAAGTCAACTTTTGCAGCCGACACAAATTTAGCTAATCCTTCGTGCAGCTTTTTAGACTGTCTTCCAAGTTCTAACATATCCCCTAAAACAGCAATGCGTCGCTTAGTTTTAGCGCCACCAAAACTGCCGAGGACATTTAAAGCAGCCTCCATAGAGGCAGGGTTAGCATTGTAACTTTCATCGATAAGCGTAACCCCCATTGTGCCCGAGCCACCCATTACATAACGCGTACCTCTACCATTAGCTGGCGTTACTTTTGCCATTGCATCAGCCGTTTTTTTAATATCCGCACCTGCAAGAGACGCAGCACCAAGAACAGCAAGGCTATTTAACGCCATATGTTCACCAGTAACTGCCATTTCATACTGATAATCTTCCCCCTTGATGCGTACATCAAGCTTTAGCCCACCATCTTTTTGCTCAAGGTTTCTGAGCCAAATATCAGAGCCACGTTTCGTACCAAACGTAATAAGGTGCTCAATATCAGCATCAACTGCCAAATCTCGTTGCAGCGTGTAGCGCTTATCATCATGGTTGATGATGCCATACCCACCAGGAATAACGCCTTCAAAAATTTCTGCCTTTGCTCGCGCAATATCATCAATAGATTCAAATGCACCAATATGGGCTGCCGCAACATTATTTATGATCGCAATATGCGGACGAACCATTTTCACCAAAGGACGTATTTCATCTGGGTGATTCATGCCAATTTCAAAAACACCAAAATTAGTTGTTGAAGGCATACGTGCTAACGTAAGAGGCACGCCCCAATGATTATTGAAAGACGCAACAGAGGCATGTACTTCTCCGCTATACGATAAAACAGTACGTAGCATCTCTTTGACGGAAGTTTTCCCTACACTACCAGTAACTGCAATAATTTGCGCTTTCGACCTAGCTCTTGCCGCAAACCCCAAATGCGTCATTGCTTCCAGCACATCACGCACAACAATCAAGGGCAAATTAATTCCACCAAGTGAAACTAAACGATTTTCATCGACAACGGCAAAAGCAGCACCTGCTCTTAAAGCCGCAGGTAAAAAATCATGCCCATCAAACTGATCACCTTTGATGGCAAAAAAAGCTTCACCTTCTTTAAGCGTTCTAGAGTCAATTGATATGCCAGTAATGCCCTCAGGCATCTCACCAACAGGACGACCGTTGGTTGCGGCTAAAATTGCATCTGTTTCCCAAAGATAATTCATGACGAAATTTCCTTAAGCACATCTCGAATAGCATCATGATCCGAGAAAGGTAAAATCTTGTCTCCAACAATTTGCCCTGGCTCATGCCCCTTACCAGCAACCACAAAACAATCGCCTTCTTCTAAAAGTTCACACCCATATTTTATCGCCTCACCACGATCGCCAATTTCAACCGCACCAGCGCACGCTTTCATAATAGTTGTTCGTATCTTAGATGGATCTTCAGTGCGTGGATTGTCATCCGTGACAATGACAGCGTCAGCCAAACGCGACGCAATCTCACCCATGACTTCACGTTTTCCAGGATCCCTATCACCACCACACCCAAACGCTAAAACTATTCTGCCCGATGTAAAGGGGCGAAGTGAAGTAAGAACATTTTCCAGTGCTTCTGGTTTGTGCGCATAGTCAACATAAATCGGCGCACCTTTTTCAGACTTACCAACGAGTTCAAGCCTACCCGATGCACCTTTTAGATTTTCAAGCGCTTTGAACGCAACTTCTGGGGATGTGCCTGTAGCAATTGCCATCCCACTTGCAACTAAGCCATTGGCAATTTGAAAATCACCAGCCAATGGAAATTCAACTCTATAGTGCTTTCCAGCATGTGCAAGTTCAACGGTTTGCCCAAATTGCAAATGCTCAACTTTCTTGAGAGAAATATAATCACCACCCCGACCGACTGTTAGGATTTGGCAACCACCTTGTTTTGCTGCATCAATTGCAGCTTGTGAAAATGGATCATCAGCAAAAATGACCGCTGGCGCATCTTTTGGCAAGCGTTCTTTGAAGAGCAACATTTTAGCTTCAAGATATTCTTCAATTGTTTCATGATAATCAAGATGATCACGACCAAGGTTAGTAAACCCACCAACACTTAGCCTAACCCCATCAAGACGTCTTTGATCAAGACCATGTGATGAGGCTTCCATCGATGCATGCGTTATGCCATCACTTTCCAACTCATCAAGCAACTTATGCAGAGATATAGGATCCGGCGTTGTTAGATTACCATAATCATCTCGTCCTGGCGCCACGACACCTGTTGTGCCTAGACTAGCAGCCACTTGATTATCAGCTTCCCAAATTTGTCTTAGAAAGGTCGCTACTGAGGTTTTGCCAGCCGTCCCCGTAACAGCGCCAATGATTGCAGGTTGTTTTGAATAAAACTGCGCCGCTATATATGCTAAAATACGTCGAGGGTCTTCACAGCGCCAAACGGGAATTGTTACGTCCCCTACTTCAGATGCATTGGAAACAACAGCAGCAACCGCGCCACTTGCTTGAGCTTGGGGTGTATATTTTGCCCCATCAACATTCGTACCTAAAAGGCCAAAAAACAAAGAGCCTGAAACAACATCAGCAGAACTTGCTGCAAGACTAGATACGTCTAATTTTGCAATCTCTTCTGGAATTTCCAGATTCAATTGAGCAATGTTTTCCAGTTTCATTTGCGCAGTTTCCCTTGTAGCTCGCGAATCGCGACTAAACACCCGTCATGATTGCCTATCTAATGAGCAATTAACAAGGGATTAGCGATATTCCCAAAGTCAGCTTCCACACCTAATACTGACGCAGAACGTCGAATTATATTGCCTACAACAGGGGCAGCATTGAGGCCTGCCGTTGCACTTTTCTGCCCCTCTTCTGGCTTTGGCTCATCTACAAATACCAAAACCACATATTGAGGATTATCAACTGGAAAGGTCGCTAAGAATGCATTAAAGCGAACTTTGCTTGAATACTTCCCATTCACAACCTTTTCCGCAGTACCTGTTTTACCACCTACTCTAAAACCAGGAACTTCCGCACGCTTACCTGATCCTTTTTCAACATTCATACGCATTAATTCACGCATATCATTACTGGTTTTATTAGAGATAACCTGAACGGCTTCGGTTTCAGCTTGCGAGCGTGATCTAGGAAACAATGTCGGTGTTATTAATTTACCACCATTTACAAGCGCCGCCCCCGCCACTGCAGTTTGTAATGGCGTTGTTGTCGCCCCATGACCATATGAAATCGTAACAGAATTAATCTTGCGCCATTTTTTAGGTTCAACAGGATAAGCAACCTCTGGCAGCTCAAACGGCACACGGCTTAAAAGGCCAATTTTATGGAGGAATTCACGATGCTTTTGAACACCAACAACATCAGCCATTTTTGCAGTGCCAATGTTAGAAGAATAAATAAACACTTCAGGCACACTTAAAACACGACGCTTGGCGTGAAAGTCATTGATCGTATGCCCACCAATTTTAAGGGCATGGCGAGCATCAAAGCGGCTATTCATATTAATCTTGCCGCTATCAAGCGCCATCGCAGTCGTAAAGGCTTTGAAGGTTGAACCCATTTCAAAAAGTCCAGCACTAACACGATTTAGGTTTTCTTTTTTAAGCGCATCAACTGGTTTATTTGGATTATAGTCTGGAAGCGATGCCATCGCTACAACTTCACCCGTATTTACATTTAATACCACAGCACCAGCAGCAATTGCTTTATATCTACGCATCGCTTCAGCAAGTTCTTCACGAACATAATGTTGAACACGCAAATCAAGTGATAAATGAACAGGCTGCATATCATTATTGCTTGCAAGCCCTAACGAACGAAGTTCTTTTAATCCACGCTCATCGATATATTTTTCAAGTCCAGCAATACCAACATTATCAATGTTAACATGCCCAACTAAGTGAGAAGCTGTTTCACCATTTGGATAAAACCGTCTTGTTTCCTTGCGAAACCCAATACCAGGAATGCCCAAAGATAAGATTTGACTCTCTTTCGCAGGCGTTAATTCACGCTTAAGCCAAACAAACCCAGCTTTACTGCTCAAACGACGATGAACAGTTTTAACGTCTATATCAGGTAACGCGATCTGCAGTTTTTCAACCGCCTCATCTACATCAACAATTTTATTCGGTTCGGCAAAAAGTGAAGATGTTACAATATCTGTTGCAAGTGTTTCACCGTTGCGATCTCTTATGTCAGGTCGCTGAGCAGTAATCGAAATATCAGGGCGAAACCTTACAGAATTCTCACCTGACTCAACCAGCCCTAACATTGCTAGTCTGCCAATGATAATGGTGTAAGCAACACCTAACAAAATCATCGATAGAAAAACACGTGATTTAGCCTGCACATCTGCGGACTTACCAGATCCTTCAAAACTCAAACGTGATGCATTAAGCTCTGGTTTGAAGCGCATTTTCATTCAGCACCTCTTGAACTTGGAACAGGAACACTACCCGTTGAAAATGTTTCATCGATATCCGCATATCCATCCTGATTTTCATCAAGAGTTTGAATTGGCTTAGGCTTAATCCCTGGAAGGGTATTGTCATTTGCAAGCTGCGAAGGATCGATTGGCTCAAGCTCCAATTGGCCTCCGTAATGTTTGACTAATTTTTCCAATCTTGCTGGGCTAGTTAGCAAACTCCAATCTGACTCAAGCAAATCAACACGGTTCTTCTCAGCTTCAATTTGCTTTTGCAATACTGCAACATTATCAAGCGCTTCTTGACTATCGTGCTTAACTTTAAAAGTCCAAACTACAGATGCAATTAAAGCTGCTACCATGAGAATATCAAGACTTCTGAAAACAGGGGCAAATTTCATATCAACTCATTCTCCATTTACTTGCAAAGCATCAAGAGAAACTAAATTTGGCAACCCAAAAATCGACATATCCAACTTTCCCGCTGGTGTATCATTGCGTTCTGCCCACCGTAGTTTTGCAGAACGGGATCTTGGGTTAACTTCAGCTTCTTCTCGACTAGCCTTGAAAAGACCTTTGCCTTGAGTCGCGAATGTTGCATCTTTATGGTTTACCAATGGTAAATGTCTTGAACCTTCTTGCCGCCCGCTTCTATCTTTAAAGAATAACTTCACCATTCTATCTTCAAGAGAGTGGAATGTAACAACCACAAGGCGTCCACCAACTTTTAATATACGTTCTGCTGCAAATAGAGCCTCGCCTAATTGCTCCAGTTCCTGATTGACGAATATCCTAAGCGCTTGAAAAGTACGAGTTGCAGGGTGAATTCTATCTGTTGCGCGGCGTCCCAATGTTTTTTCAATCAAACTTGCTAACTGCAAAGTCGTTGAAAATGGAAGTTTTTCACGCTCTCTGACAATCGCTCGAGAAACATATGCAGCTTTTCGTTCTTCACCTAAAATGCCAATAACGCGAGTCAAATCCCCTTGTTTCATCGTATTTACAACATCCGCTGCAGAAACACCTGAACGTGACATGCGCATATCCAATGGGCCGTCCTTTTGAAATGAAAACCCACGCCCTGCCTCATCCAACTGCATTGAAGAAACACCAATATCCAAAACAACACCGTCTACTGGTTCAAAGTCATTCTCTTTTGCAAGCCGATCAAGATACCTGAATTCACCAGAAACCAACGATAACTTGCCTTTAAACTGCCCTACCAGTTCAGCACCATCTCGAATAGCATTTGGATCACGATCAATACCCATGACTTCAGCGCCCGCCTCAATCATTGCGCAAGAATATCCACCTGCACCAAACGTACCATCAATTATGCGTAAGTTTTTTTGAGGAGAAGTAGAGAGTTGCAAACAAGACAAGACCTCGTTGAGCATAACAGGTACATGACGAATTGGTCCGCCTGCAACATCAGGTTTGATATTGCTATTCATCACCTGCTTTACTCCCCTCGTCTTGCTGCAACACTACTACTGCCCTCACTTATTGCGCGGCGCATCTCCGCGACTTTTTTTCTGGCTTCCTCACGGTAGGCCAAAAACCTCTCCGGTTCCCAAATCTGAAAAAAATGACCGCGCCCAACAAAAGCCGCCCGATCATGAATGCCAGTATGATCACGAATTGTGTCAGACAGAATAACCCGTCCCTCGCCATCAATTTTTAATTCACCGGAATCACCATGAAGCACAAAGGAGAAATAGTCATAATCAGGGGACATAGCGTCCATCTGCTCAAGCTGTTGCTCTTTGCGTTCAATTAACTCAATCCCACCCGCATCAACCGCAGGGTGCTCAACATCACTTAAAGTGTAAAGACGACTTGCATTACCAAGAATAGGCCGAAAAGAAGCTGGGATCGAAACACGTCCCTTTTTATCGACTTTATTGATCGTGTTCGACAAGAACCGATCCATCCCACACCCTTTTCAAATTCTTGAATAACCAACCGATTGGAAAGCTATCCCCCTAAGCCTGAAACATTTAACAGTCTCTTTTTGGCATAACTTGGAATATCATGGGATTTTATGGTCGTCAATGGGATTTACTGGTTTTATGACAACTAAAGACGCGCACAATCACGCTAAACTTTCATACAAAAGTCTAAAATACTGAAAACATAATCGGAATGAGTCATTTTGACTCAGGTATAAATTAAATCACCAAGTAGCCCCTTTTGGGCTGTTGGTTAAAAATAAAAAAATTCCAGTCGGTCTGTAAGCCGGATTCTGTATAGCCTTGAGCCAAAGCTCAAGACGTGATGATCATTCATCTGGGGCGACAATTGCTTGCCGCCTCGGTGCAACCTACCCGGACAATCTGGCCTGGAAACAGGCTGGGATATTGCTACCCCGCGTTGTCCCTATTCGGTTTTGCTCCCGATGGGGTTTACCTTGCCACGGCCATTGCTGGCGCGTGCGGTGAGCTCTTACCTCACCCTTTCACCCTTACTTAAGATAACTTAAGCGGTTTGCTTTCTGTGGCACTTTCCCTTGGGTTGGCGGGCAAGCCCGTTTCCCCAGCCGGAAGTTATCCGGCATCGTGCTTCCATGGAGCCCGGACTTTCCTCCACTGCGTCTTTTCAGAACTAGCAGCAGCAATCACCCGACCGACTGGTAAATCTGGTTTAAGCATAGCAATGTTAGATGGCAAGAAAATTCAACCAATGAAATAAGTTGATAGGACTCAAAAGCGATTGCAAAATCTGCATTTTTTAGCAAACTTGCTTTAAGTAAATTGGAGTCTCATGAGATGTCATATATTTCCGCAGATATCACCGATGACGGGCATAGTCTTTGCTTACAAGACAACAATCAAAACCAAACTCGATTTCATGCAATATGGCTTAGAGATAATGCACTTGATGAAGAAACAAGAGCTGCTAACGGGCAAAGGCTGATTACTCTCAATGACATACCGGCGGATACAACACTGAAATCAGTGCATTTAAAAGCCAACGACACACTGACAATAGAATTTTCACCAGATGATAAAACAGTTGAGTTCCCCCTTCAGTGGCTAAAAGACAACCAATATGATCAACCAACATCAGCGCCCGTAAAAGGTTGGCTTCCCGAAAGCATAACAACTTGGGATGGTAAGTTTAATTCTGGTGTACCATCTGAGACTTATGACAATGTTTCTAAATCCAATAAAATACTAGGAGATTGGCTTGCAGCCGTAAGACGTTATGGCTTTGCAAAGCTTGAAGGTGGCCCCGTTGAAAATGGCGCGCTTACAAAAGTTGCAGACCTCTTTGGGTACATTAGAGAGACAAACTACGGCAAATGGTTTGAAGTAAGAACCGAAGTAAACCCCGTCAACCTTGCCTATACTGGCCTTGGCCTACAAGCTCACACCGACAACCCTTATCGCGATCCTGTTCCTACCTTACAGATTTTATATTGCCTTGAAAATTCAGCCGAAGGTGGTGATAGCATGGTGGTTGATGGGTTTAAGATTGCAGAAAAATTACGTGATGAAATGCCAGATGGGTTTGATGCCCTTGCGAATTATTGCGCACGTTTTGAATACTCTGGAGAAAAAGGCGTTAAACTCACATCAAAACGCCCAATGATTGAACTTAATCCTGATGGCGAATTAATTGGTATCAGGTTTAACAACCGCTCCTGCGCACCCATTACTGATGTGCCTTTTGACATCATGCCAACGTACTATGCCGCTTACCGCAGGTTTTGCGAATTGGTTGATGATCCCGAAATGGCCGTTGCATTCAAACTAAAACCTGGCGAAAGTTTTATCGTTGATAACACTCGCGTCCTTCATGCTCGCAAGGGTTATTCGGGCGCAGGCTCACGCTGGTTACAAGGGTGCTATGCCGATAAAGATGGATTGCTTTCTACACTATCTTCTATTGAACACGAGCTTGGAGATACAGTATGAAACGACCTGACCCAAACACTTTAAGCAAGGAAACCATCGTTGCTTTTATTGGTGATATTTTTGAACGTCGTGGCGCAGACTCATATCTGGGCGAACAAGTGACTATGTCAGAACACATGTTACAAGGCGCAGAGTTAGCAGAAAAAGCAGGCGCTTCAGATGCAATGATCGCAGCAGCCCTCCTCCATGACATTGGTCATTACACCAATGAATTTCCTCACTATGCTTTAGCGCAAGGTATAGACAATCATCACGATGAAGCAGGCGCGGCCATTTTATCGCAATTCTTCCCACCCGTAGTCACAGAGTGCGTACGATGTCATGTGGCGGCAAAGCGCTATCTTTGTGCAACAGATGAAGAGTATTTCGGAAAATTATCAGAAGCATCTGTGCATACCCTTGGTCTTCAAGGTGGGCCAATGAACAAAGATGAAATAAAAGAGTTTCAAAAAAACCCGCACCTAAAAGAAATCGTTCAAGTGCGCTATTGGGATGATCAGGGTAAAGTACCCAATCATAGTACACCAGATTTCAATCATTACGCACCATTATTGCAAAAGGTCGTAGATGCCCACTACGTGAACAATTAATGTTTAACGTGGAATTAATATAAATATCGGAAAATTGCCTGAATTAAGATATACTAGCAGGTATGGATATGAATTTAACAAGGCGTGAAATTTTAAAACACAGCGTTGCTGGATCTGTTTCAGCATGTTTTTTAATACCTATTTTGCCTGCGCATGCTGCATCTAAACAAGCCTTTAAATACGGCTCAAATAACCTAGACTGGTATCCTGCCAACAATAATGCTGCCAACGCCCCTATTTTAGTCTTTGTCCATGGCGGCGCTTGGGCGCTCGGCAACCGTGGGCAAGTCGGTGCAAAAGCAAGACATTTCACTAAACTGGGCTATAATTTCGCTTCTGTAAGCTACACGTTATTTCCCAAAGCAAATGCTCAAACACAGGCCTTGCAAGTGGGCGAAGCGGTAAATTGGATACATGCAAATGCAGAAAGATTGGGCGGCGACCCAAATCGTATTGCTCTGATGGGACATTCTGCTGGGTGTCATTTGTCATCATTGGCTACACTTACTGGGGCTGCACAAAACGTAAAAGCACTTATCTGCAATGATACAAGAGCTTATGACCTACCCTTCTTAGCTCGAGTAAGTGGCGGTTCATTACCTGCTCTTTATGCACCAGCCTTTAGACGAAAACGCATGTGGGATGCTTGGTCACCAATATCTTACACAGGCCTAAAACAACAACCGCCAACCCTTGTTGCTTGGTCAGGCGGTTACGGTCGTGACAAAGTCTCAAAACGGTTTGCAGATGCGCTTGAGTTTGATGGTAATGAAGTTCATCGCTATGATGGAAAACGAAGATACAATCATCTTTCGATCAATAGCAGAATGGGTTCTGAACGTGGAAAACTCACCAATAAGGTAGAAAGTTTCCTTCAAGACACACTCAATCGGTCAATATAAAAAAGCCCAACTGCATTTAACAATTGGGCCTTTAAGCTTTATAAAAATCAACTTAATCTTAGATAATACGACGTACCCGATCGCAATAACGTTGACTAATAGGGTTCATACGCTTTGCGCCATGGCCTGCATTGTATTTAAGAATTGTACCGCAAGTTGCCCCCCCTGCAAGACGGTGCGCCTTACCAAGGTATTTCATACCCCAATATAAATTGGTCGCAGGATTATAAAGCTGTTTTGCAGTGCCTTTATAACCCATACCACGTGCTGTAGACAATCTGATTTGCATCAACCCAATCTCTCCAACACCGCCAGTTACATTTGGACGAAAGCTACTTTCAACCTGAACGACGGCACGTGCTAGACGATAAGGAACACCGTTTTGAGCTGCATATTTAGCGATCAACTTTCCATAGCTACCTTTTGGGTTAGCTTTACGTGGCGCTGAACGTTGTTTGGCAACAAGTTTTCTTGCTTTTGCTGCACGCGCTGCTTTTTGAGCTGCAACTTCAGCGGCTTTTCGCGCTGCTTCACGTTCAGCCTTGATAGCCTCTATTTTCTTTGCATTGCGATAAACATACTTACCATCGATCTTTGCCCAACCAACGCGAAGCTCGTCTTTTTTATTACCATCAGTCTTTTTGCTAGTCTGTAAGCTTTTTGTTGCTTTCGGCTTTTTTGAAGAAGATACTTTTTTAGCATTCAATCGCTCAAGCGCTACCTTACGGCTTTCTTGGCTCTTTTGTTTGCGCGCTTTAATTGCAGCTTTTCTAGCTTCAGCTGCTGCTAAACGACGCTCACGAACCTCAAGAATACGCTTCTGACGCAACTCTCTAGCGGATGCAACACGTTGTTTCCAAGTATCTTGGACTGTTGTTTGCTTTGCTTCTGCTTTGTTTGATGTGTGGGTTGATGAACCCGTTTGTGAAACACTTTGACAACCTGCAAGGCATGTCATTAAAACCGTTGCTATCGCGGCTTTCCTAATTTTACTCATACTAAGTCTTTCTTGGAATTAGATATAAAATATCTGTCTAATCCACTTACTTATTCAATTACTATCACCCGCCGAATATTGAAAAAATATAAGGGGCTGTCCCAGATAACTCAAAAATGGGTTATCAATATGGGTATG
>CAZCUN010000004.1:0-89309 GCA_964502215.1 uncultured Rhizobiaceae bacterium | reverse complement strand
TTGAACCAATGGGTTAAACAATATTTATCGTAGTTATCTGGGACAGCCCCTAATAGTTTTGTTTGTAGGGGGCGATAAACTACAATGAAAAGACCTAAATATGTAAGTGATGCGATTCACTATGATGAGACGAATAAGATTATTGGTTGCTTTGACGATTATATTTTGAAACCATTTTACCAACCAATTTATCGTGTGGAACAAAATAAGGCTGTTTTGTTAGGTTATGAAGGGCTAATCCGACCTTATATAGAGAACACTCTTATTCAACCAGAGAAGTTTTTTAATATCGTTGATGAAAAAGATGCGTTGTTTGTGGAGTGCCTTTGTCTTGCACTTCATATTCGTGGGTTTATGCAGGCCGTTGTGAAAGAAGGCATTCTATTCGTTAATGTAAACGCTGGCACCTATGCAACAATTATTGATGTCGAGCGCGAGTTTTTCTATTTATTCTCACAACTTTCCAAACATGAATTAAACCGTGATAATATTGTGTTTGAAATTCTTGAAACAGAAGTCGCAGACGAAAAAATTCTTATTCATCTTTGCCAGCTTATAAAGGCCAATGGCTACAAACTGGCTTTGGATGATTTTGGCACCAAACATTCAAACGTTGAGCGTTATATCTCTATCAATCCAGATATTATAAAGCTTGATAGAACCTTCGTTATCAATGCTATGAAAACAAAAGAAACAACGAGGCTATTACAAACGCTTGTACGTGCTTTTAAAGATAAAGATGTTTCCGTGATAATTGAAGGCATAGAAACGGATGAAGAAGTTTCTTTTGCGTTGGATATAGGCGCGGATATGCTTCAAGGTTTTTATTTAGGAATGCCAGAGCGAATGGTATCTAAAAATATTTCTGAGTTTAATTTGCGAGATGACATAGACAGCGAAACTAATTTAAGAATAGCAGTCTAAAAATTATTGCTGTTCGCGTTTAAGGGCTCTCCAGCCAATGTCGCGGCGGCAAAAGCCATTATCCCATTCAATTGCATGAACGGCAGCATAAGCTTTCTGCTGTGCTTCGCTCACACTAGAAGCAAAGGCTGTAACGTTTAAAACGCGCCCACCCGTTGCCAAGAGTTTGCCTCCTTCTTTTGTCGTCCCAGCATGAAAAACTATGGCACCATCTTCTTCAGCTTTTTCAACACCATTGATCTCAGTATTCTTTTCATAAGAAGCTGGGTAACCTTTGGCGGCCAGTACAACAGTTAGTGCTTTTTCATCAGACCATTGCGCATCATGCTCTAGTAGCGAACCTTCACTTGCAGCAATCATCAATTCAAGCAAATCGGATTTGAGACGCGGCATTAGAACCTGGCACTCAGGATCACCAAAGCGCACGTTATATTCAATTAGCTCTGGGCCATTTCTAGTCAGCATCAGACCTGCATAAAGTATTCCTTTAAATGGATGTCCACGTGAATGCATGCCCGCAAGTGTTGGTACAATAATCTCAGACATTGTACGGTCAATCATTTCTTGCGTCATGACAGGAGCGGGGGAATAAGCGCCCATGCCGCCAGTGTTTGGGCCAATGTCACCATCGCCTACACGCTTGTGGTCTTGCGCCGTTCCAAGCAACATAGCGGTTTGCCCATCACAAAGTGCAAACAGACTTGCTTCTTCACCCTCAAGAAAAGCTTCGATCACAACTTCATGGCCTGCTTCACCAAATGAACCTGCAAAACAATCTTCAATTGCCTGTTCTGCCTGTTCTCTTGTTTCTGCAATAATCACGCCTTTACCGGCCGCAAGGCCATCGGCTTTTATCACAACAGGAATAGACATTTCATCTAGGAATTTTTTTGCATTGATTGCATCTGTAAAGCGTTTATAGGCAGCGGTTGGAATGTTAAACTCCGCACATAGATCTTTGGTAAAGCCTTTAGAACCTTCCAGCTGACTTGCATAAGCAGATGGGCCAAAGGCACCGATGTTGTTCTCTTCCAGCTTATCAACAAGTCCTTCGACAAGAGGCCCCTCTGGCCCAACAACAACAAATGAGATGTTATGGTTCTTACAGAAATCTAAAATACCTGCGTGGTCAGTAACTTGAAGGTCGATACATTCTGCTACTTGCGCAATGCCTGCATTGCCAGGAGCGCAATAGAGTTTTGAAAGTTTGGGTGACTGATTAAGTTTCCAAGCTAAAGCATGTTCACGACCACCAGAACCAAGAAGCAGGATATTCACAAGTCATTCTCCAGTATAATTGATGGTTTTTTCTTATCACGAATATTCAGTGACAATGAAGCCCTTGACGCTAGAGACTTCACAGTCCACAGATTTGTGCAATGAACGATACAAGTAACATCATTGAAGAAGACAAGGTAGCTGATGCATTAAGGCACTCTTGGGTCTATAGTTTGCCAAAATGGCTATGGCCGTATGCTCAATTAGCACGCTGGGAAAGACCGATTGGTTGGCAGCTTTTAATGTGGCCTTGTTTTTGGAGTTTTATGCTAATCTATGCATCAAGTCTATTTGGATTAATTGATGCAATGGATGAGCATGTAAGAACATCTTCCCCGTTTTTCTTTTGGCATTATTCAAAATACTCAGAATTCGGTTGGATAGGAAAATTATTTTTTATACCTCTGCCATTTTTTGCATTAGGCGCTTTCCTCATGCGCGGAGCAGGTTGCACTTATAATGATCTTGCAGACATAGATATTGACGATCAGGTAGAGCGTACTCGATCGAGGCCTCTACCCTCTGGCAGGATCACAAAAAAACAGGCAGCTAAGTTCTTATTACTTCAATGCTTAGGTGGTTTCATTGTGCTTGTTTTATTGTCACGCGGATTTACATTTGCTTTTTGGTTAGGTGTTGCATCACTCATTACCGTTGCAATTTACCCCTTCATGAAGCGCATCACTTGGTGGCCACAATTGTTCTTAGGCTTTGCATTTTCATGGGGAGCATTAATGGGGTGGGCGGTAGTTGCTCAATCTTTATCTCTTGCTCCAATCCTACTTTACATGGGGACAATTTTTTGGGTTATCGGCTACGATACAATTTATGCGCATCAGGATAGAGAAGATGATGCAATTGTTGGTGTAAAATCAACAGCTCGACTATTTGGTGAGAAATCAAAGAAAGCAATTACGATACTTTATGCGCTTGCGCTTTGTTTCTTTTTGGCAAGTTACTTATTAGCTATTCCACCAAAATATTACTACGCAATACCAGCCTATTTAGGGTTAGTATTGGGTGGTTTCCAAATGTTCTGGCAGATTAAAAACCTTGATATCCATGATGGAGACCAGTGTCTGAAGCTGTTTAAATCAAACAGTAAGTTTGGGATGATTTTATTTGGTGGTATGTTGATTACCGTTTTGGCAATCAACATAACCTTTATTTACTAACGACGCGCAATCAACTCAGCTGCTGTAAGTTTATGAACTTTACCAACTGCACCCATCTTTCTACGACGTAAAAAATTTGGACGGTGTTTAACAGTTGTAATGCGCTTGCGGCGAGCAATTGGGTCTTCGACCATCAACGCACCCAGCTGCTTAGTAACGGCTGTTGGGTTGTTATCTAAATCAACAACCAACATAGGCAGTTTCATCAAACGGCTCCAAGAGTGCCAATCTGCTGCAATATCGTCCATATCATTTGCATATAAAAGTGGCACACAAAGTTCAGGATCATGGTGAAGAAGTTCAAGTGTCACAACCATGACACCATTTTCATTTTCAACGGCACGTGCTGCAACGCCTTTATAAGCTTTGTTAGGCACGGCTATTGTCATTTCTTTGCCAATGCTCATAGGCTTTTTAACAACAACACCATTACGGCTGATTTTGTATGATTTATCGCCTATGTTCAACTGGTGTGAACCTAGGTATGGATCAAGTCGCAAGCCGCGACCTGATCGTGTCTCTTGTTTGGCCAAGTTCGCCATAAGAAGTGCCTCTCTGTACCTTTTCAGAGCCCAATCTTAGCGTCGGTGCTTCTGAATTCGCCGTGGTTAGTGTTTTTGTTTTTATTGCGGCGTTGAGATGAATATACAGGTGAGGTTACCAAAACTGCTTAATTTGTGTGGTAAACAAAACCTTGCTTTATAAAGTGGTTATTGAAATGTTTACTGGAGTCTTTTTGTTAACTCTAAGCAGTTTGAAGCCAACTTTTCTGGGATTGGACAAGAATATTGATTGAAAGAATAGACCATTTCGTACTCACTGTTGCTTCAATAGAAGAAACCTGTGCGTTCTATGAAAAAACTTTATTGATGAAAATTGAGATTTTTGGCGAAGGTCGTAAAGCTTTGAAGTTTGGAAATCAAAAAATAAACCTGCATGAAATAGGCAAAGAATTTGAACCTAAAGCAAAGACACCAACAAGTGGCTCTGGTGATTTCTGTTTAATCAGTACAGAGAACATGGATACAATCATTTCGCATTTAAAAACATGTAATGTTGAAATTGAAGGTGGCCCAGTGCCAAGAACAGGGGCTACAGGTTCTATCACGTCAGTATATTTTAGAGACCCAGATCAAAACCTGATTGAAGTCAGTACTTATAATTAAATCAACTTGCCAGGGTTCATAAGGTTTTTAGGGTCTAATGTTTGTTTTATGGAGCGCATCAAATCTAGCTCTACAGGGTCTTTAATAGAAGCAACCAAATCACGCTTTAATTGTCCAACACCATGTTCTGCTGCAACTGAGCCTTTCATCGAAACAACAAGTGTATGGATTAGCGCATTGATTTCAGGTTGCCTTGCAAGGAACGCTTTTGCATCAGCGCTCACAGGTTGCGTAATATTATAATGCATGTTGCCATCGCCTAAATGCCCAAACGTATAAAGCCTTGCATCAGGCATTTCACGTGCAATGATTTTATCAGCTTGATGCAAAAACTCTGGCACCTGATGAAGTGGTACTGAAACATCATGCTTCATAGACCCCCCTTCATTTTTTTGCGCGATGGGCATCATTTCACGAATGCGCCAAAAATCACTGACTTGAGAAAGAGATGTGGAAAGTGCCGCATCCTCAATCATTTCATCTGTAAATGCGCTTTCCAAAATGGCTTGAAGTGTTTCATCAGCATCTTGTTGTGAGCGGTTGGAAGAGACTTCGCAAAGTACATGCCATGGATGCAATGTACTTAATGGATTTCGAGCATTCTCCATATGTCTAAGCGTAAGCTCTAAAGGCAATTTTGCCATCAGCTCAAAAGTCGTCAAACTTTGGCCAGCAAAACTAGATGCTTTTGAAAAAAGCTTTAAGGCTTGCTCAGGAGATTTAAGCCCGCAAAATGCAACTGCTTTGCCGCGTGGTTTTGGAAAGAGCTTTAAGACGGCCGCAGTAACAATGCCTAAAGTGCCTTCGGCCCCAATGAATAAGTTTTTGAGGTCGTAGCCTGTGTTGTCTTTTTTAAGGCGGTGCAATCCATTCCAGATTTTACCAGAGGGTAAAACAACTTCTAGCCCCATAACCAATTCACGCGTATTGCCATAGGCAAGAACACCTGTACCACCTGCGTTGGTCGAAATATTACCACCAATCTGACAAGACCCTTGTGAACCAAGTGCTAAAGGAAAAAGTCTGTTATTGTCATCAGCTAGTTTTTGAATAGTTTCTAAAACCACGCCTGCTTCGCAAACAATAACATTGCCCTCAAGGTCTAAGTCCCGAACTTTGCTCATCCGCTCAAGTGAGATAATAATTTGCGATCCACTTTCATCAGAAACTGCACCTCCCACATGCCCCGTATGACCACCTTGGGGGACAACAACCGTTTTGGTCTCACTTGCGAGTTTTAAAATTTCAGATACTTCTTTTGTGTTTGCAGGTTTCAGCACCAAAGGCGTATTGCCGATATATAGCCCACGGTTTTCGTGCGTATAATGGGTAAGGTCATCTGATGTAGTAAGCGCATATTTTGCGCCGACAAGTTCAATGAAGCGATTGATTAGTTTTGTGTCCATCATGTGTTTCTCGGTGCACTAGCGCGTTGCAAGCGATCGTTAATAGCAATTCCCAGACCTTCATTCGGAATAGGCGAGACACAAATCATTTCGACACCCGTTTCATCAAGCTGTTTTAACCCAAGATAAAGATTAGCAGCAGCTTCGCGCAAGTCACCCGATTTAGAAAGATTAAAAATAATATCCGCACTTTGTTCGCCAAAGGCTAAAAGTGCGGCACCTTCATCACAAGTTTCACAATTGAGTTTTACGCTAGCATTGGGTGCGTAATGACTTTTCATCATGCCGGGTGCTTCAATTTTAGCGGATGTCGCATGTGTTGGCGTAATGTCTGTTGCCTCCTCAATCATTTCAGCAGTCACAAAGCCAGGTCGCAAAACTGTAATTTTCTGACCTTCAACTTTTAAGATTGTAGACTCAAGCCCAACTTCACATGCGTCTTGGTCGATAATGATCAAATCAGCGCCTTTGAACTGCTCAGCAACATGAGACGCCTGTGTTGGTGAAATTTTTCCAGACTTATTAGCACTGGGAGCTGCAAGGGGGCAGCCGCAAGCTTTGATGATTGTGGTTGCTGGTTCTCTTGGGCAGCGGATGGCTATCGTATCAAGGCCTGCAAAAACGAGTGGATGTAATGTTGTATCTTCACGCCTCTGCACAACTAATGTCAAAGGACCAGGCCAAAATGCCTGTGCGAGTTTTATTGATAGATCATCAAAGACGCCATGCGCTTGCGCCATTTTTAAATCAGCAACGTGAATAATCAGTGGATTAAATTTAGGCCGCTGCTTCATCTCGAATATACCTGCGACAGCCTGCCCATTGAACGCATCTGCTGCTAGGCCATATACCGTTTCTGTAGGCAAACCAATGCAGTTGCCGCTATGGATTTCATCGCAGATTTCACTTAGTCTATTGTCTAAATCATGAGTGGATATTAATCTTGGCATGGGTTCTTTTTATTTGACGTTTACGTCAATATTTGATCAAACTAAATATTAGCTCACCTGAGCCGTTGGAGGATATATATGTACCGTGCACCCGTAGCAGAAATTTCTCATACTCTCAAACAGGTTGCTGATATGAAATCAGCAATTGAAGCTGGAAAGCTTGGTGATTTGAGCGAAGACCTTGTGGATGCTGTGCTTGAAGAAGCTGGAAAATTTGCAAGTGAGCGTATTGCGCCGTTAAACCGTGATGCTGATTTGATTGGCTCACAACTTGATAATCATGCAGTCACCACGCCTCCAGGCTTTGCGCAAACTTATAAAGATTGGAGTGAGGGCGGTTGGAATGCAATTTCTGGCCCTGAAGAGTTTGGTGGTCAAGGCTTGCCAAACATGCTTGCCGTTGCCGCCTCAGAAATGTGGAACTCGGCTTCCATGGGTTTTGCACTATGTCCGTTGCTTACCATCGGTGCAATTGAAGCTGTGGCAACGCATGGTTCTGATGAACTTAAAGCAAAGTATCTTGAAAAGCTTGTCTCTGGCGAGTGGACTGGCACAATGAACCTAACTGAACCAGCATGTGGTTCTGATTTGGCAGCATTAAAAACACAAGCTAAACCAGCAAATGATGGTAGCTACCGCATATTCGGCCAGAAGATATTTATCACCTACGGTGAACACGACATGACAGAAAATATCTGTCATTTGGTGCTGGCAAGATTACCAGATGCACCTGCTGGCACTCGTGGTATCTCACTTTTCCTAGTGCCTAAATTTCTAGTCAATGACGATGGCAGCTTAGGCGTGCGTAATGATGCTTTTTGTCAATCAATTGAGCACAAGATTGGTATTCACGGATCACCAACTTGCGTCATGATTTATGGCGATGGATTTGAGGGAAGTGAACCTGGCGCTATCGGATATTTAATTGGTGAAGAAAACCGTGGCCTCGCTTGTATGTTCACTATGATGAACAACGCGCGTTTAAATGTGGGTACACAAGGTGTTGCAATTGGCGAAGCTGCTTATCAACACGCGCTTAATTATGCGCTTGATCGAAAGCAAGGCAAGGCATCAAGTTATGAAGGCGAGGGCATGGCGCCTATTGTCCATCACCCAGATGTTCAGCGTAATTTACTGACCATGAAATCCATGACAAATGCAGCACGTGGTATTTGTTATTCGTGTGCTTATGCCCTCGACATGCAACATCGCACGCAAGGTGATGAAGCCAAAATGTGGGCAGAACGCGCTGGCATTTTAACGCCAATTGCAA
Organism: uncultured Rhizobiaceae bacterium; assembly: GCA_964502215.1. Classification (GTDB taxonomy): domain Bacteria; phylum Pseudomonadota; class Alphaproteobacteria; order Rhizobiales; family Rhizobiaceae; genus JAALLB01. Next base: position 81,137 of record CAZCUN010000004.1, on the reverse strand, counting down.
AAGCCTTTTCAACAGATATTGGTTGTGAGGTTGCAAACATTGGTGTGCAAATTCATGGCGGCATGGGCTTCATCGAAGAAACGGGTGCAGCTCAATACATGAGGGATGCGCGCATTAATCCAATTTATGAAGGTACTAACGGCATACAGGCAATTGATCTTGTAACGCGAAAATTACCGCTTTCAGGAGGCGATGCAGTTAAAGCCTATCTTGCAGATTTAAGAAGCATTGTTGAAAATGTTCGTGGTTCAAATCAAGAAGGCTTTGGCAAGACAGCAGAACTGCTTGATGGCGCATTAAACGAAGTTGAAGAAGCTACAGATTGGTTACTATCAACACTTTCAAGCGGTGAGATGGATGCGGCCCTTGCAGGCGCAACCCCATACCAACGTCTTTTTGGTCTAGCTTCAGGCGGGTGTTATTTAGCAAAATCGGCACTGGGCGAAAGCGATCAGGAACGCGCAAGCCTTGCACGATTTTACGCAGAAAACTTTGCCGCAGAATGTGCAGCGCTTAAATCAACTGTTATTGGCGGTGCTGATAGTTTAGCGGCTGCTAGCCAACTTTTAAAGGCAGGGTAATCTTATGACTGATGTAGCTGATCGTATTGTTTTTACAAATGCTAATGGTGTTGCAACTATTCGTATGAATAGGCCTGATAAGAAGAACGCTTTGACGGGTGATATGTATTCGCGCATGTCGGCAGCCCTTGATGAAGCAAATGCAAGCGCTGATATTAACGCAATCCTTATTTTGGGTTCGCCCGGGTCATTTTCTGCGGGCAATGATATTGCTGACTTCATGCAAGTTGCGATGAGTGGCAAGCGCGAAGATATGTCTGTATTTGGTTTTCTTGAGCGTATCATCCAAGCGCCAAAGCCGTTGATTGCTGGTGTTGATGGATTGGCGATTGGTATCGGCACAACCATGTTGATGCATTGCGATTATGTGGTGGCTTCAGACAGTTCTATGTTCAAAACACCCTTCGTTGATTTAGGTCTTGTGCCTGAAGCTGGCTCAAGTCTTATTGGGCCAAATATGATGGGATACCATAAAGCTTTTGCGCTACTGGGAATGGGAGAAAGTTTCTCGAGCCAAGACGCAAAAGATGCGGGCTTTGTTTCTAAAATTTGTTCATCAGATGAACTAGAAGAAATTGCAAATGCTTGTGCTGAAAATCTTGCATCAAAGCCACAACAAGCGCTGAAACTTTCACGTGACATGTTACGCGGTGATAGGTCTGATGTTTTAAAGCGTATGCGTGAAGAGGCTGTTTTGTTCGGGGAACGTTTAGAATCCGAAGAAGCCAAAAATGCCTTTATGGCTTTCATGCAAAAGGGTGTGAAAAAAGCAGGGTAGTTTTACGCGTCACTTACTGAAGGCGTAGAACGTGCTAGCGCAACGCCAAGTATTAGAAAAATAATGCCAAGTGAGCGTTTCCAATCTAATTGTTGAATGGAAGCCCCAAGTAAGCCGAAATGATCGATGGTGACGGCTGTAAAAACCTGCGCAACCACCACAAAAATAATTGCATTACCAACGCCAATTTTAGGTGCAACATAAGTGATTGAAACAACGTAAATTGCAAAAAAACATCCACCTAAAAAATGCCACCATGGAACAGTTTTGAAAACCTCAATACTAGGTACGGTAACACCACTGACTAAGGTGACCAAAAGGATTGTCACAAATGCAACGATACATAGTGTGAGAGAAGCCCAATGTACGTTGCCAATTGCCTGACCATAAGCTGAATTAATCGTTGCGAGGATTGGGACGGCAACGCCAGCTAAAACTGCGAGCATGGAATAAAAGAAAGTTGCGTTTATCATAGTGTTTGTTCTTATGGTGATTAGAGTTAAATCACACCGTAGTGGATACAATATACAGCATCAAGCAACACTTTTTTAGTTTTTCAAAACGACACAACTGCCGCCTACGCGCTTTAACTTGCTGCAAAATGCTTCACCTTGAGCGCGATTATTTGCGCCAATTTGAACATTATAGCGTGGTCGATTGCCAAAGCTACGATTGCGTTTTGAAACTACTTGCGGGGCTTTCCCTCTTAAAACGGACGGGTACTTGCGTTGAAGCCTTGAATAAATCTGCAATGCTTTGCTACGTGAAAAATGCCCTGCAACTTGTACGCCCCAAGGCTTTCTTCTTGCAACTGAGCCTGATGTACCTGATGTACCTGATGTGCCAGATGATGTTGAAACCGTGGTTCTAAACAAAGAATATTTTGTGCTAAACTTATTGCAAGACGTTTGAAAATCTTCAGTTTTGCTAAGCTTAAATACAGGGGCTTGAAAGCCTGGCTGGTTCCATTGTATCGCCCGAAATCCTGTGATGGATTCTACAAAATCTTGTGTTTCAAAAGGTAGTCCAGAATTACCACTTCGCCATGCAGCCACACGGCCTGGCCCACCATTATAAGCAGCTGCTGCAAGACCCCAATTACCAAACTCTCGTCTTAGGTCTACAAGATAACTTGCAGAAGCAGCAATTGCTTGATGGGGTTCAAATGGATCTTTAAGGCCACGAATTTTTGCTGTCCCAGGCATGAATTGCGCAATGCCTTGTGCGCCAACTGGACTAACTGCATTGGGATCAAATCGACTTTCTTTCCATATAAGCCTAGCTAAAAAAGCTTCAGGAATATTCTGCGCTTTTGATACGACCTGAATTCGAAAACAGATTTCTTCTACAAATTTCTTACGATCTACAGGCTTTGGCTTTGCAGCATTACTACTTTGTGCATTTGCATTATGAACGGCAACAGATGTTATGAGGAATAACAAAAAACCCTTCGATAAGAATAAACAGCGATTTAGCATTTTATAAAGCTACAGTTTCCAGGGCAGTTGTTTGGAAATATTTAATTGCTATGTACGACAATAGCAGAATTAAATATAGCGCAGTTGTAGCTTTGATAACAATAGTTTGTTTGATCTTTAAAGGACGCCAAGCGACATAAAAAGCTACCAGTCCAAAGGCTCCGCATAATAAAGAATAAAAATAGTTCAACTGGATATGCTCTTGAGCAACTCCATCAGCTTGTACTTTAAGATACAACGCGGTGATAACAGCTAGAAAACCAAGAAAGATGAGGCGTGTGTTCATTGACTAGCGTTCCAACAATACAACAACTTCAACATGTGGCGTATATTTAAATTGATCAATTGGAATAATCTGTTTAACTTTAAAACCACCAGCAACCAAGATTTCTAAATCTGTTGCAAGTGTATTGGGATTGCACGATACAGCCGCAACTTTTTTGACGCGAGATTTAGCAATTTGTTTGCATTGTAGTTCAGCGCCTGCACGCGGGGGGTCAAAGACCAAGCCATCCATTTTCTTAAGTTCGCCAAAGGTAACAGGACGACGCTCAAGATTTCTTTTTTCGGTCTTTACCTGTTTGAGTTTACCACCCGTTTCACGCCACGCTTGGTCAAGGCTGTTTAGAGCATCGCCACTTTCCTCTACCGCATAAACGGCAGAATGTTCTGCAAGCTTTAAAGCAAATGTACCAATACCACAGTAAAGATCTGCGACCTGTTTACAGCCTTTCAAAAAGTCAGCAACGATAGTAGACATCTGATTTTCTGCTTGTTTCAAGGCTTGCACAAAAGCACCGGGCGGTGGTGAAACAATTGTATTTGCAATTTCAATATGAGGTTCGGTAATCTTTATCAGGGTTTCAATATTGACTGTTATACGAGAAAACTTATGCGCGATGGCTTTCTTTATTAAAACCTGCCGCTCAGCCTCTGACAAAGGTTTGGCATCTTCAATTGATATATCAAGTCCATTTTTAGTAACAAGAACAGAAACACGTAAAGGGTGTTTGGTCATAGGTACAGAGTTCACTAGATCACGTATTGCATCTAGTTGGGCATTAATTTCTGGCACTAAAACAGGACAAGCATCAATGGCTACAATTTCAGTGCTGGCTTTTTCATTAAAGCCTAACTGCAAACCTTCTGATGTGCGTTGCGCATTAAAAACACATTTGCGTCGGCTTTCATCCTCAAATGATTTTATTGCATCGGGCTCAATTGTTACGCCCACTTTTGACAAAGGTTCGGTAACCAAAGTCATTTTCCATTTAAGATAGGTGCTTTCGTTCATATGTTGAAGTTGGCACCCGCCACAAGTCCCAAAGTATTTGCAGATAGGGTCAATTCGATCTGGTGACGTGGTTTTGATAGTTGTTATATCACGGCGAGGGCCACTGCCTTCAACGCTAACGACTTCCCCTTCAAGGGCAAAAGGAACATAGACCGCATTGCTGTTTAAATGCGCAACCCCATCGCCTTTGTGTCCTACGAAATCAATTTTTAGTTCAGTCATTTTTGATTGCCGCCATTAAAAATTCTTTATTTCCATCACCGCCTTTGAGTGGCGAAGGCATGAAGTGAGTTACATGCCAACCTGGAAAATTATCAAGCCAGTCTCTTATTGAATGAGCTGTTTGTATAGCTAATCCTTCTTCGCGCACAACACCACCTTTGCCAAGTCCGTCTTTACCCACTTCAAATTGTGGCTTTATCAGAAAGATACCCTGCGCCCCTTTTTCTGCCATTTGCAAAACGGGTGGCAGTGCCAAAGTGAGAGAGATAAAACTCACATCACATGAAATAAACTGAGGAGGGGTGTCTTCTAAATCTTCTAACGTTAAATCACGTGCATTTAACCCCTCAAGATTTACAAGCCGTGGCTCATCAAGAAGGCGTTCATCCATTTGCTCATGGCCAACATCAACACCAAAGACACGCGCCGCACCCTCATCCAACATAATTTGGCAAAAGCCACCTGTGGATGCACCAATGTCCACTGCAATTTTATCTTTAGCTGTGTAGCCTGTTTCTTTGATGCCAAATTCAAGTTTAATGGCGGCTCGTGAAACAAGACGTGCAGCAGGATCATCAATTTTTATGCTATCAGGGTCTAAAACATTTCTTGAGGGCTTGATAGATGCGCTGCCTGCCATGGTGACACAACCACGCAAAATTGCATCACGTGCTCTTGCGCGTGATGCATAGTGACCATTTTCTACAAGCCATTCATCTAATCGAATTTTTCCCATACCGTTCATTGGAACAGATAGGGGGGAAAGGCAACTTAATTTATTGGATTGCCATATCGGTCAAACTTTTCCCAAATGATTCTTGGTTTAACAACCTTCTTTGGTTGCGCAATACTACCCGTGAAGGTCATATCCAAATGAGGATTTACAGAGGTCATTGGAGGTAGTGTTTTCTTATTTGAATCTGGAATTGGAGGAAGGAAACTAGTATTAACATTCTTCTCTTTTAAGTCTTTTTCTTTCACCATTTCAGGTTTCTGATCGTAATTGATAGAATTCCTAATTTCACCAACTTTTTCAGCAGCCTTTCTAGCCGCTGCTTTTGCTACACTCTGATCAAACTTGGCTGTTTGTGCCAATGCAGAGGAGCCAGTCATCAATGCCAACGCAATACCTGTGACAGTAACTCTTTTCATATTTCAAAACCCTTTAATCCTAAAATTTGAATTAAATTCTACAGGTTTTGAGTTAGGGAAGCGGTAAGGAAATTGGTTAGCAAATCGTTAAAGGCAGCTTTGCACAAATGCTATGGCACGCGCGACAAAAACACTCTCACCCGTATCAGCCCATAACCAAAAACTAAGGCCAAAGAAAAGGCCTGTGCTGACAGCCAGTAATGATTTTTCTACAAATGACATTACAATTTGTATCGCGTTAATATTGCTTTTAGCTATTTTTCACGAGACGGCGGAGTTTTTCAAGTGCAACTTCATCATTCTCGCCAAATGAAATAGTACCTTTAAAATCACCCTCAGGATTAAACAACATCACAAAGGCTGAGTGATCCATCGTGTAATCACCATCCCCATCTTCAAGATCTACTTTCTTAGCAAAGATTTTATAGGCACTCAGTGTTCTCTGCATTTCAGCTGCATCCCCTGTCACGCCTGTGATCCGAGGATCAAATGCGGTGACATAGCTTTTCATAATTTGATGTGTGTCACGTTCAGGGTCGACAGAGAAAAAATAAAAATCAAGCTTATCACCATCATTGCCTAAGTCTTTCAACCATGAGGCAACTTCAAGTAATGTGGCAGGGCAAACATCAGGGCAGTTTGTAAAGCCAAAAAAGATTGCATGGTTTCTCCCAAGCAAGTTTTCTTGAGTAATTTTTTCGCCTTCATGACTTACAAGATCAAAAGCCCCCCCAATAGGTGTTACGGCTTGTTGAACAGGCTCTGGTTTTGAGTTTTTGCTAACCACTGCATAGCTAACAGCCGCAGCGACAACGACAACGCCAATCCATAGTATAAGTCGCAAAGTTTTCATGATCGTACCTAAATGCTTAAAAGGAAGAATTATAGAAACTCTTGGTGGTTAAACAAATCACTTGCTTGTTAGCAAGATGCGGCAGATTGCCCTTGATTAGGCCATTAGATATTAAGCAGGATCAAGCGGCTCTGTACCATTTGGATTGCCTGAACCATCCAGTCTAATCTTTTCAACTTTATCTTCTGCAACTTTAAGCAATTTACTGCAATGATTGCGAAGCGCCTCACCGCGTTCATAATGAGCAATTGATTTATCAAGTGCTACATTACCTTGCTCAAGACTTTCAACAATTGTTTCCAATTGCTCAAGCGCTTGTTCAAAGTTCATATCTTTGATGTCGTTATTTTCATCGCTCATCACTTAATTCCTTTAACCAGTCATAAGACGGTTTACATGGGCAGAGGCAGACTCCGCAAGCCCTTCCAGATCATATCCACCTTCAAGTAGGCTTATGACACGACTTTCGCAAGATAGATCTGCAACTTCCATGAGTTTGCCTGTCACCCAGTCAAAATCATCAGCTACAAGATTAAGCCCAGCCAGCGGGTCACGATAGTGCGCATCAAAGCCCGCAGATATCATGAGCAGATCAGGCCTGAAATTATCAAGCGCAGGTAAGATACGCTCTCTGAATGCTTCCTTGAATTTAGAACCATCATCACCATTAGATAAAGGTGCGTTAAAAATATTACCTTCACCGGTTTCATTAAGTGCGCCACTTCCTGGATAAAGTGGCATCTGGTGAGAGGAAGCGAACATTACTGAAGGGTCATCATAAAAAATATCTTGCGTACCATTGCCGTGGTGCACATCAAAATCCACAATCGCAACGCGTTCAGCACCGTGAGTTTGTTGTGCGTATCGTGCAGCAATTGCAATATTGTTGATTAAGCAAAAGCCCATGGCTGTTGTCTTTTCTGCATGATGCCCAGGTGGGCGCATAGAGACAAAAGCATTATCAGTTTTCTTTTTAAATACTGCGTCTACTGCATCCATTGCAGCGCCGCAAACATGGCTAACAACTTCCCAACTTTTTGGACTTGCGCTTGTGTCTGCATCAACAATTGAAATTCCTGTTTCAGGAATATTATCTTGCACCATTTGTAAGTGTGATTTTGGATGCGCGACTTCAAACCATGCCGTGTCGGCCTTGGGCGCTTTGACACGAACGAGCGCATCAAAATTAGGTTGTGCAAATGTTTCGTCCAGCACTTTTATCCGGTCAGGTCTTTCTGGATGACCTGGCGGTGTAATATGCTCGACCGAGAGTTCATGTGTATAAAGTCGGGTTGTCATCCTTTTTTTCCATGATGTTAGATCAAATCAAACTTATCTGTTCTGTCGTGGTTTTACTGAATAAATATTGCCATCATCAAGCCCAACCAAAAATTCGGTAGCGCCATTTACAACTCGTATTCCAATCGCTCTATTAATACGAGCGGGTAGTAAAACACGAAACAGTTCTTTGAATTGATTTCTTTCAGTTCCAACCATTACGAGTTCATTGCGTGCAAGAGATGGTAAAATAAGATCTGGAATACCATTATTATTAACATCAGCCACAGCGGAAAGGCGAAGCTCATTAGAGCCAATAAAGTGATTTGAAAAGCCACTGGCTTGAGCAACCCTTGCAAGAACACCATTTCTAAATCTGTAAAATTGCAAAACACCCGCAAGGTGAGGGGTTATCACAGCCGCAATATCTGGTCGACGGCTGCCACCAAAATTATTAATCTCGGCAATATTCAACCAGCGGTTTGCCTGTCCAATAAAAGGCGTTTGCGCAATTTTAGTAAATGCATTTCCGTTTAGTCCAAAAACAGCAATTGAAGCACCGTCAGTACTAGAAGATAATATCGTGATGACCTCAGTTCTGCCATTACGATCAAGGTCTGCAAGTCGCGGCGCAATATCTTCGAACACTTCTGTGCTAGGAAGTCTGAATGTAAAAACTTGTCCGCGAGCATTTTTAATTTTAAGGGCACCAGCTTCAACACCATCCCCCAAAACTGCATGGCCATAGCGTGTTGTCGGTTCACTATACCAAGCCTCAACTATGTCCCCTGTTCCAGTCGTAATTCTGCCATCAGGCAAGCCATTTTCTGGGATAGCGCGAGTGTCAGGAACAATTGAAGCAGGAACTGAACCATCTGTAATTTGGTTTACAACCCATTCTGCTTTTAACGCATTAAAAATAGGATTATTCTCGACTTGCGCATAAGCATGTAACGTGGAAATCCCAAGAATGAATATTGTAAAAATAAGTTTGAGCAGGTTTTTCAAAATTAGATATCCTCTGTCAAAGTTTCTGTAATTTCAATGCCAAAGCCTTCAAGGCCGACGTAATGTCTTTCGCGAGAAGCGTATAACTGAATTGATTGTATACCAAGGTCTTTCAAGATTTGTGCACCAAGACCAATTTCAAGCCATTCATCTTCTCTGGATTGTGCTGTTTCATGGTCTTCACGGTCGCTAGCCAAAAGCGCTTCTTTTAAGCGACCATGCCCACTTGCAACACCAACAGACCCCTCACGAAGATAAACAATCACACCACGTCCAGCTTTAGACATTTTATCCATCATATCACGCAATTGAGTATTCGCACCAAACGCATCATTGAGAACTGATTCAATATGCAATCTTACAGGTACATCCTGGCCATCGCGTATGTCACCATAGATAACCGCTAGATGATGCATTGTGTCCCATTTAGTTTTATACGTATAAGCCTTAGCTTCGCCGGAAGAGGTCTCCACAGTAAAACTATCAATTCGGTCAATCAGGCTTTCTTGTCTTTGGCGATAAGAAATAAGATCAGCAACTGACACTGTTTTAAGGTTATGCTCTTGTGAAAATGCCATTACTTGTGGCCCACGCATAACCGTTCCATCATCGTTGACGAGTTCTGAAATGACACCCACTTCAGGTAGGCCTGATAATTTACACAAATCAACCGCAGCTTCTGTATGGCCAGAGCGAATTAAGACACCACCTTCTTTTGCAACGAGTGGAAAGATATGGCCTGGACGTGAAAAATCCTGCGCTCCAGAATTTGGGTTCGCTAAACCTCGCACAGTCGACGTTCTATCATCAGCTGAAATACCAGTTGTCGTGCCGTGTTTGTAATCAACCGAAACGGTAAATGCTGTTGCATGCGGATCGTCATTATTAGCGACCATCGGATTAAGATTAAGACGGTTGGCTTCTAAGCTGGTCATCGGAGAGCACACAATGCCCGAAGTATGACGCACAATAAAAGCCATCTTCTCGCCCGTGCAATGCACCGCTGCAACGATTAAGTCACCTTCATTCTCGCGATCATCATCATCGGTTACAACAACAATCTCCCCAGCTTCAAATGCACGAATAGCTTCCACTATTTTCTTTTGGTCATAGCTCATAAAACTTATATTCTTCCAGTTTGCCCACGGTGCAAAAGATAATGATCTGCGATAGCACAAGCGACCATGGCTTCACCAATTGGTACAGCTCTAATACCAACACAAGGGTCGTGACGGCCCTTGGTCATAACATCAACTTCTTCACCTTTGGCGGTAACACTTTTTGTCTTGGTTAGCATGGATGAGGTTGGCTTAACGGCAAAGCGCGCAACAACGGGTTGCCCCGTTGCAATGCCCCCTAAGATGCCGCCTGCATTGTTAGACAAGAATTCAACTTCGCCATCTTTACCCATGCGCATTTCATCTGCATTCTCAACACCAGTAATTTCTGCAGCTTCAAACCCATTACCAATTTCGACGCCTTTTACTGCGTTTATCGAAATCAAATGAGAGGCAATATCTGTATCAAGCTTAGCGTAAACTGGTGCACCAATACCTGCAGGTACTCCCTCAGCAACCACTTCTATAACCGCACCGACAGAAAGACCGTCTTTACGGATTTTATTAAGATACTCAGACCACGCCTCAATCACACTAGCATCAGGGCAGAAGAAATCGTTTTGATTAACCTGATCCCAATCCCAGTTTTCACGATTTATTTTCATGGTTCCCATTTGAACCATTGCAGCGCGAACCTTCATGCTCGGCACAATTTTACGGGCTAACGCACCTGCTGCCACACGTGTTGCAGTTTCACGAGCAGACGAGCGTCCACCACCACGATAATCGCGAATGCCATATTTTAAATCATAAGTATAATCTGCATGCCCCGGGCGATAGCGATCTTTGATATCGCCATAATCTTTTGACCGTTGATCGGTATTACGGATCATCATTGAAATCGGGGTGCCAGTAGAGATGAGGACATCTTTATTTGTTTCATGCGCCATTACACCAGACAAAACCTCAACCGCATCTGGTTCATTACGCTGAGTTGTAAATTTTGATTGCCCAGGTTTGCGTTTATCCAAATATTCCTGAATTTCCGCAATGGTAAATTCAATTCCTGGAGGGCAGCCATCAACCACACAACCAATTGCAACTCCGTGGCTCTCACCCCAGGTCGTAACTCTAAATAAATGTCCGAATGCATTAAATGACATTGATACTTCCCAATAATTATTAGACTTTTCTAGAGCAAAGTTGCTTGGATGGGAAGCAGGGTAAAAACTTAAAAACGAATTTCATGGCCTTTGCTCAATTCAAAAACTTCATCTTGTGGAAAGACAAAGGTTGCAGCTTCTTGTTTGTGCAATTCAAGCAAATGACAACGTAGCACACGACCCACAGCACCATGTGCCGTTACAACATAAGTTTTAGAAGCATCAAGTCCATCATACCAATCAGCAATACGTATTAAAGTATCGGCCTGACTTTCCCCATTATTGGGTCTGAAATTCCAAGCATCTTTTTTACGACTTACAAAAAGCTCACGATTAGCTGCTTTGAGATCGGTTTTTGTATTACCTTCAAAATCACCATAAGAAATCTCTATAAGGCGATCATCCATTTTATAATCATTTTGTTCAAGCCCCATGGCAGTACGAATAATTTCCATGGTTTCGCGAGTGCGTGAAAGCGGACTAGAAATGAATTCATAGCCTTCTGCTTTGCCTATTTTTTCTAGTAGTTTTTCCCCATTATGCTTTGCCTGCCCACGCCCAAAGTCATTTAATGGAATGTCGCGCTGGCCTTGAAACCGCAATTCGGCATTCCAGTCTGTCTGGCCATGTCGAATGTAATAAAGTTTAGCACCAGAACCAGACACAGAAATCTATTCTTTCACCACTGAAATATCAGGCGCATCAACCGCTTTCATGCCTACGGTATGGTAGCCAGAATCAACATGATGTACTTCACCTGTAACACCACGTGACAAATCTGAAAGAAGGTACATTGTAGAATCACCTACTTCATCAATCGTTACGGTACGTTTTAGCGGTGAGTTATATTCATTCCATTTTAGAATGTAACGAAAATCACCAATTCCAGATGCAGCCAATGTTTTAATCGGGCCAGCAGAAATTGCGTTTACACGAATGCCTTTGCCGCCTAAATCAACGGCAAGATATTTAACAGATGCCTCAAGTGCCGCCTTGGCAACACCCATAACGTTGTAATGCGGCATTACTTTTTCAGCCCCATAGTATGTGAGCGTTACCATTGAGCCACCATCGTTCATTATTTTTTCTGCGCGTTGAGCAACTGCAGTGAACGAATAAACCGATATATCCATCGTTTTACGAAAATTGTCAGCCGTTGTCTCAACATAACGGCCAGTAAGTTCGTCTTTGTCTGAGAAGGCAATTGCATGAACAAGAAAATCAATTTTACCCCATTGCTTTTCGACATTAGCAAAAACGGCATCAATTGAAGCTGAGTCTGTTACATCGCATTCGCCCGCAACAATAGCACCTAAGTCATCTGCTAAGGGAGCTACACGCTTTTTGAGGGCTTCACCTTGGTAAGTAAGAGCCAGTTCAGCACCTGCATCAGAGCATGCTTTTGCAATCCCCCAAGCAATAGAACGTTTGTTTGCGACACCCATAATAATACCGCGTTTGCCAGCCATCAGCCCACTGGTGTCAGTCATTTAATTATTCTCCAAATTTTATGTATATTACTGGTTTAATCTTTTAATGTTCAGCCACATTGTCCAGTAATGATTTGTTATCTTGGGGTATGCCACAAGAGTTAAGCCCCTGCAAGACAGCTTCAATCTTCTTGACTCTTAAGATTCTCAAAGAAAGTTACCAATTGTTTCATATTTTTATCACTCAATTGTATTGATGTAGAAACCAATAAGTCACCAAATCCACCCTTTTTAAGAGGAAGACCTTTGCCTTTTAGGCGAAATAATTTACCTGAACTTGTTCCAGATGGGATGCTTAGAGAAAGCTTGCCATCAAGTGTTTCAACCGCAATTTTACCACCCATAACAGCCGTTTCTAGCGGTAGATCAACGTCACTGCGAAGATCTGTGCCATCTCGCCTGAACTTTGCATGAGTTTTCATAACTAAAGTAACAAGCGCTGCCCCTGGTTGTCTGCCTGTTGCTTTTTTACCTTGCCCTTTAAGGCGAATAACTTGACCGTCTTCTGCTTCAGGTGGAATTGAAACTGCGATCTGCTTGCCATCTGGCATACGCACATTGGTTTTACCACGAAGTAAGTCTTCTATTGTGACGCCTGCTTTCATCTCTAAATCTAAAGAAGCAGCTTTTGGTTGTTGAGCGTTACGGTTTTGTCCTGCCCCCATATTACCAAAAGGACTACCACCTCTTTGTGCTTGTGCGTTGCCACCAAAAGCAGAACCAAAGATTTCATTTAAAACATCTTCTGCGCCACCAAACCCTTGGCCACCGCCACCAAAAGGATTTCCGCTAGCCCCTGTTCTTCCGCCGCCAAATGGATTGCCACCAGGATGCCCACCCCCTTGGAAACCTGAAAATTTAGGTTTACCTTCGTCGTCAATCTCGCCTCTGTCGAACTGAGCGCGTTTTTCTTTGTCACCAAGAATTTCATACGCTTGATTAATCTCAGCAAACTTTGACTGCGCGCTTTTATTATCCTTGTTTTGATCAGGATGATATTTCATCGCGAGCTTGCGAAAAGCAGACTTAACAGACTTTTCATCTGCAGATTTTTGTACGCCAAGGACTGAATATGGATTTGGCATGGATTACTCCGAACTAGTAGATATTTTAACCTATGTAGTGTTTTAATACATGAAATTAAAGTGTATGTGATTACGCGGTGAATTCAGAAGTTTGTAAACCTGTCTTAACCTTAATATCTTCATCACACAGATGTGCATTTTAGTTTAGTCTAACACAAGCTAGTTTATTGAAATAGTGGCATAAAACTACAAGTATGGGTTCGTAATGCAAAAAATTGGTCTTTTGAAAGGCAAATATCAACGCTTAAGAAATACCGCGTTTAAAGGTGCTGTATTCAGTGTTTTTTATGCAGGCCTTGCGATCAATAGTACTGCTTCTGCTGGAAAGTTTGAAAGCCCTAAAATTCTAATGCTTGGCGACTCGCAGCTTTCTTTTGGTGCGGGTGAAGTTGTTGTCGATTTTTTTCAGAATTTAAAAGCAAATTGTGAAGGTATTATCGATCAAAAAATGCTTTTAGAAGAGCTTCAAAAAATGCGAACAACGCTTATTGGCGCGCGTTCTAGTTCTTTACAGTCATGGACGACAACTGATGGCTGGGCTTATGACCGGCTCTGTAAAAAAGATAAAACTTGGGGCGTAAACGCTAGTATCTGGGGGCATGGTAGAACAGAAGGTGTGCCATACGTACAGATAGGGGAACACAAGGATTATAAGTTCTGCGAAAGAGGCAAAACGCCAATGCAGGTTCTTTTAAAACAAGGTTATAATCCTGATTTATTGATTTTTAATATTCTTGGCAACAATGCTAAACGCTGGGCAAATGATCCAAAATTAGCGGATGTCGATGTAGCCCGTTTTATAAAGCAAACACCTGCACATATAAAATGCATATATATGACAACTTTGCCAATTTATACGAAGCGCAGAAATACACAACGATTTAAAGCCCAAAAAGCAATTAAAGCAGCGTTTGAAAGAGCGGGTAACCGTTGTTCATTTGTAGGGACGCTAGACAAAAAGACGATTTCACTTATCCAAGGGCAGAGTAAATATTTTAAGCGTAAGAAAAGCGGCAAGGTCAAAGATCCATTTCACCCGCAAAAATCTGCTGCTAAAAAAGTTTATAATTTAAAACGGAAGGAAATTTGTAAGGCTATTGAGCAAGCTTATATGCCAAAGGTGCTTGCAATTTCAGATCTGCCGATTGTAATCCCTGTCGCAATTCCAACGCAACGTTCATCAGCTCTATTCGACTCTTCATCAACGCTTGAGCAAAAGATGGAGTCAATTCCTAGTCGCACAAGCAAGACAATAACGGTTAAATTTGATAGTCAGTTGAGAGGTCGTATACAGTAACTGAAATAAGTACTTTTATACTGATTTTATAAAATTAAATCTGTTCTTTTAAAAACCAAGATAAAACCCAAAAGCCTTTTTTCAATTCACACGTTTCACCATTATAAAGTGAAATGCCCATGAATGTGTCTACGGTTGTTTGAAATTTCTTGCACTTTTGGCCATGGCTACCCGTAAACTTATCAATCGCTGTGATTGTGCCTTTGTTGCCTGTTTCAGGGTTTTGCCAAGCAAGAACATTTGTCGTTTCAGAGCCTGCAACAACAGATTTAATAATTTCAGCATCGGCAGTTTCAATACCTTCAGGCTGAATAGGCTTTGTGATAGAGCCTGTTATAATCTGATCTTCAGTAGAGATATTATTGACTGGTGAGGAGACAGAACACGCAGAAAGTGCGACACATGCTGCAGAAAATAGACTTGCTCTGGCAACACGGTTGAAAGATGTCCGTGGTTGACCAATGTGCAAGTTGGTTCGTTGAGGTTTTGTATTACGAACTGTATTTCTAGTATGATTAAACATGTGCCCTACGCGAAACTTGAGGATGGCTATCTAATGAATGATGAGACAACACGGTTAAGAAATAATGACCAAGATACCAAAAATCCGTTTGTTTTATTTAACGAATGGTTAAATTCTGCTGTTACGGAAGAAATCAACGACCCAAGCGCCATGTCATTAGCTTCTGTAGACTCAAAAGGCATGCCGAATGTGCGTATTGTTTTAATGCGCAGATTTGATGAGCGTGGGTTTTGTTTTTTCACCAATTTTGAGAGTCAAAAGGGTGAAGAGCTTTTAGCTTCAAAAAAAGCAGCGGCAGTTTTTCACTGGAAATCTTTGCGCAAACAAATTCGCATTAGAGGCGAAGTGGAGCCAGTGCGCGAAGCAGAGGCCGATGATTATTTTAAGTCACGTCCGCGAGGCTCCCAAATAGCCTCAAGCGCATCAAAACAATCAAAACCTTTGCCAGAGCGGAAAGAGTTTGAAGATGCAATGAAGGCATTAGAAGCAAAATATGAAGGTCAACCCGTACCAAGACCCGACCACTGGTCAGGCTTCCGCATCATGCCATTGTCCATCGAGTTTTGGGACGATGGAGAGTTTAGAACGCATGACAGATTGAGGTTTGATCGAACGAAATTAGATTCCGGGTGGGAGACGGTGAAGCTTTATCCTTAGAGGCGCTCTTCTCTTGCGTGCCAGACCCTAATTATGACAGCAGTATCATCAACTAAACGGTAGTGAATTACGTAACCTCTTACGCCAAAGGGTACGTGCAATTCGCGATAATGAATATCCTCTTCATACGGCTTGCCGATTTCAGGATAGTTTTGAAGATTGCGCGTTGCTGATATGATTGCGTTAAGCGCTCTTGATGCTGCCTCTAGATTTTTTTCTGCAAGAAACGTGTTAATACGATTAAGATCATCTAAGGCTTCTTCAAGCCAAATTACATTCGTCACTATGCTGTTTGCTTTTCGTTCGAAGCAATCATTTCAGCAACTCTGGTTTCAACTTGTTCCTGAGTAAAGCTTGCACCTGACAGTTGATATGCTTCCCACCGTTCATGCAAAATGCGCTTTTCTTCTTCCTTGGCTTCTTCATAAAAAACATAACGTTCAACAGCTTCTTTCATGAGATAATGGGGAGAGCGGTCGCGGGTTTTTCCAAGTGTCTTGAGACGGTCTTGCATGTTTTCATCAAGGCGAATTGCAAGAGTTTTTTGTGTCATGAAAATATTTCCAGTATAAATGTATAACAAAGTATAACATTTAATATGTCAGTTTTCAAATTTATGCTCATTTTGTTTTTGATTGGCATATGGGCCAACTATGAAGCGAAAAAGAAAAGCTACAAATGCTCCGACTATTGCGGCAATCAAATAGATTGCTTTCTTCATATCAAGGCTGTCATTAGCGTCTGAAAAAACGTATAAAATTAAGATAAAAACTGTGCCACTAATGCCGCCAAAAATCATGTATGTTGTTGAATTATCTGTAGTTTTATTTTTTCTTAATATAAAATGTGCAGGTAGTCCATAAATAATGGTAGCGCTATAATTGAATATCGAAATTGTGAGCATAGCTAATGGTTGCGCACCTATAGCTTCAATAGCGCTGTATGTTTTGGATGGAAGCAAGTTATATCCAATTATTGTACCAAACAGAGGTGCTAATAGTGTCGCTACTATTATTGCTTTCAATTGGTTCGGTTTTTTCAAACCCCAGTTCCCCCAACAGTCACCGCATTCATGCGCAATGTTGGTTGTCCAACACCTACTGGAAGGCTTTGGCCGTTTTTGCCGCACATGCCCATGCCGGTATCGAGTTCCATGTCGTTGCCGATCATTGAAATGCGTTGCATAGCTTCTGGGCCGTTGCCAATTAGGTTTGCGCCCTTCAAAGGTCTACCGACTTTACCATTTTTGATTTCATAAGCTTCAGTGCAATCAAACACAAACTTGCCTGAGGTGATATCAACTTGTCCGCCGCCAAAGGAAACGGCGTAAATGCCATCTTTGACAGACTCTAAAATTTCTTGCGGATCATGCTCACCAGATTTCATATACGTATTGGTCATGCGTGGCATGGGTTGGTGTGCGTATGATTGACGGCGACCATTACCAGTTGATTCAACGCCCATAAGACGCGCGTTCTGGCGATCTTGCATGTAGCCGACGAGAACACCGTCTTCGATTAAAACCGTATCATTGGTTGGTGTACCTTCATCATCAATTGAAAGCGAACCACGTCTTCCATGAATGGTTCCATTATCAACTACTGTCACACCTTTTGAGGCTACTTGCTGCCCCATAAGTTCAGAAAATGCGGATGTTTTCTTGCGGTTAAAATCACCTTCAAGACCATGTCCAACGGCTTCATGCAACATAACACCAGGCCAGCCAGAGCTTAGCACAATATCAAACGTGCCAGCAGGAGCGGGGACAGCTTCAAGGTTTACATTCGCCATGCGGAGCGCTTCATGCACACCATGTTGCCATTTGTTTTGTGTCAGGAATTCGCCATAACTCGAGCGACCACCAAAGCCAAAAGAGCCTGTTTCTTGTCTGTCGCCTTCGCCCACAACAATATTGACGCCAATTCTGACAAGTGGGCGCACATCCCGCACAAAATGCCCGTCTGGGCGTAAAATTTCCACAACTTGCCAATTAGCGCCTAAAGAAACAGTAACCTGACGAACATTATCATCGGCATCCCGCGCATAGGCATCAATCTCTTCAAGTAATTTGACCTTGTCTTCAAAACTAGGTTCTAAAATAGGGTTTTCTTCTGAATAAAGGTTTCTGTTTGTGCCGCGTGGCCCACTGGAGTATTCACCACCTTTGCCAGATTGAATGGAACGCACGGCATCACAAGCACGCTTAAGGCCAGCTTGTGTCATATCGCCTGAATGCGAGTATGCAGAAACTTCGCCTGATACAGAGCGCAAGCCAAACCCGTGTCTTGTATCAAATGTACCTGTTTTGAGTTTGCCATTATCAAAGACGAGCCCTTCACTTTCGCAGTATTCTACAAAAAGTTCGCCGTCTTCAGCTTGCCCAATCGAGTCTTTTAGCATTTGCTCGATTTGTGATTGATCGATGTCAAACTGGCCTAGAAGATTATCCATGCGAAATTGCTCCAAAGAAATGTATCTTAGATATGAGATAACACTTCTTGAGAAAAAACCAAGAGAGGATAATTTAAAGTTACTTTTCAGCTTATGGAATTTTTGTGTAGCCTTCGGAAAAACCCGTTAGATCAACAGGAATACCGATGCCTTCTTCAGGTGTTTGGAAAACAATAAAGGTAGCCGTTGCGCCTTTTTTAAGGTCTGCTAAAAGCTGACCTTCAAGAACAACTTCTGCATAACATCCATCTTGGAAACAGCGAACAAAATATGCTCGTCCAATATCTTTGCCATCAACATTAAGTCCCAAACCATTAGGCAATAAAACGCCAAGAGGTGCAAGGACACGCATGATTTCAGATTTTCCATCCGCTGTTCTTAAAATAACAACTGATAACCCAACTTCTGACCGGTCTTGCGCCACAACATTTTGCATGAGAGCACATTGTTCACTTGAAGCACCAGGAGGTGTTTCACAAACCATAGACCAAGCACCGTGAGACGATTTCACAGCACCTTGGGCTAAACTTGCCTGCGTTGTTAAAGACGAAAAGCCTGCAAGTGCAGAAATGAGTACTAAAGATTTTTGAAATAACCGCATCATGGTTTCCGAATCAGTTGAGTTTTGCAGATAACTATTACTGGCAAAGGTTAACCAAACCCAACCAGCAAGCGTTTCTATATTAATAAAACCTGTAAAACTGGAAACTATGGCAGTTTTACGCTTATCGCTGGGATGCTCTATCAAAAATTAGTGCATATGATCTATTTGACACATGCAAATATGCCGCATTTATAAAGCCGCATTTTATTTGCGTTTGTGGAGGCGGTATGATTTTAATGAACAGACTCGAGTTTGCTGGGAAATAATTGGGTTTTTAAACACGATTTTTCAGGAAAATTATAAAAAAATATTGAGAAATTATTGATGGCATGGTCAAAGGCATGAGACAGGGATAACTCACCCTAACTCATAATGGCCAATACAGGAGAATAATGATGAGAGCGATAGCTTCTGTCATAACAGGATTTGGAATTTTATTAGCGTCAGCATTGTCTGCTTTCGCTCTACCAGTAGACGGTGGCCTTTGGCACCAGCCAGCTGGCTCAGATATGATGGCTAGTATCGAGTGGTTCGATGCATATACATTATGGTTCATTGTACCAATTACAATTTTCGTAATGATACTTCTAGCCATTGTCATGGTGAAGTTTAATGCAAAGGCTAATCCTGAACCATCTAAAACAAGCCATAACACTTTCATCGAAGTAGTCTGGACTGTTTTACCAATTGTTATTCTGATCGCAATTGCGGTTCCTTCATTCGAACTTCTTGAAAATCAATTTGATCCTGGTGAAGAGCCAAGCTTAACTATTAAAGCAACAGGCGTTTCTTGGGCTTGGGAATATGAATATCAAGACGAGAGTGAAATTGAGATTTCATCTTACCTAATTGCTCAAGATTCTTACACAGTTAAAGAAGGCGATGAAGGTTACGAAAAAGCTCAAGCAGACATTCTAGCTGCACGCGAAGAATTAGGTAAAACAGATTTAAATGTATATCCTCGTCTTCTTACAGTTGATAATGAACTTGTTGTTCCAGTTAATGAAATGATCCGTGTCCTCGTAACGGGTGACCCTGACGGTGTAATCCATAACTTCGCAATGCCTGCATTTGGTTTGAAGATGGATGCAATCCCAGGTCGTACAAATGAAACATGGTTCAAAGCTAGAGAAGAAGGCATTTATTACGGTCAATGTTCAGAGCTTTGTGGCAAGTATCATGCTTTCATGCCAATCGCGATCCGTGTAGTTTCAGCTGAGCAATTTGAAACTTGGCAGTTCGAGGCAACATCAAACCTTGATAATGCAAATACAAACCTATTGGCTTCAATTGAAGCTCAAAAGAATATTAAACTGGCTGAGAATGCGCAGTAACGGAATTCAGGAGATATAATCATGGCATACGCTGCTACGCACGACGCACACGATCATAAACCAGCTTTTTTCAAGCGCTGGTTTTATTCAACTAACCATAAAGATATTGGTACCCTTTATCTTTTGTTCGCAATTTTCTCAGGCATTTTGGGTGGCTTCCTATCCATAGCAATGCGTGCAGAACTTGCAGAAGATGGTTTGCAGTATTTCAGTGATCCGCATGTTTATAATGTATTCACAACAGCACACGGTTTGATCATGATCTTCTTCATGGTGATGCCAGCGCTTATTGGTGGTTTTGCCAACTGGATGGTGCCGATTATGATTGGTGCGCCAGACATGGCTTTCCCGCGTATGAACAATATTTCTTTCTGGTTATTACCTCCAGCACTTCTTCTGTTAGTGCTTTCAATGTTTGTTGAAGGGCCTCCAGGTGCAAATGGTGTTGGTGGTGGTTGGACTATTTACCCGCCGCTTTCTTCACTTACTGGTCAACCTGGTCCTGCGATGGATTTAGCTATTCTTGGTCTTCACCTTGCTGGTGCATCTTCAATTCTGGGTGCAATTAACTTCATTACAACGATTTTCAACATGCGTGCCCCTGGCATGACATTGTTCAAAATGCCATTGTTTGCTTGGTCAGTTCTAATCACTGCATTCCTGCTTCTGCTTTCACTTCCAGTGCTTGCTGGTGCAATTACAATGCTACTAACAGACCGTAATTTCGGCACTACTTTCTTTGATCCGGCAGGTGGCGGTGATCCGATCTTATTCCAGCACTTATTCTG
Source organism: uncultured Rhizobiaceae bacterium (assembly GCA_964502215.1). Lineage (GTDB taxonomy): Bacteria > Pseudomonadota > Alphaproteobacteria > Rhizobiales > Rhizobiaceae > JAALLB01. The sequence continues at coordinate 60,043 of CAZCUN010000004.1, read as the reverse complement.
GTTCTTTGGTCACCCAGAAGTTTACATTCTGATTTTGCCAGGTTTTGGTATCATCTCTCATATCGTTTCAACATTCTCACGCAAGCCAATCTTTGGTTACATGGGCATGGCATTGGCGATGATTGCGATTGGTGCTGTTGGCTTCATCGTTTGGGCACACCACATGTACACAGTCGGTCTATCTCTTGATACGCAACGCTACTTCGTATTTGCAACCATGGTGATTGCGGTTCCAACTGGCGTTAAAATCTTCTCTTGGATTGCAACAATGTGGGGTGGTTCAATTACTTTCCGCACACCAATGTTATGGGCAATCGGTTTCATCTTCTTGTTCACCCTTGGTGGTGTAACAGGCGTGCAACTTGCAAATGCTGGTCTAGACCGCGCATTCCACGATACATACTTCGTGGTTGCTCACTTCCATTACGTTTTATCAATGGGTGCAGTATTCTCAATCTTTGCGGGGTGGTACTACTGGTTCCCTAAGATGACGGGTTACATGTATAATTCATTCCTTGCGAAGACACACTTCTGGTTGTTCTTCATTGGTGTGAACATCACATTCTTCCCGCAACACTTCTTAGGTCTTCAAGGCATGCCACGTCGTTATGTGGATTACCCAGCACCTTTTGAATTCTGGAATTATGTTTCATCACTGGGTTCATACCTATCAGCATTCTCTGTGCTTTTATTCATCTACCTAGTTTGGGAAGCATTTATGAAGAAGCGTGTTGCTGGTGATAATCCTTGGGGTGATGGTGCTACAACGCTTGAGTGGCAACTTCCTTCGCCACCACCATTCCACCAGTGGGAAATTCTTCCAAAGGTAAAATAAATAAAATGCAAGCCGCTGAGATATCAGCGGCTTGCTCTCAACTCTGGGTAGCGTAAATGACTGTCGAAACAGCAAACCATAAAAATCATAGCACAGGCATTTCTTCTGCAATGCCTGCGGATTTTTATCGTCTGCTAAAACCTCGTGTCATGTACCTTGTTATCTTCACCGCAATCGTTGGTTTGTTGATGGCGCCTGGTAGTATCAATCCATTCCTTGGATTTATTTCAATTCTTTGCATCTCTATCGGTGCAGGTGCATCTGGCGCTTTGAACATGTGGTATGATGCTGACATTGATGCGGTTATGGACAGAACCGCAAAACGTCCAATTCCTGCCGGGCGTGTGGAAGCTTCCCAAGCTTACTTATTTGGCATCGTTCTATCGCTCTTTTCTGTTGCTGTGCTAGGTCTTCTTGTAAATTGGCTTGCAGCATTTCTACTAGGTTTCACAATTTTCTTTTACGCCGTCATTTATACAATGTGGCTAAAACGTTCGACACCACAAAACATTGTAATAGGTGGCGCTGCTGGTGCTTTTCCGCCAATGATTGGCTGGGCTTGTGTGACCGGCAACGTAACGATTGAAAGCGTTGTTTTATTCGCAATTATTTTTCTTTGGACACCACCACATTTTTGGGCTTTAGCGCTTTGGCGTTTGCAAGACTATGACAACGCTGGTGTTCCAATGATGCCAAACATTAAAGGCGAAAAATCAACACGCAATCAGATTTTTGCTTATTCAATCCCACTTGCAATCTCTGGTGTGTTGCCAGCAATTATGGGATTTGCATCTATCTATTACGGTGTTGTTGCGGTCATATTGAATGCACGCTTTGCTTGGCTTGGTTATAAAGTCTGGAAAGATGGCACTTCAGAAAATAAATATGCGCATGAGAAAAAGCTCTTTGGATATTCAATCTTTTATCTCTTTGCTCTCTTTGGTGCTTTAGGCATTGATGCAATTATTGCGAAGGTGATTTAATTATGGCTGAAGCAGAGTTTACGAAAGAAAGCGTCGAGCTGGACAAAGTTCAGAAAAAATCACGCAATGCAAGAAACTATGCGATTGCGTTTTGTTTGATCGCTTTCATTTTAGTGATGTTCTTTGGAACGATGGCTAAAATGGCTTCTGTCATCGCGCAGAACGGAGCTTAGAAGAACATCATGAGCATTGTTGATACACATACAAATGAAAATACAATGACAAGCGGAATGAGCAATGGCCGTGTTGTTGGAATGTGTGTTGGTCTGGCTTTAGGCATGGGCGGCTTGGCCTATGCTTCTGTACCACTTTATGAATTGTTTTGTCAGGTAACAGGCTATGGTGGCACAACCCAACAGGTAGATGCAGATGCTGCTGATGGGGTTGCGATTATTGATCGTGATATTAATGTGCGCTTTGATGCAAATACTGCGTCAGTCTTGAATTGGGAGTTTGCCCCACAAGAACGCGAAGTCACCATAAAGATGGGTGAAAAAATGGTCATTAATTATTTGGCCAAGAACCTATCTAAAGAACCGATTGTTGGCATGGCGTCTTTTAATGTAACACCGCAAGCTGCTGGAGTGTTCTTTAACAAAATTGAATGTTTCTGTTTTACAGACACATACATTGAACCAGGCGATACGCTTGAAATGCCCGTTGTTTTTTATGTTGACCCTGAGATGGATCAAGAAAAAGCGATGAAAGCACTTAAAACTATTACGCTGTCATACACTTTTTACGAGAGTGAAACGACACCGCAAGAAGCACTTAAAGACATTCAAGAAGAGCGTGCTATTGAAGCTGAGATAAAAGCTGAAGAAGCGACTATTCAAACCAATAATGAAAAGATATAAACACAAAAAGTCCGTATAACGGATTCGAATTCAGGAGCATAAAATGGCTGACGGTCATAACGTAAATCACGATTACCACATCATCGATCCTAGTCCATGGCCGTTATTCGGCGCAATTGGCGGATTGGTTACTGCAATTGGTGCAATCGCATTGATGCGTTCATTAGCAGATGGTGAATTTGTTGTTGCAGGAGCAGATCTTGCAGCCGCTGGCCCATGGATATTCTATGTAGGCATGGCGCTTGTACTTTATACAATGTACGCGTGGTGGGCAGATACCGTAAAAGAAAGCCATCAGGGGCACCATACAAAAGTTGTTTCATTACACCTTCGTTATGGCATGTTGCTCTTCATTGCTTCTGAGGTCATGTTCTTTGTAGCTTGGTTCTGGGCATTTTTTGATGCAAGCCTTTTTGCTGATGAAGTACAGCAGTTCGCCCGTGTTGAACACACTGGTGGCGTATGGCCTCCACAAGGTATTGAAGTTCTTGATCCTTGGCATTTGCCTCTTTTCAATACTGTTATCCTACTGCTTTCAGGAACAACTGTAACTTGGGCACACCATGCTTTGATTGAGAATGATCGCTCAACCCTTAAGTGGATGCTTTTCATAACTGTTGTGCTTGGCATATTGTTCTCATTCGTGCAGGGCTACGAATATGCAGAAGCACCGTTTACATTCTCTGAATCAATTTATGGCGCTACATTCTTCATGGCGACAGGCTTCCATGGTTTCCATGTTTTAGTAGGAACGATATTCTTATTAGTCTGTCTAATTCGCGCAATGAAAGGGCACTTCAAGCCAGAAAAACATTTCGGTTTTGAAGCTGCTGCTTGGTACTGGCACTTTGTTGATGTGGTTTGGTTATTCTTATTCTGTGCAATTTATGTATGGGCAAGCGTAGGCGCTACAATCGCTGCGCACTAATTAAGCGCACAATAATTCCTGAAAAGGCGGTCACATTGGCCGCCTTTTTCGTTTATAAGTACAGACATGGCAAACAAGAAACATCATCAAGATAAAGCGCTCTACTTAAAGCCTTCGCCAATGCAAGTTGGATTGCGTGGCTGTTGTCCTCGCTGTGGTCAGGGCAAGCTTTATAAAAGCATCCTAAAGCCAGCTAACGGTTGTATGAATTGCGATCTAGACTTTGAGTTTGTTGATTCAGGGGATGGCCCAGCAGTTTTTGTAATTCTTATTATTGGGTTTTTTGTTACAGCCTTAGCAATGGCGCTCCAAACTTCCTTAGCGCCCCCGATTTGGGTTCATATGCTGTTATGGATACCTCTTATTACAATTCTTTCGATTTGGGGGCTGTCTTTTTCAAAAGGTATTATGATCGCATTACAATATCAAACGAAAGCAGAGCAGGGCGAGCTAGATCGTTCAGGTGAGGAAACATGAGACTGTCTACAATTGCTGTTGTTGTTTTCATGGTCATAGGTATTGCAGTTCTATGCGGACTAGGTACGTGGCAGGTTAAGCGACTTTATTGGAAAGAGGCGTTGATAGAAAAAGTTGAAAAGCGTATCTCAATTGCACCTGTTACAATTGATGAATTTGTTTCCAAACAAAAAAATCAGGAAGATTGGCCATATACGCCCATTATGACAAAGGGAATTTATGATCATTCAAAAGAAGTATTCTTTTTTACCACGAGCAATAAAGGTCAAGCAGGGTGGAATGTGAACACACCCATGCTGCTGGAAAATGGCAAATATCTTATCGTAAATCGCGGCTTTATTCCCTATGAAATGCGAAACCCAGCAGATCGCTTGAAAGGACAAGTTGAAGGCATTCAAGAGCTAGTAGGATTAGTTCGAATTGCAGAAATAGAAAAACCGAATAGTTTTTTTCCAGAAAACAATCCAGATAAACGAGAAATTTATTGGCGTGATATTAAGCTAATGACTAATTTGATGGGTAAAGATGGAGGGCGTGAGTTTGTTCCTTTTTTCGTAGATGCCAATGATGAACCGATAGAAGGAGACTGGCCAAAAGGGGGAACAACAATTATTGCTTTCCCTAATAGCCATTTACAGTATGCTGTAACTTGGTACGGTTTAGCTTTGGCACTATTGGGTGTTGGTAGTTATTTTCTTTATACACGCAGGCAACAAAATGACTGATATGAAACAAAAATTAGAACTAAGATTGTGTGGCCCAAGAGGCTTTTGTGCAGGCGTTGATCGTGCAATTCAAATGGTTGTGCTCGCGCTTAAAAAATATGGCGCTCCAGTTTATGTCCGCCATGAAATTGTTCACAATAGATACGTGGTTGAGGGACTTGAACAGCAAGGTGCAATCTTTGTTAAAGAGTTAGATGAAATCCCTGAGACCAAGCAACCAGTTATTTTTTCTGCCCATGGCGTACCACGCTCGGTGCCTGAAAATGCTGAAAGCTTAAACCTACATTATCTGGATGCAACTTGCCCGCTTGTTTCCAAAGTCCATAAGCAAGCCATTCGTCATATCAGACAAGGCCGCCATGTTCTTTTAATCGGTCATGCAGACCATCCCGAAGTGATCGGTACAATGGGGCAGGTAGAAGCGGGCGACATGACGTTGATTGAGGATGTTGCTCAAGCAAACTCTTACGAACCAGCAGATGCAGATGCACTTGGGTTCGTCACCCAGACAACGTTATCAGTGGATGACACTCAAGAAGTTATTACGACCTTGACCAAGCGCTTTCCTAATCTTCAAGCACCAGCAGCAGAATCAATTTGTTATGCAACCACAAATCGCCAAAAAGTGGTGAAGGTTGCAGCTAAAGGTGCTGATCATTTCTTGATTGTTGGGGCACCAAATTCATCTAATTCAAAACGCCTGGTTGAAGTTGCGACACGCGCAGGCGCAAAGAATTCTATGCTCGTCCAAAAGGCTGCTGACATTCCTTGGGAACAAATGGACGGTGCAAGCGCTGTTGGTCTATCAGCAGGTGCATCAGCGCCAGAAATTTTGGTCAATGAAATTATAGAAGCGTTTCGTGAGCGTTTTGATATGACGTTAAATCTAGTGGAGACAGTTAAAGAAGACGAAGAGTTTTTAGTCGCCCGTGACTTGCGCGATACGCAGCTCACAAAAGAAGACATGGCTTTTGTAAACGGTGCTGTTTAAACATGGCAGTCTACACAGATATTTCAGACACAGAACTGATTGAGTATTTAACCAAATACAACATTGGTGAAATGCACTCATTAAAGGGCATTGCTGAAGGCGTTGAAAATTCAAATTATCTTCTTGTAACAGACTTAGGGATGCATATCCTGACGCTTTATGAAAAGCGGGTGAATGTCGAAGATTTGCCATTTTTTCTCGGGCTTATGGAGCATTTAGCAAAGAACGGCCTTGAGTGCCCTCAGCCTATACCCCTTAAAACAGGTGAGCAATTATCAAAGCTTGCAGGGCGTCCCTCTGCGATTATTAGCTATCTTGATGGAAACTCCGTTAAACGCCCTTCTATGAAAAATTGTAGACAATTGGGTGAAGCGCTGGCGCAAATGCATTTGGCAGGTGAGGGCTTTGAAATAAAACGCGCAAATTCACTCACGGTAGAAGACTGGCGCCCCCTCTATCAGCAATCTGCATCTGGTTCAGACGGTGTTGCTGCTGGTCTATCAAAACTGATTGAAAGTGAACTTTCGTATTTAGAAAATAATTGGCCAACAGATTTGCCAATAGGTGTCATTCATGCAGATCTTTTTCCTGATAACGTGTTTTTCTTAAAGGATAAGTTATCGGGAATTATTGATTTTTATTTTGCTTGTAATGACGTGCTTGCTTATGACATTGCGATTTGTATAAACGCTTGGTGTTTTGAGTCAGATCATTCGTTCAATGTTACAAAAGCACAAGCCTTATTAAGCGGATATAACTCTGTCCGAAAAATCTCAAAAGATGAAATCAATGCACTGCCAACACTGTGTAGAGGTTCTGCATTACGCTTTCTTTTAACCAGATTGTATGACTGGTTAAATGTACCAGAAGGTGCAATGGTTACCCCTAAAAATCCTGCTGAATATATTGCAAAGTTGAAATTTCATCAGTCAATTATAACTGCATCTGAGTATGGTGAGGTCATTTAATGAGCGTCGTTGAGATTTGGACAGATGGTGCTTGTTCTGGAAACCCCGGGCCAGGCGGATGGGGAGCGCTTTTGCGTTATGGCGAAAAAGAAAAAGAACTCTTTGGTGGGCAAGCAGAAACAACCAATAATCAAATGGAGTTAATGGCAGCCATTGAAGCGCTTAATGCACTTAAAAAGCCTTGCACAGTAGAACTGACAACAGATAGCCAATATGTCAAAGGCGGAATGACAGGTTGGATTTTTGGTTGGAAAAAAAATGGCTGGAAAACAGCGAATAAGAAGCCTGTTAAAAATGTCGAGTTGTGGCAAGCTTTGGATGAAGCGGTATCCCGCCATACGGTGAATTGGCACTGGATTAAAGGCCATGCTGGACACGCGGAAAATGAAAAGGCGGACGAACTCGCCCGCCGTGGTATGGAAGACTATAAGTAAATTATAGAGCTTCCAATACATTTTGTGCGCTTGATGCTGTTGCATTGCTTGGCACATCATCAACACCCATAAATGTCATTTTACCATCTTCAACAATCATCGCGTAACGCAGAGAACGAAGACCTAAACCGCGCTCAGTTAAATCAAGCTCCATGCCAATGGCTTTAGCAAAATCACCGCTACCATCTGCAAGAAAACTAATCTTGTCATCGCAATTAATTGCAGTTTTCCAAGCATCCATCACAAACACATCATTGACGGAAACAACCGCAATTTCATCAACACCTTTTGCTTTAATTGCATCAGCATTTTCAATAAAACCTGGAAGGTGATTGTTATGGCAAGTCGGTGTAAAAGCGCCCGGTACTGCGAAGAGTACAACTTTTTTTCCGTTAAATAAATCTGCAGAGCTAATCCCTGTTGGCCCTTCATTAGCCATTACAGTAAAGTTTGCTTCAGGTAATTTGTCGCCAACCGAAATCGTCATTATAAGTCTCCAAAATTTGTTTATCTGCTAGAGGAGATATAGACCTTTTTAGCCGCAGTTCAACGTTCTATCTCTATACCTGTTGAGCCAGTAACCAGTGTGTAACGTAGTTTTTCAGAGAGTACATCAGTTCCTTTAGGAACCCGCGAAACATCCAGTTTAAATGTAGCGTAGTTATCTTCTTGTTTTAACAATTCTGCAGGAAGTAAATACCAATCCCATGGGCCTTCGACAAACAAAGATGGTTTGCCGAATGTCTTTTTGTGTTTGGTTTTAATTTGAAGTGTATTTTTATCAAGTCTATCTCGACTTACAATAACGTCACTTGCCTCGTGTCGTTTTGGAATTGTTAGCTTGGCAAACGTAACAGCCTGCGCTGTCTTTGGGTCACTTTGCTGGAGTTCACTAGCTTTAATTTGAAGTTGTGCTTGGGCTGGAATGCACACCTCTGAACATACGCCAATTAGAAGATCTAGATTAATTTCTGTTCCAGCTGTTGCAAGGAGTTCACCTTCAAATGGAAATGAAACCTTTTGTTTGTATCCTGCGTAAGAACCATAAGACTGAGTAACAAGCTTGGGCGCTGGAAATTTTATTTCTCCAGCTTTAAAAGCAATTGAATTTGAAAAATCAAAACGAGGCGGGATGCCTGAACTGCCAGGGTATCGCCAATAAGTTGACCAACCTTCTTCAAGTTGTACTTCAATGATACCTGAAATTTTATTGCTACTTGGGTCTAAGTTTGCAGCAAGTCTAACTTTTCCGCCACCAAGGTCTTCCCAATTACTAGACGCAGCTCTAGTAGATTGGATATTTGTACTGAGTAACAATAAACTAACTGTCGTTATCGTAGCAGCAATTTTGGGCTTATAATTCATAATAACATTTATCATAATTTAGGCATAATCAAAACACATGCATAAATCGACTTACAATTTCTGCTTAATTATCATAATTATGTGAGCATGACAGGGCAAAACACTTGGAGACTAAAATATAATGGCAAAAGCAAAGGATGAAAAGTTTCCATCTTTCTGCGGAAAGTTTCTTATTGCCATGCCAGGAATGGGCGATGCGAGGTTCGATAAGACTGTAATATATATATGCGCTCACTCAGATGAAGGCGCTATGGGGTTTATTATAAATCAAGTTTTAGAAAGTCCAAAAGTCCCTGATTTTTTAGCTCAGTTAGAAATTATTTCAAAAGAAGAGCGTGCTGATTTACCGTTTAACCATCTTCAACAACAAATGCATTCAGGTGGACCAGTAGAACCGGGCAGAGGCTTCGTTTTGCATTCACCGGATTTTAGCAGTAATTCAACGGTTAAAGTTCATGGCAAAATCAACTTAACCGCTACTCTTGAAGTGTTAAGAGAGATTGCTGTAGGAAAAGGGCCAGAGCGCTTTCTTCTTGCACTTGGATACTCAGGCTGGTCTTCAGGGCAATTGGAAGATGAAATTGTCTCAAATGGATGGTTGGTTGCTGATGCAACTGACGACATTATTTTTGATCATAATAACGATACAAAATATAGTAGAAGCCTTAAACTATTGGGTGTCGATGAGGCGTTGTTATCAAGCAGTTCAGGGCATGCCTAAATCAGCTAAATCAATATTATTGTTCGTTCTCTATCATTTGTTTGGCGTCCTCTACATTCATAGGCTCACCAAATAGATATCCTTGTGCAAATTCACACCCTAATTGCATTAGGTCTGTTGCATCAGACTCATATTCAACACCTTCAGCAATAAGAGATTGGTTCAAACTATGCCCAAGCGCAATAATCGACCGTAAAATTATCAGCCGTTCATTTTGCTCGCGAGCTTGGACGAATGATTTATCAATTTTAATAACATTGAACGGTACTTTCAAAAGATAAGACAAACTTGAATAACCTGTTCCAAAATCATCAAGCGAAACGCCAATTCCAGTAGCTTTTATGCGGGACATAATTTGAGTAGAGTGCTCAGGGTTTTCCATGACCATGCTTTCGGTCAACTCTAATCTAAGTTTTTCAGGCGAAAGTCCACTCGCCTCTAAAGCATTCGTAATATCTGTTATAATATCAGCGCGTAATAATTCGCGGCTTGAAATATTTACACTGACAAAACACTTACTCATGGTTTCATGATTTAGCTTAGCAAAATCCGAAGTGGCTTTGTTTAATGCAAAAATACCAATTTCATTAATAAAGCCAGATTGCTCAGCAATCGGAACAAAATCTGCTGGCATCAACAAGCCAAGCTTTGGATGATTCCAACGCACAAGCGCTTCAAACCCTTTAATTTTGCGATCCGTTAAACTAACTATTGGCTGATAATATAATTGCAATTGTTGCAAGTGTATTGCGTTGCGCAAATCATCAAGCAAAATAATCGAGTCATCTTTTGATTGTCGATAAGCTGGAATGAAGGGTGTTGTTGTATTACCACCTTGACGCTTAGCCTGATCTTTAGCTAATTCGGCATCACGCAAGAGTTGCTCTGAATGGCTATGTTCTGGAGACCAACTTGCAATTCCTATTGATGAAGACAGAATAATTTCTTCTTCGGAGTAATCAATTGGTGCCATAATGGTTCGACGAACTGCATCTGCAAATGAAGCAATTTTTTTAGGTTCTGTTTCAGACAATAATAAGATTGCAAATTGATCGCCAGACAGACGCGCCATGCTGTCCCCATTTTTCAACAACCGAGTAAGTCTTCGCGCAAGCGTTAACAGTATCGTATCCCCAACAGCAAAGCCTAGGGATGCGTTTATTTTGTTGAACCCATCAATATCAATAAAAAATACACTTGGCCTGATATCTTCTTTTTGATGAGCGAGTTGTATAACAGTTTCCAGCCTACTTGAAAAAAGCCCGCGATTTTCTAATCCTGTGAGGTGGTCACGTACAGAGTCATGTAACAGTCTTTCTTCAGACTTTTTCTGATCCGTAATATCTGTAAGCGTGCCAATACATCTTGATACTTCACCAGATGTATCAAGCATAGGACGCGCTCGTAATTGAAACCATTGATAATGGCCATCGCCATCACGCATTCTGAAGGCTTGAGCGATGCGGCCTCTTTTATGTTCAAGAATTGCACTTAATGTTGAGGTAAAGCGATCTCGGTCATTTGGATGAAGTAATTTTTGCCAATTTGCAGGACTAGTGTTGAATGACTTAGAGTTCTGCTTAAGAAGATTTGCGATTTTTATATCGGCAGAAATCTTGTCTCTGTTTACATCCCAATCCCATAAAATATCACCAGCCCCTGTTAAGGCTAAAGCGGAACGTTCTGAATCGCTCACTAACCCTTGTGCAAAAGCACCGCCTGTAAGAGCATGTTGCATCACAGTGAAACACAGCAATAACACGACAAGTACTAAACCGCCGCCAAGTGCTGGTTGAATAACATCATTGGCAATCCGCCCGTACAAAGTCATGCCAGCAACACTAAGCCAAGCGATCAAGAGTATCCATGTCGGAATTAACATAACAGCTCGGTCAAACTTATTGAAACTCTGGTAGATTAACAGAATGACCCCAAATATGACGGCTACAGCAAAAGAAATTCTTGCGATCCCAGCAGCAATATGCGGTTCAAATAATGCAATACCCATTAAAATAATAAGCGCTAATATCCATGCCACTACCAAGAAAGATAAATTTCTACTCCACCTGCTAAGATTGAGATAAGCGTAGATAAATATTACGAAACTTGTCGCTAAAAACACTTCTGTACTGGCTCTCCAAAAGGGTTCATTAGATGCTTGAGTTCCAATTACTCTGTTCAAAAAGCCAAAATCGACACAGATATAAGCTAGCACACCCCATGCAATACTGGCCGTAGCAGGAAATATAGCCGACCCTTTTACAACAAATAAAATTGTAAGGAATATAGCAAGCAGTCCTGAAATACCCAAAACGATCCCGTAATATAAACTGTAGCTATTTGCTGTATCTTTATATGCAGAGGGCTCCCACAAATATAACTTTGGAAGCTTTTCAGTATTTTGTTCTGCAATCAGCGTTATAACAGCGCCAGGGTCAAGCGTTAGAAAAAAAACATCTGCATCTGTATCGTTTTGACGGTCGAGTGCAAAGCCTTCACTTGGCGTAATTGCTAAAATACGATTAGTATCAAGATCAGGCCATACAACACCTGAATTTACCATTTGATAGTGGGGTGCAACAATGAGCCTGTCAATTTGCTCGTCAGTAGTATTAGCTAATGAAAATACTGCCCAACTAGAAAGTCCGTCCTCTTTTTTTGAGCGCACTTCAATTCTTCTAACAATACCTTCTGCGTCGGGCGCGGTTGAAACTTTAAGCGCTCGCCCCTGACGCTTGTGAGAGTCTATGGCTTCAGAAATATCTAAAGCAATATCATCAACAGAAACGCTAACAGGTTCTAAAGCATGCGCTGTAAAGCTCATAAATAGCCATGCGGAAATAACCAATAGGATATTCCCAACATGTGGTGTTATCTGATTGATAATCTTCAAATTATGTTCTCGCACTCTAAGCCATAAAACAAAATGGCTACCCTAATGCCTCTAGCAAATAAAAGCATTAGATACTTACAACACAAGGGGATCCATTTTTCCAGTCAAAAACAACCTATTAAGAGTTTTGTTAATCATACTCAGAAGCAAGAATAGCAAAAAGAATATGGTCTTCTCTTGTGCCATTAATCTCTAGATATTCTCTGGCGTATCCTTCTTCATTAAAGCCACATTTTTTTAACAGGTTTATAGACGTTTTATTGGTCGGCAAACAGGCCGCTTCAATACGTTTTAATTTTAGACTTGAAAATGCAAAATCAAGAAGAGCAGGGACTGATTTTCTCATATATCCTTGCCCAGCGTAATGCACGCCCATCCAATAGCCAAGCATTGCAGAACGCGTTATCTCATAGGTAATACGAGTTAAGCTGATGCCACCCAAAAGTTGATTATCGCTGCGTCTAAATAAAAAATAAGTTCTGGCAGAGCCATTATGCTTTTGTTGGATGTAAGATTTTAAACGGCGGCGAAATCCGATGCTACTTAGATCATCGTCAAGCCAAAGTGGCTCCCAAGGCCTTAAGAACGATTGACTCTCAGTGCGAAGTTTTAACCATTGTTCAAAATCAGAAGCAATTGGTGCCCGCAAGTAAAGACTGCCATCAGCAACGTCTATTTCTTGGTTTAAGAACCGTGAGAGTAAACGTATCTGCATATATCACTCTGCAGCTTGAGAGGTACGAATACCTAAGCGTTCCTTAATGTCATTAAGGCGAGGGATGTTTTGGACAGGTCCTACAGCACTTAATGTTGGAATGCTTTCATGGAATATACGACCAGCTAAATCGCGTACACGCTCGACTGAAAGTGCATCAAGGCGTTCCATAAGTTCATCATTCGGGATTTGTCTGCCAAACAACAGAATTTGTCGAGCGATTTGTCCAGCTCGTGCCGCGGGGCTTTCCATAGACATTAAAAGTCCAGAACGAATTTGTGCTCTAGCGCGATCCAGTTCTGCTTGTACAATATCTTCACTTGCGCGTTGTAACTCTTGCAATATTAGAGAGACAAGTTCTTGCAAGTCTTCTGGGCCAGTTGCTGCATGAACACCAAAAATGCCACTGTCAGAAAACCCCCAATGAAATGAAGAGATAGAATAACAAAGACCATGTTTCTCACGGACTTCTTGGAACAAGCGCGAGGACATGCCGCCGCCTAAAATAGTTGCAAGCAGTTGCGAGGCATAAAAATCTTTCACATGATATGCGCGGCCTTCAAAACCTAATACAAGTTGCGCCTCTTGAAAATCATCTTCAATGATGCTTTCGCCACCCATATAAGTTGCCTTAGATGCCACTTCCGTATTTGAATTTTGAAAACTAGAATATGTATTTTCAGCTTGTTTTACCAAAGCATCATGATCAACAGCACCTGAAGCAGATAATACCATGTTGGGGCCATGGTAATGTGCATCTAGATACTCACGAATTTGGTTTGCAGAAAACCCTTCAACGGTTTCTGGTGTGCCAAGAATAGGTCGACCTATCGGTTGGTTTTCAGAATAGGAAGTCGATTGAAAACTATCAAAAACAAGATCATCTGGTGAATCAAGTGAAGCACCAATTTCTTGTAAGATGACATGTTTTTCACGGGTTAGCTCTTCTTCATCAAACGTTGAGTTAGCAAGAATATCGTAGAGAATATCAGCAGCATGCCCAACTTCAGGCTTTAAAACACGAGCATAATAAGCCGTGGTTTCTGTACTGGTTGCTGCATTAAGTTCACCACCAACACTTTCTATTTCTTCAGCGATCTGAAGTGCTGTACGTGTTTTTGTGCCTTTAAATGCCATATGTTCTAGCAAATGAGCAATCCCATGTTGGTCTTGCGTTTCATTCCTAGAACCAGATTTTATCCAAACACCAAGTGCCGCACTTTCAAGGTGAGGCATGTTGTCAGTTACAACGGTTAGGCCGTTTTCTAATTTTGTAATATTTACACTCATCGGGACAGTCTATTACTCCATACAAAAAAAGTCACGAACACAATTGCTTCAACTTGTTGCGCGTGATCGCTCTTCAATAAAACGTTCTACTTTATCAATATCATTTGCAACAACAGACATTCGTTCTTTCCGCGTCATCATATCACCCATGCGTTGAGGTAGATCAGGATAAACACCGCTTGCTGCTTTGACGGCATCTGGAAACTTAGCAGGGTGTGCGGTTGCAAGTGTTATCATGGGTGTTTCATGAGAAAGATGTTGCTCTGCAACATGAAGACCAACCGCTGTATGCGGATCAACAAGATAAGCGCATTGTTGCAAAGTTTCTTTTATTTGTGATGAAGTATCTTCTTCACTACAAGCCCCAGCAGCAAATTGGGTAGAGATGTTTTTCATGGTTTCATCTGATACTTCAAATGACCCTGATTGTTTCAAACTTGCCATTTGATTTTGAATAACGCTCGCATCACGATTTGAAGCATCAAACAAAAGGCGTTCAAAATTTGATGAAACCTGAATATCCATAGAAGGTGAAATAGAAGGCGAAGTTCCAGCTGTCTCATATCTTGAGGTTGCTAACGTCCTTGCCAAAATATCATTCTGGTTTGTTGCTATGATTAAATCTTTAATGGGTAATCCCATGCGCTTTGCCACATAGCCTGCAAAAATATCACCAAAATTTCCTGTAGGAACTGTATACGAAACCGCACGCTCGGGTGCGCCAAGTGCGGTTGCGGTTGTAAAGTAATAAACCACTTGAGCCATAATACGACCCCAGTTAATTGAGTTTACGCCAGAAAGTTGAAGGCGGTCACGGAACTCCAAATGATTGAACATTTCTTTTACCAGAGCTTGGCAGTCATCAAAATCACCTTCAATTGCCAAGCAATGAACATTAGCATCTTCAACTGTTGTCATTTGTCTTTGTTGAACAGGAGAGACTTTGCCTTTCGGGAATAAAATAAAGATGTCTGTATTTTCACGGCCACGAAATGCTTCTATAGCTGCGCCGCCTGTATCACCAGATGTTGCGCCAACGATTGTGGCTTTTTGTCCACGTTCTGCCAAGACATAATCCATTAATCTGGCAAGAAGTTGCATTGCAACATCTTTAAAAGCAAGCGTTGGTCCATGAAAAAGTTCCATCACCCAATGATTATCATCAATCTGAACAAGGGGCGCTACAGCAGGGTGGTGAAAGCTGGCATAGGCTTCGTCAACCATTTTATGGAAGTCAGCGGTTGGAATTTCACCCTCAACAAAAGGAGCTAAGACTTTTTTTGCCGTTTCTGCATAAGGTTGCCCAGCCATTGAAGAAATCTCTTCTGTTGACAACGTTGGCCATGTTTCGGGTACGTAAAGCCCGCCATCTCGGGCTAAACCTGCTAAAAGAGCATCTTTAAAGCCTAATTTTGGTGCTTCACCGCGTGTGCTGACGTATTTCACTTTATATTCAACCTTGATTTTCTTGCATTTTTTGCAAAGGAATATTTGATTGTCGTCTTTTAGCCCCTTATAAGAGCTACTGGCAATAAAGAAGTATACTAATCGGCAATGATTTAATGAGTTTGTATAATGAAATTGGACATGAGTAAAAATTCTGCAACTAAAATTTTAATCCTAGGCGGCCTCTTAGTCGTCCTTGCTGCTTGTAATACAGCAAGCAATACTGGAAACCCTGAAGATGCGCTTGGCCTTGATGGGCAAACAGAAGTAACTGAGGCTAAACCAGATAATACAACTAATTTAAGAGCCTTTTGCCCAAGAACAATTATTCGTGGTGGCACTGAAACACACCGCACATTCGTAGGGAATGTGAAAAAAGATGACCCAGGCGCACTAAATTCTTTAAAGTTTCAGTCAACAATTACAGAAGTTGCACGTGAGTGTAATTATTCACCCACTAACCTAAATATGCGTGTTGGCATCAAAGGTCGTGTTATTAATGGCCCAACAGGTCAAACAGGAACGTTAAACGTACCCGTTAGAGTTGCGGTTGCAAATACAGCGAATGAAGTCGTGTATTCTGTTCTTCACCAAGTGCCGGTAACAATTCCAGATGGTGGCTCAAATGCTCTCTTTAGCTATGTCGATAGTAATATAAATATTCCAGTGCCAGAGAAAAATAATCTGATTGTCTATGTTGGCTTTGACGAAGGGCCACCAAGTTAATTTTATTCCATTCCACCCCAAGATGAAAATGCTTCAATAATACTTGGAAGCTCAGATAGTCTTGATATAACAGTTTCAGCACCTGCATCAATTAATTCATCTGCATGTGTTGGATAAGTGTGTGATGCACCCGTAAAACCTATGACTCTTGTTCCTGCACGTCTTGCAGCCTCTATGCCGTATTTTGAGTCTTCAATGACTATGGCTTGAGAAGGTTGGAGTTCAAATTCTTTTAGAGCTTTTAAAATTATATCTGACTCTGGTTTATGTTTTGGTGGGTCAAAATCTTTGGCTGAAAAAATGTAAGGACGAAATTTATCATAAAGCCCAACGCGGCTTAGCATATGTTTCATTTTATCTTGGGGCCCGTTAGAGCAAATACATCTGGCTTGATCGAGTTGATCTAAAACCTCATCAGCTCCTTTTATCATTTTTGCTTCTAGGCCGCATTTTGCATCCACATTGGCGTGAATTTTTTTCATGATGTCTTCTGGAAGTTCACGTCCTAGTTCTTGTTCCATATCTAGTTTAATGAGCGCGCTGTCTTTACCTGCAAACCGTTCAGAAAATTCAGCTGGGGTCATTTCGATGCCAAAATCTGAATAAATCTCCAATTCCGCTGATGCAGCAACAATTTCTGAATCCATCAGCACACCATCACAATCAAAAATTGCCAGATGAATATCGGTCATAATACGTCTCATTAAATCTTTATTCGAATCGTTAGAACATTATTTACCCTATTCGGTAACTATGTGAACCAGTCGAAGTCCCATTTTGTTTTGCGTAGGGTCAATATTATGAGCGTAGTTAAGCTTGCAGATTTAAAATCTGTCAATTCAAAAAATCCATCTTGGATGAATTCAATAATCAAAGGCGATTGTGTCGCTGCACTTGAAAAACTTCCAGAAAATTCTGTTGACGTTATCTTTGCAGATCCACCCTACAATCTTCAGTTAGACGGTGATTTACATCGCCCAGATCAATCTAAAGTTGATGCGGTTGATGACCATTGGGATCAATTCTCGACCTTTGAAGCTTATGATGCGTTCACACGCGCTTGGCTATTAGCAGCACGCCGCGTGTTAAAACCAGAGGGTACTATTTGGGTTATTGGTTCATATCATAATATTTTCCGCGTTGGTACAACGTTACAAGATATGGGTTTTTGGATTTTAAACGATGTCATCTGGCGCAAATCTAATCCAATGCCGAATTTTCGTGGTCGACGCTTCACCAATGCGCATGAAACTATGATTTGGGCAACACCGACCCAAGACGCTAAAAAATATACGTTTAATTATGACGCTATGAAAATGGCCAATGATGAAGTGCAAATGCGTTCTGATTGGCTTTTCCCAATTTGTAATGGCGGCGAGCGTCTTAAAGATGAAAATGGTGATAAAGTTCACCCCACTCAAAAGCCAGAAGCGCTTTTACATCGTGTGATTATGTCTTCTACAAAACCAGGTGATGTTATTCTTGATCCTTTCTTTGGATCAGGCACAACGGGCGCTGTTGCAAAACGTTTAGGTCGTAATTTCGTAGGCATTGACCGAGAAGATAAATATATTGATGCCGCACTAAAACGCATTGATGCTGTTGAAGTTGTAAAATCGCCTCAGCTGGTTGTAACAACTGGCAAACGTGCAGAACCTAGAGTTGCTTTCGGAGCGTTACTTGAGTCTGGTCTTTTAAAGCCTGGAACTGTTTTAACAGATACAAAGAAGCGCTGGAAAGCTAAGGTGCGTATTGATGGCTCACTTGAGCATGAAGGTGAGACAGCTTCCATTCATCGCATGGGTGCAAAGGTTCAAGGTCTTGATGCATGTAATGGATGGACATTCTGGCACTTCAAAAAAGGCTCTAAGCTCATGCAGATTGATGAACTGCGAAAAACATATCGTTCAGAAATTATGTCTGCTGGCGCATAAATTTTGATTAAATCCAATATGTTAAGATGAAAATTTTCCGCAAATGCTCATGTAATGTAAAAATATAGCAAAATACTGTATGTCATTGGCAGAAATGATTCGGGTGGATTTCTTCGCATGCAGGGCGTAAGAGAAAAATTTGCTTGTATTACTAAGGGCATACTTTTGACCATCGCTGGCTCAGCGGTTTTGGGTAACGTCTTTAGTTTGCCTTTTGTTAGCAATGTAAAAGCGCAAAGTACATCAGCATGTTTTGGTCAGCCTACTACGGATCTTGATTTTATTAATCCAACTTTAATTGCAGGTGCAAATCTACAAGTAGGCGCAAGATATCGTTTTAGTGACATCATTGGCAATGGCAGTACAGATGGTATTATTGAAATCATAGGCTTTGCAAATGGCGCAAGTCTGAATGCTATTGATAACGACATAATTAATCCGGGAAATTTCCAACCAGAATTAAATGCAGCCCTTAATGTTGATAGTGGCGTTGACTTTATAATTGAGTTTGTGAATGCGGGCACAAATACGCCAACATTTTTAGATGTTGCTGTTAACTCAATTGATGTTGATGGCAATGGTAATCCAGCTGCTGGCGCACCTGGAAATCTGCGTGAATATGTTGAATATGAGACATCTCTAAATACGTTTGTATTAAATAACCCTACAGAGCTTGTCGTAAATGCTTCTGGCCCATCAAGCGCCAATCGTGTGAGGTTTGAATCACAATCAACACAATTTGCACCTGGTATTGACCCAACAGCATTGGAAAATATTGTTGCTGGCCTTTACACAAATGTAAGCCAGTTTGAATTTAGGGTAGGGGCGTTGCAGGCTGGTGCAACTGGCTTGAATAACGCCAATACGCGACTTACCTCACTTGGGTTTACATGCCCTAATTTCCCGGCTCCTGACCCAGTTATTGCTTCAAACCCAGATATTTCTATTACCAAAGTAGCCAGCGACGATACAAATGTACAAGTAGGGCAAACTGTAACTTACACATACGATGTAACCAACACTGGGGATGTCACGCTTAGTAATGTAAATTTATCTGATGCGCATAATGGTAGTGGCGCTGCGCCAATACCAGGGTCTGAAGTACTACAAAACGATGTTGCACCAGTTACTGATTCCGTGGATGGAACAACAGATGGTGTTTGGGATAGGCTAGCACCGGGCGATACAGTCCGTTTCACAGCAACATATTTAGTAACGCAAGAAGACGTCGATACACTTCAATAAATTAAGTTTTTAGCCCTACAGAAATTACTTTACGCATGATGGTTGGGAGTGCCTCGTCTTGAAGTTTGTCTTGCGCACAAAACCACCCTTTATGATTTGCTTTATCAACATCCTTTGCCACCCATACATTAAGCTCAAGATGAAAATGTGTGAACGTGTGTTTAGCAATACCCGCGTTCGTCCACTGAGCTTTTGCAGGCGCTTGTGAAGTGTCAATACTGCCATCTTGTCTGGAGTTCCATTGTGTGGTGGGTACCTGCGTCATAGAAGCAAGCAGTCCGTTATTGGGTCTTTTACAGAGAAATATTTCACCTTTAGAATTATGCATAACAAATGCAGCGCCTTTGCGGGTGGGCTTTATCGTCTTTGGTTTTTTGTAAGGAAAGCTTTCCGCATCTCCATTTTCAAACCCCATACAATCTTGGTGGATTGGGCATAAATGACAGCTAGGGCGCTTTGGCGTGCAGATGGTTGCGCCTAAGTCCATCGTTGCTTGAGCAAACTCACCTGGCCTTAGTTGATCTAGAATATGCTCAAGCATCAACTTAGTTTCAGCCTTTGCTTCTGGGAAAAACTTTTCAATACGCTGATGGCGAGACATAACGCGTTCAACATTGCCATCTAAAACTGGAACAGGTTGGTCAAACGCAATTGAAGCAATGGCTGAGGCTGTATAATCGCCAATACCTGGTAATGTTTTTAATTCTTCAAAAGACTGAGGAAACTTACCGTCATAATTTGCAACAACAACATCAGCGCATTTTTTTAAATTTCTAGCGCGAGAATAATACCCAAGCCCTGCCCAAGCCTTTAAAACGCTTTCCTCTTCATCTGCAGCAAGGTCAAAGATTGTTGGCCATAAGGTAATGAATTTGACAAAATAATCTTTGACGGTCGCGACTTGAGTTTGTTGCAACATGACTTCTGATAGCCAGACCTGGTAAGGGTCAGCCCTCACACCTTGCGCATGATCATGTGGCGGAACACGCCAAGGCATTTGACGCGCAGAAGCGTCATACCAAGCAAGAAGACGGTGGGCGAAAGGTGCTATGTCTTTCTGTTTTGAAAATTCAGTGCTATTCATTTTACTAAGGAACGCGATTGAACATAAAAATCAAGCCATGTCAGAAAAACCTGCAACTAAGAATACAAAAAAACGTGTAAAGCGCTTTGAACCTCGCTCGGTCTCAGAAATAATTGGCAAGGTTTTGGAGCCAGTGCTTGCGCGTCGATCGGGCATGACACTTGATTTGATTAAGGCTTGGCCTGAATTGGTGGGGGAAGAGTTTCGTGAAACAACAAGGCCAGAGAAAATTAACTGGCCACGCCGCGCAAATGAAGACGATCCGTTTAAACCCGCTGTATTAGTTGTTGCCTGCGAAAATTCTGCAGCCCTCTTCTTTCAACATGAGCAAGCTGCAATCTTAGAGCGTATCAATGTGTTTTTTGGGTTTGAAGCAATCGGTAGGATAACAATTTTGCAAAAGCAGGTAATGGCTTCATCTGATAAGAAAAAATCTAATAAACCTGCCTTATCCTCAAAGTTTACAAATGAAGAAGAAATTCGACTGGCTTCTATTTTAGATGAAATTGATGATCCCAAGTTAAAGGAAACACTAACAAAGCTGGGACGAGGGGTGTTTGCAAAAAATAGTAATAAATAAAACACTATGCTATTTGAAACGAATTATTGGGTTGAAACGTTACTGCGACATTATATGAACAAAAATATCATGTCCTGTTCATGTTTGATTGTGTATTGATATAAAAGAATATTTTTTGGAGCTTAAGAATGAAAATTACACGTCGTGAAGTATTACCTGTATTTGCAGCTGGTGGCGTAACTGCTGCGGGTGCTTTAAATGGCTTGCCAATCTTAAAATCTACGCCTGCTAGAGCTGATCTATCTGATTTGATGGAGCCTGGTCCTTTAGGAGAGCGTGTTGTTGGCGATGAAAACGCACCGGTAACTATTATCGAATACGCATCAATGACATGCCCGCACTGTCGTGCTTTTCATAAGGACGTTTATCCAACGATAAAAGAAAAATACTTGGATACAGGTAAGGCTAAGCTTTTCTTCCGTAGTTTTCCATTTGACCCATCAGCCGCCGCTGCAACGATGTTAGCAGAGTGTTCTGGCGATAAATATTTTAACATGGTTAACATTCTTTATGACAAACAGGCGACCTGGTCTCGCGGCAAAGTTGTGGAAGAATTGTTTAAAATCTCGAAACTCGCTGGTTTTACACAGGAGTCCTTCAACACGTGCTTGAAAAACCAAGAACTTCTCGACAATGTATTATCTATACAGAAAAAAGCGGCAGAGGTTTATGAGGTTAATGCAACCCCTACATTCTTTATCAATGGTACAAAATACTCAGGCAATATGTCTGCAGAAGAGATGGGTAAGATTATCGACTCACTCGCATAATTTTGTACGCCTTATTATAGGCTCTATATTGAACTGTATAAAAAATTCAAACGGGCAGAGCTTAAGTGTTCGCCCGTTTTTTAATGGGGAGGTGGTTCGTTGAAATTTAATAAACTTCGCCTTCTAGGCTTCAAATCTTTTGTTGAGCCTACTGAATTTCTTATCGAAAATGGATTGACTGGTGTTGTCGGGCCAAATGGTTGTGGTAAGTCCAATCTGGTAGAGGCATTGCGCTGGATTATGGGTGAAAACTCATACAAAAACATGCGCGCATCTGCGATGGATGATGTTATTTTCTCAGGTTCAGGCAATCGCCCTGCAAGAAATACCGCAGAAGTTTCGCTTTTTCTTGATAACGCAGATAGAACCGCTCCAGCAGCCTTTAATGATGCAGATGAATTGCAAGTTTCTCGCCGTATTGAGCGCGAATCAGGTTCAGTTTATCGCATTAACGGCAAAGACGTTCGTGCAAAAGATGTGCAATTATTATTTGCAGATGCATCAACAGGTGCAAGATCACCATCCATGGTTGGGCAGGGTAGAATTGGCGAATTAATCTCTGCCAAACCCGTAGCAAGACGTGCACTTTTAGAAGAAGCTGCTGGGATTTCTGGCCTCCATTCTAGACGCCATGAAGCAGAACTTCGTTTACGCGCAGCAGAAACTAATCTTGAGCGCTTAGATGATGTCGTTGGTCAACTCGAAAGCCAGCTTGAGAGTTTGAAACGACAAGCAAGACAAGCAAATCGCTACCGTAATTTATCGGGCGATATTCGCAAAACAGAAGCACTGCTTTTCCATCTTCGTTGGGTTGCTGCTAAATCTAGTGAAGCAGAAGCAGAAAGTGCATTATCAGCCTTTAATCTTGCAATGGGTGAGCGGGCTGAAATTCAGGCAAACTTTGCTAAAGTAGAAGCAATCGCTGCACAAAAATTACCAGGCCTTCGCGATGAAGAAGCAAAGTGCGCTGCCGTACTGCAACGCTTGCAAATTGCTAAAGGGCAAGTTGAAGAAGAAGTTGCAAGATTAGAAGGGCGTAAAAACGAACTTGAAAGTCGATTAACGCAACTTGAAAATGACTTAAAACGCGAAGAACATATTGTAGAAGATAACGAACTTACCATCAAAAACCTTGATGGTGAACAAGCCGAACTTGAGGAGGCCAGCCGCCGCGTTGGAGAAACTGAAGCCAAGTCAAAAGAAGAGCTGACGAATGCAACTGATGCATTGGGTAAGAGCGAAGCTTCTTTTTCAGATTTGACAGTTAAGCTTGCTGATGAAAATGCAAGACGCAGTCAACTTCAGCGCACATTAGAAGAGGCGCAAACACGTAAAAGTAAAATTGAAGATCAAGCCAAATCAGTTGATCAGGATTTAGCAAGTATAATTGCAGAAATTTCTGGCTTGGAAGGCCCTGCGGCAAAACAAATTGACGTCAGTAAATTAGAAGCATTGACGCAAACAATTGAATTAGCGCTTACTTCTTCTGAAGATGAAACCAAAAAAGCAAGATTAGCCGAACAAGAGGCACGTGGCCCACTTGAAAAGGCAGAAGGCAACCTTCGAGAAGTTGAAACTGAAGCACGTACGCTGCGTCAAATTTTAAATCGAGGTGGAGAAGATTTATTCCCTGCCGTTGTTGAACGAATGGATGTTGAGCCCGGATATGAAGCAGCACTTGGTGCGGCATTGGGCGAAGATCTCGACGTTTCTGTAGAAGAAACAGCGCCTGTTTATTGGGGAATTGCAGGCGATGGTTCGCAAGACCCAAGCTTACCTGAGGGGGTAAAGAGACTAAGTTCACTTGTGAAAGCGCCGATGGAATTATCCCGTCGTCTTGCTCAAATTGGTGTGGTTGATAAAGCGCGTGGCGATGACCTTGCGAAACTACTTAAACCTGGCCAGCGCATTGTTTCACTTGAGGGTGATCTTTGGCGTTGGGATGGTTTTGTTGCAAGTGCTGAAGCACCAACCGCAGCAGCTCTTAGGCTAGCGCAAAAAAACCGTCTTGTAGAATTAGATAAAATGGCAGCCGAAGCCAAACTACAAGTAAATGCTACGCAAACAGCTTATGATAACAGTAAACAAAAAACGGCGGATTTAATCGAGGCTGAACTTGTGGCGCGCGATGCAATTCGTTCACATCAAAGATCTCTTGGCGATGCGCGTGAAGCGCTAACACTTGCAGAACGTTCAGTCAGTCAGTTAGCTGCAAAACGCTCTGCACTTGAAGAAGCAAAAAGTCGTTTGGCAGAAGATGCGCAAGAAACAGAAAAACGTGTTGTAGAAACTGATGCTGCTTTGTTAGCGATGGTTGATATGAGCGCGTCCAATGAAGCGCTTGAAGAACTTCGCATGCAAGTTGCAGAAGATCGTGCAAGACTGGCTGAAGCACGTGCTGCCTCTCAAGGCCTTTCACGTGAAGCAGAAGCGCGTGGTCGTCGTCTTGAGGTTATACAAACGGAACGCCAAAACTGGCAAAACCGTTTGATGAATGCGGGTAAGCAAATTGAAACTCTAACGAAGCGCCGTGATGAAACTGCGAGTGAAATTTCCAAACTTGCAGATGCACCAGACGAGTTTGATGCTAAGCGTCGTGACTTATTGAACCAACTTGAAACTGCTGAAGCAGCCAGAAACGAAGCTGCTGATGTATTGGCAAAAGCTGATACTACATTAGCAGAAGCGTCTCGTGCCGCGCGTCAATCCATTGATGACCTAGCAGATGCGCGTGAAAAAGTTGGTCGTTCAGAAGAGCGTTTAAATGCATCAAAAGAACGTCGCGCAGAAGTTGAAGCACGTATTCGCGAGGAGCTTGAGTGCCACCCAGCTGACACAATGGCAATGGCTGAAGTTAAGCCTGATGATAAACTGCCTGAAATAGATAAAATCGAAAGCAAGTTAGAGCGCCAAAAAGCAGAGCGCGAACGCCTTGGTGCTGTAAACCTTCGTGCTGATACAGAGCAAACAGAGATTGATGAAAAGCGAACAGAAATCATTACTGAACGCGATGATCTTATTGAAGCAATAGCAAAGCTTCGCTCTGGTATTCAAAGCTTGAATAAAGAAGGCCGTGAACGTCTTCTTGAGGCATTTGAAGTGGTAAATAAAGAATTCAAACGTTTATTTACGCATTTGTTTGGTGGGGGTACAGCTGAACTTCAATTGGTTGAGTCTGACGATCCACTAGAAGCAGGGTTAGAAATTCTTGCCCGCCCTCCAGGTAAAAAGCCTCAAACAATGACGCTTCTTTCTGGTGGTGAGCAAGCCTTGACTGCAATGGCGCTTATCTTTGCGGTTTTCCTAACAAACCCAGCACCAATCTGCGTATTGGACGAAGTTGATGCGCCTTTGGATGATCATAATGTTGAGCGTTTCTGTAATCTGATGGATGAGATGTCATCAACAACAGATACAAAATTTGTGTTAATTACACACAACCCAATTACGATGGCACGTATGGATCGTATGTTTGGTGTCACGATGGCAGAACGAGGCGTTAGTCAACTTGTTTCTGTCAATCTTGAAGAAGCTGAAAAGCTACGCGAAACGGCTTAAGTTATTCAGTGAAACTCAATCATAATTGCACCAACCGCAATCAAAGAAATAATGACCATTCGTTTTAGGTCAACTTTTTCATGAAAAAATAAAACGCCTATACCTGTCGCAAAAATAATTGATGTTTCACGAATTGCTGCAGCTTCACTGACTTTTCCTATGAGGGTTGCCAGCATAAGTGTTCCGAACGAAAAGAAAGCAATTAGTGCACCAAAAATTCCCCTCACAATAAGCGGTTGAATTTCAGGCTTAATTTCAATGGTTTTCCATCTTTGATAAGCAATAATAGGAAAGCCAAAGCCCCCTAGAAAAAAGAACCAAGTCAGAAATGTAAATGGATCTTTTGCCAAACGAATGCCAAAGGCATCTATGGTTGTATACAAGGCAACAAATACGCCAGCGCTGACAGCTAATAAAATTGAGATCAACAGGCCACGTTTTTCTTCAGCGTCTAATTTTGTTTCTCCAAGATTTACGAATGCCAGAGAAAAAATTGCACCCGATAATAATAATAATCCCAGCCATTGGTTGATGACTAAAGTCTCATTGAAAACAAAAAGCGCCAAGAAAGCGGTCACAACTGGGCCAATGCCGCGTGCAATTGGATAAACCAATGTAAATGAGCCTCTAGAGAAAGCACCAGCCTGAAACCATTCATAGGCAATGTGTAAAAGATAAGATAAAAATAACAGTGGTATTAAATCTTCACTTGGTAGCGGGAAAACAAAAAGTGCAAAGGGTGCAGCCATGATTGCGTATGCAACATTAATTGCACCACGATTAAGATAAGGGTCTACGCCGCCTTTGTTTACCGCAGCAAAAATAGCATGTGCTAAGGCGGACATAAGCGCCAAAAATAACGCTAACACTTCGCCTTGCGGTGTGCCTGCCATGGAGACAAATATTTCACCCATTAAATCTCTTTCAATTTTTGTATTGGATGTTTGTCAAAGACTTCGAAAACTGTCAAAGGTATTCCTATTATAATTTGAGGAAGCACATGGATATTAAGGCAATCATTTTTGATAAAGACGGCACAATCGCAGATTTTGGTGCAACCTTTAATAAGGCTACGAAATTAGTTCTCGATGAGCTTTGCAATGGCGATCCAGAATTGATGGAACAGGCAGCACAAACGATAGATTATGATTTGTCTAGTAATTTGATTTCTAATAGTTCTGTTATCATTGCAGGCTCAGGTATAGATATTGCAGAAGCTTTGTCTTCAGTTTTACAAGTTGAAGATATTGAAGAATTCGGCACTATCATTGATGAGATGTATGGTGAGATTTGCCTTAACACTGTAGAGGCAATCCCAGGTGCTTCTAAGGCTTTAGAGGTACTTGATGAAGCTGGTGTTATATTAGGTGTTGGCACGAATGATTCAGAAGAAAATGCTATTAACCAGATGGAAGCATTAGAAATTGATCATCTTTTTGAAAGCATATCGGGTGCAGATTCTGGCTATGGTGCAAAGCCTGGTAGTGGCATGATCGATGCTTTTGTTGAGCGCTTGGGTCTGCGTCCAGAGCAGGTTTTAATGGTTGGTGATAGCACCCACGACATGCAGGCAGGACGCGCTGCAGGCGTTAAAACATGCGCTGTTGAAACTGGCCCTGCAACACGCGAAGAACTTTTGCCCCATGCAGATATGGTTCTTTCTTCGATCACTGAATTACCCACTATAATTGCTATGAAATGAAACACGGTCATTTATCTGATTCGTACTAAGAGTAGAAAAGACTTGCCCAATGGCTATAATGGGGCGAAATAGAGGTAATTTTTGACGGATAGAATGAAACTCACATGGTAGCATATTTACACGATAGACGTTCAAAAGCAGCCATATGGTGCTTAAGACTTGCTTTATTTCTGATACCATTTTTTGTGTTAGTAATTCTGCTCTACCGCTTTGCTAAAATAGACACAATACAAATGTTTATCCTAATTGCATTCGGACTTTTGATTGCATTGTTATCATTGGTTTTTGCTATAAAGGCTATTAGTGAACTTTGGACAAAAGGCTATCGCGGTGGCTCGCAAGTTATTAGAGGTATGATAATCACATTGCTTGTGTTGTTACCCTTTGGATATCAAGCATTTTTATCAATTCAGTTTCCATTGGCAAATGATGTTTCAACAGACATGTTGAACCCACCTGAATACATCAATGCAGTTAATATTAGAGAGGCTAATGTTGATAAAGGCATGAACCCTATTTTTCAATACGATGATGAATATGCCAGGGAAATAATTTTAGCTTATCCTAGACTGCAATCACGAAGATATCCTGCTGGGCCTGAACGTGTCTTAGAAGCTGTTCGTATTATTATTGATAATAACAAATGGCTATTAACTGGGTCTTCAGGCATTCCCGAACTCAAAAGTAACGCAGAGAGTGAAAATACGACTGAGCTTGCTGATAATGAACCCGAAGAAGAAAATGATGAAGAGCAGATTGAAGAAGAAATAGCAGCTCCAGATGATATTTTTATTGAAGCGCTTGAGCGTACATTCATATTCGGTTTTCAAAATGATGTCATCATTCGGATTGTCAGTGAAGATCGTAATACGCTAGTAGATGTTCGTTCTTCTGCACGTTGGGGTAAACATGATTTTGGATATAATGCCAAGTTAATTGAAGGCTTTCTTCAACAATTAGATGCAGCTCTTCTTGGCATTGCAGGTGAAGGTTAAATAGGTACGGGCGTATAAATACTATTGAGCGCAGGCGAACCTTCACAACGTATTTTGTCCTGAGCCACTAAATCCTCAATATGAGCAAAGACAGATAACCCAGCAGCACCATGAAGGCGTGGGTCTGTTTCTTTATAAATAACCTTCACAATGTCTGGAATGGTTTTGTCGCCCGCACGAATGCGAGATAAAACAGCAGTCTCGCGCATCTTGCGGTGAGCGCGTAATGCACGAACAAACTCAGGGGCTTTTTCTAATCGCCCACCATGACCTGGAAAATAAATTGTCTCTTTACGTTCCATCATAATCGAGAGCGAATTCATATAATCCGCCATTGAACCATCAGGAGGGGCAACAATAGAAGTTGCCCAGCTCATCACATGATCGCCAGAAAAAAGCATGTCCGTATCACAAAGGGCAAAGCAGGCATGGTTTTGTGTGTGGCCTGGGGTAAGAATGGTTTCCAACTTCCAATCATTACCTTCGATGAAATCGCCATGATTTAAAATCACATCAGCTTTGAAATCTTTATCAGCAGCAGCATCAAGTGAGTTAATTTCACCTAAATGCAAATCCCGTGAATTTCTATGCGGCCCTTCTGCAAATATAGGCGCGCCAGTTTTTTCTTTAACAGGGGCGGCAAGGGGTGAATGATCCATGTGGGTATGCGTTACGACAATATGAGTAACGGTACGGCCTTTAAGCGTTTCCATGAGTAACTCAAAATGGCTATCAATCGCAGGCCCTGGATCAATCACAGCAACATTTTTATCGCCTAAGATATATGTATTTGTGCCACGATAGGTAAACGCACTTTCGTTTGGAGCGGTGATGCGCTGGATGTTATCAGCAATTGTTACTGCTTTGCCATGTTCGGGATCAAATTTAATTCTGAATGATGGTTTAGACATGAAATCCCTTAATGCAATTTTGAATGCTTGAACAAGGTGCTATTAACTAATATACCTACTGCAAACAAATTCAATTTACAGGGATATCTATAAAATGTCAGCAAATGCTTTAGCCCCGCGTTCAATTAATTCTTCATCCTTAAAATGGCTTACTATGGCAACCATGGTAGCCTTTGGTGTTGCATTGATTGCAATCTCAGCAAAAATTCAAGTTCCATTCTGGCCTGTGCCAGTAACATTGCAAACGTTTGCTATTATGGGTCTTGCGGCAGCTTATGGCTTGCGTCTTGGCTTGGCGACTATTCTTTCTTACCTTGCAGTTGGTTTGATGGGCGCACCTGTCTTTGCTGGCGTTGCTGCTGGTCCTGCTTATTTTGCAGGCCCTACGGCTGGTTATCTGGCTGGCTTCGTAATTGCAGTAGCAATCGTTGGGTATGTAGCTGATCGTGTGAGTTCAAAGAATATCTTTGCACTTATTGGCGCAACGCTTCTTGGCACTTTGGTAATCTACGCGTTAGGTGCTTACTGGCTTGGTTTCGTTTTCATCGGTTCAAGCGGCAATCTTTTAGGATTTGAAGGTGCGTGGAAATACGGTGTGCAACCGTTCATTCTTGCAGACATCGTAAAAGCTGTTCTTGCTTCACTTTCAGTTCCAGCAATAGCAAGCTTGATGAAAAAGTAATTTTCTAAATTATACCATTTTAAAACCCAGCTCATGGTCTTATGCGCTGGGTTTTTTATTTTCTAATCAGACATTGCCTAATGCGAAAGTTCTTTTAAACCCTGATCGAGACCAGATAAAGTCATCGGAAACATGCGCCCTGCAAAGAGTTGATTGATCATCTGGGTAGATTGTGTATAGCGCCAAGTGCGCTCTTCAACAGGATTAAGCCAAATTGCATTGTTCCATTTATCCAGCACACGACGCAGCCAAATTTCACCAGACTCTTCGTTCCAATGTTCAACAGAACCACCCGGGTAAACCACTTCGTATGGGCTCATGGCGGCATCGCCGACAAAGATAACTTTATAATCTGAGCCATAAGTATGCATCACATCCCAAGTCGACATGCGCTCATTATGTCGGCGCTTGTTATCTTTCCAAACGCCCTCATAAACGCAGTTGTGAAAGTAGAAATACTCAAGGTTTTTCAGTTCAATACGTGCAGCTGAAAAAAGCTCTTCGACCAGTTTTACATGATCATCCATTGAGCCACCAATATCTAAGAAGAGTAAAACCTTCACCGCATTGCGTCGTTCAGGTCTGGTTTTTACATCCAGATAACCATTTTCAGCCGTCGCCTTAATGGTGCTGTTTAAATCCAGTTCTTCAGATGCCCCATCACGTACCCAACGGCGCAAGCGCTTGAGGGCAACTTTTATATTACGTGTTCCTAGTTCAACACTGTCGTCGAGGTTTTTAAACTCGCGCTTATCCCAAACCTTTACCGCGCGACGATGGCGACTTTCATGTTGACCAATGCGCACCCCTTCAGGATTGTAGCCATAAGCACCAAAGGGTGAAGTACCAGCAGTGCCGATCATTTTTGAACCGCCTTGGTGGCGTTTATGCTGTTCTTTCAAACGCTCTTTGAGTGTCTCCATTAATTTTTCCCAGCCGCCAAGCGCTTCTATTTCTTTCATTTCATCTTTGGAGAGATGCTTCTCTGCCATTTTGCGAAGCCACTCTTCAGGAAGTTCAATTTGGTCGATACCTTCACTACCACCAATCCGCTCAACACCTTTGAAACTTTCAGAAAACACCACATCAAAGCGATCAAGGTTGCGTTCATCTTTTACAAGAGCGGCGCGTGCCAGATAATAAAACCCTTCGATGTCATAAGTAACAAGGTTCTTTTCCATCGCTTCAAGCAACAAAAGAAACTCCCGTAGAGTGACAGGAATTTTGGCTTCTTTGAGTTTGAGAAAAAACGGTAAAAACATGAGCTTTATTTAATGTAATAATATCCCTTATGAAAGGGGGGTGCCTTCAATTGTAATGCGGTGCATTAAACGACGATGCCCAGCATAATCATTAATCGCCATATGCTGAAGTGCACGATTATCCCAGATTGCCATTGTGCCTGGCTCCCATCTAATACGGCATGTAAAATCAGCACGAGAGCAATGGGCATAAAGTTGATCTAGTAGCGGTTGCGATTCTTGTTTTGTCCAACCATCAAAGTGGGTTGTGAAGTCGCCATTTACATAAAGGCATTTCTTGCCAGAGAGTGGATGTGTAATCACAACAGGATGAAGCGCGTCTTGCTTAGCATTTTCTTCATTGCCAAGCCTACCATCTGAATGTGCTTCTTCATCAACCAAGCTTACGCCAAATGCATGGCGGGATGAATGCCAAGCGCTCATGTTTTCAAGCGTTGATTTCATACCGTCAGACAAAGCAATGTAGGCTGCATGTTGTGAAGCAAAAGCAGTGTCGCCTCCAACGGGCGGCGTTTCAAGCGCATACAGCATCGAGCACATTGCGGGCGCTAAATCATAAGAATGATCTGTGTGCCATGTTTCCCCAATAGCTGCGGTTTGATCTGCTTCTTTTATAACGGTTGCAATCTCAGGGTAACCTTCAACTGGTGTAAAAAACCGATTTACATTTATCTCACCCCAT
Organism: uncultured Rhizobiaceae bacterium; assembly: GCA_964502215.1. Classification (GTDB taxonomy): domain Bacteria; phylum Pseudomonadota; class Alphaproteobacteria; order Rhizobiales; family Rhizobiaceae; genus JAALLB01. The sequence goes on along the minus strand of CAZCUN010000004.1, from coordinate 28,284 downwards.
TTACGCGCAAAGGCTAGATGTTCATCAGGCGTAAGGTCTAGCCCTCTAATTGCAATCACCGAATGATCTGAAAACGCTTGCTTAATATCAGCAATATCATTTTCATTGGTTAAATCAGCACCATAAATATCCGCACCGACATAAGGCGTTATAGGACGGGCTTCAATCGACATGGCTTTACCTCCGAACAGTATTATCCCGCAACCATGCATCAAGAGTGTCTTTATTGAAAGTGCTAGCTTCGAGGTTTGAATAGATAAACTTGGTCAAACTATCATTATTTGCTGTGTGATCGACGCCATTCACATAAGAAAAATTTCCATTACAGCCGAACCGACATGTTTGTTATTATCAACAAAACCATGGTTCATCGTAAGGCTTTCTCAAAGGGCTTTTTCTTTTATTGTATCTTTGTAATAGCCTGTTTGAGGGCGAAGCAGGGCAGCTTCAATCAATTTATCAAATTGGTTTTGTGCTTCTGTCGATGTAACAATACGAATAGTCATAGGCTTACCCTCAACATTTCAGCTACAGTAGCTAAAGTAGTCAATATCAGGAATCTTTGCCGATATCATTCATATAAAACGGTGTTGTTTGATACATTTGGTTAATCCAGTTCCTAAACAACAAATGTGCGTGCGAGCGCCATCTATTTTGTGGAGGGATGTCAGAATTATCGCTTGGATAATAGTTGTGAGGCATTTGAATATCCTTACCTGCATCAAGGTCTCGCATATATTCTTCGCCGAGTGAAAGCGTATCATATTCAATATGATTGAAAATATAGAGTCTATTGCATTCATCTTCTTGAAGGAGGCAAGGGCCAGTAATATCAGATTCCATCAAAATATTAAGCGAGCTATATGGTTCAATGTCTTTGGTGCGAACTTCAGTCCATCGTGAAACTGGAATAGAAAAATCATCAGAAAACCCGCTTAAATAAGGAGAAGCAGGTCGCAAGTTTCTGTGCCGATAAACCCCAAATGCTTTTTCATCTAATTCATATTTAGCAATACCATGGAAATAATTGATTGCAGCCATCGCACCCCAACAAATATTAAAAGTTGAATGAACATTGGTTCTTGTCCATTCAAAAATTTCGCAAAGCTCTTTCCAGTAAGTTACTTCTTCAAATTCCAGCGTTTCGATTGGAGCGCCTGTTATAATAAATCCATCAAACTTTCGATGTTTGATTTCCTCCCATTTGCTATAAAAATCAATCAGGTGTTCTTCATTCGTATTCTTTGCTTTGTGACTACCAATACGAACAAGGGATAATTCAACCTGCAAGGGGGTTGCGCCAATCAGCCTAGCAATTTGCGTTTCTGTGCGTATCTTGTTGGGCATCAGATTTAGAAGCGCAATCTGTAAAGGTCTAACATCTTGTAGATCTGCATCGGATTCGCGTAAAATCTGAACTCCTTCTTTTAAAAGTGTTTTAGTTGAAGGAAGACCATTTGGAATACGAATAGGCATAATAAGGAAAACTCCTCTTTAGCAATATATTTTACGTGGTTGCAATTTGGTGAAATCACCACGAATGATTTCTAAATATAAATTGTGTAAATTAAAAGGTCAATTCGAACCTTTGTATGAGGATTATCCTTCTTTGTTATTGCCTAAGGCTTCAAACCAATCGATTGCTTCTTTTGCCCAACCTTTGGTTACGCTATGCCCCCCTGGAAAAAGATTAAATTGCAGCGCACTTTCAGGATTACACCGTGTCCACCAACGTTTGAGAAATTGACCGCTTGTATGGTATTTATCAGCTTTCAAATACTGACAACTATTTACTTCGCGCATGACTTGAAGACCATGAAAAACATCCCCTTGAACAATGCGAGGGTTATCAATTGGCCCAATTGGTCGTCCCTCAAGTGGAACAGTACCATCTTTCCAACCATGAGTATGAAGCAATTTAACTGGGCCTGTGCAATCTGAAGCAGTTGGATGAGGGCGCCAAAATGCACCTGCGATTGGTGCATAAGCCTTCACTACATTGGCATCTTGGCACGCTAAATACCAAGTAAGAGAACCACCAATTGAAAATCCAGTCATTAAAATATTATCGCGGTTGAGATTAAATTTATTTGATGCATCGTTTAACATAGCTTTAGTGAAAGCTAATTCATCACGACGTTTCTTTCGATTTGGATGAAAAGACCAGCCAGGGCCAAATTTTGAATTAGGTCGCTTTAAACCACTGGGTGCAATTACAGCGTATCCACGTTTTAAGAATGTCTCGACCATTTCGCGATTTTTTAATGAGCGCTGGCCAGATCCACCCGCTCCATGAAAATATAAGACCGCAGGAATTTTAACGCTAAGATCAGTGCGTTCAGGCAATTCAATATTATATTTACCCAAATCAATTTTGCAGTCATTTTTACCTATGCCACAAACCTGTTCTGCAAACACGAGGCTAGATAAAGACAAGACAAAACCAATCATTACGATTAAAATACGCATTATAAACTCCAAAATGATAACAGTTGATTTTCACCTTACTTTGCAGCGAATATCAACAACCTCGCAAAAGTTTGAAGTATATATTTACCTGTTTTGTTGTTTGGCCATGAACGCTAGCCGTTGAAGTAAATGGACATCTTGTTCGTTCTTCAAAAGCGCGCCATGCAATCGAGGTAGAGCATTACTAGCATCACCGCGCAGATCAGCGCCATCCACATCATCTGAGACTAATAATCGAATCCAATCAAGCGCTTCGGATGTTGAAGGTTTCTTTTTTAAGCCAGGCGTTTCACGGATTTCATAAAATTGAGTAAGGGCTTCATTTAATAAGTTCTTTTTAATGCCTGGATAATGCACATCAACAATTTGTTCTAAAACTTCGATTTCAGGAAATTTAATATAATGAAAAAAGCAGCGCCGAAGAAAAGCATCTGGCAGTTCTTTTTCGTTATTTGAAGTGATGATGACAATTGGTCTTATATCTGCCTTAACATTTTCATTTGTCTCATAGACATGAAACTCCATACGGTCGAGCTCCTGTAAAAGGTCATTCGGAAACTCTATATCTGCTTTATCAATCTCATCGATTAAGAGGACAACTTTTTCCTTTGCTTCAAAAGCTTCCCATAGCTTGCCCTTGCGAATATAGTTTTTTACATTATTGACGCGTTTATCGCCTAATTGGCTGTCTCTTAGGCGCGAAACAGCATCATATTCATATAAGCCTTGTTGTGCCTTCGTTGTAGATTTGACGTGCCATTCAATCAAAGGAAGCCCCAAAGAACCTGCAACTTGCTTTGCTAACTCTGTTTTACCTGTACCAGGCTCACCTTTAACTAAAAGTGGCCTTTCCAACGCTATGGCTGCATTAACTGCAATTGTTAAATCGTCTGCTGCAACATATGAAGAAGTGCCTTGAAATTGCATAAAATGTTCCTTTTATTTATCTGCGCTGTTGTAAGAAAATTCATGCGTTAGGGCAAGTTTAACACTTATAAGATAAAAGATTAAATATAAGATGGATTTCTAATGATTTTCATCTTGCAGGGTTCTTCTGTAACGGTTATAGAAGCAATTCAGATGGGGTGTAGCCAAGTGGTAAGGCAACGCTTTTTGGTAGCGTGCATCGTAGGTTCGACTCCTACCACCCCAGCCACTTTCCTTATATGTTTATATCTTAGTTTATCCTTGGTGCATTCTAGCTCGGAATTTTAAAAAGCGTTTAATCTAAACTTCAGTCATTGTCATTTAAACCTGCGCCAGCACCAGCTATTCTAGATGCTTCAGTAGCAGGGGCATAAGTTTCGTGCGCTAGTGCATTTAAAATGGCAATATAGGCTGTCTCATCTTCAAGCACCCGTGATTTACATTGAACTAAGTCTATTGTGTTTTGGATTGGCTTAATAGAAATTGAATGAACAAGCTTACAGGGTTCTGATACTATTTCATCATTTGAGATAATAGATATTCCATCTTTTTGGATTGTAATATTTTTAGTATCCCAACTCATAGAAATAATTCTATCTTGCAGTGTGTTAATCATGAAGGGGATTGTTAATACAGGTTGGTAAATTCTGGCACCTTTAAATGCTGACCAATCATCGACATCAGATATATGACATCCTAAATGTAACGGGCAATTTTTTAAAACAAAATTCTCTTCTCGATGAACTTTTGATAGATACTGAGCTAAGGCTTTTGCGCCATGTATACCATGTGCTTCAAGCCACTCCACAGCAAAGCCGGCTTCTTCAGCTATGCCCCATTCAAGCCCAACCCCTCTTGCCGCTTTTACACTAAGCGAACGTATTTCCCCCAAGGACCAACTCATGAACCAGATACTTCCTCTAAAGCAAGGGGTGGATACGCTAAATCATCAGGATCAAACTTCGAAAGCTCGTCTGGGAATGGAGCGCCTTGGTACATTGTAATGCGTACCCAGCGATCGGAACGAGGATCAAATTTTGTTGCGCCGAAGAATGAAAGTTTACATCTCAGTAAATCTATCGGCAGCATTTTAGATGAAATCGTATTATCATGAATTTCAGCATATTGTTTATTAGCAACTAATTGTATGCGCCTAACAATATGGCGGTGTTCAGGATGCTGTATTAAGAATCCTGCAACAGTTCCATGCTGCTCCCATTGCGCCAAATCTAAGCTTAATTTTTTTGCATCGCGTCCTGGTGCTAGTGGCTGTTCATAAGGTTCAATCGGTTCTTCGTGTCGTTCCCCAAGGCGTGGTTCAAGTTTTTCTTCTGAGACATACCAAACGCGCGCATTAGCATCATTGTTATCAAAATCAATTTCATTCGCCCAAGTATAGTTTTGTATAAGAAGGTTTTGTAATGTAGCAATCTTCATACCGCCGTCGATGCGAAAATGCTTACGTTCATTGGCTGACATAGTCATAGAGATGTCATCAATTAAATCTCCATAAGGCTCTAGCATAACTGAAGCAAGCTGCTCTTGTCCTTCAAATCCCAAGTGTTGTTCTGCCCACTCAAAAAGCATGTTCCAAGGGTATGGCTTATCAAGGATATCGCTCTTCAAAATTGTATCAAGCTTTTTAAAATCATTCTTAAGGCAGTCGATTTTATTCTTTTGAAATTCGTGATCAGTATGCCATTGATTTGCATTCAAAGATGCGCGCGAAATAAGATTTCGAAAGGTTGAAATTTTATCCGCATCTGCTTTTTCTAAGCTACGAATAATACTCAGTGCAGTTTCTCTGCCATTGATCCAGGCATGAATAAGAGCTGGGTGATTAATTAAAAAGGGAGCCATGCCAAGGCCTGTTGAATTACCCACGCCAAAGCGTCTGCGAACATCAGGGTTTAAGGCAACCGCATCGTTACCTCCACGCACTTTTGCCATATGCTCAACCATATCAATCGCAAATGTTCTAATTAGCCACACGGCTAAAAGCTCTGGCTGGAATGATCCTGAAAACTCTTCGCGCTCTGCCCAGTTTTCGCGGTCACAAGCGCCAAATTTTGCAGATCCATAAACTGCAGTGGTACGCATGAGGTAGCCAACTTTTTCGATTTCTGAAATTTCGGGTTGTTGGCCTTTGGATAGGCACTCGGTCACATATTCAAACAAGCGAACTGAACGATTAGCGCGCGATAGGGAAATCTCTTTTTCAGAAATACGCCCCGCCTCTTGAAGTGGCACATTCTGCGATAAGCGTTCTATGTCAGCTTTTGTAGGTTCGCCATCAAACAGCGTAAAAGTTGCGTCCCATGCCTCAGCTATTACACGGTCAGAGCGCAACTCAGCTGGTAAATCATGGGCAAATGCAACAAGCGTATAGCTGCTTTTAGGACCAGTAACGCGGTAAGTCGCAACGCCAACACCTTGCTCATTCACATCAAAAAGTGTTCGCTCAAATGCCCAATTCTCATGCTTTAATCGACGCAGTAAAACGCGCATAAAACTCAAGCGGGATTGATGAAAACACCCCATGCGTTTTAAACGCATAACAGTGGATGCTGAGCGTTTTGAAATGGCTAACTCAGTTTCTTTAACGTTTTCAATCATTTTATAGGCTCAAAACTATCATCATAAAAACGTAACCAGTTTTCTCCCATAATGCCAGCAGTTTCCCCATCTGAAAACCCAATGTCTTTAAGGCCTTGCTCAAGGGTGTCAAAGTCACGATTGTCCTTGAACCATTCAGGCATGGGAGGAAAGCCTGCATCAGAGGCAGAGCCTTCACCGTAATCAATCTCTTTAGTCCATCTTCCAACCCGCATCCACTCAACAATACTATCTGGTTGATCCTGACAAAGGTCAGTTCCAATGCCAATATTATCTACGCCCATTAGCTCGGCTGTTTTGGCAATCATGCCGCAAAAGCTTTCTAACGTGCAATCAGATTTATCTTTTAGGTGATGCGGATACATTGAAAAACCCAGCATCCCACCAGATTGCCCAAGCGCTTTTAAAACGTCATCTGATTTATTACGCAGGGCAGGGTGCCAAAAATTTGGATTTGCATGGGTAATCGCAATAGGGCGTTCAGAAACCTCTATTGCTTCCAAAGTGGAGCGCTCTGCTGAATGGCTCATATCAATGACCAATCCAACACGGTTCATTTCCTTGATAACCTGCTTGCCCATGCGGGTAATACCCGTATCTTCGGCTTCATAACATCCCGTCGCAAGCAGCGATTGATTGTTATAAGTTAGTTGCATAAAGCGCGCACCAAGCATGTGACAGATTTCTACTAACCCAATGTCGTCTTCAATTGGTGAAGGGTTTTGAAACCCAAAGAAAATAGCTGTGCGATTAGTCTCACGCGCAAGGCGAACATCATTGCCAGTTTTTCCATGAAATATCAGTTCAGGAAACCGTTCAAACCATAAGTTCCATTTTTCTACATTAGCAACAGTTTCACGAAAATTTTCGTGATAAGTAATGGTTACATGAACAGCATCAACCTTACCTTCACGCATTTGGCGGAAGATTTTTTCTGACCAATTGGCATATTGTAGATTATCAATGCGATGCATTTTATATTGACCCTCAAATTATGTGTAATGGTGGGAGAAATTAGGCAAAATATCAAGCCTGATTTGCGCCACTTTCAAATCCTTGCAAGACGTTCACAGTATTAAGGCCAATTGCATCAATTGCGTAACCACCCTCCATGATAAATTGCGTTGGCAGGTTTAGTTGAGCCAGATCCTGACCATAGGTATAAAAGTCACCAGATTTGAGTTTGAACGAACTGATCGGGTCTTCTTCAAATGTATCGGTGCCAAGGGATATTATTACTGCATCTGGGGCATAGTCTGTAATACGCTGCATCGCCATATAGAGTTCCTTACGCCAAGTTTCAAATGTTGTTCCTTTTGGCATAGGATAATTGACGTTATAGCCTTCGCCTTTGTCAGAACCAATTTCATCTGCATAGCCAAGAAAATGTGGAAATTCATCTTCTGGCTGCCCATGCAGTGAGATAAATAAAACATCATCACGGTTATAGAAAATATCCTGCGTGCCATTGCCATGGTGAAAATCAACATCAAGAACAGCAATTTTCTTCATGCCTTGATTAAGTAGCGTTTGCGTGGCCAAAGCTGCATTGTTAAAGAAGCAATATCCACCATACATATCCAATGCAGCATGGTGGCCTGGTGGGCGACTGAGCGAGAATATAACCTGTTCGTCCATCAAACGCGTTGCCCCTTCAATGGTTACATTTGCACTAGCGCAGGCTGCTTCATAGGTGCCTTGAGTAATCGAGGTTTCTGCGGCTAATGCATAATAACCAAGCTTGCCGTCAATATCGACAGGGCATTTTTGCGCCATACGACGCGCAGGCCAAGATGCAGCAATCGCTTCACCCTCCATGCCAGCAGCAATCCATTCCTCCCAACAAGTTTGAAGAAAGGATACATATCCTTTGTCATGAATTTGTAGAATTGTTTCCAAGCCATAATCTTGTGGTGCGATGATATCACCAAGTTTTGTTTCTTCGATGCGTTCCAGAATAAAATCCATCCGCGAGGGTTTTTCAAATGGCTCAACAAGAACACCCCCACAAAGTTCTGTCTTTGCATCGCGTTTTCGGTGGTCTTCTGAATAGATCGTCAGCATTATCGCGCCATGCCTTTTTCTTGAAGTTCTGCCAGATGGTCTGCCCAGCGTTGATCTTTATTTTGGCCCAATTCCTGAAAATAGCTCCAAGAGTAAATGCCAGTATCATGCATATCATCAAAGGTAATGCGAACTGCGTAATTACCTACGGGTTCCATCTGCATAATCTCTACATCACGCTTGCCGCCAATGGTTTTTCGTTGTTCTGGAGAATGGCCTTGCACTTCTGCGGAGGGTGACAAGACGCGCAACATTTCTGCACTTAGTTCGTAAATTTCATCGTCGCTAAAAGTAATTTCAATGGATCTTTTATCTTTGCGAACAGTCAGCTTGATAGGTTGCATTTATATTTTCTCAGTTGTCATAAAATATCTATTGATATTGATTGAAAATTAGAATTATCTCAGCATATGAGTAAACCGATTTTTGATCATAAACAACTGATTGCAAGCCTGTCTGATGAACAAAGGAAAGAGCTTACAAAAAAATCAGATTTTCTTGGATTGTTAAACCTAGCAACGCACATCCTTGCAATTGTGATTAGCAGCCTTTGGATAGTAAACGCATGGGCGGGTTGGCAGATTATTCTTGTAGTGCAAGGCTTGATGCTAATCTTCCTTTTTACGCTTTTGCATGAGACATCGCATTTAACGGCATTCAAATCACCGTGGCTTAATACGGCTATAGGCTGGTGTTGTGCACTCGTTATTTTTTTGCCACCCAATTGGTTTAGATATTTTCATTTAGCCCATCATCGCCACACGCATGATGTAGAAAAAGACCCAGAACTGGAAGGTGGAAAGCCTGAAACAATTGCGCAATACATTTGGGCAGTAAGCGGTATTCCAGTATGGAAAGTTCATTTTAAAACATTGCTGATGAATGCTATTTCAAATCCAAGCTATGATTATGTCCCGCAAGCAGGATACATAAAAATTAAAAACGAGGCGTGCATCATGCTTGCCATATATGCTTGCGTATTGGCGAGTTGCATCGTTACAAAAAATACAATGCTGATTTGGCTTTGGCTTATCCCCGTTTTACTTGGTCAGCCCTTCTTGCGCCTCTATCTAATGGCAGAGCATGGGCGCTGCCCACATGTTGCTAACATGCTCGAAAATACTCGCACGACTTTCACAAACTCATTTGTAAGATGGCTTGCATGGAACATGCCTTACCACGCAGAGCATCACGCTTATCCGTCTGTGCCTTTTTATCAGTTACCCAATTTTCATGAAGTCGCAAAAGAGCATTTGAAAACTACTGAAAATGGTTATGCTCAATTTCAGAAAAGACAATTACACAACTTGCAAAAGTGAAAGTACAGACATGAACAAGAAGTATGATGCAATAATCATTGGTGCAGGAGTGATAGGCGCTTGCGTTGCTTTTGAGCTTTCTAAGAAGGGTTACAAAACGCTTAGCATCGATAAAGGCCCAGAAGCGGGTTATGGTTCAACGTCAGGTTCATGCGCGATTATCCGCACCTATTATTCAGCTTATGAAACCTGTGCGCTTGCTTATGAAGGGGTGTTTTATTGGAAAGACTGGGCAAATTATTTAGGCGTTGAAGATGAGCAAGGTCTAATCAAATATCACGATACAGGCTGCTTAGTCATGAAGACGCCTCATAACAAATATCTTGAAGAAGCCTGCAAAACCATGGATCGCATAGGTTGCCCTTACGATGATTTATCACCTGAGGATATCAAAGCAAAAATTCCAGGCGTTGATACACGCAAATATGAGCCTGCAAAACTTATTGCCGATGAAGCATTTGGTGAGCCAACAGGTGGCGAAGTGCCAGGCGCAATTCTTTTCCAAGCGGGGGGGTATGTCTCCGACCCCAAGCTTTCAGCCCATAATGCCCAACGTGCAGCAGAAGCGCATGGTGCAGAATTTATATTCAAATCAGAGATTACAGAAATCAGACAAGCAGATGGTAGAGTTGCTGGTGTAACGCTTGTTGATGGCACTCAAATTGATGCAGGCATTGTTGTGAATGTCGGTGGTCCGCACTCATCTATTCTCAACGAAATGGCTGGCGTTAAAGACGGCATGAAAATGTCAACCCGCGCTCTGCGCCATGAAGTAAGTCACGTGAAAGCTCCAGTTGAATTTGATTATGGCAAAGGTATTCGTGAATTTGTTTATTCTGACAGTGATATCTCAACTTATGCGCGTTCAGATGTAGGCGGGAATATTTTGCTTGGCTCAGAAGACCCTGAATGTGATGAGCAGGAATGGGTGGCAGATCCTGATAATTACAACACTGAATTTACAGACCAAAATAAAACCCTCGTTATGCGCTTTGCGCAACGCTTACCTTCGCTTGGCATTCCAGAGCAGGCAAAAGGTGTTGTCGCACTGTATGATGTGACGGAAGACTGGATACCAATTTACGATAAATCTGATCTGCCAGGATTTTATATGGCCTGCGGCACATCGGGCAATCAATTCAAAAATGCCCCTGTTGCAGGTAAGATGATGACGGCAATTATTGAAGCATGTGAGAGCGGGCATGACCACGACGCAGAGCCTGTTATGTTTGAACTTGAAAACATCGGCCAAACAATTTCACTTGGAACATTCTCTCGTAATCGCGAGATCAATCCAAATTCAAGCTTTTCTGTTATTGGATGATACGTCAAAGACAAGAGGCGATGAAGGGCGTAGCCCTGAATGGGAACGAAATAACAAGAGGCGATGAAGGGCGTAGCCCTGAACGGGAACGAAATAACAAGAGGCGATGAAGGGTGTAGCCCTGAACGGGAACGAAATAACAAGAGGCGATGAAGGGCGTAGCCCTGAATGGGAATGAAATAACAAGAGGCGATGAAGGGCGTAGCCCTGAACGGGAATGAAATAACAAGAGGCGATGAAGGGCGTAGCCCTGAATGGGAACGGAATAGCAAGAGGCGAGGAGTGGCTTTAGCCACGACAGGGAGATAAAAATGAAAGATAATTATCGCGCAGTTGTCATTGGCGGCGGCGTTGTTGGGTGTTCAGTGCTGTATCACTTGGCAAAAGCAGGTTGGAAAGATGTGCTTTTAATTGAGCGTTCAGAACTTACCTCTGGGTCTTCTTGGCATGCAGCGGGTGGTTTTCACACCTTAAATGGTGACCCCAACGTAGCAAAGCTGCAAGCCTATACAGTCTCGCTTTATGATGAGTTGGAAAAAATCTCAGGCCAATCTTGTGGGCTGCATCTAACCGGTGGCGTGATGATGGCGGATTCAGAAGAGCGCATGGATTTTCTTCGCCTCACTCAAGCCCAAGGGCGTTGTTTGGGGATGGAAACAGAAATCATTACGCCATCCGAAGCAAAAGCAATGTTCCCTCTAATGGACGAAACCAATTTCGTTGGTGCTTTATGGGATCCTGTTGAAGGTCACTTAGATCCATCTGGCACGACACATGCTTATGCAAAAGCCGCAAAGATTTTGGGCGCGGATATTGAGCTTCGAAACCGTGTTGAAGACCTAACCCAAGATGCAGATGGTATGTGGAATGTTGTCACTGAAAAAGGCACAATCCGAACAGAGCATGTGGTCAATGCTGGTGGCCTTTGGGCGCGTGAAGTAGGGCGCATGGTGGGGCTTGAGTTACCTGTTCTGGCGATGGAACATATGTATCTCCTGACCGAAGAAATGCCCGAAGTACTCGAATTTAATCAAGATACAGGCCGTGAGTTGGTAGGGGTTATCGACTTTAAAGGTGAGATTTATACCCGCCAAGAACGTACAGGTTTGCTGCTCGGAACTTATGAAAAAGCCTGCAAGCCCTGGTCGCCAAATGAAACGCCTTGGGATTTTGGACATGAGCTTTTGCAACCTGATTTAGAACGTATTTCGCCATCGCTTGAGATAGGTTTTAAACATTTCCCTGCCTTTGAAAAAGCTGGCATTAAGCAAACTATTAATGGGCCTTTCACATTCGCGCCTGATGGAAATCCGCTTGTAGGCCCTGTTGATGGGCTGACGAACTTCTGGTGTGCTTGTGCCGTTATGGCTGGTTTCTCTCAAGGTGGCGGTGTTGGTTTAGCGCTTTCAAATTGGATGGTACATGGCGATCCAGGCCATGACATTTGGGGCATGGATGTCACTCGTTTTGGTGAGTGGGCAACGCCTCGTTATACCAATGCCAAAGTGCGTGAAAATTATTCAAAGCGTTTCTCAATTCGTTTCCCAAATGAAGAATTGCCCGCTGCAAGACCACAACAAACAACACCACTTTATGACTTGTTGAAAGAAAGACACCATGCAGTCATGGGAGATACTTGGGGGCTTGAAACACCACTATGGTTTGCATCTTCTGCCGAAGAAGCTCATGATGTTTTATCGTTCCACCGTTCAAATGATTTTGAACATGTTGGCAATGAAGTGCGCGGTGTTCGTAATTCTGTTGGGGTTACAGAAGTTTCAAACTTTGCCAAATATCAAGTTTCAGGTGAGGGTGCGGAAAGTTGGTTGTCGCATGTCATGTGTAATTCAATGCCAAAGCAAGGCCGCATTATGCTCACCCCAATGCTCAATGATAATGGCAAACTAATTGGTGACTTCACAATCGGAAAATTAGATGATGATGCCTTCATGATGTGGGGATCATTAGGCGCATCACGCTACCATATGCGCTGGTTTATGGATCACCTACCTGATGATGGTTCTGTTGAAGTTCACCGCTTTGATATGGACTTAATGGGACTTTCAATCGCGGGGCCAAACGCACGTAAGGTGCTTGAAAAACTTTGCGATGAAGATGTTTCTAACGAAGCATTTAAGTTTATGGACATTCGCGAAATGGATGTGAATGGTGCGCCTTGTATTGTGAACCGTGTTACTTATTCAGGTGACTTAGGGTATGAGATTTGGATGGAGCCTGTTTATCAACGCAAAGTTTATGATGGTTTAAAAGAAGCAGGTACTGAATTTGATATTGTTGATTTCGGAATGCGTGCATTGCTTTCGATGCGACTAGAAAAAAACTTTCCATCTTGGTTTGCAGAAATGCGCCCCATCTATGGGCCATATGATGCATCCATGGATCGTTTTATCAAGCTTTCTAAGAACGATTTCATCGGCCGTGAGCCTGCTGCAAAAGAATTCGCGGATGGTCCAAAACTACGTCGTGTCTCTTTTGTCATTGATGCAGATAATGCAGATGTGATGGGCGATGAACCAATTTGGGCAAAGGTTGGCGACAAAGATTATGGCACAATAGAACCACCACACGGCTATGGTGCAGTACGCTTTGATGCATCAGGCAAAGAAGTTGCTAAGATGGTTCCGCATATTGATGGCGAATGGCGCGTTATTGGCTGGGTAACTTCAGGTGGATATGGTCACTTTGTAGAGGCTTCATTGGCACAAGGGTATATTCCCGCCGAACTTGCAGAGCGTGATGAAGAAGGCCTCTTTGAAATCGAAATTCTAGGAATTAGACAAAGTGCGCGTATTAACATTGAGCCATTATTTGACCCAAAGGGAGAGAAGATGCGTAGTTAAAACCAAATTTATAAAATCAATAAGGGTTAGCTCATTAGAGTTAACCCTTAAACATTTTTAAAAGTGCATAGATAATCACACATCCAAAACCAAGCAAAACCCATGGCATCCACGTTTGTGGGCCGTGCCCGCCAGTAATCCAGTAAATTACAGTATCAAGCATTTTATTCTCCACACCATAAGGTTAATGAAGCCTACCTAAGACTGAATTATAGCATATACAGTGTTGGGTTTTATAGTCTCCAGATGTAAAATTTAAAACTGTAATAAGCTTAGCTTTTCTTCTTGCGCTTTAAACCTTGATGCCCACCATCTGTATTTGCATTAGACGTTGTTTTTCGCAATTTTGCTTTACCAGAAGGTTTAGATTTTTTCTTTGCCCATCCTTCTTTGATTGCAGCTTTGTTTTTAGTTTTTTTCTTAGGTGGTTTTTTGCCTAAAGCATCCATATCAAGCGGCGGTTTTGTGTAAAGTTCGCGCCCTTTATTTACAGTTTCGCCTTTAGGTTTAAAATCACGCTTTGGTTTGGGTGCGTCGCTGAAATTATCATCTCTTTGCTTGCGCTCATGACGGGGTTTGTCATCACGTCTTGGGCGATCATCAAATTTCTTTTTACCGCGTCCGCCACGCCCATCACCTCGATCAGACTTAACATAAGGCTCTGCACCTTCTTTAGGTTTTCCAGGTAATAGCTTTACTTTGATGTTTTTATCGATGGTTTTATTCGGCCCAATTTTATCAAAAAAACTATCCGCTTGAGCGGCATCAAGTTGAATTAGCGTGTCTTCTTGCTGCATTTTGATAACGCCAATGTCTGCCTTGGTAATATCACCTGATTTACAAAGAAGTGGAATTAGCCAACGTGGTTCTGCGTTTTGTTTGCGACCAACGGAGATCGTAAACCAAACGCTTTCATCAAACTCTTCACGGCGTTGTCTGCCACCTTCGCGTCCGCCACCATCACGCCCGCTTCTATCTCTATCTTTAAAGGAGCCTGGCTTTGGTGCGTCAAAAGAAACCGATTGTAAATCTTCAGGTGCAGATCGGCCTTTATGGCTTAACCTTGCAAAAGCAGTTGCAAGTTGGTCAATGGTAAAACCTTCTAAAAGCTTTTCGACCAAATCTTTTTCATTTTCTTCAATAGGATCAGTTAAAATAGGGTCGGCTAAAATACGTTCTTCATCGCGTTGAATAACATCATCAGCGGAAGGTGGCGTTGCCCATTCTGCATTGATCTTTGCAAAGCGTAAAAGACGTTCTGCGCGCTTGCGACCTTTTTGATCGACGATCATCGCACTGACACCCTTGCGGCCTGCACGACCCGTACGACCACTTCTGTGCAGAAGTGTTTCAGGATTGTTTGGAAGTTCTGCATGAATAACCAGCTCAAGTTTTGGCAAATCAATGCCACGTGCAGCAACATCAGTTGCAATACAAACTCTTGCACGTCCATCGCGCATCGATTGCAAAGCA
Organism: uncultured Rhizobiaceae bacterium; assembly: GCA_964502215.1. Lineage (GTDB taxonomy): Bacteria > Pseudomonadota > Alphaproteobacteria > Rhizobiales > Rhizobiaceae > JAALLB01. The sequence continues at coordinate 13,231 of CAZCUN010000004.1, read as the reverse complement.
TGGGTTCGTTCTGTTTGGCTAAACTCACCAGAAAGTGCTACTACAGAAAAACCACGATTATTCAAGCGAGCTAACATGTGATTAACAGTGGCACGTGTATTACAAAAGATAATGGCATTTTCAGATTCGTAATACCGAAGCACATTGATGATCGCATTTTCACGTTCACGAGGCGCTGTAACCAGTGCGCGATATTCAATATCGACATGTTGCTTCTGCTCTTCAGAAGTTTTTACCCGAACCGCATCATTTTGATATTGTTTAGCAAGCTTACCAATAGAGGCAGGGACAGTTGCAGAAAACATTAAGGTGCGACGCGTTTGAGGTGTTTCTTCTAGGATGTATTCAAGGTCTTCTTTGAACCCCAAATCAAGCATTTCATCTGCTTCATCCAGCACGACAGCTTGTATTTCTGAAACATCGAGTGCGTTACGTCTGATATGATCGCAAAGTCGCCCTGGTGTGCCAACTACGATATGCGCACCACGTTGTAAGTTTCTCCGCTCTGTTCTGATGTCCATACCACCAACACAAGAAGTTATAACCGCACCTGTTTCTGCATAAAGCCAATCAAGTTCACGCTTTACCTGAAGTGCTAGTTCACGCGTTGGGGCAACAATTAATGCTAAGGGCAATTCTGCATATTCAAATCGTTTTTGCTCGCCTACTAAGGTGGGCGCAATGGCGATGCCAAAGGCTACTGTTTTGCCTGAGCCAGTTTGCGCCGATACCAAGAGATCTGCATTAGCCAGATCCGGATCGAGCATAGATTTTTGTACAGGTGTTAATTCTGTGTATTCGCGTTTTTTCAATGCGTTGTTCAACGCTTGGTTCACGCCTTCAAAGTCAGTCATTGTGTCTCTTCCGATAAGGGGCGGTTGTATTCAAGCTCACCCTTCGAGCACCTAACAACTGCAATAAACATGCGTCATCGCACATTCTTGCAGTGTCACTACGTGTTCAAAGCCATTTTGTATAGGGTTGATTTTAAAATTGGTGAATATTGAAAAACCTATGGAACGAGATCTGCAGGAATAAGGCCAGCCGTAATGCCATATAGCAGTATTGAAACAGTAATAACTGAAGCAGATGTTGTAACCAATACACTAGCAGAAGCACGTTCCACCCAAACATTATATTGTTGGGCAATTACAAAGACATTTGTGGCGGTTGGTAAAGAAGCAAGCAATACAGCAGTAAACATCCATGTTGCATCAAAATTACCCGCATAACTAAGGCCGACATACATTAAGATTGGGTGTGCAATAAGTTTTAGTGGTACGATATAGCTTAGTGACCAAGGCATACGATTAAGAGGGCGAAGGGCTAATGTTACGCCCATAGCAAACAAAGCGCAGGGGGCAGCAGCTTGTGCTAAATAATCAATTAATCTTGCAATCGGCACTGGCGGTGAGAAACTGATTGAGGCAGCAAGCACGCCAACCGCAGTTGCCATGATGAAAGGGTGAAAAATTATCTTACGGATAATTTCTAAAATTAATTGAAAAGTCGTTTGCTTTTTTAAACCAGAGATTGCCATCATCGCTGGTGCAATTGCAAAATGCATAATGTTTTCAAAACAAAAAATGATTGCAACTGGGATTGCAGCCTTTTCGCCCAATGCAAGAATAGCAAGCGCTGGCCCCATATAGCCAATATTGCCATAAGCGCCAGCTAGCCCCTGAATGGTTGCTTCTCCAATATTACCTCTTGCATTAATAACTCCAATTATAAAAGTGAATGTAAAAATGCCAAATGTAATGCCGATATTAGCAAAGATAAAACTCCAACTGGCTAATTGTTCGATTGGTGTTTTGGCTAACAGTTTGAAGAATAGCGCAGGCAGTGCAAAATAGATAATAAATGTATTCAACCAACCAATTGCTTCAATCGGTTGTTTTGAAATTTTTGCACCTATGAAGCCAAGTAAAATAAGCCCAAACAGTGGAAGGATAAGGCCTAAAACTTCTAACATTATGTGCAGGTCTCAGTGTTTTTAGAATTAGCCAATAAGTCGATCAGCACAGCAATCATAATAAACCCTGAACCAATCCAAGAAACTAAATTCATATTAGAAGCTTCCAATAAGGTAGTGGAAATCGTCGCCATTAAAATTTCTGACATTGTAAGAAGTGCGGCTGTCGTTGCTGCAACATATTTAGCACCCCACAATTGCCCAACCATAGTTGGCCAAAGTACCAAAATGCCAAAAGCAAACATTGGTAGAGCGACGATAGAAATACTTTTAAAGTTAGGCAATGCAGGTTGAAGATCTGGAACGGTCAAATGCATTATTACACCTAAAATCACAGCCATAAAAAAAGCAAAAACGAGAGCAGCCGCACTGGTAGCAAATGCATCCATTTCTGATTTACCCCGCATTAATGTCAGGCCAAGCGCCCAAAACATGCCAGCAAGTATGCCGAAGACATCACCAATATTTTGAGGAATAGGCCAACCACCAGCCCCTAGTAAAAGCCAAATTCCTACAATAGCAACTGTAAGTGCGATTATGCGTATTTTGCCAATTGGAATGTTAAATAATATTTTAGAAAAAATTGTTGCCCAGATTGGCAAAAGATAAAACAGGAAAATCACTCGAACGACATCAGATAAAATGATACCAGCAAAATAAAATATATTTGCAGCGCCCATACCTAACCCCATAATGACTAACCATTTGAGATGCTCTTTTTTAATAGCGCCAAGCCATAGTGCCGCAGGAAGAGCAACCAAAGAGGCTGCAAGATTTATACCTGCAACTGCCCATAAGGAGGAAACACCAGATTGGTCAAAATATCGAAGCGGTATCCAAAACAATCCCCAAATACTTGCGCTGAAAAAGATAGATATTGATCCAGGCAAAGCCATGTTTTTTGAAGCTTTTATCATAGTAAATACATTGGCAAATTGATTGTTCAGGTCAAGCAAAAAATGCTTACGCGCCTATAATTCATCAAGCCCTATAACAAAGTTGCAAAAGCATTGAAATTAAATAGATTTTTCAGATATCTACCTAGCCGCTTGGTAGTTACCACTAATTTTCAATCTCATCCCAACCAGTATTTTAAATCTATAGCCTATGTTTAGTAAGGTTTAGTTTAAGAGCATACAGGAAGCCCCATCGTGATTGATGATTTTAAATATCCATCAGATAAGACCATATTAGTAACAGGAGCAGCAGGGTTTCTGGGTTCACACCTGTGTCGTAAACTTCTGAATGACAATCCAAATGTAGAAGTTCTTGGGGTCGATAATCTTTATTCTGGATCACGATACAATATTGCAGACTTACAAACACATCCTCGTTTCGAGTTTAAACGCCATGATGTAACCATGCCACTGTATGTAGAAGTTGATGAGATTTACAATCTAGCTTGTCCAGCCTCTCCAGTGCATTATCAACATGACCCCGTGCAAACCCTAAAGACATCAGTTCATGGTGCAATAAACATGTTAGGTCTTGCTAAGCGAACGAAATCAAAAATCCTCCAAGCTTCAACCAGTGAGGTTTATGGAGACCCAAAAATATCACCTCAGGAAGAGTCTTATTGGGGTAATGTAAACCCAATTGGAATTCGTTCTTGTTATGATGAGGGCAAACGATGTGCAGAGACTTTGTTTTTTGATTATCGTCGTCAGCATTCATTGGATACTCGTGTGATGCGTATCTTCAATACTTATGGCCCAAACATGCATCCAAATGACGGGCGTGTTGTTTCAAACTTTATTTTGCAAGCGCTTCGTAATGAGCCTATTACGATTTATGGAGATGGCTCCCAAACAAGAAGCTTTTGTTATGTTGATGATAATCTCGCAGGCATGATTGCATTGATGAATCATCCTACAGCTGGAACAGAACCAATTAATATCGGTAATCCACATGAGATAACTGTCAAGCAATTAGCGGAAATCATTGTGAAGCTGACAGGCTCAAAATCCAAAGTAGATTATTTAAATCTGCCAAGCGATGACCCACTCCAGCGTTGCCCTGATATTACAAAAGCTAAAAAAATGCTTAAGTGGCAACCGAAAGTAAAATTAGAAGTTGGTCTGTCAAAAACAATTGCATACTTTGATGAACTAATGACAGCACGCCCTCAAATTCTAGAAGCTGCTGAGTAATAGTAAACTGTAATTGACAGGCTTTTTGTGAAAAGCTATCTGTGTAGATACAGGGGTGAGCGAGTACCCCGTTAGGCGCCAGCCCAATCTCGCATCCTTCAACCTTTTACAAAGGAGGATGCTTCATGGCGTCATTTAATGAAATATCAGTTCAAAAACTAGCTAAATTAATAGGCACACCTGAGTGCCCAGTCATCATTGATGTTCGCATTAATGAAGATTTCGATGCAGAACCAAATTTAATTCCAACAGCCTTCAGACACTCTTTTGATTGCATAGAAACATTGGCCGAAAAACTACATAATCATGCGGTCATTATCTATTGTCAAAAAGGATTAAAGCTTAGCCAAGGTGCGGCAGCAATTTTGCGTAGCAAAGGTGTAAAGGCTGAGGTGTTAGAAGGCGGCGAATATGCATGGCGCAATGCCAAGTTACCAATGGTTTCAGTAAAACATATTCCGATACCTCAAAGTAATCGTAATACAGTTTGGGTTACACGCCATCGACCTAAAATTGATAGAATTGCATGTCCATGGCTCATAAGACGTTTTGTTGACCCAAGCGCTCAATTTCTTTTTGTTTCAGCTTCACAAGTTGAAAACGTTGCTGACCGATTTGATGCAATACCGTTTGATGTCGAGAATGTTGCTTGGAGCCATAAAGGCGATAATTGTACTTTTGATACGATGCTAGAGCACTTCAATATAGGCAATGATGCATTGGATATATTGGCAACTATTATTAGAGGGGCTGATACGAATAGAAATGATTTAGCGCCAGAAGTTGCTGGTTTTTTAGCTGCCTCACTTGGGTTATCACGAATGTATCGTGATGATATTCAGCAACTTGAAGCAGGCATGTTATTATATGATGCAATGTATCGTTGGGCGCGTGATGCTAAAGATGAAAGCCATGACTGGCCTATGGTGACAGGTACAAGGAAGCAATGACCAAAACTATTTTAGGCAAAGCAAGCCCAACGTTAAAACAAGCCACTTATATTTGGTGGAAAATTGGGGTGCTCTCCTTTGGTGGGCCGGCAGCGCAGATTTCTCTAATGCATCGTGAAATCGTTGAAGACAAAAAGTGGCTTGATGAGCAGCAGTTTTTAAATGCACTTAGTTTTTGTATGCTTCTGCCAGGCCCTGAAGCAATGCAATTAGCGACTTATGCAGGCTGGCGATTGCACGGCGTCTTAGGGGGAGTAGTCGCTGGACTTTTGTTTGTTTTACCAGGTGCTGCAATCATTATGCTGCTTGCAAGCATCTACGCCCTCTATGGGGATGTACCTTTGGTCTCTGCTTTGTTTTACGGGGTAAAAGCGGCAGTCTTGGTTATTGTATTGGAGGCTTTACTTAAAGTTTCTAAAAAAGCACTAGGCGGTCGCGCACATTGGATAATTGCCATTTTAGCATTCATTGGACTTTTCTTTTTATCCATTCCTTATCCTTTAATTATTCTGAGTGCAGGCGCGTTTGGTTTTTTTACTGCTCATAATAAAACTGAAATTGACGTTACCATTCCTAATAAAGTTTCGCCTGCTGATACCTTAAAAACAATTTCTGTTTGGCTTATAATATGGCTCTTGCCTTTGTTGCTTTTAAGTCAATTGAACACACCAGAAATTTTGGTCGAGATCGGAAAGTTTTTCTCAACTTTAGCCATAGTAACTTTTGGGGGTGCATATGCAGTCCTTGCTTATATGGCTCAAGATGTTGTGACGCAATTTGGTTGGCTAACGGCTCAAGAAATGATTGATGCATTAGGGTTGGCAGAAACAACGCCAGGTCCATTGATATTAGTGACGCAATTTGTTGGCTTCATTGCTAGCTTTAAAGAGGGCGGTTTATTGCTTGCATTATCAGGTGCAATGGTTGCGCTGTGGATGACGTTCGCACCTTGCTTTCTTTGGATATTTACGGGTGCGCCTTATTTAGAATGGATATCTAATCAACCACAACTTAGGGGCGCACTCACAGCAATTACTGCAGCTGTTGTGGGGGTGATATTAAATTTATCAATCTGGTTTGCGCTTCATGTATTATTTGCTGATGTTACGAGTTTAAACATCGGGTTCTTACAATTATGGGTACCAACTATAAGCTCAATAGAATGGTTAGCTCTTGCGCTCTTTTTGTTAAGTGTATTTTTAGTTTTCAAGCTTCATTGGAATATAATCAAAGTGTTGATTACAATTGCAATATTAGGTGCTGGTTTGAAGTATGTTTTATAAGGCTGATCCTTAAAAAGCATTTTTTGTTATTAGGCCGTAATAGGGGGTTGAAATCATAATTTTTAGATCAAGCCAAAGTGACCATGTGTTAATGTATTCGATATCAGCCTCAACCCTTAAGCGCATTTGTTCAGTTGTATTTGTAGGGCCACGGTAGCCTTTGATTTGAGCAAGCCCAGTTAATCCTGGTTTCATACCATTGCGGTTATCAAACTCTTCAATCAGAGGACGAAATTTGTCATTTAGTGCAACTGGATGAGGTCTAGGACCAACGATTGACATATCGCCGATAAGAACATTTATGAATTGAGGTATTTCATCTATGCTGGTTTTTCGCAGAAAGTTGCCAATACGGGTTATTCGAACATCATTTATTTGAGCTTGTTCAACGTCTGCACCATCTTCCATTACAGTCATGGTGCGGAATTTCCAGACTAAGAATTCACTGTTATTAAGCCCATTGCGTTTCTGGCGGAAAATAACAGGCCCTTTACTATCTAATTTTATAAGCAGTGCGGTGAAAATAAGAAGAGGAGAAAGGCAAATCAGAACCCCCAATGAGACAAGTTTATCAATCATCCATTTGGCCGCTAATTGGTGGCGCGGAGCTTTTTTTATCTTAATTAACTTGTCAACTGCAATGCCATCATTGGAAATTTGATTCTCAATACTCAAAAGAGCCACCTTTAGTTGTGCCAATATAGAACAGCTTTGCTCTGATATAGCCTTATTAATTATTCAGTAACCTTGTAGTGCAAGTTCAAGGCCAAGTTTTTGGGTTTGAAAAACATGTTTTATTTTGTATACATATTGTATTATTTTTTTGGCGTAATGGATAAAGTATGATTGTAAATAAAAAGCAAGCTTGTCATGAAGCTTTGGTGCAACGCATATTAACGCTTGATATTGCGCCTGGTTCTACGCTGGATGAAACGTTGCTTTCAGAAGAATATGGTTTATCAAGAACGCCTTTACGAGAAGTTTTCCATAAACTTGCTGGCGATGGATATCTTACACAAAGCGAAAACCGAAGCACTAAAGTATCCTCAATGGATTTAACAAGCATGCGTAATTTTTTTCAGTCTGCGCCGATGATATACGCAGCGATAGCAAGGCTTGCGGCAGAAAACGCTAATCCAGAACAACTTAGCGAACTAAAACATGCGCAGTCAAAGTTTAGAAAAGCAGGCGAAGAGAGTGCGACACAAGAGATGGCAATGCATAACCATAGCTTTCACGCAATACTTGGTGAGATGGCAGGTAATCCATATCTTTCCCCCAGTCTAAATCGCTTATTAATTGACCATACCAGAATGAGTCAGATGTTTTATAAGCCGATTAATTCAAAAGAACGTCTTCTGGTTTGGGAAGCGTGTGATCAACATGATGCAATGATTGAAGCACTAGAAAATAAAGATGCGAGTTCAATTGTAAACTTAACAATTGAACATTGGGAATTATCCCGCGACCGTATAGAAAATTTTGTAAGGCCAGATCCGCTTGATATGGATTTAGGCATGCAGCAAGCAGGAGAGTAAAATGCACTTTGAGGGAATATATACCCCGGTGGTCACACCTTATTACGATGATTTTTCTATCGACAAAGATAGATTTGCTGACGTAATTGAATATCTAATATCAGCAGGAGTGCATGGCCTGATTATTGCTGGTACGACTGGTGAGTATTATGCGCAATCTACTGAAGAACGCATTGAACTGATGAAGCTTGCAAAGACGTTAATTAAGGGGCGTGTGCCAATGATCGTTGGTACAGGCGCAATTCGAACAGAAGATTCAATCATCTTTGCAGAAAATGCAAAAGCAATTGGTGCCGATGCATTATTAATCGCCACACCACCTTATGCTTATCCAACTTCTCGTGAGATTGCACTTCATGCATTGGCGATAGACCGTGCAGCTAATCTACCAGCGATGCTTTATAATTACCCAGGTCGTATGTCTGTTATGATGGATGAAGAGGTGCTGGATCGATTGGGTAGAAGTCCAAATTTCTGTGCAATTAAAGAAAGCTCTGGCGATATCAACCGTGTGCATTTATTGGCGCGGGATTATCCCCACATCCAACTTTCTTGCGGTATGGATGATCAGGCGCTTGAGTTTTTTGCTTGGGGTGCACGCTCTTGGGTTTGTGCAGGTTCAAACTTTGCTCCTGAAGCTCACATAGCACTATATAAGGCATGTGCGATTGAAGGAGACTTTGATAAAGGTCGGCGCATTATGACAGCAATGCTGCCTTTGATGAGTGTGCTAGAACAGGGCGGAAAATTCGTTCAATGTATAAAGCATGGGCTTTCATTACGTGGCATTCCAGTAGGCCCACCTAGAAGACCACTCCAACCTTTAAACAAAGATGATAAACGCGCATTAGAGCAAGTCGTTCGCGTAATGAATACAACCATTGAAAATATTGAGAAAGAGGCAAGCAAATGAGCGGACTTTTAACAAGAGAAGAATACGCAAGCATTGCAGCTGACATTATTTTTCCTGCAGCTCCCTTTATTGATGGAAAGTTTCGTGCAGGTCGTGGAGAAAAGTTTCCAACTGTAAACCCTGCAACTGGTGACAAAGTGGCAATGGTTGCGGGCGCTAATGCAAAAGACGTTGATCTTGCGGTTGAAAAAGCAAGAGAAGCTTTTGACCAAGGGCGCTGGTCAAAGATGCATCCATCAGAACGCAAAGATGTGCTTATCCGGTTATGCAAACTGATTACTCGTAACAAACACGAACTAGCTGTTATGGAGAGTTTGGATAGCGGAAAGCCGATCAAGGATTGTGAAGAAATAGATATTCCAGAAACCATCCACACGATCAAATGGCATGCAGAAGCGATCGATAAAATTTACGATCAAATGGCACCAAGCAGTGATGATCATATTGCGATGATTGTCAGAGAACCGATTGGTGTCGTAGCCGCTGTATTACCTTGGAACTTTCCATTATTAATGATGGCTTGGAAAATCGGACCTGCTCTGGCGGCTGGTAATTCAGTCATTGTTAAACCAGCTGAACAAACATCGCTAACAGCTTTACGCTTAGCAGAGCTCGCAATGGAAGCAGGATTGCCAAGAGGCGTGCTTCAAGTTCTGCCTGGCATGGGGCCAGAGGCTGGCGAACCACTTGGCCGTCATATGGATGTCGACATGTTAAGCTTTACAGGCTCAACTGAGACAGGACGTTTGTTCCTTAAGTTTTCAGCTGAATCAAACTTAAAGAAAGTCGTGCTGGAGTGCGGGGGTAAAAACCCTGCTGTCGTTCTTGATGATGCTGAGGATCTAGATCTTGTTGCGGGTCATATCGTAAATGCAGCATTTTGGAATATGGGCGAAAACTGTTCAGCTAATTCTAGATTGATTGTACATGAGGCAGTCAAGAAACCCTTGATGGAACGCATACTTGCTCATACACGAAATTGGAAAACAGGCGATCCACTTGATCCTGCCAATCATCTAGGTGCGCTGGTTGATAAAGATCATTGCAAAAAAGTTTCTAAATATCTGAAAGCACCCAAAGGCGCAAAAACACTTATTGGTGGCAAGTCAAAAGGCAACTTCGTCGAGCCTACTATATATGATGGCGTGAAATCTGGTGATAAATTTGCCAAAGATGAAATCTTTGGGCCAATTCTTTCTGTTATTACAATCAGCTCTTTTGAAGAAGCTATTCAAGTCGCAAACGATACTGAATATGGACTTGTTGCCAGTGTCTACACAGCCAATGCAAAACGTGCCATTCGGGCTGCCCGAGAAATTAAGGCTGGCACTGTGACAGTCAATTGTTATGGCGAGGGGGATATCTCAACGCCATTCGGTGGCTACAAGCAGTCTGGTTTTGGAGGGCGCGATAACGGCATCCATGCACATGATCAATATACTGAACTTAAAACAATCTGGATTGATCTAAGCGATAATGCACCGGATGAAAGTGTTGGCTAAGGTCAAGAGCTTACCCGTTGATACAGGCGTCACAGGTTGGAATGCAATTTTACCTGAACAAAATGCAGCGCTTGAGTTAGAAGGGCATCACAAATGTGATGTCTTAATAATAGGTGCTGGCTTTGCAGGGTTATCTGCAGCAAGGCGCTTGTTGCAATTGAACCCAAAAGCTAGAATTATCGTGCTTGATGCAACCCGTGTGGCGCATGGCCCTGCGGGTCGTAATTCTGGGTTTATGATTGATCTGCCACACGATCTGTCATCTTCAGATTATGCTACAACCCATGAAAATGATTTAAAACAAATAGCAATGAACCGACAAGCGATTAGTTTCGCGGCTGAGATTGCAAAAGAGTATAATTTACCCGCTGAAGCTTTTAATCCCTGCGGTAAAGTTAATGGCGCTGTTACGCATAAGGCGATTGAGCATAATCACGCATATGCCAAACACCTTGAAGCTTTAAATGAACCTTATGAAATGTTGGATCATAGTGAGATGAAGAAACTCACTGGTTCATCTTTTTATCAGTCAGGTATCTACACCCCAGGAACCGCAATGCTTCAACCTGCGCTTTACATGCGAGGGCTGGCACATGGGGTTGGTAAAAAAATTTCGATTTTTGAAAACTCGCCTGTCATATCTTTGGCAAAGGCTAATGGAAACTGGATTGCAAAAACCTTAAAAGGGTCAGTCTCTGCGCCAAAGACAATTCTTGCAACAAACGGCCATATTGAAAGCTTTGGTCATTTCAAACGCCGCCTTGTGCATATTATTTTATATGCCTCAATGACATCTGCCTTAAATCAAGGTGAGGCAGATGTAACGGGTGAAAAAATTTGGGGCATTACGCCTTCCGATCCTGCAGCAACAACAATGCGTAAAATCTGTGGTATTGGTGGAACACGGATTATTACGCGCAATAAAATGAGCTACGCACCAAGTCTGAAAATCACAGACGCAACTTTAGCTGATATGGCTAAACAGCATGTGATTTCTTTTAATAAGCGGTATCCCGATCTTTCGCATATTGAACAAGAGTATGTTTGGTCTGGCCGTTTATGCTTAAGTCGCAATAGCGTTTCTGCATTTGGTGAAATAGAGCAGGGGCTTTATTCTGCCTGTTGTCAAAATGGCCTTGGTGCAGCAAGGGGTACATTATCAGGCATGGCAGCAGCAGAACTTGCAGTTGAAGGCGAAACCTCCTTGGTTAAAGCATTTTTGCAAGAAGAGATGCCAAAAAAACTCCCCCCAGCCCCCCTAGATTCCGTTGGCGCAAAGGTTTTCATGCGTTGGAGTGAACAAAAAGCAAGAAAAGAATTATAAAATTTTAAAATATTATCTACTCAAAACATTGATAAATATAAAGAATATTTTTCTTAACGCTATCTGAATAGCATATTATAAACCCATTCATTGCAAATATTGCATTCTCTCAACATCGAAACTGACCTACTCAATAATTCTTTTCAAAGGTCAGCTAACGGAGAGAGCTTATGTTTATTAATTCAATCAAATCAATTTTAGCGGTTGGCATTATTGCTTCAGGCGCTGCAATTACAACAACATCAACAGTATCTGCTAGTAGCAATTTGGGCATTTATATTGGTAGCAGCCATGGCAATGGTATTGGTTTTTCTAACGTAAAACATAAACGTCACGGAATTAGACGTGGACATGGCATCCGTAAACATCACAGATTTGGCCACCGCAATCGTGGTCGTGGATGTGGCCCAAGACATGCTTTAAATAAAGCTCACCGCGCAGGTGTTAACCGTCCGCATGTTGCGCGCATCAACCATAAGAAAATTGTTGTCGCAGGCTATAGCCGCGGATATCCAGCAAAAGTTGTATTTAAGCGTGGTGGACACGGTTGTAAAATCATCAAGACGCGTGGTCTTCGCTAGGACTTAACTTCCAAAGCCTTACCCCATTAGGTGTTGGAAGTACCTTGACCCTCCTGTTTTTTCAGGAGGGTTTTTTTATGTTTGATGTGACGTAGCTTTTATTGAGATATTTCCCAGCTCATTTGCACGTTGACGCTGTATTGATTTTCTCCAGATGCAATTGGGACAGAAGCATCTTCCTGGACGCTTAATGAACGCGCTTGCGCAATTGCAACCGGACGAGGTCTACGCGTATTCTCACTGATATTTAAGATTTTTCCCAGCTTAACATTTGCAGCTTCAGCCAAGGTTCTTGCTTTTGCAAGGGCATCTTCCACAGCCTTAATGCGCGCCTGTTTTAAAACCTTTGATGTGTCTGAGTTTCTAAATTGAATATTACCACCAGAATTAATGCCTAAGGTTACAGACAGATCTAAAATTGCGCCAGTTTTTTCAAGATCTCTAATGCGAATTGTAAGGTTGTTTGAAACCATATAGCCAGTAATTTTAGGAGCAGGCTGTTCTCCATTAGATTTTCGTTTTGGATAAACATATCTTGGTTGAATATTAAAACCAGAGGTTTGAATGTCTTTTTCTTCGATGCCATTCTTTGCCATTGCATCAAAAATTAAGGCCATGGCTTTGTTATTTTGATCTAATGCTTCGCGTGCTGTTTTAGCTTCTTTGATAACCCCAAAAGAAAGGATTGCCATATCAGGTGCTACACTAACATTGCCAGTACCGTTAATTGATATGATGGAAAGTTTATTCTCGTCTGCAAAGGTTTTTTGAGTAGTAAAAATAATAAACGTCAACAATGAATAAAGAAAAATTCGAATAGCTTTTGAAAACATGGGTAGCCCTTTTAAATGTGTCTAATTTTGATTTTCGGTTTAATCAGCAAATCTTGTAGAAATTACGACACAAACACTTTAGGGCACTTGTGGTTCTAGAACAAACGCGATATTGAGACAGCATCTTCTGAGGGCGTGTAGCTCAGTTGGTTAGAGCCGACCGCTCATAACGGTCTGGTCGG
>CAZCUN010000003.1:0-90133 GCA_964502215.1 uncultured Rhizobiaceae bacterium | reverse complement strand
CTTCTCATACCCATATTGATAACCCATTTTTGAGTTATCTGGGACAGCCCCATATTTTTTTATATACTAGTGGCAAACACATGTTCAATGAAACCGTTTAAATGATCTAAGCTATCAATTTTATTTTCTATTGATATGACCCTTTCTAGAAGTTCAGATAAAAGTTCTTGGGTTTGTGTTGGGATGCTTTTTTCGAGGAGCCAATCAGATATTGTTTTACGAGTAATACTCGAAATTAGTAATAAAGCATAACTTGAAACATCTAAAATTTGCGTCATAGTTCTTATAAAAAGTCATATTAAAAGACACCATATTATCGATGTCATTATTGATCGACTGATGGGGCTATGCAAATTTTATAATGAATAATGCGGAGGATAAGTCATGGCTGAAACCATTCTTACTCAAGATCATGGCAGTTGGGTTGAAATTACACTAAACCGCCCTGATCGATTGAATAGTTTTAATGATGAGATGCACTTAAAATTGCGTGCGGCACTTGAGACGGCTCTCGATAATGGTGCAAGAGCAATTTTGCTAACGGGTTCTGGACGCGGGTTTTGTGCGGGGCAAGACCTTGGAGATCGTGACCCATCAAAAATGGGGCGCGCGCCTGATTTAAGTAAAACGCTTGAAGATTTTTACAACCCATTGATACGACTAATTAGAGCAATGGAACTGCCTGTTATTTGTGCCGTTAATGGTGTTGCTGCTGGTGCAGGTGCAAACATTGCTTTAGCTTGTGATATTGTTTTGGCGGGTCACAGCGCAAAGTTTATTCAATCATTTGCAAAAGTTGGTCTTGTGCCTGATGCTGGTGGCACTTGGAATTTAACCAGATTGCTAGGTGAAGCGAGAGCAAAAGCGCTTGCTCTAACTGCTGAACCTATCTCAGCTGAAAAAGCAGAGGCTTGGGGGCTAATTTATAAATCTATTCCAGATGAAGTGCTTATGAGTGAAGCAAGAAGCTTAGCAGAAAACTTAGCAAATGGCCCTACACTTGGCTTGAGCAATACCAAAAAGCTCATCCAAGCAGCATCTAATAATACCTTGGATGAGCAGTTAAACTTGGAAGCTAAAACACAAAAAGCGTGTGGGGAAAGTGCTGACTATGCAGAAGGAGTTTCTGCATTTTTGGAAAAGCGCACCCCCATATTTAAAGGCAGTTCAAAATGACACCAGATGAACGTGCAAAAAAATCAACAGATAGCATGTGGCAAAATGATCAAGCATCCAAATGGATGGGCATGTCGATTGTTGAAGTCAAAGAAGCAAGTGCAACCCTAGAGCTTTATGTCGAAAAACACCATTGCAATGGACATGGGAGTTGCCATGGCGGGGTTATATACTCACTGGCAGATTCTACATTTGCCTTTGCTTGTAACAGCAGAAACCAAGCGACAGTTGCGCAGAATAATACCATCACATATCTTGCACCTGGAAAGTTGCATGACCAATTAACGGCACGTGCTAAAGAAACAAGCCGGGTTGGAAGAAGCCTTGCCAATGATACGCTATAGAACAAAAGATCTAACGCGCTTATTACTGGGCACCGCACGTTCTATGCGGCGTATGGAGAAAATTACTGGCCGTGTTGATGACATGATTATTTTGCGTGGTGTGAATGTTTTCCCTACTCATATTGAAGAACAGCTCTTAACAATTGGTGGTCTTTCATCTCATTTTCAAATCGAATTGAGTCGTCAAGGTCGTATGGATCAAATGAAAATTCTAGTTGAAGCGACACAGCAATCAGCCGATGGTGATAGCAGAAAAGTAATTTCTGAAACTTTGGCTAAGCGCATCAAAGATACGATTGGCATTTCTACAATGGTAGACGTGGCAACACCAGGCGGTGTTGAACGCTCACAAGGTAAAGCAAAACGGGTTGTCGATAATAAAAGCAACTAGACCTCTCAGGCTTAATGGCCTGATTGATCACAATCCAATTCGAATTCTTCTGTTACAGGGCAGCTTTGGATTTGTCGCAATAACTTACAAAACAAGCAATAAACTTATGTTTGTAATGTATTATGTATTTCAGATTAAATGGTATTTTCAACGGATAAAGTAATAGCATGTAGAAGATCATCAGCAGAAGAAGATGCGCCCATCAAGATGATGGTATCTTCCGCTTCTTTCATAACAACCACGCCAAGATGCTCCATAGAAGTTCTGGCAACAGCGCCAACAGCAAACTTACCAATTGATAAATCCAGTGGGCAAATTCGTTCAAGTGCTGAATAAATTCCTTTGCCCGAAACCTTAATCAAAACCCAAGCATCAGATTGATCTGTACAAAAAGCATTGTCCTTCAAGGCCAATTTGATTTCTGCATCAGCTAACCCACCTGGATGGTCAAACAAAGCAAATGCCATGTCGTTTTGTATACCAAGCAGTTGATAGTTTTTTCCTGATGTGGATGTACCAATCGCAGGCCACTCTGCACCAAGGCTCTTTTTTATAGCACTGCGCAGTTTGGTTTTTGCATCAAGCGGCTCGGCAATAGAGACAAGCGCTTTGCTCGTTACTTCCTCAACTTGCACTGATCCAAAGTCTTTTTTGTAGCCTGCAAGCGGTGAAACTGCTTCTAGTTTGAAAGATGAATTAGACACGTAAACGCTCTCCTTCTGGATCGACGAAATGTGGTGAGACAATTTCTACGTCCATTGTATTACCTCGCAGAAGATCAACAGCTGTCACCGTTTCTCCAATGCGTTGACTACCACTGTTTATGAAACCAAGACCGATGGAATATCCAAGATTGGGCGAATAACAAACCGATGTCATCCAGCCTTCGTCATTGGCCATAGTGGGTTCGTTGTCCTTCGTCACAAAATGCGCACCTGCTTGCAGATCATGGCCTTCATCAACCGGTTTAAACCCAACTAGGTTCAGACAATCTTCTCGATTTAAATACTCGCGCTCTGATAGTGTATTGCCAATCGAATCTTTTTTCTTCGACACCATTTTACCAAGACCTAAATCAATCGCAGTGGTAGTCCCGCAAAGTTCATTGCCTGCTGCATGGCCTTTTTCAATCCGCATTACGCCAAGCGCTTCTGTGCCATAAGGAACAGCATCGAACTCTTTGCCTGCTTCCATCAAGGTTGCCATCATCGAATTACCATAGCGGGTTGGCACAGCAATTTCGTAGGCCATTTCACCTGAGAATGAAATTCTGAAGAGCCTTGCTGGTGTTCCACCACATACGCTTATTTCGCCACAGGCCATGAACGGAAATGCTTCATTGGAAATATCGTGTTCTTTATCAATAACTTTTTCCAATAGCTTTCTGGCATTAGGTCCTGCCACTGCAAATTGCGCCCATTGCTCTGTGGTCGAAATTAAACTCACATCCATTTCAGGCCATAGACATTGACGACAAAACTCCATGTGTCGGTAAACGTTGACCGCATTTGCTGTTGTCGTTGTCACCACAAAATGCGTTTCGCTCATGCGTGCAGCTGTACCATCATCCATGACGATACCATCTTCGCGCAGCATCAAGCCGTAGCGGACTTTGCCAACGGCTAATTTGCCAAAAGCATTGGCGTAAACTTTATTGAGAAACTCAGCTGCATCACGCCCTTGGACGTCGATTTTACCAAGTGTTGTCACATCACAGATGCCAACAGACTTACGTGTGCCAAGCACTTCGCGGTCAACGCTTTCGCGCCAATGCGTTTCGCCCGGTTTTGCGTACCATTGCGTACGCAACCAATTGCCTACTTCAACAAAGATTGCGCCATTTTCCTCTGCCCACTTATGACTAGGCGTTTTGCGGGTTGGTCTGAATTCCTTGCCGCGTGAACGCCCTGCCAAAGCACCGATTGGAACAGGCGTATAAGGCGGACGGAACATTGTTGTTCCAGTTTCAGGAATGGTTTTACCCGAAGCTTCCGCCATAACCGCAAGACCAAGCATGTTGGATGTTTTGCCCTGATCTGTTGCCATACCAAGCGTTGTATATCGCTTCAAGTGTTCAACTGAACGAAAACCTTCCATGTGCGATTGCTTGATGTCTTTAGCTGTTACATCGTTTTGAAGATCAATCCACGCACGGTTCTTGCCACTTTCGACATGCCAAAAGAGCGAAGTGCTTGATGTTTCATCTTGTGCTTTTGGAAGCGTACTCTTTTTGACTTTGAAACCAAGGTCATCAAGAATAGCCTGAGCCGTATCATTACCCGACTTAAAAGCTTGCGCCAAAGTCATTGCGCCATTGGCTGCACCTGCCACAGACATGCCAACTGGCATTTCACCGCCGGGTACAAAGCTTGCGAGTTCTTCATTCCATTTTGGCTTACCACGTTGATGACATGTGAGGTGAACATTGGCACTCCAGCCACCGCTCACCGCCAAACAATCAACTGAGATATTCTCATTATTGGAAAGGCTGATTGAAGTGAGTGCGTGACGACCATTTGTGTCGGTGACATTTGTATCGACAAAGGTTCTGACACCCTGCGGCGCACTCATCGAAACGGTTTCACGACTATCAATAATTGCTTTTATATTTGCGCCTTTATTGTACAAATCATGCGCAGTGCGCCAGCCATCATCGTTGTTCGTGAAGATCGCGACTTCTTTGCCTGTCAGCACATCAAAGCGATTTGCATAAGCACGTACTGCCCCTGCCATCATGATACCTGGGCGATCATTATTACCAAATGCAATGGAACGCTCCGTAGCGCCAGCGGCTAGAAGCGAACGCTTTGAATAAATTCTCCAAAGCACCTGACGAGGCTTGTTGTTAGCATAGCTTAAATGGTCGGTCTTGCGTTCAAGCGCACCAAAAATACCATGGTCATATGCGCCATAGATCGTAGTTCTTGGCATGATGCGAACGTTTGGCATTTCTGAAAGTTCAGTTAGTGCATTTGCAGCCCAATCAGATGAGCTTCCGCCCTCAACTTCCATCTGCTCCATTAACAAACGACCACCGAGTGCAAAATCTTCATCCGCCAAAATAACCGATGCCCCTGCACGACCTGCGGCAAGTGCTGCAATCAAACCTGATGGGCCAGAGCCAATGACTAGAAGATCACAATGCAAAAAGCCCTTGTCATAAGTGGCTGGATCTTCCTTGCCTGACAATGAACCCAAACCAGCCGCGCGACGAATGATTGGCTCATAAAGTTTTTCCCAAAATGCTGCTGGCCACATGAATGTCTTATAATAAAACCCTGCGGATAAAAATGGCGACAACATATCGTTGAAAGCCAAAAGATCATTTTTCAAAGACCCCATATGGTTTTGACTATGGGCTTCTAAGCCATCGTAAAGCTCAACCGTTGTTGCACGTGTGTTTGGTTCTGCCTTTGCGCCTGAATTTAAAGTCACCAGCGCATTGGGTTCTTCTGAACCACATGAAAAGATACCGCGAGGTCTGTGATATTTGAACGAACGTCCAACCAACCTTACGCCATTTGCAAGTAATGCTGAAGCGAGAGTGTCGCCTTGATGCCCTAGATAAACTTTCCCATTAAACGTAAAGTTTAGCACTTTTTCCTGATCAAGCTTGCCATCAGAGATACGGAAATCTTGTGTCATGATGCGGCTCCTTTTGAGTTTGCCATCATAACATCGCGCGCTAATTCAACTTTGGAAATTTCGTGTGTGATTGTATTGCGCGTCACTATAAGCCAAGAGCGATCGCCTTGTTCGTGAAACCAGAGTTCGCGCATTTCGCCTGCAACATTATCACGCAAATGCATGTAGTCATGAAACTCGCTGGCAGCATTATCAGATTGCCAATCAGGTCGATTTAAAAGACTTGCGTCACCTTGATAGACAAACTCTGCTGCGTCGCGGGGGCCAAGTAATGGGTGGTTTATAATCATTTCATATGCTCCCTAATGCAGGTTTGGTTGGGCACCTACGCCCTTTTCGTCAATCATACGACCTGAAATAAATCGGTCGAGACGATAAGCTGTAGCAACTTCGTGTGGCTCATCTTTTGCAATCAAATGCGCATAGCAAAACCCACTTGCTGGCGTTGCCTTGAAGCCGCCATAACACCAACCACCATTAAAATAGAGACCATCAATATGCGTTTTATCAATGAAGGGAGACCCATCCATCGACATATCCATGATACCGCCCCAGCTTCTTAGCAATCTTGCCTTGCCTATCATCGGCATAATCGCCATGCCGCCTTCGCATACATCCTCTACCGTTGGCAGATTACCGCGTTGGGCATATGAATTATACCCATCAATATCACCGCCAAATACCAGACCGCCTTTGTCTGATTGGCTGACATAAAAATGCCCAGCGCCAAAAGTGATCACCCCTGGAATAATGGGCTTCAGGCCTTCTGATACAAAAGCTTGAAGCACGTGACTTTCAATTGGCAATCTCATGCCAGCCTTTGCCATGACGTGCCCTGAAGAACCCGCCACACAAACAGCTATTTTCTTACCACCAATTTTGCCTTTGGTTGTTTCAACACCGTGGCAAACACCGTCTTTGATATCAAAGCCTGTCACCTCGCAGTTTTGGATGATATCGACACCGTTTTGATCAGCCCCCCTTGCGTAGCCCCAAGCAACTGCATCGTGGCGAACAGAGCCACCACGTCTTTGTGCAAGGCCACCTTTTATGGGGAAACGCGCATTATCATAATCCAAAAAAGGAAGCTCTTTACGAATAGCCGCTTCATCTAAAAACTCTGCATCAGCACCTGCCATTAACATAGCATTGCCTCGACGCACATATGCATCACGCTGGGCATCACTATGAAAAAGATTAATAATGCCGCGCTGAGAAATCATTGCGTTATAATTGAAATCTTGCTCAAGTCCTTCCCATAGCTTCATGGAGAGTTCGTAGAAAGGTTCATTACCGGGTAGCATATAATTTGAACGAACAATCGTAGTGTTACGCCCCACATTACCGCCACCAATCCAGCCTTTTTCTAAAACTGCAATATTACGCACGCCATGTTTTTTGGCGAGATAATACGCAGTTGCCAAACCATGCCCACCGCCACCGATGATAATTACATCATACTCTGGTTTTGGATCAGGATCGCGCCATGCGGGTTTCCACGTCTTATTGCCTGTTAGACCCTGCTTCAAAACTTCTAAAGCTGAATAGCGCATCAATACCTCATCTGTTATCCGAGTATGTATCACTTGTAAGAATAGACTACGGATAAATAAGAATTGTGTTTTATATAAATAGACAGTATTTTTAATTTTATGGACACAAACATTAAAAACCCGAATGAAAGCAGACGTATTGGTATTTTGCTAATCGATGGGTTTGCTATGATGTCTTACGCTTCAACAGTTGAACCAATGAGAGCCGCTAACCACCTTAGTGGCAAAGAGCTTTATAACATCCATCATTTATCAAGCGATAATATTCAAGCAACAAGTTCTGGTGATATTACGCTTAAGGCAGACCTAGCATTAAAAGATGCGGATAGTTTGGATATTCTATTCGTTATTGCTGGTGGCAATCCATCAACCTTTAAAGACAACATTATTTTTGCCACTCTGCGCAGATTAGCCGCCAAGGGCGTTGTGCTTGGGGGTGTTTCAGCTGGACCTTATATTCTTGCTCAATCAAGTGTTATGAAAGATCGTCGCATGACGGTGCATTGGGAACATGCTTCAAGCTTGACTGAGCGATTACCAAACTTACTTGTTACGCGTTCATTATATGTGATGGATCGAGACCGAATTACGTGTGCTGGCGGAACAGCGCCGCTTGATATGATGCATGCACTGATAACAAACCATCATGGCGCACAATTTGCTCGCAACGTAAGTGATTGGTTTATGCATACAGAAGTTAGACCCGAAAGCGGACAACAACGTGCAGGATTAGTTGAAAGACATAATACAACGAACCCTGCTGTCATTAAAATAATTGAGATTATGGAAAACCACTTGGCTGATCCCCTTACACTTAGCCAACTCGCTCAGTTGTGTAATTTGTCAGTTCGGCAATTAAATAGAAATTTTGTTAATCACATCGGCCTTGGTACGATGCAATTTTATTCAGAGCTTCGTTTAATTCAGGCTAAAAAACTATGCGAACAATCAACGCTATCCATTACAGAAATTGCACTCGCCACAGGGTTTTCAAGTACGCCGTATTTCTCATCAAAATTTAAAACATACTTCAAGCAAACACCAAGTGCCATTCGATCTGGAGTAGGCAAAGATTTGATTTATGAAACTTCTGTTTAATCCAAAAGCCCCTCTTCTTCTAAAACTTTTCTTGCAACCCTGAAACATTCAAGACTTTGTGGTACACCACAATAAATTCCAATCGCATGAATAATCGCACGGATTTCTTCTTTTGAAACTCCGTTATTAATTGCACCTCTGCAATGCAATTCCCACTCAGTCATTTTACCAAGGGCACCAATCATTGTAAGGTTCATCATTGAACGTGTTTTCATGTCTATGGTTTCATCACCCCAGCCAAACCCCCAACACCACTGCGTCATTGCCTCTTGAAATGGTCGATTAAAATCATCTGCAGAGGCGAGGTTTTTCTCTACATATTGCGCACCTAAAGTGGCTTTTCTTTTTTCTAAGCCTTTTTCAAAAAGTTTCTTGTCCATGTGTTTTCCTATTTGCAATGTTGATGGGGATTGAAAGTCGCGTTTATGTTAAATAAGCTGATTTCAGCAAGATAAACAATACAACAAAATATATTCTGCGGAGCATCGCTTATATGAGTTCAACCCGTACCCAAGTATGCATTATTGGCGGGGGGCCATCAGGCTTATTATTATCTCAGCTGCTATATAAAATTGGCGTTGATAGCATTGTATTGGAACGTCAGTCTAAAGATTATGTTTTGAGCCGTATTCGCGCAGGTGTGCTTGAACAAGGCATGTGCAACTTGTTGGTGGAGGCAGGTGTTGGGGAGCGGATGCAAGAGCATGGATATGAGCATAACGGCACCCTTGTTTCTTATGAGGATAAAACGTTTCGAGTTAATTTTACAAAACATACAAAAACACCAGTGGTTGTTTATGGACAAACCGAAGTTACGAAAGACCTTTATGATGCGCGTGAAAAAGCTGATGGAAAGATTAAGTTTCAGGTAGAAAACGTCGTCTTAAATGAAATTGATAGCAAAGCGCCATTTGTAACATACTCCCATGATGGTCAAACCAAACGAATAGACTGTGATTTTATTGCAGGTTGTGATGGCTTTAGAGGTGTTAGCAGAAAATCCATTCCTAACAATGTACGAAAAGAATTTGAAAAAACCTACCCTTTTGGCTGGTTAGGTGTCTTGTCTGAAACGCCTCCGCTTGATGATGAATTATTATATAGAAATTCTGAACGTGGATTTGCACTTTGTTCCATGCGGAATGAAAATTTAAGCCGTTACTATTTACAATGCTCATCCATAGACAAAGTAGAAGATTGGTCAGATGAAGCGTTTTGGGATGAATTAAAAAAACGCCTCCCTCAAGAAATGAAATCAAAGCTAGTAACCGGAAAGTCAATTGAAAAATCAATTGCACCGCTTCGTTCTTTTGTCTGTGAACCGATGCGCTGGGGTGCGCTGTTCCTTTGTGGTGATGCAGCGCATATTGTTCCACCAACAGGTGCTAAAGGCTTAAACACAGCAGCTTCTGATGTTCGATATTTATTTGATGGCCTCAAGCAGCATTATCAGGAAAATGATAGCACAGGCCTAGACAATTACTCTAAAAAAGCACTCCTACGTGTTTGGAAAGTTGAGCGTTTTAGTTGGTGGTTTACTAAACTCATGCATCAATTTCCTGATGACAGTTCATTTGATCGTAAAATGCAAATTGCAGAACTTGATTTTTTAAGTGACAATGAAGCAGCACAAAAAGTGATGGCAGAAAATTACGTTGGACTGCCATATTAACCGCTAACTAGAGTTATTTTATGATAAAAACTGCGCACATACTTAGAGATTTAAAGGAAATTTATTTTGTCTGATCGTTATGAAAAAGGGATGGAAGTTCGTCGCAAAGTTTTAGGCGACAATCATGTTAATCGTGCAGAGAAAAACAAAACTCAACTAGACGAACCCTTTCAAACTTTGATTACAGAAGCAGCTTGGGGCAATGTATGGGCTTCAGATAAAATAAGTTTGCGTGAGCGTTCTATGTTAACTTTGGCTCTATTAGCGGCGACTGGTAATTTTGAAGAAATCCCTATGCATGTTCGCGCAACAAAAAACACTGGTGCAAGCAAAGATGACATTATGGAAGCTTTTCAGCATGCTGCTATTTATGCAGGTGTACCAAAAGCCAATCATGCAATTAAGCTTGCCAAGGCAACCTTTGATGACATGGAGCATGAGGGGTGAATAAATCACAATCTCATAAAGGTGGTTTTTTAAAACGTGATTTTAAGTCACAACCTAAGGCCTTTTTCAAAGAATACAAAAGCAGCATTAAGCGATCGCCAAACGCGCCACTTTTATCATTGCCCACAACCATGAGTGAAGAAACTGGTCCTGTATTTAATCCAGATATAATTGGTGAATTAGACAACAATCTTATTCTTAACTTTGCAAATAAAGACCAAGCAGCAATTGGCTCAAGGTTGATTGTGTATGGCTGTGTGAGCGATCAACATAATCATCCCCTTGCTAACACTTTAATTGAAGTATGGCAGGCTAATGCAGGTGGGCGTTATCGTCATCAAAACGAAGGATACATTGCCGCCCTAGATCCAAACTTTGGTGGCTGTGGCCGAATGATGACGGATGAAAATGGCAATTATGAATTTCAAACAATTATGCCTGGTGCCTATCCTTGGCCTAATGGACCTAACTCTTGGCGACCTGCTCATATTCATTTTTCATTATTTGGAGAAGCTTTTGCGCAGCGCTTGATTACACAAATGTATTTCGAAGGCGATCCGCTTATTCCGCTTTGTCCAATCGTTGCCACGATTAATGACAAAAAAGCCGTCAACAGATTGATAGCGCCTCTTGATATGAAGCGCACAAAACCAATGGATGCGCTTGCTTATCGTTTTGACATTACATTACGGGGGCGCGATCAAACCCTGTTTGAAAATCGATTGGAGGGCATGTAATTGGCTTTAAAAACAACAAATGAAACAGCCTCACAAACCGCAGGCCCTTATGTTCATATTGGTTGCACACCAAATTTTTCTGGAATTAAATCTGTTTATAAAAACGATTTAGGCAGCACACTCATGCAAGGTGATATTGCTGGGCAAGAAATTGAAATATACGGCAATATTTATGATGGAGACGGCGAGCTTGTTCTAGATGCTATGGTTGAAATTTGGCAGGCTGATAGTTCTGGATTGTATCCCTCAGATAAAATCTCCAAGAGAAAATCTGATACTAATTTTACAGGATGGGGACGTTGCGCTTGTGATTTAAAAACAGGGCAGTTTCAATTTAAAACCATCAAGCCTGGCCAAGTGGCATATGACAATAATTTATTGCAAGCGCCTCATATAACATTCTGGATAATCGCACGTGGTATTAACATCGGACTTCATACAAGAATGTACTTTGACGATGAGCCAGAAAAAAACAAATTAGATCCACTATTGGAAAAAGTACAAAAGCCTGAACGTATCAAAACACTCTTGGGGGTAACGACCAAGAGCAATACTTATCAATTTGATATACATCTGCAAGGTGAGAACGAAACTGTTTTCCTTGATATTTAACCCTACTAAGTTGGAAAAAACGCATGTCCTTTACACCTTATAATGCCCCTCTTCTAGGTTCTTTATTAGGAGACCATGAAGCTGCTGGGTTTTTCAGTGTTAAGGCTGACATTGAAGCAATGCTTCAATTTGAAATTTGCTTAGCCAAAGCACAAGCACAGCTAGGCATGATCTCCAAAGAGGCATCTCAAGAAATCACTCAAAAGCTTTCAATTTATGAAGCAGACATAAGAACATTATCTCAAGCCGCAGCAATTGATGGTATGGTTGTTCCTCAGTTTATTAAAAGCATGCGAGAAATTTTAAGCGCTTCATCTGCACCTAGCTTGCACTTTAAATCCACCAGTCAGGATGTAATTGATACCAGCGCGATGATGCGTATGAAACATTGCGCGGAACTTCTTCTTACAAGAGTAAATCGCTTAATCAAATCGCTTGAAACCTTAAAAGCCAAGAACGCTAATCATACATTTATGGCATATACTCGCATGCAAGCAGCGCTTCCTTCTAAGGCTGGTGAACGGATTGATACGTGGCTTAATCCGCTCTTGCATGCCAAAATAAGTTTTGAAAACTTGCACTTTCCATTACAACTTGGTGGCCCTATTGCAAGCAGTCAGGCATATGATGGGCAGCTGTTTAAAATTGCTGAACTCATGGCACCAGAATTAAACCTACGTGTGCCGAGCCATGTTTGGCATAATGATAGAAGTTGTTTAGTTGAGATTGGAACTTGGCTTTCCATTGTCTCTGGCCATTTGGGTAAGATGGGTAAAGACGTTTGTTTAATGGCTCAAATGGGGATCGACCAAATCGAGATTTCGGGTGGAGGAAGCTCGTCTGCAATGGTGCATAAACAAAATCCTGTATTAGCAGAAACGCTTGTTACAATCGCTCAATTTAACGCAAGCCAAATGACAGGCCTTCATCAAGCTCTCAACCATGAACAAGAACGATCTGGCGCAAGTTGGATGTTAGAATGGATGATCATGCCACAACTCTTTGTCTCTACTGGTGCGGCACTTCGTAATGCAGAGAACATGATACAGAGTATTGAATGTATCGGTGTGGCAGATGCCTAATATAACCACCGCATGAGTGCGAGTGTTATTCCTGGGAAAGCAACTAATATTGCTGTTCTAATTAAATCTGACGCAACAAATGGCATAACGGCTTTATAAGTATCTAATATTCTTGTTTCCCGATCCATCGCATTAATAACGAATAAATTCATGCCTACAGGAGGTGTGATTAAGCCCACTTCAACAACGATTAAAACAAGGATACCAAACCAGATTGCAGTTTCTTCAGCTGTTAAGCCAAAATCTAAACCTGAAATGATGGGAAAGAAAATAGGTACGGTTAGCAAAATCATTGAAAGACTGTCCATCACGCAACCAAACACCAAATAGATTACCAATATTAAGATTAAAATGACCCATGGATTAAACCCTTGTGAAACCACGAGCGATGATATTTCTTGCGGCACTTGTGTCAAAGCCAAGAAGGCATTAAAAAAGCCAGCTCCTAAAATTATCATGAAGATCATTGCTGTATTTGATGCTGTTTTTAAAATTGAATCTGAAAAACTTGCTCTGCTCAACCCTTTATTAAGCCAAGCAATAAGCCCTGTACCAGCAGCCCCAATTGCAGCAGCTTCTGTGGGCGTAAACCAACCTAAATAAATACCACCGACTACAAGTAAGAAAACTAATAAAACAGGCCAAACTGCTAAGAGTGAAATAAATCGATCTTTATAGGGCATCCGATCTCGCACCTGCGCATTACCAGGGCTAAACTTCATGTAAAGAGATATTGTGATTATGTAACCAAGTGCCGCAAGAAAGCCTGGAATGAAAGCTGCCAAAAATAGCTTAGCTATGTTTTGCTCTGTTAAAATCGCATATATCACCAAGACAACAGAGGGTGGAATAAGAATACCTAACGTACCACCAGCGGCAAGTGTTGCTGTGGATAGACCGCCTGAGTATCCATATTTTTTAAGTTCGGGCATTGCTACCTGTCCCATGGTGGCAGCCGTTGCAAGCGAAGAACCACAAATAGAACCAAAGCCGGCACAAGCACCAATAGCCGCCATTGCGACGCCACCTTTCTTATGCCCTAGCCAACTTTCTGCTGCCTTAAACAAGGCTTGAGACATGCCCCCCAAAGTAGCAAATTGTCCCATTAACAAGAACAAAGGAATTATGGAGAGTGAGTAACTTGAAAAGGTTGAATAGGTTTCAGTTTTTAACTTTGCCAAGACGACAAGCGTTCCACCTGTTACCCAAGCTGTTCCGCCAAGCCCCACAACCAGCATGGCTAAACCTATTGGCATTCTTAAGAAAATTAATATCAAAAGTATTGGGAATGACATCATTCCAATTTGTAAATCAGTCACGATCTAAGATCTCCTTTTGACTGATTATGGATTTTGCTGAACCCACTTCATTTGCATGACACCAAGCAGAATAAACCGCGACAATGCTTGCAAAAAAAGCAACAATAGTTGCAATCAAATACGACCACCAGACTGGCATTTGAAGTAGGAAAGTAGTCTCGCCATTTCTCATTTTTCCTGTCATGCCCTCATAAAGACGCCATGTTATTAAAATGATTACGAGCGCAAAAAGCACTTCCCATAATGCGCTTAAAAGCCTGTTTGCCTTGCTTGGAAAAAACGAAGTAAAAAGCTCAACCGTTGCGTGACTTCTATTAAGCTGGCACCAAGGAAGAAACATAAAAATTGCAATTGCTGCCCCTGCTTCAACGAGTTCGTAATCCCCTTTTATAGGTCCAAACGTTTGAAAGAAATTTGAAAGAAATGAAACTTGTGTCATTACAAATTCAGAATGACCAACTGAATTAAGAATACGCCCTATGACGCTGATGCACGTTATGCAGATTAAAATGACAAGCAGTACACCACCCAGAATTGCTAAATATCGCGCCAATTTATTGATAATACTGAACACGATAAAATTCCAAGCCACCAGTCGTTTGGATTATCTAATCCAAAAATTATTTCAATACGAAGCGCCAAACCTATAATGGCGCTTCGCTTGCAAAAGTTTATTTAGAGTACTTTGCGATAAGCTCTTTAGCTTCTTTAATCAATGCTTCACCGTCGATGTCTTTGCCCTTCATTTCAGCAATCCAATCATCGTATACAGTCTTAGTTGCAGCTTGCCACTCAGCTGCATCAGCTTGAGAAACTGTGATGATGTTATTACCAGCAGAGGCAGCTTTTTCACGCGCAGGTGCATCTACGCTTTGCATGGTTGAACCAGCAAACACAGAAAACTCTTCGCCAGAATTATCATCAATTACTTTTTTAAGATCATCTGGCAGTGAATCAAACTTTGCTTTGTTCATGGCTAGAACGAATGTCACTGTGTATAATGCATTACCATTGAACTCTGTGTGGTTCTTAACAAGCTCAGGGATTTTTAATGCACCCGTTACTTCCCAAGGAATAGTCGTCGCATCGATAACACCTTTTGAAAGCGCCTCAGGTACTGCGGGTACTGGCATGCCAACCGAAGTTGCTCCGAACTTTTCAAGCATACGAGTAACCGTACGTGATGCACCGCGTACTTTTACGCCTTTAAAATCACTAACTTTTGCGATCGGGTTTTTTGAGTGGATATTCCCTGGGCCATGCACCCAAGTTCCCAAAATTTTAAGATCTTTAAACTCTGTGTCTTTCATGTGCTTATCAAACATTTGCCAATAAGCTCTAGAAGCAGCGCCTGCATCAGACATCATAAATGGAAGTTCAAAAACTTCTGTGCGAGGATAACGGCCTGGCGTGTAACCAACAACAGTCCAAACGATATCGGCAACACCATCAATTGCTTGATCCATCAGCTCAGGTGGTTTACCGCCCAATTGCATTGAAGGGAAATGATTTACTTTGATACGGTCGCCAGAAGCTTTTTCAACTTTGTCTGCCCATACATCCAAAATAAGTTTTGGAACATTTGCCTGTGGCGGTAAGAACTGATGCATCTTTAATGTTACTTCTTGCGCCATTGCACCAAAAGCCATTGTTGATGAGACGACTGCAGCAGCACCCAATCCAAATATTCTTCTGCTAAGCTTCATGTGATTATTCCTCCAAATTTCAATATGCATTTAGTTTTAAAACCGTATAAAATGCACTGAGTGTATGCTGACCCACTTTTGTTTTAAGTGCAAGATTATAAATAAAATCTCTATTAAATTGCATGCATATATTGTGATTAATAATCGTTTTAAGTTCCGCAATAAGTTACGTATGGTGCATTATCATCCGGTGCAGGCACTTCATAATTCTCAAAGCCATCTCGTTTTTCATATGGATTAGCCAACAGATTTAATAATTTATGGAACAGATCATAATTGCCATTTTTGGTGGCCTCTTGAAGCGCTTCTTCCACCAGGTGATTGCGTGGAATATAAACTGGATTGATCTTATCCATAGCGTTTGCAGCTTCTTTAAGCTTTGTACCACTATCCGTAATTTGCTTGAGCCAAGCTTCTAACCATTTTTCAAGTCTTGTATTATCTTCAAACATTGATAGCACAACAGATTTATCACCACGCGCAGCCTCAGCAAGATTTCTGAAGAGCTTTGTAAAATCAATTTTTTGACCTTCAATAAGCGTGTGCAATTCATTGACCAGATCAATATCGCTTTCTTGCGCCTTCGCCAATCCAAGTTTGCTACGCATTTCATTCAACCAAGCTTGCTGATAAAGCTCTGGAAACTTATTAAGCTCATCTGTAGCAAGTGCAATCGCTGCATCGCTGTCATCAGAAACAATCAGCGGAATAAGTGTCTCCGCAAAGCGGGCAAGATTCCATTGGGCAATCACAGGCTGGTTTCCGTAAGCATAACGCCCTTGCTCATCAATCGAGCTGAACACAGCTTTAGGGTTATAAGTGTCCATGAAAGCACATGGACCATAATCAATTGTCTCTCCAGATATGGTTACGTTATCCGTATTCATAACACCATGAACAAAACCAATACTAACCCATTTTGCAACTAAGCGCGCTTGATTTACGATGACAGCTTTAAGCAACTCAAGGTATTTTGCTTTGCTTTTTTCAAGATCAGGAAAATGCCTCTGGATAGAATAATCAGCGAGTTGTTTTAATTTCTCATGCTCTTGTCGTGCAGCAAAAAATTGGAATGTTCCAACACGAATATGACTGGAAGCAACACGTGTTAAAACTGCGCCAGGTTCAAAGCCGTTTCTAGCAACGTTCTCACCCGTTGTCACAGCAGCAAGAGCGCGTGTTGTTGGAATATTAAACGCATGCATGGCTTCACCCATTAAATACTCGCGCAAGACAGGTGCAATAACAGCTTTGCCATCTCCACCACGAGAAAAGGGCGTGCGGCCTGAACCTTTCAGCTGGATATCTTTTCGCTTGCCATTCGTATTAATTACTTCACCTAATAAAAGCGCCCTGCCATCCCCCAATTGATGAGAAAAACCGCCAAACTGATGGCCTGCATAAACTTGAGCAATTGGCATTGACCCTGTTGCTACTTCATTACCTGAAAAAACCTGCACGCCTGCTTCAGTATTTAATGCTTTTGGATCAAGGCCAAGTTCTGCGCAAAGTGCATCGTTAAACACAATCATCTCAGGCTCAGGTGCTTTCGCAGCCTCCCAAGGCACATAAAAGCCTTCCATTTTTTCTGCAAAACTATTTTCAAAAGGTATGGTGTTTACTGTGTACATATAGGTTTCCAAATCATAGCGTTTAAAAATCATAAGTATATACTCCGCCCCCATTAAACAACCAAATCACACAGAAGGTTTACAGAAGAGTTATAGACGGTTTACTGCAATCCATCCTTTCACTTTCGCATTGCATTTGAATATGCAATCTTGCGCTGTAACGCACATTAGGATTTGGAGATCAGTTTGGAAAAAGAATTTGATGTATTTGTCATCGGCGGCGGCATAAACGGGGTTGGTATTACGCGTGATGCGATTGGGCGTGGCTTTTCAACTTGCCTTGTTGAAATGGACGACCTTGCTAGTGGCACATCATCTTGGTCATCTAAACTTATCCATGGCGGACTGCGTTATCTTGAGCATTACGAATTTAATCTGGTTCGCAAAGCGCTCAGTGAACGCGAAGTTTTATTAAAATCTGCACCACACATCATCTGGCCGATGCGATTTGTTTTACCCCATCACAAGGGATTGCGCCCTGCGTGGCTTTTACGTCTTGGTTTGTTTTTATACGATCACATTGGCGCACGAAAGCTCTTGCCCGGAACATCAACCGTCAACCTTGAAACGGCTGAAGTTGGCAAACCACTCAAGCCACTATTTTCTAAAGGCTTTGAATATTCAGATTGCTGGGTCAATGATGTCCGTCTGGTGGTTCTTAATGCGATGGATGCAAAAGAACGAGGAGCGGTGATTAAAACCCGCACACAATTTATATCTGCAAAGCGCGAAGGTGATTTGTGGGTTGTCACAATGAAGAATGTAAATTCTGGCAAGATTGAAAGCTGCAAAGCAAAACTACTGATTAATGCGGCAGGACCTTGGGTGGATGATGTGCTTGGCGGTGGGCTTGGTGACAACAAACCAAAGAATGTTCGATTGGTTCAAGGTTCTCATATCATCGTCCCTAAATTACACAATCATGACCGCGCTTATATTTTTCAAAACGCTGACAACCGCATTATCTTTGCACTTCCCTACGAGCAAGATTTTACACTGATCGGCACAACAGATCGTGATTATGAGGGCGAACCAAGGGACGTTAAAATTACGCCTGAGGAAATTGATTACCTCTGCGATGCGGCAAGTGAATACTTTAAAGAGCCTGTCAAAAAAGAAACGATTGTGTGGACTTATGCAGGTGTGCGTTCGCTCTATGATGATGGTGCAAGTGAAGCACAAGAAGCAACACGGGATTATATTTTGCGCATTGATGGCGAAGACAATGAGCCAAAAGTGATTAATATTTTTGGGGGGAAAATCACCACCTACAGAAGGTTATCTGAAAACATGTTGCGTAAGGTTGAAAAGATTTTGGGTGCGCGCAAACCTTCGTGGACTGCGGATAGTTATTTAACTGGTGGTGATTTTGAAGTTGATGGCTTTGATGACCTGGTTGCAGAGGTCATGGCTAAACATCCCGATATCGAGCAACCGCTTGCATGGCGCTGGGTGAGAGCTTACGGCACACGCGTATGGAAAATGCTTGAAGGTATTAAAAACAAAAAAGACTTAGGCAAGGATTTTGGCGCGTCTCTTTTTGAAACTGAGGTTCAATATCTTATGCAACATGAATGGGCGCAAAGTGCTGAAGACATTGTTTGGCGTCGTAGTAAACTTCGGTTGCAAATGAGTGAGAAAGAAATCTCTGCCTTAGATAAATGGATGAAACAGAAAGTGGTTTGAGAGCAACTATGGCATCTTATATTCTTGCAATTGATCAAGGCACAACGTCCTCACGAGCGATTATCTTTGGTGATGATTTTTCTGTTAACAATTCAGACCAAAAAGAATTCAGCCAACACTTTCCAGCTTCTGGTCATGTAGAACATAACCCCGAAGACATTTGGCAAAGTGTGGTTGAAACGTGCCGTAATGCAATTTCTAAAGCTGGCATCAAAGCGAGCGACATTGCAGGTATTGGCATCACCAACCAGCGAGAAACTACCGTTATTTGGGATAAAGCAACAGGCGTAGCAATTCATAATGCGATTGTTTGGCAAGACAGACGAACAGCTGAAACGTGCGCCAAGTTTAAAGCGCAAGGGCTGGAGCAAACTGTCTCTGAGAAAACTGGCCTTCTGCTCGATCCATATTTTTCTGCCACCAAAATCAATTGGATTTTGGAAAATGTAGAAGGTACTAGAGCAAAAGCTGAAAATGGCCAGTTACTCTTTGGTACAATCGATACATATCTGCTTTGGCGTTTAACTGGGGGCAAATCGCACAAGACAGATGCAACGAATGCCTCGCGCACGATGCTATTTAATACAGCAACAAATGATTGGGATGATGAACTTCTCGCAATCTTTGATGTGCCTGAAAACATGTTACCCGAAGTTGAAGATTGTGCGACTGAATTTGGTCATACAACGCCCGATTTGTTTGGTGTGCCCATTCCTATTTTAGGCATGGCTGGTGACCAACACGCAGCAACCATCGGACAAGCTTGCTTTCAACCGGGTATGGCAAAATCAACTTATGGCACGGGTTGTTTTATGATGTTGAATACAGGTGATCAGCGGATTGCATCTAAGAACCGCCTTCTTTCAACCATCGCCTATCGTTTGAATGGCACAACAACTTATGCGCTTGAAGGTTCTATCTTCATTGCAGGTGCTGCTGTGCAGTGGCTGAGAGATGGGTTGAAAATTATTGATGATGCAAGCCAAACTGGCAATCTTGCCTCGCAAGCAGATACCAGCCAAGACGTAATTTTAGTGCCAGCCTTTGCAGGTCTTGGCGCACCTTATTGGGAGCCTGAGACACGTGGGGCAGTTTTTGGTCTTACTCGAAATACAGGGCCAAAAGAATTTTCCCGCGCGGCACTTGAGGCGGTCTGTTATCAGACTCGCGATTTGATTGAAGCCATGCGCTCCGATTGGCAGGATGGTTTTGATGAAACTACTTTGCGCGTTGATGGCGGCATGGTTACCAGTGATTGGACAATGCAATTTTTGGCAGACATGCTTGATGCACCAATTGATCGCCCAGAAGTATTGGAAACAACAGCACTTGGCGCAGCATGGCTTGCTGGTATGAAGGCAGGTGTTTGGCCTGACATAGATGGGTTTGCAAAGCAGTGGAAATTGCAGAAACAATTTACACCAACCATGAAGACTGATGAACGCAATCGTCGATATAAAGCTTGGAAGCTTGCTGTTCAAAATACGATTAATCAGAAATGATCTAAGCGCGTAATTTTTCGCCCTTCGGATCAAACGGTGGTTCTTCTAAAATAGTTGCACCATGGGGCTTTCCTAAAACCATGACCTCAACGCGGTCGCCAGCTTTAGCATTTTTAACAAAACCCAATGCCAAAGATTGACCGACTGTATAGCCATATGCGCCTGATGAAATACGCCCTATGGGTTCACCGTTTTTAAAGACAGGCTCACCCCCTGTTGCATCTGCATTGGATGCCGTCACATCTGCTTCATCGAGTGCAAAAATCACAAGCTTTTCACGCGCTTCTTTTGCCATATTGTCACTTGCGGCTCGCTTGTTCATGAAATCTTTTTCCATTTTACAAAGACCATCAAGACCCACTTCTTGTGGCCAATATTCAGGGCTGTATTCACGAGACCAAGAGCCATAGCCTTTTTCAATGCGAAGCGACATTAAAGCGCGAGAACCCACTGGCCCTGCGCTAAATTCTTTGCCTGCTTCAAGCAACGCTTTATAAAGCTCTGCTTGGTCTTCTTCTTTGCAATGAAGTTCCCAGCCTAGATCACCCGTGAAAGAAACACGAAGCGCTACAAGTTCAATGCCTGCAAGCGTGATTTTTTGAGAGCGCATAAATGGAAAATCTTGCGTTGCCAGAGATGCGTTCGTCATGCGTTGCAACATATCTCGAGACTTTGGCCCTGCTACATTAAACCCACACATAGCAATGGTTTTACTTTCGAATGAAACGCTATCTGGTTTATTTGAATTATTAAAAAAGCGGGAGTGATAACGTTCCGCCATACCCGAACCCACCATTAAAAACTTTTCTTCATCCAGCTTAGTAATCGTGAAGTCGCCAGCAATCCCACCACGCACACCAATCAAAGGTGCAAGGCATGAACGTGAGATAGTCTTCGGCATATTATTTGCAAAAATAGAATTGAGCCAATCAGAAGCGCCCTCGCCTTTAACGTGGTATTTTGCGAAGTTCGAGATATCTATGATGCCTGCATTATCGCGTAACATCTTGCATTCTTCACCCACTGGCTCCCACCAGTTCTGGCGTGTAAAACCATTGGTATCAACCACGCCTTGTTCATCTGCAAACCATAAAGGATGTTCCCAACCGTAGTTTAGTCCAAAGACCGCGCCCATCGCTTTTTGCATTTCATAGATCGGACGGGTTCTAACAGGGCGACCTACTTCACGTTCTTCATTTGGAAAATGAATTGAAAAACGATTAGCATATTGATCACCTACTTTTGCCTTTGTGAATTTTCTGTCTGCCCAAGAGCCAAAACGCGATAAATCCCAAGGGAACATATCAAGGTGCGGTTCGCCTGTTACAATCCATTCAGCAGAAAGTTGACCTAACCCACCTGATTGCGAAAAGCCTGGGATAATCCCATTACAACAGAAATAGCCTTTAAGCTCTGGCACTGGACCAAAGAGTGCGTTGCTGTCTGGTGACCAGATCATTGGACCATTGATGACCCGCTTGATGCCAGCACTTCCAAGGGCTGGAACACGGTCAATCGCACGCATCATATTATCTTCAATACGCTCGATATCGTCTGCAAAAAGTTCATGACCAAAATCAAGCGGTGTGCCTTCTTCTGCCCAGAAGCGAACGTCTTTTTCATATGCACCAACCAGCAAGCCTTGTCCCTCTTGGCGCAAATAATATTCGCCATCACGGTCAGCCACTGAAGGTAAGCGCTCTGGCATTGCTTCAATTTCTGGCATGGTCTCAGTTACAAAATACTGATGCTCTGTTGGTAAGAGCGGTAAATCTATGCCAGCCATTGCGGCGACTTCACGCCCCCAAAGACCAGCCGCATTGACTACGACTTCGGTGCGGATATCGCCCTTTGGGGTTCGTACTATCCATGTACCATCGGATTGTTGTTCTGTGCCTGTAACGGGCGTAAAGCGGTGAATTTCTGCGCCATTGTTTTTTGCCCCAGTTGCATAAGCATTGGTCACACCTGATGGGTCAACATTACCGCCTGATGGTTCCCACATGATGCAGCGAATGCCGTCATAGTTTACCAGTGGATGCAGTTTCTCGGCCTCATCTCTTGTAACTTCGTGAAAATCCAGACCGTAATATTTTGCTTTTGCAGCCTGCAAACGAATCTGGTGCTCGCGCTCTTGGGTTTGCGCTAGATAAAGTGAACCCGGT
Organism: uncultured Rhizobiaceae bacterium; assembly: GCA_964502215.1. GTDB lineage: Bacteria > Pseudomonadota > Alphaproteobacteria > Rhizobiales > Rhizobiaceae > JAALLB01. The sequence continues at coordinate 67,367 of CAZCUN010000003.1, read as the reverse complement.
TGAAATACGCCACAGCCTTGGCCAGTGATTTCTTCCAATTCTTTGTAGAGGTTCATCGTATAATGCTGAATGCGGCTAATGTTGTTATTATCGTGCAGTCCGTGAATATTTGCTGCCGCATGCCAAGTACTGCCAGAAGTTAGTTCATCACGCTCCAGCAAAACCACATCGCTCCAGCCCATTTTTGTGAGGTGATATAAAATAGAGCAACCAATAACACCCCCGCCGATAACTACTACTTGTGCGTGCTGACGCATTTGTCTCTCCTGAACACTCTTTATTGGTTGAACACTACGCCTATGCGCTGACACCGTTAAGTTGATAATGCGAAATAATATGACGCGCTTTTGCTAGCTTGAAGACACCTCTTCAAACCAAGCAATGTCATAAGTAGAAGCTTCGCCAAAACTTTCACCATTTATGAATGCCCGTTTCATGATTTGCCATGAGGTAAACGGCATAAGCCAAAGGGGTAGCGGGTCTGCCCAAGAAAAATTCACTTCCTTCGCTTTCCACATAATACCAGCTTTTTGCAGAAAATTATCACGCTTGAAAAGTGACACCTGTGTTTCTGTCAAACAAGGGTAAAACTGCTGCATTAGTTTTTGTGGGCGCATTTTTAGAGTGGTAGTATTTTGCGGATCTTCAATCGCGCTTGCAATGCTGCCACGTTCAACAAAATGAATGCCGCTGGTCGCGCGTGGATTACACTCGATCGCGTGTGGAATGCCAGCTTCATTTTCCATCATATCGAACGAGATAAAGCCTGTATGATTTGCTTGTTTCACAAAGTCCAAAATCCAGTTCTCAATTGCCGTCTCATCTTCAATTCGTTCAAAAGCAACGCCTACTGTGCCTGATAAAATGGCTGAGCGATAAACAACAGTGCCAATTACGCGTCCTTCATGGCACATGGAAAATGTGCTTTTTAACGCGCCTTTCATTTGCTCTTGAACAATTGTTGGCGGAAGCTTTTTCGCATCTGGCAATGCATCACCAGCGTCATGAATTTCTAACCCCTGCCCTGAGCAGGTACAAATTGGCTTTAAGATATAATCTTGCTGACGAGCAAATGCTGCCGCCTTATCGCTTCCTAGCAAAAAAGTTTTCGGTACATTTAAACCAAAAGAAACTGCGAGTTTTATGAAGCGTTCTTTATCGTGCAACTCGCGCAAGCGCTTTTGTGGCATTGAATAAAGTTTAACATCGTTTGGTAATTTAGGTTCAATCAAAGTTGCATGTAGGGCTTCTTCTGAAACTGGTACGACAAGCGAGATTTCCTCATCTTCGATGACTTTTAAAAGGTCAGCTATATATTGCGATTTATCGTCGTTTGGTGCGGTGACTTTAATCGATTTATCGACATAGCGAGAGACGCGCGCTAAGTGCCAAAGAGCTGGTTCTGCAATCACAACACGCCATCCTGCTTTATGCAGTGCTTCGGCAATATCTAATGCTTTGGGTAAGCGGCCTAAAGTAAGCAAGGCAGTTTTTGTCAAGAAACTATCTGTCCTTCAACATCAACTGTCTTTTCTTTTGCAGGGCGAGCATAGCGTTGTATCACCTTGCGTTGATTATAAACAATCAGCGAAATACCCGTTACAAGTGGAATTGCCCAGAGGATTGGATTAAGCGCAATTTCTGGCATTAGGCGAACAGCACCAAAGGCTAAGAAAGCCGTGTAAACTGAAATACCCGCACCTACTAACGCCTTGATATGCTCCAACTGCCACTCAAAAAAACCTGGCTTTTCTTTCATCAAGAACCACATGTTGGTTGCAACGGTTGCAAAACCAACGAAGGAAATCACGACCATCAGAAATTGCCCAATCATGATGCCACGTATTAAACAATGCGCGGCTGTTACTGTGACTAGTATTTGTAAAACCCAATTGCGCCATTCTCTGTTTTTTGAATGGTCGCGTTTGTTGATAGCAGCTTGCCAGCCGAACCATGCGAGATTAATCGTCAGGATTGCAAGATACTGCATCATCCAACCAAAAATACCACGTATGAGTTCTGCGTCACCTTTAAGAGCTGGATCAGGGTGTGTTGCAACTGGTGCAAGCAATGTTGTGGTTGAAATACCAACCGCAATGAAGCCTGTTAACACCATGCAATAAGTAAATACACGCCCAACACGCACATGCAAAGTGCCGCCACGCTCAGAGGTAACCGGCACCCAAAAAGCAACAATGCCTATGGCTCCTGTCAGGATGTGACACCAGACTAAAATATGGAAAAGATTGACTGTCATAGCCTGTTAAATGTGGTTTATTTCACTATATTTTGTCAAGTATCTGGACATATTTTTATGTCAGGTTAAATTGACAGTATGTTGGATACGCTTACCCCTCCTCAGTGCGAACTCTTCGAGCCATCGCGTCCAAAATCACTTGGACCACTCTTTGCGCTTTTGCGTGCTGCTTTTAGTGGCGATAGCAATTTGATTGGGCTTTTGCCTAAAGAAGCTTACACGATGAAAATCGGCAATCTTGGTTATTCGAGACGCTCTATTGTTATCATCAATGATGCGGATGAAGTACGTAAAATCCTAACTGACCCAACTGATATTTATCCTAAGAATGATTTGATGGTGGGGGCGCTAGCACCTCTTGTGGGAGAATCAATTTTTGTTTCCAGTGGAGACCAATGGCGCAAACAACGTGCTATGGTTGCACCTGCTTTTAATCACATGAAACTCTCCCTTGCCTTTGATGCAATGCAAGCAGCGGTTGATAATTATGAGCAGGTGATTGATGGGCATATAAAGCAAGACGAAAGCTTCTCACTTGATCTGGCCATGAGCCATCTGACCGCAGATATTATTTGCAGAACCGTTTTTTCAACACCGCTTCAATCTGATATTGCACGTGAAGTATTTGATGCTTTTACAATCTTTGAAAAAAGCGTCGCGCATGTTGAGATTAAACGCCTCATTATGGAGCCGGCTTGGAGTGAAATTCCGCAACATGATTATGTGCTGGATGCTTGCAATCGTATCCGTACGCACCTTGGCAAGCTAGTAGATAAACACCTTCAAGAGGATGCAGACTTTGATGATATTGCAACGGCTATCATCAATGCACGCGATAAAGAAACAGGTGAACCTTTTACGCGCAAAGAGTTGATTGATCAGCTTGGTGTATTCTTTCTGGCAGGACATGAAACGACTGCAAGTGCGCTCACATGGGGTTTTTATGTGCTTGCAACTAGGCCAGATATCATCGCTGGAATACGTGATGAAGTTGATCGCGTAACACAAGGTGAGCCACTTGGGTTTCAACACATCCGAAACCTTCATTTCACAACTTCAATTTTCAAAGAGTCCATGCGGTTATATCCGCCTATTACTTTTATTCCTCGTGTTGCTGCGGAAAATACAAAGGTTGGGAAACGTAAAATCAAAAAAGGTGCAATGGTGATGATTGCGCCTTGGGTTATTCACCGCCATCATGACTATTGGAAAAATCCAGATAGCTTTGACGCAACAAGGTTTATGCCTCACCGTGAAAAAGAGATTAATCCAAATACATATATGCCATTTGGTCTTGGGCCACGGGTTTGTGTAGGCGCTAATTTTGCAACCATTGAAGCAACACTTATTTTGGCAAGACTAGCAATGCGGTATGATTTTGCAATTGAACCTAACCAGACTGTAACACCCGTTGCAAGGCTAACGACACGGCCGAAGGATCAGGTGCAAATTCGAGCTAAACTTCGCTTAGATTAATGCGACCAGCGTAGATAAATATCCAGCGCATGGAATATAAAAGCGGCTATCAAAGCACTTCCTAATAAATGTGGTGAAGCATCTGCCAGTGCAAACCCAAGGGCTGCTGCAAAAGATGCCCCTGCCCCTAAAAAAGAGATGGTTTGCATGGGCGGCAAGCCTATTAGTTTTTTCTTCCAAAGCACCAAAAGCAAAATTGCTTCTACTGCTAAAAACACGAGCAGTAAGTAGGCAATGGTAGGAGATGTTAGAAGTGTTTCAAACATGGCTAGCTCAGGTTTTTGCAAGACCTAAAAGATGGCCTAAGTCTTTGAAGAAAACTCTTACATGCGCCATTGGTTCTTTCTTAACCAGACGCTTATGCATGTAGCTTTCCCAAGTCAGACGTTGAACATCTTTATCTTCGCAGATTTTGACAAAGCGCTCGCGGCGGCGATCTCCGCCGTACCAGAAGAATTGCAAGATACCCAATACCCAGAAAACTTTACCGTGTTCTTTGAGGAAGGTTTTACGCGCAGTTGCGAGTTGTTTAGCATCACCTGTTTGCAGCGCTGCTTGAACCGCTTCACCCACCATGCGCCCACAGGCCATTGCATAATAAATTCCTTCACCAGATGCAGGCGCTACACAGCCAGCCGCATCGCCCGTTACGATGATGTCTTTTCCATTGTCCCATTTTTTAATTGGCTTCATAGGAATAGGCGCACCTTCATGACGGATGAGTTCTGCATCCTCCATGTTTGCATCTTTGCGCAATTCAGCAACGGCATTTCTGAGTGAGAAACCTTTCTTGGCAGAGCCAACGCCAATGCTTGCAGAGTTGCCATGCGGGAAAACCCAAGCGTAAAAGTCTGGCGATAAACGACCCTGATAATAAACATCGCAGCGCTTAGCATCATAATAGGCTTGTGCGTCTGTGTTTTCGGGGGCTTTGATTATTTCATGATAGGCAAAAACGTAAGGGGCTGGTTTTACTTTTGGTAGCCCTTGCTTCAAGACTTTTGACTTCGCGCCATCTGCGCCAATTAGATATTTTGTAGCAACTGTTACTGCATCACCCTCTTTGTTTTTATAGGTAATCGTTAGCCCATCGCGTTCATTGCGTTGAAGGGTTTGAAATTCGCCGTTGCGTCGGTCAGCGCCATTTTTTGAAGCGCGCTCTCGCAACCATTCATCGAAAGTTTCACGGTCAACCATGCCAACAAAACCGTTTTCAATTGGCATATCGACAGCTTTATTCTTAGGTGAGATCATTCTTGCAGAACGAATTCTGGCGCAGAGTTGTTCGTCAGGAATGTCAAAATCTTCAATGGCGCGAGGTGGAATTGCTCCACCACATGGTTTGATGCGGCCTGCTTTATCAAGCAACAAAACATTTACGCCTTGGCGGGCTAAATCATCTGCGGCAGTTGCGCCTGCAGGCCCTCCTCCAACGACAACACAATCAAACTGTTCCATTTTACTCTCTCCCTATTTGGGCATTTAATCATTCAGCAGGTTGCAGGCCTGACTGAGTTTCTAATTCTTCTGCATTACTGCCAATCGCCACATTAGGCGCTACCTGCCAAGCAATGATTGTGGATACGACAAAGAGGATTGCCTCTCCTGCAAAAACGGTTGAATAAGCTGAAATTGGTGACCCAAGCATGGCACGTGCAACATCAACTGCAACTGTTCCCATAAACCCGCCAAGCCCAAAGGCGATTGCTTGTGCAGCGCCCCACAAGCCCATGCGAGTTCCTTGGCGTTCGCTTTCACCATGATTGGCTAAGCCCATCATCGAACCGATGGCAGCAACGGCAAATGCACCATTTGCAAAGCCTAAGAAAAATACGTTATCACGCAAAGGCCAGCTTTCACCTGCGTAAGCTGCAAAAGATAATCCGACAAAAGCAACGGCAGAGGCTAAACATCCACCCACTGCCCAAAAACGCATAGAACCAAAACGCTTGCCGCCTATCGCACTGCCTGCAATGGCAACTAAAATCATACCTGCCATGACGCCACCATTTTGAACGCCTGATAGCTTTGTCGATTCACTTGGTGTGAAGCCAAAAACTAAGCCTGCAAAAGGTTCAAGAATGAGGTCTTGTGCGCTATAAGCCAGCATTGAAACAAAGACGAAAATTGTAAACTGCCTCGCTTTTGGTTCGCTCCAAACATCATGAAATGCTTTTTTAAAATTGGGTTTTGCCTTTTGCTTTTGTGCATTCACAACGCTTGAGGTTTGTTCCACACGAAAGATTGCCAGACAGGCAACTATAAAGGCAATTGCCGAGACGCTTGCTGATACGCCTACCAGCCTCATCGGCGAATAGGGATCAAGGTTGATGCCCGCAAAAATAGACGTCACGACGAAACCTGCAATCATCATAATCCAAACAATGGATGCAGCAGCAGGTCTGCGTCTGGCGGTTACTCTTGTAGCAAGAAGCGTTAATAAAGATGTACCAGAAGCACCTACGCCAAGGCCGATCATGATAAAGGCAAGCATTGCCAATGCGATTGCTGGCCAAAAATGTGTTCCCATGAGCGCGGTTGCAATTGCTGCAAGCAAGCCACCTATTGCTAAAACCGCCATACCACCGATAATCCATGGCGTTCGTTTGCCGCCAATGTCAGAACCATAGCCCCATCGCGGTCTCGACATTTGCACCCCATAATGAAGCGCAACCAACGCGCCTGGCAAAACGGCTGGAAGCGCATATTCTACAACCATGATTCGGTTAAGCGTTGAGGTCGTTAAAACGACAATTGCACCAAGGGCTGTTTGAACCAGACCAAGTCGAATAATACCAATCCATGAAAGAGGGCTAAAATTCATCATTAGCCCCCTGCTGCCAGAATGTTACCAATACCGATCGCACTTGTGAGCATTCCAAGCACATAAAGCGTTACGCCACTCCCATTATAATAGGCAGCCATCTCTCTTGGCTTTGACATAAGCTGCTCACGGTTCATGAGGTATTTAAACATCAGAAAAACCTGAACAACTAACAATGCAGATATAATCAACGCGTGGGTTGGCAAATTCCATGAGAATAAAAGTGCAATCACAAAAACTTGCGGCAAGGCCATAACGACACTGGCAAGACGTGCCGCATTGTGAGCGCCTATCTGAACAGGAATAGTGCGAACGCCCATCTCCTTGTCTCCAGCGATTGATTTAAAATCATTCAGCGTCATAATTCCATGCGCACCTGCGCTGTATAAAAGTACAAGCATAATGATACGTGCATCAGGAATTGCACCCAGCATAACGGCAGCGCCAGTAAACCAAGCAAGGCCTTCATATGAAATAGCAACAGCAGCATTTCCATACCAGCCATTTTCTTTTAAGCGGAATGGTGGTGCGCTATATGCCCAAGCTAAGAAAAGCCCCACGGAAGTTGCAATCACAACCCATTCGCCCAAAGCATAAGCCATGAGTAGGGAAAGCGCTGTCCAAATAATTGCGATGTATAAGCCCCATTGCCCAGGGACGCGGCCTGAAGGGATAGGACGATCAGGTTCATTAATTGCATCCACGTGACGGTCATGCCAATCATTGATGGCTTGGCTCATTGCGCAAACCAAAGGCCCTGCTAAAAATATGCCACCTATTATTACAAGCCAGTTTCCTGAAAACGCAATTCCGCTTGAAACAACACCACACATATAAGCCCACATTGGTGGAAACCACGTGATAGGCTTTAGCAACTCAAGCGAAGCTGAAAGTGTTGGAAGTTTTCTTACTGAAGTTGCATTAGATGCAAGATTTGTTTGAGCCTGATCCATGCCATCAGGCTATTAATTTACTCATCAATTGTCAAATTAAATTGACACTTATACTTGTAATAAAAATATTACGATTTAAGTGTCTTTTTCGACCTTACCAAGTTTGGCATAGAGGCTTTGTCTGCTTACACCCAACATTTGTGCTGCAGAAGCACGATTGTTTTGTGTCAGATCTAATGCTGTTTCAATACAGAGTTTTTCAATCATCTCAGTTGTTTCGCGGACAATATCCTTCAACGGCATATGTCCAACCAGATTGGCAATCTGCTCATTAGAACGGCTAACATTTTCTTGCTGCACATCCGTACCCATAACCATATTGCTAATCGGCCTAATCCAGAAACCCAAAACGGTCTCTTCATCATACTCTAATTGTGTAGCGGCAATTTCAACATTTTCTTTTTGGCCATGTTTCGTACGCATCACAGTTGCAAAACGTCTTACAGTTGTGTGCTCACGCACATTCGCAATTAGCACATTACAGTCAACGTTTGGCCTATCAAAAAACATGTCGAGCTGTTGCCCTATAGCTTCTTTGATATTTGATAAGTTGAAGATATCAAGAAAGGCATCATTACCGCTCATAATCTGACGTGCAGCATTTGTAATAACAAAAGCATCTGGCATTTGTTCAGCTAGTGCTAATACTTTTCTCTCTGATGTATTAGGGAACCAAGAGCCAGCACTTTCCTGTGTACGCAATTGTAGCAACAAGTAACTGGTACGATCTTCTCTAAACAATGTAGCTGCGATTGATAATGGTTCGCCTGTTTTAAGTTTGATCTTGATTTGATCCGCGCTTTTACCTTCGATTGCAGATAGCATTAGCTTATGAAGCAAGTCAGAACCTGTCTCATCAAAAAGGGAAAGAACCTTAGTGTTTTCTAAACGTTGTGTATCACGACCCAATATGTGCAAAGCTGATGTATTAATGTCTGTTATTTTAAGTGAGTTGGCATCCACTATAATTTTAGGAGCATCACTCAACTGAAATATTGCTCGATATCTGCTCTCAGCACCTCGTAAACGTGTAAATTCCCGCTCCATCGCCAATTGAGAACTCATCAAACGCCTTTGAAGTGCTGCAATTTCAGCAATGTGCTGGCCAAATACAATAACATCGCCACTAGAATTGAGTTTAGCGGCAGTATAACTCACAGGCGTATCATCATCATGCGGCATGCTGTGATTGATTTCACGCGGACGGCTTGTTTCACCTTTTCGCGCTTCTTCAAGCATGTCCGTGACTTTATTACTGCACTCAGATGTAACTGTCTCAGTAAACTGCTGGCCTACCCAGCCTCTACCACCTGCAGAAAACAATTCCTGTACGCGAAAACCAGCATCACGAATAAAACCGTTTGAATCAACAATAAGCGTCACATCAGCAACGGCATCAAAAAAATGGCTATTCTCAGCGAGGTTAAATCCAGAAAAATATTCTTCTAGGTTTTCTAATCGCATCTTAGCGGTATTTGCAGCATAATCATCCAAAGGAACAACCTGACATTCTTATATCAAATAATATCTTGCCCATTAAAAAATGGATTACTTGCCTACCTATAATTATTTTGTTGGCATTGCTTAGTGCAGTCATTGAATCACACCTAGTTCAGCTGGTTATTTTCGTTGCAGATAGCTTCCATTTTATCAAGTGCTGCTAATGCGTTATCCGCAGTTGCATCTGCACCGACTTTTTGGAACAACTCTTCATCTTCTACAAATGGATACCCACCTACTAGAACCTTCACTTCTGTGTTGAGAGACATATTTCTAATGTTTTCAATTAGTTTTTTACAGTCTTCAATCTTATTTGTTTCAGCTACCGATAATGCAATAACAGAAAAACTGTTTGTTGCAATATCATTTAGCAACGCCTCTCTTGATTGAGATAATTTTGCACTAACATTCCATTTGGCTGCTAAAAAGTATGCTTCTAACATAAATGCGCCATAAAAATGTCCCTGCCCAGGCATTGGCGATAAATATATTGTGGCATCAAATGCGGTTGGCTTTAATTCAAAACTTAATCTTGCTGTATAATTGCGCACTAAATCGTGCAATACACCCAATCCAATTGATACATCCCCAAATGAGCACTTATCCTCACTCCACATATCACCGAGCAATCTTGCACTTTGCGAGTACTGATCTAAAAATAAATCATTGACTAATACACCTTCGCGCAAAACTTGATCCGACATAGCAAGCGCCTTGTCTTTGTTGCCAGATATCAAAACGGCACAAAAATTCGCCAAAAAATCCTTGCGGCGTTTATCAGAAATAGGTGCGTATGTTTTTTCTGCGGTCATCGATGCGTTATTGCTTATGAGGTTTGGGATTATATTATTTGAAATCGCTTCAGCAATAAGGCTTCTAGCCTTTGATTTTCCAGTGTAATGCTTCATGCGACCTCCAAAGTAAACATAAACAACACTACACTCCTAAATATAATGTCTGCTCTACTCCAGCTTAATTATGGTGTCTAATTTATTGTACGTCAAGTCTTCTTGACTTTGCTATCAATCAAGAGTTACATTTTATTATGTCAATATATTTTGACACTCGGCAATTTGCTGAAATTGGGAGGGATAGTTTGAGACAGGCTGAGGATACAGTTGCAAACCAAGCTGTTATAAATGATGGGTTATATACGCCCGAACAAAAGATCCGTCGTGATGAAACTGTTTGGACGCTTGTTCAGGGCATTTTAGCGCCCTTGCAGTTTATTGTTTTTTTGATTTCTCTTTACCTAGTAATCCGCCATTTATGGACAGGACTTGGTTATGAAATAGCGACCTACTCCATTGTTTTAAAAACATTAATTCTATATTTGATTATGATTACTGGCTCCATTTGGGAAAAGGTGGTTTTTGGCAAGTATCTATTTGTTGAAGCCTTCTTTTGGGAAGATGTTTTCTCCATGCTGGTTTTAGCACTTCATACAGCTTATTTAGCTGCACTATATTTTCAGTTACTTCCCCCAACTAGTTTAATGGCTTTAGCCTTAGCTGCTTATGCAGCTTATGTAGTCAATGCGATCCAATTTATTTTAAAATTGCGGGCTGCCAGACTCCAGTCTTCTAGTGAAAAATCGATATTGTCAGAAAATATAGACAGCTTTTCAAACAGTTCTGAAAATAAATATCCACAAGCAAAACCTATGAATTCGAACTTGGGGGCGTCTACGTGAATATTATTGATAAAACACTTGGCAAAGCACCAGCATCTGGTTGTAACGACAGACCGATTCTCCATGAGCGCGGTCAGCATGAAGTTTTTTGTGGCCTTACGGGTATTATGTGGCTTCACCGCAAAATCCAAGATGCGTTCTTTTTAATCGTTGGCTCACGAACTTGCGCCCATCTTATGCAATCTGCTGCTGGTGTTATGATTTTTGCTGAGCCTCGTTTTGGCACTGCTATCATGGAAGAGCCTGATCTTGCTGGCATCGCAGACATGAATGATGAACTAGACAGCGTTGTAGAAAAGCTGCTTTCGCGTCGTCCTGAGATTAAACTTCTCTTCTTAGTAGGCTCATGCCCATCAGAAGTGATTAAATTTGATCTTAGCCGCGCAGCGGAGCGCTTATCAGTTACGCATAATCCTGATGTACGTATTTTAAATTATTCTGGTAGCGGGATTGAGACAACTTTCACTCAAGGTGAAGATGCTTGTTTGGCTTCTCTTGTACCAAGCCTGCCAGCAGAACCTGACAATGCAATTGATGAATTGATGGTAGTGGGTGCATTAGCAGATGTCGTTGAAGATCAATTTGCCAGGCTGTTTGAAGAAATGGGCATTAATAATGTGCGTTTTCTGCCTGCAAGATTAGCAAATGACATGCCGCCTGTTGGTAAAAACACCAAATATATTCTGGCGCAACCTTTCCTAACGGATACGGCACGTGCGCTTAAAGATAGAGGTGCTGAACTTATTCAAGCACCCTTCCCGCTGGGTGCTGAAGGTACAACCGCCTGGCTTAAGGCATGTGCTGATCAGTTTGGTGTTTCTGAAGAGACCTTTAATCAAGTGACTGAAAAACCGAAGCAACGTGCAGAGCGGGCGGTTGAAAAGCATTTTGATAATTTAAAAGATAAATCTGTTTTCTTCTTTCCAGATTCTCAATTAGAAATTCCGCTAGCGCGGTTCTTATCTCAAGAATTGGGCATGAAGCCGACAGAGGTTGGCACGCCTTATTTGAATAAAACTATTATGGCGGCAGAACTAGAAGCGCTTCCTGAGGAAACTCTTTTAAGCGAAGGCCAAGATGTTGATCTCCAACTTGAGCGTTGTCGTGAGACACGCCCTGACATTGTGGTGTGCGGGCTTGGGCTTGCTAATCCGCTTGAAGTTGAAGGCATTACAACCAAGTGGTCTATTGAACTCGTGTTCACCCCTATTCAAGGCTATGAGCAAGCTGGCGATCTGGCAGAACTTTTTGCGCGACCTTTAAACCGCAGAACACGGTTGGAGGTATAAATCATGCAGCTAACCGTTTGGACATACGAAGGCCCACCCCACGTTGGCGCAATGCGTATTGCAACTGCGATGACAGATTTGCATTACGTGCTTCACGCACCACAAGGTGACACCTACGCTGATCTTCTATTCACCATGATTGAGCGTCGCAAAAAGCGCCCACCAGTGACTTACACAACGTTCCAAGCCCGTGATTTGGGTGGCGATACAAGTCAGCTTTTCATGGATGCGGCTCGTGATGCGCAAGCGCGCTTTAATCCTGCTGCAATGATTGTGGGTGCATCTTGCACTGGCGAACTTATTCAAGATGATCCAGGTGGCTTATCTAAAACGCTGGGCTTGCCTGTTCCTGTTATTCCGCTTGATCTTCCTTCTTATTCGAAGAAAGAAAATTGGGGTGCGGCGGAGACTTTTTATCAAGTGGTTAGAGCAATCGCACCGCAAGGGCCTGATAAATATGAGAGCGACAAACCTTCATGTAATATCATTGGGCCAACAGCGCTTGGTTTCCGCCACCGCGATGATGTTCAAGAGATTGTAAATCTGATTGAAGCGCTTGGCATTGATGTGAATGTTGTGGCGCCACTGGATGCCAGTGTTTCTGACATCCTTCGTTTGAAGCAAGCAGACTTTAATGTTTGTCTATACCCAGAAACGGGTGGTACTGCATGCAAATGGATGAAGCGCGAATTCAAACAACCTTTCACTTCTAATGTTCCAATTGGCGTTGGTGCTACGAATGATTTCATCCACGAGATTAGCGAATTAGCAAACATTGATAGTGAGACTTGCGAAGACTTTATTTTAATGAACGAAAGTCGACTTCCTTGGTACTCGCGCTCAATTGATTCAACCTATCTAACTGGTAAGCGCGTCTTTATCTTTGGCGATGCAACGCATGCAATTGCTATGGCTCGCGTTGCTCAAAAAGAGATGGGGTATCAGGTTGTAGGGCTTGGCACATACAGCCGTGAATTTGCTCGTGATATGCGCGATGCTGCAAAAGAATATGGCATTGAGCCGCTTATTACGGATGATTACCTAGAAGTCGAAGAGCAGATTGAATTGCTTCAACCAGAACTGGTTTTAGGTTCGCAAATGGAGCGTCACATCGCTAAGCGTCTTGGCATTCCAGTTGCGGTTATTTCTGCTCCTGTTCATGTGCAAGACTTCCCAGCGCGGTATTCACCGCAGATGGGATTTGAAGGCGCAAATGTTCTTTTTGATACATTGGTTCACCCTCTAACCATGGGTCTCGAAGAACATTTGTTGCACATGTTCCGCGATGATTTTGAGTTTAATGATGCGGCTGGCCCATCCCACCTTGGACATTCTGCAAAGAAAGCGGATACGACGACTGAAACTGAGGTTGCTGTTGTCACGGATGCTGCCAATGACAACCCTGTTTGGGCGATGGAAGCTGAAAAAGAGCTGAAGAAAATTCCTTTCTTTGTGCGCGGCAAGGCGCGTCGAAACACTGAAAAATATGCCCATGATCTTGGGCTTGCTGAAATTACGATGGAGACGCTTTATGAAGCCAAGTCGCATTTCAGCCGCTAATCAAGCGCCACTTAATGTAGTTCTGATAACGCTCGATCATCATATGACGGGTGCTGTTGATGAAGCGCGTGCGCTTTTGGCTCATGAATTGCCGAATTTACATTTATCCATTCATGCTGCAACAGATTGGGATAACTCGGAAGCAGAACTAGAGCGCTGTAAAGCTGACATTGCCAAGGGCGATATTATTCTAGCTTCCATGCTTTTTCTTGAAGATCACATTAAGGCTATTTTGCCTGATCTTGAAGCAAGACGTGAAGCCTGTGACGCGATGGTTTGTTGCCTCTCTTCAAGCGAAGTTGTCAAAAATACTAAAATTGGCAAATTCCGCATGGATAAAGAAGCAAGCGGTATTACGGGCTTGTTGAAAAAACTACGCGGTAAAAAAGACGATGGCAAAACAGACGATAAATCTGCTGGCGAACGCCAAATGCGGATGTTGCGTCGCTTACCAAAAATTCTAAAATTTATTCCGGGCACTGCTCAAGATGTACGGATTTATTTCCTTGCCCTTCAATATAGATTAGCAGCCTCCAGCGACAACATCGCAAACATGGTGCGCATGTTGGTCAATCGATATTCAGACGGTGCGAGAGCAGAACTGCGTGGTCAATTAAGCGTAGGAGAGCCAACGGATTATCCTGACACAGGGATTTACCACCCATCTCTTAAAGGTGGCGTGACGACTGATATTAAAGACTTGACGCTCAACCCTGATGCCAAGGGTACAATCGGCATGCTGGTTTTACGCTCTTATATTCTTTCAGGCGATACAGGCCATTATGATGGCGCGATTGCTCAGTTTGAAGCTAAGGGCATGAATGTTGTTCCTGTCTTTTGTAACGGCCTTGATATGCGCCCTGCGATTGATGCGTTTTTATCGGGTAATAATTATAAAACCCCGCAAGGTGTTACGATTGATGCGCTTGTTAGTTTAACAGGTTTCTCACTTGTTGGTGGCCCTGCTTATAGTGATGCAAAAGCTGCTGCAGAAACGCTTGGTAATCTTGATGTTCCTTATGTTGCAGCACACGTGACAGAGTTTCAATCACTTTCAAAATGGGAAACATCCAGCCAAGGTTTAATGCCAATTGAAACAACTATTATGGTTGCTATTCCAGAATTAGATGGTGCAACAGGCTCTATCGTATTTGGTGGTCGTCCTGATGTTGATGCAACCAATGCGCAAACTTGCACTTGCTCAAAAAAACTTGGCACTTGCCCAACTGGCAAACGTTGTATGCAGACGCACCCTGAGCGCATTTCCACTTTGGCTGGCCGTGTTGAAAAACTCGTTTCGCTTCGTGCAAAAGAACGTGCTAAGCGTAAGATTGCTATTCCGATTTTCAACTTCCCGCCTAATGCTGGCAATACGGGAACAGCTGCGTTTCTTTCAGTCTTTGAAAGCTTGCATGTGGCGCTGAAAGAATTGTCACAACAAGGCTATACGGTCGAAGTACCTGAAACGGTCGATGAACTTCGCAAACTTATTACTGAAGGCAATGCAGAAGACTATGGTGCGCTTGCCAATGTGCATGATCTTGTTTCAGTTGATGACCACGTTCGCAATGAACCACACCTTGCACAAATTGAAGCGCAGTGGGGACCAGCCCCTGGTCGTGACAACACCAATGGCGGGCAGCTTTTTATTATGGGACGCGCCTTTGGCAATGTGCTAATCGTTGTGCAGCCTGGCTTTGGCTATGAAGGCGATCCGATGCGCCTGTTATTTGAACAAGGTTTCGCACCCACGCATTCTTTCTCGGCTTGTTATCGATACTTGCGTGAAACGTATAAAGCGGATGCTGTTTTGCATTTTGGAACACATGGCGCATTAGAATTTATGCCGGGCAAACAAGCTGGCATGAGCGAGACGTGCTGGCCTGATCGTTTGATTGGTGAGTTGCCAAACTTTTATTTCTACGCGGCAAATAATCCATCCGAAGCAACTATTGCAAAACGTCGTTCTGCGGCTACAATTATTTCTTATATGACACCACCGCTTACTCAAGCGGGTCTTTATAAAGGTTTGAGCGAATTAAAAGCCTCGCTTGAACGCCTTCGCAATACCGCACCAACTGATACGCATGAGTGCGATCAGATTGTAGATATTATTCTAGCACAAGCTGAGCAATTGGATTTGCTTGAAGGACTTAATGTCGAAAATACAAAAATACTCATTCCTGCGCTGACAGCTAAAATCCTTGAAATGGAATATTCACTTATTCCGCACGGTCTTCATATTGCTGGCAAAGCGATGAACGAAGAAGAGCGTTTTGATATGTTATCGCTAATTGCAGAAGGCGATGAAGAGGCAAAGCTTTCACAAGACACCATCAAGGAAATTTCTAACGGTGCGCATCCACGTCTGGTTGATGATGCAAGTCAGGCTCTGGTTGAGCGTCTTGTTACTGCAAATGCAAACTTAAGCGAAAACCGTGAGATGGAAGGCATCATCAATGCGCTTGATGGTAAGTTCATTCAACCATCGCCGTCTGGTGATTTAATCCGCACCCCTGATATGCTTCCAACAGGTCGTAATATTCATGGCTTTGATCCTTTCAAAATTCCAAGTCAATATGCGGTGCGTGATGGTGCAATGCAGGCAGCGCGTGTGCTTGAGCGGCACTTAGAAGAAGATAACCGCTTACCAGAAACTATCGCTGTTGTGCTTTGGGGTACGGATAATCTGAAATCTGAAGGCGGGCCAATTGCGCAAGCCATGGCATTGATGGGTGCAAGACCAAGACTTGATAGTTATGGCCGTATCGCTGGTGCTGAACTTATTTCACTAGAAGAGCTAAAACGCCCTCGCATTGATGTGGTGATGACGCTCTCAGGTATTTTCCGTGATCTCTTGCCGCTACAATCTAAGATGTTGGCAGAGGCAAGTTATTTGGCAGCCATTGCTGATGAGCCGCAGACACAAAACTTCATCCGCAAACATGCGCTTGCTCATGCTGAAGCTGAAGGATGTGACTTGGAAGAAGCGGCTTACCGTGTGTTCTCAAATGCAGATGGTGCTTATGGGTCTAATGTAAATTATCTGATTTCTTCGTCGGCTTGGTCAGGTGACGATGAAATTGCCGACACATACACAACACGCAAATGCTTTGCGATTTCGCGCAAAGGCAAAACGCACAAGCAAGAACAATTGTTAGATAGAGTTCTTGGCAGTGTAGATATGGCATATCAAAACTTAGATTCAGTTGAGCTTGGTGTGACAACCATAGACCATTATTTTGATACACTTGGCGGTATCTCAAAAGCTGTGAAACGTTCTAAGGGCGAAGAGATTTCAGTTTATATTTCAGACCAAACCAGAAGCGAAGGCAAAGTCCGTACGCTTGGTGAGCAAGTAAACTTAGAAACACGCACACGCTCGCTAAACCCTAAGTGGTTTGAAGGCATGTTGGAGCATGGTGCAGAAGGTGTTCGCCAAATCGAGGCGCAGGTTACCAATACCATGGGCTGGTCTGCAACAACTGGACAAGTGTCACCTTGGGTTTATCAAAAACTAAGCGAAACTTATGTGTTGGATGAAGACATGCGCAAGCGTTTAGCAGAGCTAAACCCTGCCGCTTCATCGCGCATGGTGAACCGATTAATCGAAGCAAGCGAACGTGAATATTGGGCGCCAGATGAAGCGACCATGAATGCACTGCGCGATGCAACAGAAGAATTAGAAGACCGTCTTGAGGGTATTGAGACGGGTGAGGAGAAGTAAATGAATATCGTTGGACCAAACGCACATTTTAAAGACAAGAAACGCCCTTTACCACCAGGTATGGATGGCGAAGGTTCTGTTCAAGTAAAGCTTGATCCGAACATGGACATCGGCAATGCCAAAGTCTTTGCGATTTATGGTAAGGGTGGGATTGGCAAGTCTACGACTTCATCAAATTTATCAGCAGCCTTTTCAAAACTCGGCAAACGCGTTTTGCAAATTGGGTGTGACCCAAAGCACGATAGTACATTCACACTGACAAAAAGCCTTGTGCCAACGGTTATTGATGCGTTGGAAGAAGTAAATTTCCACTCAGAAGAATTGCGAACAGAAGATTTCGTTTATGAAGGCTATAATGGCGTGATGTGCGTTGAAGCTGGTGGCCCACCTGCGGGTACTGGGTGTGGCGGCTATGTGGTTGGTCAAACCGTGAAGCTATTAAAAGAGCATCATTTGCTTGATGATAGTGATGTGGTTTTATTTGACGTACTTGGCGATGTGGTTTGTGGCGGTTTCGCCTCTCCGCTCCAGCACGCAGAACGTGCGCTTGTGGTAACTGCTAATGATTTTGATTCAATCTTTGCGATGAACCGTATCGTAGCAGCGATTGGTGCTAAGTCTAAAAACTATGAAGTGCGTGTTGGTGGCGTCATTGCTAACCGCTCTAAAGATACAGACGAGATTGATCGCTTTAACAAAGCTGTTGGTATGGATAAGGTTGCGCACTTCCCTGATCTTGATGTCATCCGTCGTTCGCGCCTTAAAAAATCAACTATCTTTGAAATGGAAGAAAGCCCTGAGCTTACTGCTGTTCAAAACGAATATATGAAGCTTGCTGCGACCCTTTGGGAAGGGCGTGATCCGTTTATGCCGACCCCAATGAAAGACCGGGAAATTTTCGATTTCCTTGGGTTCGACTAGGAGGCTGATGAGATGAGCAATCTAACTTACGAAAACAAACGTGAAGAGCTTCAAACTTATTTTGATCGCACTGCGAAAGATAAATGGGTAGCGCTTACGTCTAACACACCTGTATCTCGCATTCGCGAAACAGTGCGCAAGGGGCGAGAAGACATGCGCAACACGCTGCTTGAGTGGTTGCCGCAAGATTTATCAGGTGCGCGTTTGCTTGATGCAGGATGTGGCACTGGCATGTTGGCGATGGAAGCTGCTCGTCGTGGGGCGGATGTTCTTGCCATTGATATTTCGCCAGCGCTCGTTGAAGAAGCGCAAAAGCGGATGCCTACTGACTTGAAGACTGGCAGTTTGAAATTTCTTGCAGGCGATATGCTTGATCCTGAGCATGGCGAGTTTGACTTTATTGTTGCGATGGATTCTTTCATTCACTACCCGCTTCCTGAAATCATGAACTTCCTTGAAGAGCTTGGGCCTCGTGCAAAAGAGAATATATCTTTCACATTTGCACCTAGTACGCCAGCCCTTGAAGTGATGAAAGCGGTTGGCAAATTATTCCCTAAGAATGACCGCTCACCTGCAATTGAGCCTGTTAAAGAGCGCAAAATGGTGGATGCTATTGCTGAAAGTGAAACGCTTCGTGGTGAAGGCTTTAACAGTTTTCGTATGCGCAAAATTTCAACTGCATTTTACAAATCACAAGCATTGGAGCTTAAGCGTTCATGAGTGATGTAAAACCAAACATTGCTGATTTCTGGAGACGGGTAGGAACAAAGTTCTTGCCGTTTGCTGACGTTGCAACAGATGACCTACCATTAGGTCGTTTGTTAAGGCTGTCGCTCTTCCAGTTTTCTGTCGGCATGGCTGCGGTTTTGCTCACCGGAACGCTTAACCGCGTGATGATTTTAGAGTTGGGCGTTTCTGCGTCCCTTGTTGCGGTTATGGTGGCGCTTCCGTTTTTGTTTGCGCCAGCGCGTGCAATGATTGGCTATCAATCTGATACGCATAAATCTCTATTGGGTTGGAAGCGGGTACCGTATATTTGGTTTGGCACGCTTATTCAGTTTGGAGGTTTAGCAATCATGCCCTTTGCATTATTGCTGCTTCAATCACAAACACTAGGCCCTGATTGGGCAGGCCCTGCAGCGGCCGCATTTGCTTTTGTTTCTGTGGGCTTTGGCGTTCACATGGTGCAAACGGCTGGGCTTGCACTTGCAACTGATATTGCACCAGAAGAAAGCCGCCCGCGTGTTGTGGCGCTTGTATATATGATGCTCTTAGTTGGCATGTTTGTTAGTGCGATTGTGTTTAGTTATCTCTTGGCAGACTTTTCGTCTGTTCGCCTTATTCAAGTGGTTCAAGGTGCAGCTGCTGTTACCATGATCTTGAATGTCATCGCACTTTGGAAACAAGAGCCACGCAAACCATCTGAGACCTCACCTGAACGTGAAATTCCTAGCTTTAAAGAAGCATGGGGCATGTATCGTAAGGACAAAAGAAGTCTTCGTTTGTTAATAGCTGTGGCGCTTGGAACGATTGGTTTTTCAATGCAGGATGTTTTGCTTGAACCTTATGGCGGTGAGATTTTAAATCTATCAGTTAGCCAGACAACGCTACTTAATGCAGTCTTTGCTGCTGGCACTATGGTTGGCTTTGCAATGGCTGCAAAAATGCTTTCTAGCGGGCGTGATCCTTATCGTCTTGCCGCACTTGGAACGCTGATTGGTGTCGTTGCATTTTGTGCTGTTATCTTTGCCGCACCTTTTCATTCAGCTAACTTATTCAGAATAGGCACTGCACTCATCGGCATGGGTGGTGGATTATTTGCCGTTGGCACTTTAACCGCCTGTATGGAATTAGCAGAAAGTTCTGGCTCTGGCTTAGCACTGGGCGCATGGGGCGCTGTGCAAGCATGTGGCGTTGGCCTTGGCCTTGCTAGTGGTGGCATCATCCGTGATGCGGGTGGTTCACTCGCTCAATCTGGTGCGCTTGGTGAAGTGCTATCTAACCACGCACTAGGATACTCAATCGTATATCATCTTGAGATCGGCTTTTTGTTTGTCGCCCTCATCGCAATCGGACCCCTCGTGCGGCGCATTACGCCTGCGGATGGTTCATCAACTAACCCTAACAAGAAAATTGGACTGGCCGAATTACCCGGCTAATATTATTGGAGAAAAACCATGGTTGAAATAGTAGGAAACTTAGATGTTGCGCAAGTTGTGCTTTATGCATTCTGGATATTCTTTGCAGGCCTTATTTGGTATCTGCAAGCAGAAAGCCGCAGAGAAGGCTATCCCCTTGAGAGCGATGTAGATGGGTCATATAACAAAGACCCTTGGTTGCAACTACCAAGCCCAAAAACCTTTATCCTGCCGCATGGCAAAGGTACACGTACTTTCCCTAATGCAGAAAACCGTGACACACGCCCAATCAAAGCAATGCGCGCTAGCCCCGCTCCTGGTTCACCATTAATTCCAACTGGCAACCCACTTAAAGATGGTGTTGGTCCTGCAGCTTGGGCAGAGCGTCCTGACTATGCAGATCTAAACCCACATGGTGGTGCAGTTATTCAACGAATGAGTAAAGCAACATCATTCAGCGTTGTTGAGCAAGATACAAACCCTATGGGTCTTAATATTATAACGGCTGATGGTCAGATTGCTGGTCAAGTTAGTGACATTTGGATTGATACAATGGAATCAGTCATCCGTTACTATGAAGTAACAAAAGCAAGCCGTACTTTCCTTGTGCCAATGCACTTTGCAGTTTTACGCAATGAGCTACGTGGCAAAATTAAAGCTAAGGAATTTTATGTTCATGCGCTAGTTGCTGATCAGTACAAAGATATTCCTAGCATCAAAAATAAAGATAGAATTACCATGCTTGAAGAAGAAAAAATTCAAGCGTATTTTGGTGGTGGCAATCTTTATGCAACGCCTGATCGTGCTGAGCCGTTGATATGAGCCATAACGACTTTGAAAAAGAACCAATTCCAGGCCTTCCGGCACATTTGCCGGAGGGTGAGGAAATCAAATGGCAGGGCTCACCCGATCAATCTGCCGTTGCAAAATATGTTCTGCATCGTAATAAAATTGCAGCCTACTTTATACTTGTTGCAATCTGGAAGCTTTCGACAACGCTTTATGATGGCGGAACATTCTTAATGGCTATTGCAAGTGCAGGGTTAATGGTTGTTTTAGGACTTGTTGTCATGGCTATTATTTGGTGGCTTGCGAGAGCAATCGAAAAAACAACTATATACACGATTACAAACAAGCGCGTTGTTATGCGTTTTGGAATTGCCCTTCCCGTTACGTTTAATTACCCTTTCAAACAAGTCACAAGCGCTGATGTTCAAAGCACTCTGAACGACACAGGCACGATTGCACTTTCATTGAAAGAGCATACTAAAATTTCGTGGGCAATACTTTGGCCTCATGCGAGACCTTGGAAATTTGCTAAACCTGAACCGGCAATGCGTCTTGTTGGAGATGTACATAAAGTATCGCAGATTTTGTCTAAACAACTGAATGCATTTCATCAGCAACAATACGTACCGACTAATCTTGCAGTTGAACAACAAAAAGAAAAAGAGCTTGCAATGAACTTGCAGGGTCAAAGAGCTTAAGCGAACCGAGTAGATATTATGAACACACAACGCACCGACGAAATTACTGGGTATCACAAGTGGCCACTGTTTGGCGCTCTTGGGGTTGTTGTCTTCACAATTCTACTCGTTGTTGGCTCTGTCTGGCTAGAAAAAGATGCAGTTGCTTTACCACAGGCTGAAACGCAACTTCAAAGAGATTTGTTTTTCCGTGACGCCACAAACGGCAAAGTTGTGGTCTATGACGCAAAGACAAGAAAACGAATTAGTAGTTTTGGCAAAGGTGAAGGCGCATTTGTACGCATCTCAATGCGTGCAATGGCACATCAACGCAAACAAAGAGAAATCGATCTTCTTTTGCCCTACCGTCTTATTAAGTTAAGCGACGGCAATATGAAGATTGTTGACCCGCAAAGCGGACACTCAATTCGCCTCAACGCTTTTGGCGCTGTTGCAATCGATAGTTTTGCGAAATTTTTAACCGATCAAACTGGTAAGGGAGCCCAAGGATGATTAAGAAAATTATAGGAGGTGAAACGGTTGATGTTGATTGTACAGTCGAGATCGTCAACACGTTTGAAAGCCTCGAAGCACATGTGCGCTTTAATGACGGAACAACGGTCGCACCAGGCGATGAAGTTATCGTTCACGGCACTGCTATTGAAGTACCTTATGGAGAGAAACAAGAATTTGACCGTCGCGCAACCATTACACGCGCAGGCATCATCGAGCGCTTATGGACACGTGCTACAGGTGATTTTGAATTCATGGAACTTTGCGAGTTCTCATTCTCGGAGGAAAGACTATGAATGCACATGCTAAAACGCCTGTAAGTGGCAAGCCTATAGATGTAGAATCACAAAACGAAACTACGCAGATGGCGCATGAGACAACTTTGCTAGACCCGCGGTTTTATACCACTGATTTCAAAAAGCTCGACAAGACAGATGTTTCTGGCGTCCGTGAAGAATGGGACGTTTTAATTGAGCAAATGAAGAGTGACCCTAACAAAGGGCACTTCAAGCGCACTGAAGCTTGGGACGATATTGATCTTGAAAACCTGCCAGAAGGTTTGCGCGTTGAGTTGGTTGATTTTCTTGTAAGTTCGCTGACCGCAGAATTTTCTGGTTGTGTGCTTTACAAGGAAATGAAACGCCGCGGTACGAACCCAGATATTAAAGAGCTGTTTTCATACATGAGTCGCGATGAAGCACGTCATGCAGGTTTCATCAATGATAGCTTGAAGGACTTTGGCATTGGGGTGAACTTGGGCTTTTTGACAAAAGCTAAAAAATATACATACTTCCGCCCTAAGTTTATTTTCTACGCAACTTACTTGTCTGAGAAGATTGGTTATGCGCGTTACATTACGATCTTCCGCCATTTTGAAAAACATCCAGAACGTCGTTTTCATCCAATATTCAAGTGGTTTGAAGAATGGTGCAATGATGAGTTTAGCCATGGTGAAGCTTTCTCGCTTCTAATGCGCTCTGATCCAAAACTTCTTTCAGGCCATAACAAGCTATGGATTAAGTTCTTCTTGTGTGCCGTTTACGCAACTATGTTTGTACGTGATCATGCACGCCCTAAATTCCATAAGGCGATGGGCATGGAAATTGAAGACTATGACATGCGTGTTTTCAGGATAACCAATGAGATTACCAAGCAGTGCTTCCCGCTTCTGCTGGATATTGAAAACCCAAAATTCCTGAAACGCTTAAACAAAATGAACCGTTTGGCAATCGCGATGGGCAAAGCTCATAATCAGGGCGGTATCATGGGGCGTCTTAAGAAAATTGGTATTGGTGCTGCAGTGGCTACAAACTTTGCTGGTCTGTACTTCATGCCGACGCTGAAGAACGAAATTCCAGAAACAAGCCGTATGGTTCCAACCTGGTAATATGAAAGGCACTTCGCGCAAATGACTGATTATGTCATGCCAGTACTATTTGTAATATTGCTTTGGTGGTCTTCCACCGGGGCAATATTGTGGCTTGCGCGTGGGCTGGATAAGCAAATGAACTCGCGTCTGATAATTATGTCAGTGTTTTGTTTTATTGGCTTTGGTGGTCTAATCACCAGCACTTTTTATAATGAGGTTTGGGCTGTTTATTTGGCCTTCGTTTCGGCCTTGATTATCTGGGGCTGGGTAGAATTTACTTTCTTAGCTGGATTAATAACGGGGAAGACCAAAGAAACTTGCCCTGAAAACATCAATGAGAAAAGCCGTTTCGTTCACGCTTTTAATGTGATTAATCATCATGAGTTCACGCTTTTAGGTGCGCTTATCATCATCATATTAATTGATATGTCAGGCGGAAGTGCAATGGCATCAAAAACCTTTGCTTGCATGTGGCTCATGAGAATTGGTGCAAAATTTGCCGTCTTTTCTGGCGTTCCAAAGCTCTCTATAGAGATGATGCCAGAGCGCCTAGCTTATCTACAGTCCTACTTTAGAAATGACCGCATTGGCTGGGGTTATTGGGCTTCTGTGGTTGGTTGCAGTGTCTTTTTTGCCGCAGGTATTTATGCGCTACTTCATGTACATTATGGACAAGTTGTACACACACAAATCACAATGCTGACAGCGCTTGTAGGACTTGCTTTACTTGAACATATTTTTATGGTTTTACCCATAGCAGATTCCAGACTTTGGAGCTGGGCAATGCCAAAGGATAAAACTGTCAATACAAATGAAGACAAAACACAATCGCGTATTGTTGTAGAATAATAAAATGCTTATAATA
Source organism: uncultured Rhizobiaceae bacterium (assembly GCA_964502215.1). Taxonomy (GTDB): domain Bacteria; phylum Pseudomonadota; class Alphaproteobacteria; order Rhizobiales; family Rhizobiaceae; genus JAALLB01. The sequence continues at coordinate 42,816 of CAZCUN010000003.1, read as the reverse complement.
CTATGCATGACTGGGAGATAGTTATGAACTTTGAAGAAGAATTTAAAAAGCAATTGGATGCTTTGAAAGAAGCAGGAAATTACCGCGTATTTGCTGACCTTGAACGCAATAAAGGAAACTTCCCTTCTGCAAAGCGCCATGATGACGGCTGTGTATCTGATGTGACCGTTTGGTGTTCAAATGATTATCTTGGCATGGGGCAACACCCTGATACGCTGGGTGCCATGCATCATGCGCTTGAAAAATGTGGCGCAGGTGCTGGTGGCACCCGCAATATCTCTGGCACGAACCATTATCATGTATTACTAGAAGAAGAACTTGCTGATCTTCATGCCAAGGAAGCTGCACTGTTGCTGACCTCTGGTTATGTGGCAAACTGGGCAGCGCTTTCAACATTGGGTGCGCGTCTTCCAAACTCAGTTATTCTCTCAGACAGCGACAACCACGCTTCAATGATTGAAGGCATTCGTCACTCGCGTGCAAATAAGAACATCTGGAAGCATAATGATGTTCGTGATCTTGAGCGTAGACTTGATGATTGCGATCCAGACGCTGCTAAAATCGTTGCTTTCGAATCCGTTTATTCGATGGACGGTGATATTGCCCCTATCAAAGAGATTTGTGATGTGGCTGATAAATACGGCGCAATGACTTATCTTGATGAAGTTCACGCTGTAGGCCTTTATGGCCCTCGTGGCGGCGGGATTGCTGAACGTGAAGGCTTGATGGATCGTGTCACACTCATCCAAGGTACACTTGGCAAAGCTTACGGCGTGATGGGTGGTTATATTACGGGGTCACGCAATATGATTGATTTTGTCAGATCATTTGCATCAGGTTTCATCTTTTCAACCGCTCTTCCTCCTGCACTTGCTGCTGGTGCAACAGCTTCTATAAAGCATTTGAAAGATAGTTCAGAAGAACGCATGCAACAACGTGCTAACGTTAAGATTTTGCGTGAAAAGCTTGACGCAGTTGGTGTGCCTCACATGGCAAACGACAGTCATATTGTGCCTGTTATGGTGGGTGATGCTAAAAAATGTAAATTCATTTCTGACCTTTTGCTTGATCAATATGGTGTTTATGTTCAACCAATAAATTATCCAACTGTTCCTGAAGGCACGGAACGTTTGCGCATTACACCTTCACCTGTTCATACAGAAGCTGACATTAATCACTTGGTAAATGCCCTTTCTGAACTATGGTCACAGTGCGCACTATCACGCGCTGTTGCATAAAATAGTTGTAGAATAAGAAGATTGAAGAAATGCTTGATGAAGTTTTATATCTAACTCCAGATGCACCTGATGGGCCAGATCAAGATGCAATGGACGCGTGTGAACTATCGCCGACTAATCCACCGATTATGATCCCTGGAATTAATGCGGACGAAACACTTTATCCTATTGAAAAAATACAGGCGCATATTGAAGGGGTACATCATTTAGCTTTGTCTGTGTTTATCTTTGATGGAGATAAATTACTCATACAACGTCGCGCTTTTGGGAAATATCACTGTGGCGGCCAGTGGGCAAACACCTGTTGCACGCACCCGCATTTTGGAGAGGATATTGAAACAGCTGCGCATCGTAGACTTAAAGAAGAGCTTGGATTCACAGTTCCAGTAGAAGAACGTTTGATCGTTGAATATTCTGCAAATGTTGGTGGTGGTTTATGGGAGCGCGAGCGGGTTCATATGTTTAGGGCTGATGTAAAAAAGCAAGATATTCAAGAGAATTTAAATCCTGAAGAGGTTTGTGAAATCAAATGGGTAACGGGGGATGAATTAAAAGCGAATATGAAAAAGAACCCTGCTCATTATACGCCTTGGTTCAGAATTTATCTTAATCGCTACCCTGATCTGAACTTTTAAAATTCTCATTCCAAAACTGCTTTAGACCTGCAAGCCTTGGTACAAGTTGTGGCACTTGTTTTTGGTATGCGCGATAGTCGTCTCCAAACCGCAGAACCAGATCTTTTTCTTCCAACCATACAATTAAAAATAATCCTGCGATTGAGAATGCTCCGATCCAATAGCCACCAGAATAATTGATCATCAAGCACCATCCAACAACACCAATCGCGACCATTAAATATCTGGGATGGCGAACAATAGCAAAAGGCCCATCTTTAATCAGTTCAATTTTTGTATTGGTTATCTCAGGCACACCTGCAAAAGTTTTGAAATCCAAATGCTTTTTAACAGGCCTCCAAAGTGCAAAAGATGCAATATAAATAGCAGCTCCAATTAGAAACAGAACGCTATTAAACCCAAGGTCTAAGCCCAGCAATTGCTTACGAAATGACCAAGCAAGCAATGTGACAATTAATATAAAGCAACCTGCAAAAGAATAAGCCATCTCAGGGCTACGCTTGCGCCATTGCTTTGAGCCACCATGAATTACCACCCAAAAAGCAATGACAATTGGCATGATTAAAACCAACACAAGACCGAGGAAATATCGAAATTCATCCATAGCGTAACTCTTGCTTAATTGCTTAAAAACTCTACATTATTTTTGCATGTTATCATGACGAATGGTATATTGAATTTTAAAGATAATATAGTTGATTCAATATGTTAATAATATGAATGATCCATCGATTCAGCAAATAATTGCAGGAATGCCCTCGCGCTTCAACCCGAAAGCAGCGCCAGGGATTGAAGCTATTTTACAGTTTAAACTTTCAGGTGAAGAAGGTGATATTTTCTTCGCTGAAATCAAAAATGATCAATGTGCTTTGCATAAAGGCGAGCATGACAACCCAACTCTTACATTAAAGATGTCTGCGCAAACTTACATAGATATGGTGATGGGCAGAACAACGGGTCAAGAAGCTTTTTTTAAGCGAAAGTTATTTTATACAGGCCCAATAGCCTTGGCTGTAAAACTTAATCGATTTTTCATACCGCCTGAATTTACATAAGTCTTTCATATAAAATCTGACATAAAAAAAGGCGCTTCTTAGAAGCGCCTTTTGATTTTGAAGTTTCGATAATATTCTATCGAATGTTTGTGCCGCTTTCGTGAAGCACACCATGTTTAATTGCCCATGCTGACCAATCATCAACGACTGTACCTGTAAGTAAGATACCGATACCGCCTGTTAAGGTCGTTAACATTGCGAACCACCAAGCCCAACGGTGAATGGATTCCATGGTTGCGTTAAAGCCCATGGTCCATCTCCAGAAAAGAGCAGCGCGTTCTGATGCAGTACCACGGTTGGTTATCTGCTCAATCTCACGCTCACCACCATAACGGCTAACAGCCAGAATAGTTGCACCGTGCATCGCGAACAATAATGCCGATCCGTATAAGAATACAATCGATAGCGCATGGAATGGATTATAGAACAAGTTTCCATAAATTAATGAAAAATTGTTCGTCCAATCAAGATGCGAAAACACACCGTAAGGAACAGCTTCGCTCCAACTGCCCATTAAGATTGGGCGAATGAAACCCAATACAAGAAAGAGCCAGATTGCTGAAGCAAAAGCAATTGGAACATGCATCCCAAGACCAAGCGCCTTAGCGCGGCGATAAGTACGCAGCCACCAAGTAAGCACACTCACAGTTAAGAAGAAGCCCGCAATCATAAACCACCCGCCCTCTTTAAGCGGAGGCAATATTGATAGACCATATTTTGCTGCTGGCGGATCAAGTGATAGCCAGAATAACTGTCTAACAAATTGGACTGGATCCCAACCCACTTGCATCCAATAATTCAGCCCTATGATATTGAAGGCCAAAAGGAAGGAGATCAACGAGATCACTCCTAAAGTTCCTAGGTATATTGGACCAATTTGAGCGTTACCAATTTTACCAGCAAGGTAATTCATTGATCCCTTGCCAATGCGAGGGTCATCGCCTCTTGGTAGAGGGATGCCCATTTCGGGCTGTCCCTGTACCTGAATGGCAGTGAAGATGTTTTGATATTCTTTCATGACTCACCTTCTCCTTATTCGTCTAGGTATGGCAGATCGCCAATTTCACGGACCAGATCATCTTGAGGGAATACTGGTAATTCTAACCACCATGACCACCAATCACTCCAAGCATCTTCCCAGAATGGACCAGAGATAATGATACAAACGGCACTCCAGAAAACAGCCATTAGAGCTAGGAACAAACCAACACGGTGAATGCCGAGTGTGCCTACTGAATAGCCGATGAAATCTCTGAAATATGTATCTTCGTGCTCAGGGGTTTTAACTTCCTGACCTGCACCTGGGTTTGTCGATGACAGCACCAGACCACCATGAAGCGCTAAGGCTAGTGTTGTGGTAAAGAAGAATGTAATCGCAATCATATGTGCTGGGTTGTAATGGAAGTTACCGTAAGCATAACCAACGTTATTCACCCACTCCAAGTGTGAGTAAATGCCATATGGAAAACCGTGACTCCAACCTGATTCACCGCCATCCTTGATATACATCAAGATTGGACGGAAAATATTTAGTGTAACAAAAGCCAGAATAGCAATGCTGAATGCAAAAGGAACATGATATCCCATGCCAAGTTTGCGGCAGATTTCTACCTCTCTCAGCGCCCAAGATATAAAGGCAAATGTTCCACAGAAGGTTATGATTTGCCATAATCCTCCCTCTCGCATCGGCGCCATCGACAGACCGTATTCAGCTGCCGGCGGGCTTATGTTAATTTGCCAAATATTCCAAGTATCACCCAAAGCAGCGCCATAAATAATCAACGCAGTTCCAAGGGTTGCAAAAAAGATTGTGAGGACTCCAAAAAATCCTACGTAAAAGGGTCCTGCCCAAAAATCGAACAGGTCACCACCCAGTAACGTGCCTCCACGGACACGATATTTTCGTTCGAAGCTTAATAAGGCCATGGCCCATCTCCAAATAGTGTTTTATTTCGTTTAGGTTTTCAGCAGGCGGCTAGATTATAACCGCCTGCTGAGATTGGTAGTGACATCACCCAATCAGCTTTTCGGCTGGGGCAACTTCAGAAATTGAAGCCAATGAGTTTACGTCAAACCAGTTGTAGCGCTCAGTGCTAAGCAAAATGAAATGAATCAAAATTGCCAAGGTGAACAAAAAGACAGCCAGTGCTACAAGCACGCGTCGCGGATCAAAAAAGAGCCAGATTTTATACATGATTCATTTTCTCCTTAAACAAGTGCTGAAATCACAGATGAAATATTTTCCATCAGTGAAGACGTTGTTGCACTGCCATCATTGTAGAGCCACGGACGCCATAGGTGCACAAGAACGTGTGCAGCAAAAGCCCAACCTGTAAATGCGATTGTGCTTTTCATGAAGATCCGGTGGAACTCACGAGCCTCACCACTGGTTAAACCAGTCATGGACCCAGTTTCGGGACTAGCCATAGAAACCTCCTAGTCTCAGCCTTTCGGCCATTACCGCTAAACAACCCTGCGGCCAGGTTTGGTTCACTTGAACCAATATCTCTCCAAGGTTAAGTGGAGAAATTACGAAGAACTAAACAGAAAACCTGTTTAGTATTTGAAAGCGTAACCAACCACTGCATGTGCAGTTTGTTTGGCTTCTTTCCAAAGTGATTCAGGAAAAGTCTTTCCTGTTAATCTTGCAAAACCCAAAGCAATCAATGCGACTGCAATAAGCAACCCAACTAAGGCATTGCGCAAAAATGTTTCGCCCATTGTTGCGCTGTGACTTGTTGTCGTTCTTTCAAAATCAGCTACTGACATTTGTTTTCCTCCTGATTGAATTTTATTAGAAAGGTCATCATGCGACCTTTCTGGAAATTGTATTATTTGAAGCTATAACGCGCTTTACGGTAACGCGGTCTTCGCCTTCGTCCAGCGCATCTTGCTCGACTTTATCGCGCAATGTTTTTGCAGCCGAGATACGAACAAGAATAGGTTCTTTGTCGATTACCTCATCAAGTTTCACACGTGCATCGCTGTCCCATGGAAGTGTATTGTTGCTTTGGGCTGGCGTTACCGAAGCTGTTGCATCCATCTGACTTTGAAGTGGCAAGATATTAAACAGCACATCAAAGAGTGAATTACAGATTTCTTGAATGAGATAACTCGCGCCTGAATAACCCATGAACGGCGTTCCGATGTGGCGTCTAATTGCAGCGCCTGGAAACGATGCTGCCATGAAGGTCGAGCGTGATCCTTGATCTGCGATATACATACGTTCGTTGTATGAACCAAAAACAATCATTGGCATTTTTTCTGCCAAAAGTTCTTGGACTTCGACGTTATCGGTTTTTTTACCTGCAACACGTGAAACGGCAAAGCTACATGGCATGCCCATTTCTTCTTCAAGGAAGTTTTTAAGCCCACGAGTATAAGTTTCATTTGCGACAACAGCAAAGCTTACCGTACCAAGGAAATCTTGCGTAACAGAGCGCCATAGATCCCACATAGGTTTAAGCGTTGTATGCTTTTCTTGCTCAATGAACGGCTCAGGATCTAACCCCAACATATCACCCAACTTGCGCAAGAAAGCAGTTGTGGAATGAATGCCCATCGGCGCTTGTAAATAAGGCCTATCTAGCGCTTCACAAAGTAAGCGACCAAACTCACGATACATACAAATGTTTGCTTCCGCTTGTGGTAATTTATTAATGTCTGCAAGGTGAGAACCTAGCGGGAAAGTCATATTAACTTCAGCACCGATACCCTCAACCAGTCTTTTCATTTCAGCAACATCAGACGGCATGTTGAACGTGCCATACATAGGGCCAATAATATTGACCTTTGGCTTTTCGCCTTCTTTGCGCGTTTTAAGTGCAGGCACTCTGCCCTTCTTAGGACCGAATTCTGTCCATAACCATTTTAATGCTCTATCAGCAGACTGCCATTGGTCTTCGTCGATTGTGCGAGGTAGAAAACGCTGAACATTAGCACCTTCTGGCGTAACACCCCCGCCAATCATTTCTGCAATTGAACCAGTGACGACCACGGCGGGAAGATCAGGATCGAGTGTTTTGCGCGATCTGCGCATAGCACCCTCTGTACCGTGTTGGCCAAGTTCTTCTTCTCCAAGACCCGTCACTACGATTGGAAGCTCATGAGGGGGTAAGGCATCCGTATAGTGTAGGACCGACGTCACTGGTAAGTTTTCGCAACCAACAGGCCCGTCAATGATTACCTGCAATCCTTTGATTGCTGTAAAGGCATAGACTGAACCCCAGTAGCCACCAGCGCGGTCGTGATCAAGAATTAATGTCATGATCCTACGGCCTCCCCTGAGTCTACTGCGTTAGCTGCGCGAGCCGCTTTGGCTGCAAATTTCTTTTTAAATTGCGGGCGATCTTCAGGCATTTTATCCCAGACACCTGCCGTATGGCCTGTACCCACACCATCAAAAAACTCTGTCATCGCATCAAAGCGAGATTTGTTTGCAATGGCTGTATTGATAACAGTAGCAAGTGAACCAGCGCCTGCAGGCCCCATCAATGGACGAGCAGAAATTAGGTTCGTGAAATAAAGAGCTGGAGTTCCTTTTTCCTTGGCTTTTTGAACAACAGGCGTTGTTCCAATTGCAAGGTCAGGATTAAACTCTTCCATCGCTGCACAATCATCTTCTAGAGATGCGCGGAATTTTACATGCACGCCTTTTGATTCTAACCATACGCGATCATCTTCAGACCAGCGTGTTGCTGGACATGCAGAGCCAACATAACGCACATCTGCACCACTTTCTATGAGGAGACGTGCGACTAGAAGTTCTGAACCTTCATAGCCAGAAAGCGTAATACGACCTTTGATTGGGGTTGCATCCAAGGCGCTTTTTATCGCTGGCAAAAATGCGTTTTGTGCTTTTGCAATATCAGCCGCACTTACATTACAGCTTTCACCAATGTTGCGAAGCCAAGCCTCAGTTCCCTCAACACCAACTGGTGCAGAGCCAACGACCTTACGACCAATTGCTTCAAACTGGCGAACTGATGCTGTGTAGAATGGATGGATAGCTGCAACTGCACCACAATCCATGGCTGAATATAATTCGCGCCATTCTCTGGTTGGAACGACAGTGCCGGCCTCTAAACCCATTGGTTCTAACATTGCACCGATGCCCATTGGGTCGGCTGGGAACATTTCGCCCAACATTGTAATGCGGGGCTTGCCGCTTCCAGAAGCATTATCAGGCGCTTGAACAGGGCCTTTCTCAACTTCTTTTCTGGCATAAGCTAGCATTGCACCTGCAAGCACATCTTTTGCTTCTGCATGGGTAGGAATGCCAAAGCCTGGCACATCAATACCTACAATACGCACACCATCTATTGAGTCTGGTAGCATTTGCAGCGGTACACCTGATGCAGTTGGAACACATAGGCTTGTTACAACGATACAATCGTATTTTTCAGGGTCAGCCATTTCATGAACAGCATCACGAATGTCTTCATAGAGCTTGCCTGTTACTAAGCTTTCACTATCAAATGGCACATAGCCAACTGTGCGGCGTGCACCATAAAAATGCGAAGTAAAGGTTAAACCGTAAACACAGCAAGCAGAACCTGAAAGGATTGTCGCTGTACGTTTCATGCGCAGCCCAACTCTTAAAGAGCCGAATGCTGGGCACATGCTTTGGGGTTGGTCGTGCGGGCCTTGCGGATAATCCTCAGCATATTGGCCAAGGATTTCTGATTTACCTGCCTTTTTGGCAGCTTCCATCATCTGATCTGCACCTGCATGACACCCCATACCATCACCGCCAGATACTGGCGCCTCTGGTGTTGTCAACGTATCACATTCAGCTTCTGCTGAACGGTCGTCGATATGGGTTAGGTCTTCAATCATCAATGGCTCACACGTTGTCGTAAACGACTTCTAGGGATTCAGTTACAATGGCGGATGGGTCACACATGTCTTCTGGTTGCGCTGGCTCAAGCACCCAATCAGCACCTGTTTCATCTGCTGAGAACAAGCCAAGCAAACCATCTTGATCAAGCGGTGTTGGCTGACGCGGTGGTGCTGTCATCATGTTTTGAGCAAGTTCAGAGAACATTGGCCCCCAAGGACCTTCTGGATCGCCTACGATTTCATACATTGCAGACTTGCGACGAATATCTTCATCTTGTGGAATTGCCGCTAGCACTGGAATGTTAACCGCTTTTGCAAAAGCTGCTGCTTCGCCTGTACCATCGTCTTTATTGATGAGCATTCCTGCAACACCAACATTACCACCAAGCTTGCGGAAATATTCAACCGCAGAACAAACATTATTAGCTACATAAAGCGATTGTAGATCGTTTGATCCAACAACAATCACCTTTTGACACATGTCGCGAGCAATCGGTAAACCAAAGCCACCACAAACTACATCGCCTAGGAAATCGAGTAGAACATAATCAAAATCCCACTCGTGAAAGCCAAGCTTTTCGAGTAACTCGAAGCCATGAATAATACCACGACCACCACAGCCACGACCTACTTCAGGGCCTCCAAGCTCCATGGCGAAAACACCATCGCGTTTAAAGCAAACATCTGAGATTTTTACATCTTCACCAGCTGCTTTCTTTGCGGCAGAGGTTTCAATAATAGTTGGGCAGGATTTGCCGCCAAAAAGAAGTGACGTTGTATCTGATTTAGGGTCACAACCAATCAGCAAGACCTTTTTACCATTTTTCGCCAAGTTGTATGACAAGTTTGCAAGCGAAAAGCTTTTGCCAATGCCGCCCTTGCCGTAAATGGCAATCACTTGCGTTTCTTTTGTGACTTCGCCTGTATGAACTGGATCAGGCTCTTGTGCAGCCTCATCTTTTAAAAAGTCATACATGTTAACGTCTGTAGCTTCGCGCCCCTCAGCGCTTGGCTTATTTCCATTATCTTCAATCATGTTTTTTCTTCCCAGTTTAAAACCATTTTCAAACATTCAGGATTACTGAATGCAGTTTCATACGCAGATGCAGCCTTTTGTGGTGTGGCGCTATGTGTGATGAGATTTTCGAAAGACAAGACCCCTTCGCCTGTCAGACGATTAATTGCTTCGAGGTCATTTGGCTTCCATTCTGCAGCAATGCGAATGCAAGCCTCTTTCATGAAGGCGTATGGAAATGCGAAATCAACGCGTTTTGAATAAAAGCCTGCGAGCGTAATTTCACCACGATGTGCAAGATGCTTAACCAGCATATCTAGGATGTCACTTGCACCACTTACATCAATGATAGAACCATAAGTTGCACCCTCATCCTCAATAGGATCAATGACCCGAAAGCCTTCACTTTGATCACGGCGGATTGGATTGGTTTCCCATATCGTTGGTGCTTTACCACCAAGAGCAATTGTAATGCGGGCAATCAAACGTCCTAAAACGCCATTGCCTACAATCAGCTCTGGTAACTTATTTGGATTAATTTGGATTGCGTGATGTGCGGTTGCAGCTAAAGCAGAAAGCAAAGCTTGGTCACCTAAGCTCTCATCAACGCGAACAGCTTTTTCAGTATTAACGACTAAACTAGAAGCACTGCCACCAAATAGGCCACGGACTTCTTTATAAGCAGAACAACCTGGGACAAATACACGCTCACCAATACGATGGCGATTTTCAGCAGAAGCATCAACAACCTCGCCAACTGTTTCATACCCTGGGACAAGTGGATATCCCATACCCGGGAATGCAGGCATTTCGCCATTCCATAACAGTCTTTCAGTGCCCGTGCTAATACCACTCCAAAGTGACTTAACCACAAGGTCTTGATCTGCAGGGTTATTTAACTCTGCTTGATCTACTACCAGACTGCCTGGTTTTTCAAATATGATGGCGTCAGCCTTCATTACATCCCCAATCTAGAACGCTAAGCGTAAATAAGATGGGCTCCCTACATGTAATATTATTTGGACAAAAAATATTGTCAACCATAAGTGACAGTAATTGTTGTTTATTTTTCCCCAACAAGGATGCTTGTAATCAAAGGAGATCGGACTTTTTCGCTTCTGACATGAGAAAAACCTACTTCTTTTAACATTTTCATCAAATAATCTGGTGTTCTAGGGCGTCCGCTACCCATCGCGTACAGATAGAAGTTAAAGTAAGCATCTGCGATTCTATGAGCTGAATTACCTGTAGACATAGGTTCGCAAACGATTAATTGCCCACCTTTGTCCAAAGCTTTATACACTGCAGCCAAAATTTTCATGACAGGTTCGTCGTCATGGTCATGAAGAATTCTTACCAACGAAATTAAATCAGCTCCCTTCGGCAGATCGTCATCGAAGAATGAACCACCATAGCACGTGGCTCTTGTGGATAACTCATTACTAACAAAAGTGGCTTCTGCGCGTTTTGCAACTTCTGGCAAATCAAACAGCTTAATTTCAAGGTCTGTGTAAGACTCAGCTATGCAAGTTAAGAATGTTCCTTGTCCGCCACCAACATCTAATAGTGTTTTAAACGATGAAAAATTAAAGCTTGCTAGAACCTCTTTGGAAACCATCAGTTGGCTTTCACTCATGAGCTCGCTATAAGCGCTTACTTTTTCCCCATCAACAGCTGCTGGGTCATCGTTTCTGGCATAATCCCAATAGCGTGATAAATGCGTCTCACGTCTGCCTGATTTTAGAAGCTCGATTGGCTCTATAAGATCTTTATAAAACTCGCCATGGTGACCTATCATAGCCAAGACACCTTTGTTGATTGAAAGGGCAGCACCTAAATCACCATAGCGATATTTTCCATGGCGTTTTTCAAACAACCTAAGAGAAACAGCGCCATCCATTAAACGTCTTGTCTCATCTAAGCCAAGTTTTGTAATTTCTGAAATTTCTTCTAGCGTTGCCCCTGGCGCTTTCATTTTAGGGTGCGAGAACAGGCCTAACTCAACGCAAGCACTTAAAATTTGTGAATAGACAAAGCCTGAAACGATATCAAACAGCTCGCTTTGACGTTTACGGACAATAGGTCTGGTAAGCGGAAATTTAGTTGCAAAATCGTGGAATTTTTGAGAAGTCAGGCACTTTTCTTGGAAATCAAGCCAGACATCATAAAGCGACACTGCTCATTACCTCAAAATTATGCTGCGTTTTTTGCAAGTTTTGCAGGAACAAGACGGGTTGCTTGTGCAACTATTAATTCGCGTAATTCGTCACTGCCTTTGCACTCAGGAATAGAGTTTGCCGCATCATTTACAATCGATTTCAAGCGAGACATTGCACCCTCAAGGCCATATCTGGAAACAGCACTAGGCCTAGATAGGTTTGTATCTTGAGCAACTGGCTTGCCGCTTTCTTGAACCGTACCAACAGCATCCAACAAATCATCAGCAATTTGATAGGCTTCGCCGATTTGTTCTCCAAGAGGACGCCATAGCGACGGGTCTGAACCCGCAGCTATAGCGCCCGATGTCACCGCACCAACGAACAGGGAGCCCGTTTTGGCACGATGATATTCCGAAACATTGATTTTGCTTTCACTTTCCCAAGCTTGCCCAGCGATTATCCCACCAGACATTCCAACGGATGAAGCAATCGTAGTAATAAGAGGTGCAAGTCGTTCTGGGCGTTTTGCACATGCTCTCGTAATTGTATTAAACGCCTCAACAATAAGCGCATCGCCTGCAAGTACTGCTAAAGGTTGTCCATGCAAAGCATGAACACTTGGATGCCCACGTCTTAAATCCGCATCATCAAAACAAGGTAAATCGTCATGAACAAGAGAAGCGCAATGCAACATTTCAATTGCAGCTGCGGCACCTTCTGCCACTTCGCCATCCTTACAAGAACAAGCAGCTGCTACAGATAAAGTAAGCAAAGGGCGCACGCGTGCACCCCCTGGAAAAACTGAATATCGAACTGCTTTTGCAAGTTTTGGAGGACACGAATTAGCAGTCGCCATTTCTATGGCAGTTTCAAGACACGCCTCTATGCGAGCAACAGCTTCCATTTTATCCTCCAATTAAGCCAAATCATTATGTCTAATTAATTTGACAATTTGACTTGTCATTTAATATTGACGATATTTATTCATAATGCAAGCAGGAGATTATTTATTGTGTTGAATGTAACAGTTGAAAAAACTGTCGAGGGGGCAAACCGTACGATAATTATTGGTGCTGGCATGGCTGGTTTAGCCGCAAGCATTACGCTTGCATCACAAGGAGAAGACGTAACTCTGCTTGAAACACAGGCTTATCCAGGCGGTAAAATGCGAGAAATTGCTTGTGATATTGGCGGCATTGATTCAGGGCCAACTGTCTTCACGATGAAATATATTTTTGATCAACTTTTTGATATGGCAGGAACGAAAATTGAAGATCATGTTACGCTTGAAAAAGCTGATATCTTAGCGCGCCATGCTTGGGATACATCAGGAACATTTGACCTTCATGCTGACCGTCAGCAATCAGCTGATAAGATAGGTGACTTCTTTGATGCAAAAAATGCCAAAGGTTATTTAGAGTTTTGCGAAGATGCAGGCGCAATCTTTGAGACCCTAAAAGATACGATGATTGGCGCTCAACGCCCCTCACCCTTTGACTTGGCAAATCGTGTTGGTTTTACAAACTTAAAAGCACTATGGGGTTTAAAGCCTTTAAATACGTTATGGAGTGCGCTTGGGCGATATTTTCCTGACCCGCGATTACAACAACTCTTTGGGCGGTATGCAACTTATGTCGGTTCATCACCTTATCTAGCGCCAGCAACCTTAATGTTGATCGCTCATGTCGAACAAGAAGGGGTGTGGCTTATCAAAGGTGGAATGCATAAACTTGCACAAGCAATGTTAAAGGTAGCCAAGCAGCAAGGCGTTAAATTCCACAGTAATACTAACGTAAAAAATATGCTTATCCAAAACTCAAAAACTGGCGGTGTTGTTCTTGAAAACGGTGATATTCTAACTGCCAATAAAGTTATTTATTGCGGGGATGTTTCTAGATTAACGACTGATTTTTTATCAGGCGCAAACGCAGGCTCAATGATTGTACCCCCTCACAAACGTTCTTTATCAGCGCTAACTTGGTCAATGACAGCCAAGACCAAAGGCATGGATTTACATCGACATAACGTGTTATTTTCAGAGGATTATAAACTTGAGTTTGATACGATATTCAGGCAAAGACAAATACCTAAAAAACCAACACTATATATCTGTGCACAAGACCGAAGTGATCATTTTGAAAAAACTTGTGCAGGCGATGAACGTCTTTTATGCCTGATAAACTCTCCAGCATTTGGTGATACAAAGCGATTGTCTAGTGATGAAATTCAAGCTTGTCAGAATGATATGATTGCTATTGCAGAAAAATGTGGGCTTCAAATTGAACCCCAATCCGCAATAGAAACGCAAGCCGCTGACTTTGAAAAACTTTTCCCTGGTTCTGGTGGCGCACTTTATGGGCGAGCATCGCATGGCTGGACAGCTTCTTTTGCAAGGCCTGGGTGCGAGACTAAAATTCCAGGTCTTTATCTAGCAGGTGGAAGCGTACACCCAGGCCCTGGCGTTCCTATGGCAACAATGTCTGGCATATTGGCTGCGGAGAAAATCCTTGCTTAATCAAAATTCAAATCTTCACAATCAAATTAATGGCCCAGACTTTAGCAAGACAGTTTCACCCCAAGGTTATGGCTGGTGGTATGCAGATGCTATCAGCGATGATGGCCAATTTGGGTTTTCAATAATTGCGATGATTGGTTCTGTTTTCTCACCTTATTATGCATGGTCAGGGCGACATAACCCCAACAATCACGTAGCGCTTAATGTGGGGCTTTATGGCAAAGGCGTTAAACGATGGACGATGACAGAGCGTGGTGAAGAGGGACTTCAACAAAGCACCAATCGCCTTGTTATAGGACCAAGCGATCTTGAATGGGATGGCGATACGCTTGTCATTAGAATTAATGAATGGGCTAACCCCATCTTTCGTAAAGTTGAAGGCACAATACGTCTTACACCTCATGCGCTCACAACATCTTCTTTTCAATTGGATGGCAATGGAAAACACTTTTGGCAACCGATTGCGCCACTTGCACATGCAGAAGTTCAGTTCAACAAACCTGACTTAAACTGGCAAGGCAGTGGCTATATCGATTCTAATTGGGGAAGTGAACCCCTTGAGGCAGGTTTTAAAAATTGGGATTGGTCACGTGGACACCTTAAAGATGGAACTGGTATCTTATACGACGCCTTCACGAGAGATGGCGAAAATCGTCAACTTGCTTTGAAGATTAATAAGAATGGAAACGTTCAAAACATCAAAGTCCCACCCAGAAAAATGCTTTCAAAGGGAACGATTTGGCGGGTGCCACGTTCTACACTTGTTGAAGAAGGATATGCGCCTCAAACTTTAAGCATGTTGGAAGACACGCCTTTTTATACGCGCTCGCAAATTCAAACTCAGTTCAATGGTGAGGATATTGTTGCCGTTCATGAAAGTTTGGATTGTGATCGCTTTGCAAGTCAATGGGTACGGTGTTTGTTGCCGTTCAGAATGCCGCGTGTAAAACGTTAGTCAGCAATCTTATTTGTCACTTCAAGTTCTTCTTTGTCTGCCTCTGCTTTATCAAGCTTATCAAGACTTCGAAGTTGCCACCAACAAAACAAGATGAACAACCCGAAAACTGAGATCAGCTCTATCACACCTATCCAGCTTTTTATGTCCATTGATGTTACCTCGAACTTTGTGCTTTAGCGTTAGCCAAATAATCAATATCTTGTTGTTTCATTCTGGTGAATAAATCAACAACCCACTCAGCATCCCCTGATGGGAGGTCAAACTCTTTTTGAGCTGCATCAACAAGGTAAGTCACTTCTGGCAAAGGTTCGCTTTGGTCACATGAAATGATATCAAACGGTTTGCCTGGCACTTGCAGCATAAGACCCAGCTTTCTGCTTCGGGTTGTATAAGCTCTATGGTCAACTGAGTTAAAGCCATTGACTCTGACCATTGTGCCAATCTCATTATAAACAAGTGCAGCCGCTCGAATGCCTGGACGGCAAGAAGAAGGTAGGTCAGCTATCCCTGTCCAAGCTCTTTCATATATTTCATCTGCCTTATCTAAAAGACGCTCCACAACAGACCCAAGTTCTGGCGTAAACGTTGGATTGGCTAATAATTCATCACGGTCAACACCAGCCTCAGCCAACCAATCTGCTGGCAGATAAACCCGCCCGTTGCGCGCATCTTCTCCTACATCACGTGAGATATTTATGAGTTGCATGGCAAGGCCAAGGTCACAGGCTCTGGCAAGCGTTGCACGCTCGCGTCTACCCATTAACATGCTCATCATGATGCCAACAGTTCCCGCAACTCTTGCAGAATAATCAATTACATCGCTTAGATTTTCATACGTCTTGCCAGTTACATCCCATTCAAAGCCTTCAATCATTGAAAGCGGAACAAGCTTTGGAATTTCATATTGAGCAACGACTTCTGCAAAAGCGCAATCTGCTGCATGGTCATAAGGGTTGCCTTGGTATGCTCTATCAAGCCTATCTCGCAAACGATTTACTGCTTCCAAGTCAGACCCAGGTGCGTCGGCAATATCATCTGATACTCTGCAAAAAGCATAAAGTGCATTAGCTGCCAATCTAATTTCTGAAGGTAATAAGAGGGAAGCAAAGTAGAAACTTTTTGAACCTTCGCGAATAATCTTACGACATTCCTTCAAGTGTTCTGGTGTGAGTTTACGTATCATCTCAATCTGCCACCTTTTGGCTCATTATATCACCATGCGGCACGACCGTATCTAAGACTTGAGCAGATGTTACAACACCAGGAAGACCAGCACCTGGGTGAGTTCCTGCACCGACAAGATACAACCCATCAAGTTCCTCACTTACATTATGAGGTCTGAACCAACCGCTTTGTGTAAACAACGGCTCTGGCCCAAAGGCTGCACCGTTGGGAGCGTTCAACCTGTCTTTGAAATCAAGCGGTGTGAAAATTAACGATGTTGCAATGCTTTCACTCAAGCCTGGCATAATAGTTTCTTCAAGTCGCATTTCAATTTTCTTGCGATAGGTCTCTGCCATCTCATCCCAATCAACATCACTCTCCAGATGCGGTACTGGTGATAGAACATAAAATGCATCACAGCCCTCTGGCGCAAGAGATGGGTCAGTTGCAGTAGGTCTGTGAAGATACAAACTGAAGTCTTCTGCAAGAATTTTCTTTTGGAAAATATCCTTCAATAGCCCCTGATACCGTGGCCCCATCAAAATCGTATGATGATCAACTTCTTCAAATTTTTTGCTTGTACCAAAATACCAAACAAAAAGGCTCATTGAATAATTTACATTGTTGATTTTTCGTTTCGTCCAACGCTTTGGTTTTTGGTTAGGTAATAAATTACTGTAGCCCCAAGCGCTATCTGCATTGCTCACCACAATGTCTGATTTGATTTTGCGACCATCATCAAGTAGCACACCGCTTGCGCGTTCATTTTCTACCAGTACTTCACTAACAGGGGAATTTAACAAAACGGTTCCACCCTGCCCGACAACAAGATCAACCATGCCTTGAACCAATGCGCCTGTACCGCCAAAGGCATAATGCACACCGTACTCTCGCTCTAAATAAGCAATCAGGCTATAGACACTGGTTACTTTCATGGGATTACCACCCACAAAGAGCGGATGAAAACTTAATGCAATGCGGAGCTTTTCATTTTTAATATGTTTTGCGACGTGCCCATATACGGTTCGGTCTGCCCGCTTGGTTATAAGCTCTGGCAGAAACTTCATCATCTCTATGAACTTATGAAAAGGTTTATGCATTAAAGAAAAGCCAAGACTATAATTTGCTTTGCTCTCTTCAAAAAATTTCTCATAACCTGCGACATCATCTGGATTAAAACGCGTAATTTCCTTGCGCATGAAGTCCGCGTCCCCTGTGCAGGTAAAGATATCCCCATCATCAAAACGGATGCGGTAGAAAGGATCCATTGCTTTTAAAGAAATATGATCTTCCATCTTCTTTCCGCAAAGCTCCCAAAGTTCTTCAAAAACAAATGGTGCGGTGATGATGGTTGGCCCTGCATCAAACGTATAACCGTCTTGCTTGAAAACACTGGCGCGGCCACCTGCTTGTTCGAGTTTTTCAACGACCGTTACCCGATATCCTCTAGCGCCTAAACGAATAGCAGCAGCCAGCCCACCAAAGCCTGCTCCAATAACAACCGCATGCGGCTGATTGGTCGAGCGTGCAGAGATGGTTTCTGACTCGAAGAAATGTGTATTCATAATTGGACATTAAATACGTAAAATATTTTAGACACAAGTGTAAAACCATGATTCATTTGGTTTTATTTTTAAAGAACTGAGAAATTGATTTTGCGATTTCTTCTGGGATTTCTTCATGCACTAAATGACCATAGCCTTCAAAGACTTGGCGTTCACCACACTTCAATAACTTGTCTGTTTTTAAACTTGCAGCAGGTTCTATCGTCCCATCTTTACTGCCTATGATCTGTAACAGCGGAATCTCTAGCGCTGCTAACGCATCTGCAATCGGCTCAAGCTCCCAATTTGCCATCATCGCCAATGTGCCCTCTATGTGGTCAGCCGATTGTAGTGCACGCTGATAATATTGAAGGCCTTTATCATCCAGTTTAGAGCCTGTTGAATCAATTAAATTGGCGACCCTAGATTTGCTTCCTGCGCCAAAGGCAAACAGATGAGACATGAAGGGATTAACAAATAATAGCTTTGCTGCTGCTGGGAACATCTGCCCAGCAAAACCTGGAAATGGGTAAAAAGCACCATTAATTGAGACAATTGCTTTTGGATTAATCATGCCATGAGACGTTAAATTAACTGCAACTGCTGCACCGGCAGAATGTCCTACGATTAAGTCAGGTTCAAATATTAAATGCTTTAAAAGTTTCTCTAAACCAGAAGAGACACGCTCAAGTGTAGGCCCACCATCATACATTTTTGAAGCAAACCCATGACCGGGTAAATCAAGCGCCATAACGCTATGATCTTTTGCTAGTAAATTAAAGAGTTCTGCAACGGAATGCGTGGTTGCACCTGTTCCGTGTATTAGAAGAATATTTTTACCAGAGCCTTTTCTTTGAACATGCCAATTCATGCCGTTTAGTTTGATAAATTCACTATACTCACTGTTTGGCCAGCTATGTCCTTCTGACTTCCAATCCAATTTCTCTACCTGCTTGCTTTAACAGCATCAGAGAGATTTTTTGAACTCACAAATGGCATAGGTATGTATTGAGCATTAAGCGCTTGAGATAAGGTTCTTGCCTTTGGATTTGGAATTTTACTGACATCAACCAAGAGACAAGGAAGATCAGATCCCGCTATTAACTGACTTACTTTCAGCGCATCTTCCATAGCTTGGGCACGACCGCCTGTTCCATCCAGCGCGACGTTTGCACTACCATCGGTCATCAGCACAATCGAAGTCATTCTGCCATTTCTGCGCTCTTCTTCTGCAATTAAAAAGGCAGATTGCAAACCACTTGCAAGCGGTGTTCCGCCACCTCCTGGTAAAGACGAAAGAGATTTCTTAGCCCTAACAAGAGAGCGTGTTGGCGATAATAAAACTTCAGCTTCGCGTTTTCTAAAACTTACCAACGCAACATGATCGCGCCTTGCATATCCCTCTGCAAGCAGGCTTTCAATTGCGCCCTTTGCTTCTCCCAATCGATTAATAGCAGTTGAGCCAGAAGCATCTACGACAAAGATTGTTGAGGTTTCTGTATTTTGTTTATAACGACGAATATGAAAATCTTGCGGTCTGATATGAATTTGGGTTTGCGTTTCAGTTTCACCCCTTCGCATTTTTTGCCAAGGTGTTGCGGCACGAAGTATTGCCATAAGATCAAGCGTTTGGCCTGAACATAACTGCCCTCTTCTACTTGCAACTGGCCGCCCACGCTTATTGCTATATTGACGTTTACCCTTACGCCCTTGCGACATAGATTTTGCCTGAAGCCCAAGACTGCTTGCAAGTTGCTCTAGCAAACCTTCTGGCAACTCACTTGTGAGCGCGTTAATGGACATATCTTCAAGTGGCTTATCATTTAATTCGCTATTATCTTCTTCTTGCTGATTGTCGTTATCATCTTTGTTTTCAGGCGGCTCAGGTGGCTCTTGCTCCGGCTGCTCTTCCTCATCTACTGGCTCATCTACTGGTGGCTGAGGTAGATGTTTTGCTCTTTGCAAAAGCGAAAGCCTTACGCTTGTAACGACGTCTTCTTGTATCACTTTTGTTCGACCATTCAGACGAGCATTTAAAATTGCAATACGTATAGCCTGTTGCACAGGACGCATAGAAGTAATGCCAAATGAAAGCGCTAAGGCGCAAATTTCCTCAATAATTTTACTGTCACAAATAGCAGTGGGCGCAGGTGCATTTGTTCGTTGATATGAATTTTCTTGCAGCACGCGGTAACTGATTGAAGAAAGATCAAGATGCAACATAACACGATCACAAAGGCTATCAGAGATTGCCTGATCCCCTTCATCGCTTTCATCAAAAACCACAAGACCAAATCGCGCATCGTCTTTCGTGCTCATGCCATCGCGCTCAACATTTACGAAGCCATAATCCATTGCAGCTGTGATTTGTGAAATCGTCTCGCTGGGCACTAAATTAGCCATTGGTACAACCAGCATTTCATTATTGGATTGTGCCAGCAAACCCTTGCTTGCTACACGTTTTCCCTCAGCTAGGGTTGCAGATAAATCAAGCCCACCTATCAGCCTTTGTTCATCAATACCAATTGGCATTTTATGGAAGATTGTTTTGGAGACAATCTCCTCAAGGCGCTGCATCAAGGCTTCGCGTACTGGGCCTGCATGCGCTTTTATTCTGATGCTGGGTGGATTTTTCTCAATGCTATTTGCAACCATCAAGGCGATCATTTCAATAGCCAAACATGCGTCTTGCCACAGGACTTCTTCCAGTGAAGGCTCTATTGCAGGGATTGCTTGAGGTTCAGCCATTTTGATAAATTGCGGCTAAGCCACATCCCTATCGGCAAAGACTTGCTCTAATACGCGCTCAACACGCACACTGCCACGCGCATCATCTAATGGGTTGCGGCGCAGGCGATGTCCCAGAGCGAGAGGTGCCATTTTGGCGATATGAGTTTGGGTTACTTTAACATCGCCCGACCAAGCAGCTTCTGCACGCGCGGCCTTTATGAGTGTTAGTTCGCCACGAAGACCATCTGTTCCAAGGCCAATACAAATTTCTGCAATGAGCGCCAACATCTGATCATCAACTTCAACCTGTGCGATTAGATCTTTGGCACGAGAAATACGATTACGCAGTTTAGAAGTTTCGCGCTTCCATTTTTGGATAAATTCAACTGGGTTTAATTCATAAGCATCACGACGTTTAATAACTTCGACCCGTTCGCTAATTTCGCTTGGTGTTGTTACATCAACCGACAAGCCAAAACGATCTAATAGCTGCGGGCGTAAATCACCTTCTTCTGGATTGCCACTTCCGATAAGAACAAATTTTGCTGGGTGGCGAAGTGATAAACCTTCGCGCTCAACAACGTTCCAACCAGAGGCAGCTACATCTAAAAGGACATCGACAAGATGGTCTTCAAGCAGGTTTACTTCATCAATATATAAAAAGCCACGATTTGCATCTGCTAAAAGGCCAGGTTCAAATCGTTTCTCACCATTGACCAAAGCTTGCTCAATATCAAGCGCACCTAAAACACGATCTTCCGTAACGCCCAAAGGCAAGTCGACGACTGGTACCGAAATCTTGCTTGCTTTAATTTCGGTATTATCAGCGCAGTCCTTGCACTGAATGCCACTGTCATTTGTTGCGCATCGATAGCGACAGTCTTTCGCTGCTTCAATTTTTGGTAATAAATCAGCTAACCCACGCACCGCAGTTGTTTTGCCTGTACCTCTATCGCCCAGCGCCAGAACACCCCCTAAAGAAGAATCAACTGCTGATAAAAGCAAAGCATGTTTTAATTGCTCTTGCCCGACAATGGCTGCAAATGGATAAGTGACAGATGTCATTACTAGCTTCCCTCTTGCATATGATGTGCGTGACATTTTATGCAAATTATAAATTACACTTTATTATGACAAATTTTTCTGACATGTATAGCCCTAAGATGTTAAAGAATTTGGACAATCCCCTAAACTTAAAAGAGCCAGTGCCGCGCAGTCTTTGCACGGATTGCGGAATTTCGCGTACAAACAATCCTTCACGCTGCGGTTCTGCTTGCCAGTTTATCAAGCCAGATTATCCCAAACTTGAAACCCAAACGCATGGCCGCGAACGCGATGAAGAACGCAATCAAGATGAATTGCACTTTGGGGCTTTTAAGCGAATTATTCGTGCAAGCATGAAGCAAGCGGATGAAGGTGCACAATGGACTGGCATTACGACACAACTTGCGCAGCGCGCTCTTGCACAAGGGCTTGTGGATGCCGTAATCGCTGTTAAACCTGACCCGCAAGATCGTTGGAAGCCTTTGCCTGTACTTGTAACAAGCCCCGAAGAAATGCAGCAGTGCCGTGGGATGCGTATGGGCTATGCTCCAACGCTTGCACTTTTAGAACCAGCAATTAAGGCTGGTTATAAACGCATCGCAATGGTTGGTATCCCCTGTCAGATTTATGCGTTACGTGCGTTGGAAAAAGAATTAGGACTTGAAAAGCTTTACGTCATCGGGACGCCCTGCTCTGACAATACCACTACAGAAAATTTCCATACATTTCTTAAGCTCTTGTCTGACACACCAGAACATATTTCTTATTTAGAGTTTAGGGCTGACTATAAAGTCGAACTTCGATTTGATAATGGCAAACGCGAAGAAATACCTTTTCTTAAATTGCCAATTTCAAAGCTGCCGGGGGATTTTTTCCCAACTACTTGCCAAACCTGTGTTGATTATACAAATTCACTTTCTGATATTACAGTCGGGTATATGGGTGGCGAAGGTGAGCAATGGCTGATTGTCAGAAATGAGCGCGGCGAAGAATTGCTTTCTTTGCTGGGTGATGATGTCAAAATCAGCGAACCGGGATCAAGAGGCAAACGTGCAAAGCATGTTGCGGGCTTTATGAAAAACGTTGAACGTTCCGCAAATGGCTTGCCACTTCGCTCTATGCCAGACTTTGTTCGCCCTATCGTTGCATGGCTGATGCCAAAGATCGGGCCTCGCGGAATGGAGTTTGCACGCACGAGAGTTGAGATGAAAGCCATTGAAACGATTTTGCACCTGCGCCGTAAAATGCCTTCCAAAATGAAGAATATGATCCCCAAACATGTGTGGAAACTTGCTAAACCTTATGGTCTTCTCCCTGAAAAACAAGACGAAGGTTAGGTGAAGCCTTGCCAAAAGCCAAAATCTGACTAATATAATTTACAGTTAATATGTCAAATTAAATTGACAATTAAAATGTTACTGGGAGGTTTCATGGCTACCAACTCTAAAACACCACTCTTGGATATGGTCAAGTTACCTGCAGATCTCAGACAGCTTACAGACAAGCAACTTCCGCAGCTCGCAGATGAATTACGCACAGAACTTGTTGATGCTGTATCAGTTACAGGCGGGCATTTGGGTGCAGGGCTTGGGGTTGTTGAACTCACCGTTGCATTGCATCATGTATTTAACACACCGCATGATCGTATCATTTGGGATGTTGGTCACCAGTGCTACCCACATAAGATTTTAACAGGTAGACGTGACCGCATTCGTACGATTAGACAAGAAAAAGGCCTTTCAGGTTTCACCAAACGCAAGGAAAGTGAATACGACCCGTTTGGCGCAGCGCACTCATCCACCTCTATTTCAGCAGGGCTTGGCATGGTTGAAGCCTCACGCCTTGAAGGTATACAACGCAATGTCATTTCAGTTATTGGCGATGGCTCTATTACTGCTGGCATGGCCTATGAAGCAATGAATAATTCTGGCGGCATAGACGCTCGACAAATCGTTATCTTAAATGACAACGATATGTCGATTGCGCCACCTACAGGCGCCATGAGCCACTATTTGGCACGACTTGTTTCTGGCAAGACCTACCGCTCACTTCGCGAAACTGCAAAACAACTCAACAAAAAAATGCCTGAGTTTATTGCTGATAAAGCTCGTAAAACTGAAGAATATACTCGTAACTTCTTTACGGGCGGAACTATGTTTGAAGAGTTGGGCTTTTATTATGTAGGGCCAATTGATGGGCACAATCTTGAAGCTATGTTGCCAGTTTTGCGCAATATAAGAAACAGTGAGCAAGGCCCAATCATACTTCACATCAGAACTGAAAAGGGCAAGGGATACGCACCCGCTGAACAATCTGACTGCAAGCTTCATGCGGTTGCTAAGTTTGATGTTTTAAGTGGCAAGCAACAAAAATCTGTTCAAAATGTACCCTCATACACAAAAGTTTTTGGCCAAAGTCTGGTACAAGAAGCTGAGCATGATGAAAAGATTGTTGGTATTTCTGCTGCCATGCCTGGGGGGACTGGTATTGATATTTTTGGCGAAGCTTTTCCAGATCGTACTTATGACGTTGGCATTGCAGAACAACACGCCGTCACTTTTGCAGCAGGTATGGCAAGTGAGGGCTATAAACCTTTCTGTGCAATTTATTCAACCTTCCTACAACGTGGCTATGACCAAGTTGTGCATGATGTTTCCATTCAGCAATTACCAGTGCGCTTTCCGATCGACCGCGCAGGGTTTGTTGGAGCTGATGGCAGTACCCATGCGGGCTCTTTTGATATTGCTTATCTATCTTGCTTGCCGGGCTTTACAGTTATGGCGGCCAGTGATGAAGCAGAACTAAAACATATGATTGCAACAGCGGTTGCTTATGATGAAGGGCCTATCTCTTTCCGCTATCCACGCGGGTCTGGTGTTGGTGTTGAAATGCCAGAACGCGGTACAATATTAGAAATTGGCAAGGGACGTATCGTAAAAGAAGGTACAAAAGTTGCGCTTTTATCGTTTGGTTCGCGATTACAAGACGCGCTTGCAGCCGCACAAGACCTTGAGCAATTTGGCCTTTCAACAACGGTTGCAGATGCACGTTTTGCTAAACCTTTGGATACGGATTTAATCAACCGTCTTGCCAAAGAACATGAAGCTCTTATCACCATTGAAGAAGGTTCAACTGGCGGCTTTGGGGCTATGGTTCTGCATCATCTAGCTGGTGAAGGCTTGTTGGATAATGGGTTGAAAATCAGAACCATGACCATGCCTGATGTCTATATGGATCAGATGTCGCCAGAGCGAATGATACAACAAGCTGGCCTTGATAAAGCGGGCATAGTTGCAACAACCTTATCGGCACTAGGCCAGGAAGCTGCTGCAAATCAGGAAATTGCTTAAGTTTTACTCATCTAACTTTTATGACCATCCATTGCTTGAAGCGTTTCATCCAATGAACGTATTGCACCGGTTTGCAAATATTCCATAGCTTTAAGTGAGGCATCGTGAGCCTGTATGCTAGAACCACCCACGCAGTCTTCTATGACGCGGCAAAAATAATCACCTTGATGTGCATCCACAAAAGTATAGTGGACACAAACATCAGTCAGTGCACCAACTAAAATAAGTGTTTCGACTTTTAAACCACGCAGGAGAATTTCTAAATCTGTACCATAAAACGAAGAATACCTACGTTTTGGAATTAGATAATCATCAGGTCTGAAACCCATTTCTTTAACCGCGATATCTGTCGCTGGATTGTTGTCTAAACAATGCACCTCTTCATCACCGTCAAGCTCGCGCCCAAAGTCGCTTAAATCTTTACGGTGAATTTCTTGAATAAAAATAACAGGAATATCGCACGCACGCGCTTTATCAATCGCAATACGAGATTTCAACATACGCTCTTTAAACCCATCCATATTAGGGATAGCGCGATCGACACTGTCATCGATAAAGGTACTTGCTTGAATGTCTATGACAATTAAAGCTGCTTTTCCTTCAATTAAATCTCTGTACTTCTTCATATTAAGCACTTCGCTTTGGGATTTTATTTTCAAAATATCTAAACATTAAAATCAAAACAGCTGCTAGGCATAAATAGATCAGCGCCACAAATAATAATGGCTCATAAATTTTATATGTATCTTGGCGCACAATAGAACTTACGCCAAAGACTTCATAAATAGTAATCGTAGCAGCAAGCGGTGTTGCTTTAAGTGTTAAAATAAATTCGCCTGTTAAAGTTGGAAATACATTTTGTAACGCACGCGGCAACCACACACGCCATAAGACTTTAAAGGGTGACATGCCAATCGCTCGGGCTGCTTCAAGTTCGCCTTTTGGTACGCCTCTAAATGCACCGCGCATAATCTCACCTTCATAGCCTGCAACGCTAAGTGAGAATGCTAGAATAGCATAAGGAAATGCATCTCTTAAAACTGGCCAAAGAAAGCTTTCACGAATGCCTGGGATTGAAGGGAATAACGATCCTACGCCATAATAAATAAGCCATAACTGAATAAGCAAAGGTGTGCCACGAATAACGGTACAAAACGCTTTAGCAAGCCAAGCAAGTGGTCGTGGCCCTGTCACCTGCACAAGCCCAATTGGAATAGCCAATGCCATGCCAAAGAAAATTGAAATCACCAAAAGCTGAATGGTAAGCCAAAGCCCTTGCGCAAAGCGCGGCAAATATTCAGGTAGCCAATACCATTCACCTGGGAACCATTCCATCAGTTTACCCCTGCACCGGTTGGCCACGCCTATAATGACGTTCAATGAATCCAAAGATAACATTGGATACAAGTGTAACACTCAAATAAAGGGCAGCTGCCGCTAGATAAAGCGTTAGATAAGACTTTGTAGAGCCTGTTGCTTGCTTGGTAACTAATGCCAGCTCGCTAAAACCAACGACTGCTAGGAGTGCTGTTTCTTTTGTTGCGATCAACCATAGGTTTGCAAGACCTGGAATAGCAAAAGGTATCATAGCTGGAATAACTACACGCGTATGACGTTTCCATGAAGACATGCCGATTGCTTTAGCAGCTTCAATTTGCCCTGTCGGGACTGCATAAAAAGCGCCGCGTAAAACTTCTGTTGAATATGCACCTTGAACAAATCCAATGACGTATATGCCTGCTACCAGTGGATTAATATCAACGCGTTCAAAGCCTAAACCTTCAAGAGCCGCGTTGAGTAAATCAGCGCCTGCGTAATAAAGTAATAAAATTAGAACAAGTTCCGGGATAGCTCTAATGAGTGTTGTGTAAACTTCCAATGACCAGCGCAAAGCTGGGCCACCATATATTTTTCCAAATGCTCCACCTAATCCAATCAGAAGCCCTAGAAAATAAGCGCCTAGTGCAATCTGGAGTGTGCTTAATAATCCACGCAATAACGCGCCACCCCAACCAGGCGGGGAATAGCTAAGAATCTCTAATGCGTTTTCCATGGAAGTTCCAGACCATCAAACAATTACATTTTGTAATCGTATAAAGAAAATCAGGGGGCAAAGCCCCCTGATAAAGTTACGACTTATTTGCCGCCGTAGATGTCAAAATCAAAGTACTTCTTTGAAATTTTATCATAGGTGCCATCAGCACGGATTTTTGCAATTGCTGCGTTTACTTTTGCCATCAGCTCTGTGTCTTCCTTACGCATTCCAACACCAACGCCTGGGCCAAAGACTTCTACATCATTTAGCTCGCCTTTGATTTCAAAAGACTTCCCAGAATCGCTTGTGAGGAAGGGTTGCATTGCTAGTGAATCACCTACAACTGCGTCTACACGACCAGCAACCAAATCTTGGTTGTGCTCATCGAATGTGTTGTAAGACTTAGCTTCTGCATCTTTAAAGTGCTTTTCCACATAGTTTGCATGAATTGTTGAAACTTGCACGCCAACAATTTTACCACTTACGCTTGCTGGATCGCCTGAAACGCCAGAACTTTTTGGCGCTACGATTACAGCTGGTGTGTTGTAGTATTTATCAGAAAAAGCAATTGTTTTCTTACGCTCGTCTGTAATAGACATTGACGCAATAATTACATCCATTTTCTTTGATGTAAGCGCTGGAATGATGCCATCCCATGCAATTTCAACAACTGTGCATTCTTCGCCCATTGCCGCACAAAGTGCGTCTTTGATTTCAACTTCCCAGCCTTTCCAATTGCCGTCTGCCCCTTTTTCAGTGAATGGTGCATAGTTTTCAGCAGCAAAGCCTACTTTCAACTCAGCTGAAGCCAGTTGAACACTGAGCGCTAGAGCCGCAACTGTGCCGCCTAGAATTGATAAATATTTTTTCATTTTAGTTTCTCCCTTTGGTATTTATTTTAATGAACAGACTGCACAAACTTTTTGCAGCGTTCGCTTTTTGGATTATTAAAGACCTGTGAAGGTGCTCCTTGCTCCTCAATTTTACCCTCGTGTAAATATATCACTTCTGTCGATACATCACGGGCAAATTTCATTTCATGGGTTACCATGATCATCGTACGTCCCTCTTCTGCGAGGGATTGAATTACTTTTAAAACTTCGCCGACTAATTCAGGATCAAGTGCTGAAGTGGGTTCATCAAACAACATGATGCTAGGTTCCATCGCAAGGGCACGAGCAATGGCGGCTCGTTGTTGCTGGCCACCAGACATAAATGCTGGATACTCATACTGCTTATCCCAAAGGCCAACACGATTTAAAATACTCTCAGCACGCTCTTTTGCTTCAGCCTTAGAAGTCTTTAAAACTTGCACAGGGCCTTCCATGATATTTTGCATAACCGTCATATGTTGCCATAGGTTAAAACTTTGAAAGACCATACCAAGTTGCGCTCGAAAGCGTTCTACCTGTCTTTTATTGCTTGGAATAAGATGATCTCTGCCGTTCTTAAATTCAACATACTCGCCTTTGAGTTTAATGTCACCGGCGGTTGGTAATTCAAGTAAATTAATACATCTCAAGAAGGTTGATTTACCAGACCCACTTGCCCCGATCATTGTAACAACGTCACCTTCTTGTGCGGTTAGAGACACGCCCTTAAGAACTTCCAAATCGCCAAATGATTTATGTAAGTCATTTACTTCAAGCGTGGTACTGACATTTGAAGTCGGAACTTCCCGTTTCATTTAAACCCCAATCCTAATTCCAATGCGATTTGCACATTGCTACTTGCAGTCTTGCAAACCATGAGGAAAAAAGCAAAGCATTTACTAATGCTAAATTAAAAGTTTTAAGATTCTTATTTTTTACAAACTTTATTATCGCGTGACGGCATACCTAGTGCAGCAAAGTCTTTTGTGGCGAGTCCTAATGTTTGCTCAACATTTTTTTCTATTTTAACTAGCTTTTTTACCAAACTACCATCTTCTTGCTTAATAATTTCTGTCACATAATTGTTGGCAATTGCCTGTCTGTTAGCATCTAATTTTATAGGGCCATTTGGTGCATTTAATTCTAGCGCACCAAGACATTGCCGGAACTTCTCATGTCCATCTGACAAATCGGCTTTAACGCTTGCAATGCAGCTAAGTGACGCTAAAGCTGCATTATGATAGCCTGTTGCAATAATAGAAGGAGCAACAAACCTTTGCTCTGGTGAAAACAAATCTTTATAGCGCGTCACATATGCTTGCCAGGCATCATCCCCCCAAGTATCTGCCTGAGGACCTGATGATGCCATTCCTATAAGGTTTGGCTTAAGTGCGTCTGGCGCGTTTAAGAGGGCGCCATCGACTGTAATCGAACTTCCAATAAAGCTTGTTTGTCGCCCCGTTTGTTGAAATTCTTCGACGAAGCGAATAGCTGCACTACCACTTAAGCCCAGATAAACTGCATCGACATCTTCAGAAATATCTTGAATTGTTTTTGAATATTCATTCTCACCTAGAGGCAGCCAATGGCGTTGTGTCACTTCACCACCAGCAGAACAAAACTCATTTTCAAAGCCAAAAACTTGTGCATGATTAAAGGAATAGTCTTCAGCAATGACAGCTACTTTTTTGAAATCTTTTTCATTGAAAACATACTGCCCAAGACCAGCTGACCATTGAGCATTATCCGTATTAAAACGAAAAAAATTATTTGATGGATTTACAAAAGTTGTTTCGACAGCGCCTGAAATACCATTGATAAATGTTGCTTGAATTTTTGTTTTTGAAAAATCCTTAATTGCAATACCTTGATCAGACGACAATGGCCCAATAATCAAATCAACATCGCTTTGTAACAATTCTTCTGCAGCTTTAACGGCACTCTCTGGCGATGTTGAAATTGATTTCACAACAAGCTTAATTTTCTTTCCAGCAATTTCTGCACCCACTTCGTCAAGCGCCACTTTTACACCGCGAACAGCATCTTCTCCTAAGACGGTATAAGCGCCTTTCAGTGTAGCCAGAACACCAATTTTTATAGTGTCTTCAGCAACACAAGGTTGCGCAAATAACATTGCGGAAAGTGGAATAGTAGCAAGTGAGAGTTTATACATTCGATCCCTACATTCTATTTATCCAAGTCACAGGTGACTCGAATTTTGCCGATTCTGAACGAAATGCAATGTAAGGACAAGAGGTTTATTGCCTTACGTTATCAACATCGCTTTACTAATACCAAGTTAGGACAATCAAAATAGCAAAAACGCCTGACACCAAAATAGATAAGATATTTCGCCCAATTTCGCCAAACTGGTCCGGTAACGCAAAAATATGATTATCAACACTGCGTGTCACAAGCCCTAAAAAACCTTGCCATAAAAAAATGATGGCAAAAATATACATACTCATCCAAATGAGTGTTTGAGGTATGTGAAAGCGAATTAGCCCAGCCCACATAAGCGGAATGAATGCAATTAAAACAAATGCCAAGGCTAAAACGTAACGACCGTTTTTTATGTTTAGCAATGCTACAGCCACTAAGAATGCAGCTAAAATTATTGCGGTGATATCAATAAGATCAAACATAAATTTTGCTCACTTCAACAGAATTCTATTATGATACTAAAACATTTAAAGCATCTTCAAAGAAGCTTTCTTTTCCGAAGTTTCCAGACTTTAGAGCCAAGACCAAATCTTGATGAGTGTCTCTTAGTGCGGGAACACCAGCTGCAATTTCTGGTCCAATTTCCATTGCTTGCACTTTTAAAGCTTTAACAATTGCGCCAGAGGTTTCTCCTCCTGCGGAAATGATGCACTTAGCCCCACGCGATACCATTTCGCTTGATACAGCTCCCATAAAGCCTTCTATTTTTTCTGCTATAATTTCTTGGCCAAATTCTTGTTGTGCTGCTTTAACCACGGATGGATCAGCAGATGTATATATTAAAGGCACATCATCAAGGCTCATGACCCAGTCACAAACACTTTCAGGGGTTTGGGTTTGAGAAAAAATATCTTTTGCTGTTAGCTCTAAAGATGGATGTTTTGCGCTATAAACTTCAACTTGCCCCCTAGTTGCAATTGAACAAGAGCCAGACAATATGACCGCTCTTCCACCTGCCTTTTTCCAAGTAGTTTTACTTAACCCGATTTGACCTTTGTCGC
Source organism: uncultured Rhizobiaceae bacterium (assembly GCA_964502215.1). GTDB lineage: Bacteria > Pseudomonadota > Alphaproteobacteria > Rhizobiales > Rhizobiaceae > JAALLB01. Next base: position 11,437 of record CAZCUN010000003.1, on the reverse strand, counting down.
GGAAGTTTTTTGGCAGTCCAAGTGCTAAGCCTGATCCACCAGTAAGCAGTTTTCTATCTTTTAAGGCCTCTCCTAATACCAATAAGTCTTCATCTCTAATTGCGTCTGCAATATAAAAAGCTGGTGCATTTTCCCGCATTTGTTTCACAACTTCCACAGCCCCCAGTAAAGTTTGAGAATGCGAAACATGCTTCACATCCCATTTAGTTTGATGCGACAACCAGCGTCTTAGGTCTGAATCTGTCATGGGTGTAAGCGGATGGTCTTTCATACCGCTTTCGCTGAGCAATGTATCATTTACAAACAGGTGACCTTGATAAATTGAACGCCCAGTTGCAGGAAATGCAGGGCAAAAGACAACTTGGTCTTCTTTCAAATAATCTGCCAACGCTTCAGCTACAGGGCCAATATTGCCTTCATGTGTTGAGTCAAAAGTAGAGCAGTATTTGAAAAATATTTGCTCACAACCTTGCGCAAGCAACCATTCGGCAGCTTCAAGACTTTGTGCAATCGCTTCCTCAACTGGGTTTGTTCTGGACTTGAGTGAGACAACCCCTGCCTCAACCGACTTATCCGCATTACCTTTGGGAATTCCCGTATATTGAGTTACACTCATACCTGCTTTTGCAATTGTATTTGCGATATCACTTGATCCCGTAAAATCGTCCCCGATACATCCTAATAGCATTGAACACCTCTGCGTGGGTTTAGGGAATTGGTCTTAGTGGCTCTTTATCTAATCGCCAGATAAAACCAGATTCACCAAAATTTGGAAAGACCTTTGTTACAATTGGATCATGGCCTGGAATGACAAAAGATTTATTGCTAGCAAGCTCTTGAATTATGCTAAACCCTTCAATCATATTCTCCATATCAACAACAATGGGAAATGGTTTTTGTGCAAGGAAGTTTTCGTAATAATGCGAAGCATCCGAGGCAAGGCATAGATATCCTTGAGCAGTTTTTACGCGTACAACTTGAAGTCCGCGTGAGTGCCCGCCAACACAATGCACGCTCACACCTTCTGCAACGAAGCCATCGCCTTCATGAAAGACTACGCGTCCTGAATAAATCTTATGAACCATTTCGCAAACATGGTCTGCTGTAAATGGCATTTGGATTACATCGCTACACATACAGGGCCCTGTCGCAAATTCCATTTCTGATTTTTGCAAATGAAATGTAGCTTTTGGATAACGCCCTAACCCGCCAGCATGGTCGTAATGAAGATGTGTAATTATTACGGTATCAATTTCCTCTGCATTCAAACCAAGTGCGTTTAATGATTGAGCTGGGTCACGTATAATCGGTCTGTTACGCCGCTTCGCCTCTAGCGCATCATAACCAGTATCAACAACAATTGTTTTATCACCAGACTTAAGAACCCAAATAAAATAATCCATATCATGTGGACTGGCGTGATCATCATCAAACAAAAAACTATCTGCCCTGGTTCTCGTATTTCGTTCCGCATATTTTAAGGCATAAACTTCCCAGAGCTTTTCCATTAATTCACCTCAAATGACAGTCGCATATGTTTTGACTGTCTTATCAATAATCATATCAGTTATCTTTAAATCAAACTGAAGAAAATGTGCTGTCTTCAAATGCGCCTGAAAAGCCTCACTTGATGTATAAATCTCATAAAGAAAAACCTCACTTGGCTGCTCTTCATTTGCGCAAACATGAAAGATTAAACAGTCGTCTTCAACAGCAAGTGATTGTTTAGCATTCGAAGTGACAAGCGACATAAACTGGGATGAGAACTCAGGCTTTATGTTAAAGGATACACAAACGGCAAACTTCATTATGAAATACTCATTTAAAAGACACTCTAATTCAAATTCATGGCTCTAATTATACACAATTAAATGTTGATAAAAAGAAATCTGTTTTCAATTATGCATTTCAAGTTTACTTTTAACTAAGGGTGGCAAGCAGCAAGACATGTAAAGTTATATTATGAAATCAGAATTTGAAATTGCAATCTTTGAAGGTGACGGTATCGGGCCTGAAATTATGGCTCCTACAATTGAAATTTTAAACCATCTACAAGATCAAACCAACGGCTATTCATTGACCTTTTCGCACTGCGAAGCTGGCGCTTTGCATTACAGTAACACAGGACAATCACTTCCAAAAAAATCTCTCGACACTGCAAAAAATGCTGATGCGATTTTGTTATCTGCCATGGGACTTCCAGACATTCGCTACGATGATGGTACAGAAATTTCTCCTCAAATTGAGTTGCGCAAAGAGTTGAACTTATTTGCAGGTGTGCGACCTGTTACGCTTTATCCTGGACAAGATAGCCCGCTAAAAATACCTGAAGGAAAAATAATTGATTTTGTTTTGATACGTGAAAGTACGGAAGGCTTGTTCTGGTCTCAAGGCAAGGGAAAGGTGAGTGAGAATGAAGCACGAGAGACACTCGTAATCACAAGAGATATTAGTGAAAAGCTTTTTCAATTTTCATTTAAACTAGCTCAACAACGTCAGAATACTGGCACAGGTAAAGGCGTTGTTACCTGCGTAGACAAGGCAAATGTTTTTAAAGCTTTTGCATTTTTCAGAAGCATATTTGATGAGCAAGCAAAAGCATTTCCAAGCATCAAGGCTGAGCATGCTTATGTCGACGCAACAGCTTTATGGATGGTTCAAAAACCTTGGGATTTCGATGTTCTAGTGACTGAAAATATGTTTGGTGATATTTTATCCGACCTTGGGGCTGGCTTGATGGGCGGTTTGGGTCTTGCACCCTCTGCTGATATTGGAATTGAACACGCACTATTCCAACCCTGTCATGGTTCTGCGCCTGATATTGCAGGTCTTGGTATCGCCAATCCATTCGCTATGATTTTGTCTGCCGCTATGATGCTTGAATGGTTAGGGCTTGAATTCGACAACAAGCCTCTGTTAGAAGATGGACAAAAAATTAAAAACTCAATTGGTGAAATCATACTCAACCACCGCCAATCTCTGACCCGTGATATTGGCGGTGAAGCGGATACGCAAACTGCTACCAAAGCTATTCTTGACCAGCTTGCAAAATGAACGGGGAAACTGAAGAGATTAAAGTAGCTTGTGTTGGTGCAGGATACTTTAGCACTTTCCATTACGATGCTTGGCGTCGCATAGAAAATGCTTTATTAGTTGCTTCTGTGGATCTAAATTTGCAGGCAGCAAAGGCAACAGGTTTAACCGCCTTTGATGATGTAGAAAAAATGCTAATAGCTGTTAAGCCAGATTTATTAGACATCATCACCCCACCGCCTATGCATTTTGATACCATCAAAAAAGCAATTAATCTGGGCGTTAAAACAATCGTATGTCAAAAACCTTTTTGTACCACAATTGATGTGGCAAAGGAGGCTGCTGAACTAGGCGAAAAAAATAACGTCACAATTATAGTACATGAAAATTTTCGCTTTCAACCTTGGTATCGAACCATTAAAGAAAAATTGGAAAATGGTTTGATTGGTGATGTTCACCAACTTACTTTCAGATTGCGTACAGGTGATGGTCAAGGTGCAGAAGCTTATCTAGAGCGTCAGCCTTATTTTCAAGAAATGGAACGATTTTTAATTCATGAAACAGGCGTTCATTGGATTGATACCTTTCGATATTTAATGGGTGATCCTAGATCTGTTTATGCGGATCTTCGGCAGATTAACCCTCACATTGCAGGGGAAGATGCTGGTTACTTCATTATGGAGTTTGAAGCAGGTAGGCGCGCGATATTTGACGCCAATAGACACTTGGATCACGCAGCAGAAAATTGCCGCACGACCTTAGGCGAATGCTTAGTAGAAGGCACCCATGGTACTTTAAGCCTATTGGGAAATGGCGCTTTAAAATTGCGAAAATTTGGTTCGCAATTTGAAGAAACTATACTGGAGCCCAAACAATGGCCTGGCTTTGCTGGGGACTGTGTCCATGCCCTTCAATCACACATAATAAAGGGATTGTTGCAAGATGGCACGTTAGAAAATACCGCTTCGGAGTATATCAGAATACTGGAACTTGAAGCTGCTATATATCAGTCAGCAAAAACTGGTTGTAAGCTGAGCGTTTAAAACAACTTATGCATGTCTTCTAATTTGGTAGAGCCAACAGCGTCAATGATATTTGAACGCAGTTTTCTCATACCACCCAACCACCTATCATAATCAGCAGCTTTGTTTTGAATAAACTCGGCAACTTCTGGATGCGGCAAAATTAAAAACTGCTCATTTTTTACACCCTCCAACACTGTGTTGGCCACTTGTTCTGGGCTAATGATTGAGGCGCTATCGTTTACTTGCGAATTATCATCATAGCCTGTCATTTGAGTTGCCACATATTGAGGACAAACGGCTGAGACTTTGATGCCCTGTTTTCCGTGCGTAATAGACAGAGATTCTGCAAAACCAACAGCCGCGTGCTTGGTTGATGAATATGCGGCATCACCGATTTGACTTAACAATCCAGCCGCAGAAGCCATTTGCACTAGGTAGCCATCACCGCGCTTAATCATTGATGGTAATACTGCACGCGCCGCATAAACATGAGACATCACATGAAGTTCCCAACACTTTTGCCATTGGTCATTGCTAGCAGAGGCAGAGTGATCCCCTTCCCCAAAACAAATGCCAGCGTTTGAAACAAACATATCTACAGAGCCAAAATTTTCTTCGGCAGTTGAAACAATATTTTGAATATCTGCCTCTTTTGTTACATCACAAACAACGCCTAGCCCACCACATTCATCCGCAGTTTGGATGATGGTCGCTTGATCTATATCACCAAGAATAATATTAGCGCCCTCTTGTGAAAACCGCGTAGCAAGTGCCGCGCCGATGCCTTTTGCAGCGCCTGTAATGACGATGGTTTTATCTTTTAATTGCATATCACTTACTTCTTAGTTTTGATCTCTAGCGGGATGCTTGAACGAATGTTCAAATCGCGTTGCGGGAATGGAATTTCAATATTCTCAGCTTGGAATAATTTCCAAACTTCAAGATAAACTTTGCTTGAAATATTTGCGACGCCACCTTCTGGATCGTTTATCCAAAACCGTAATTCAAGATCAACGGATGAGTCACCAAAGCCTTTTACTAAACAAACTGGAGGCGGGACTTTTAATACGCGTGGCATATTTTCTACGGATTGAAGACAAAGCGCAATCGCCTTTTCAACATCTGTATCATATGAAACGCCAATGGGTAATTTGCGCCGAACAGATTTATTTGTGTGTGTCCAATTTGTAACAGGAGAGTCGATAAAAACTTCATTCGGAATAAGCGTTTCAGTACCATCTCTTGTACGAACAGATGTATAGCGAGCGCCCAAATGCTGCACCCAACCATAGGTCGAGCCAGACACTGTATCAATCTCAATTACATCGCCTGGCTTAATGGATTTGTCTAGAAGCAGAATAATGCCTGACAAAAAGTTCGAAACGATCTTTTGCAAACCCAGGCCGATGCCAATACCAACAGCGCCTGAGAAAACAGCAAGAGCCGTAAAATCAATGCCAACCGCGCTTAATGAAAAAATTACCGCAAAACACAGAAGCAAAAAGCGTAACACTTTTGACAATAAGACTTTGACTGATGGTGAGATATCTTCGTTCTTGGCAAGCGCACTTGTTATGAACGATGAGGCTAGCATTGCTAACCAGACTAATGCCACCAGCAAAGCGCCACTTTGAATGATAGAAAGCGCAGAAACCCTTGACCCGCCCATTGTAAAAGCAGCGCTATCGAGCGCTGACTGAGCCCTTGGTAAAAGTCCAAGTATGTATAATGCTGCAACGCCCCAAGCAACAATTGCAATAAGCCTCGATATAAATCTATTTTTAATGAGCCTAGAGAAAAATGAGATTATAAACCAAGCCGTAGCTAGTCCTGTCATTACACGTAAAATATAACTGTTACTGGGCCAAGTTATCATTCTTAATGCAAAATATCCGATCCATAATTGGGCGGATAAAATAAACCAAAAAATTCGATTTTTAAAAATAAGAAGAACCCGTAATAGGCCACGCTGACCTTCTATTTTACGCAATCTATCTGTAATGGGCTGATCAATTTTTGCTCTAATTATTTTAGCAAGAAACATTGCTACTATTAATATAGCGACCTGTATTAATGCCCATCTGCTAATAATAATCGATTGCGAAAACCCGATGCTTGTTAAAAAGTGGCCAATTTCCGAAATAAATGGCAAAGCCAAAAACTCATCAAGCTTCATTAAATTAAATCCCAAATCGATTTGTCGAGTAAAACTAATCAACGAACTCAACACAGCTAATTTTTAGAAGTTAAGCCATAATGCCTTATCAATCAAATATAATGAACGCAAAACCTAATAAGGAAAGCGCAATCGACTTGAGCTGAACTATGTGATTTCAAATTCAGCTCAAATCATTTAACTTTTAAAATGATGTAATATTGCTTGCATAGCGCCAATCAGAGTTTGGATTTTCACCTGAGCCAACACCTTTTGCAATGTATCCTTTAGCAGAATTATCAATCGTAAATGATTGGTGTTTACTCGCAACAAATGAGCTCCCATCCGCATAAAAAGAGCATGTACCGCTTCCTGTTCTAGTCACACTCACATCAAGAGTACGAAGATACCCCATTGTGTTCGAGTAATTCAAAAACGAGAATCCTTTTGATGTATCCAAATTGATATTTACTGAACGTATATAAATTTTACTTATGCAGTTCATAAACAAACAGCCTGGTAAATTAGAAACGTTTTTTGAATCTTTGATTGTGATGGTTCTTTTCTCATAAGCGCCATTATCAGCTCTTCTTCCCAATATATTCAGCATAGCAATTGGGTAGCTGATGCTTATAGCGAAATCCCACACCAAATCGCTTAACAAGCAAATCTGAAATCTGCGGCCAATCGAAAATAATTCTTCAAGTCTTTCTAACGTTTTAATTGATTGGCTTACAGATGTTCCGTCGTTAAAATCATCACCAGAGATTGCATCTATATATATAATATCAGTGCCATTTAAATTTTCAGGCGTACCTGATAATTGCACCTCATTTAACCCCGACGGAAAGCTTACTTTACCGCTATCTGCAGAAACAACTATACCATCATGCCAATTTACGCCGTTAGAGGTAACTTTTATTGAAAAATCATCACTGCCTGCCAAACCCATTTCTGCACGACCAGCCCAATCAGTTTGAAAAATAAGAGAACCTGTGTCGTCATGCTTAGATTTATTGATGCTTAAACGATGGTTGCTTCCTTCATGTGTAAAGAAACTATTTTCAGATGAAACACCAAACCTTGATTGCTCGTTAGCAGATGTATTGATACCAAGCTGATTGAATTGCTCAACTGCAGAAGCATCAGAAGAAACAGGCTCCCACTGATTATTGTTATAGACTAAAATAACATTGTCCTGCTTGAGCCAGGCAAGCCATCCCGTTTTGGGTTGAAAATATGCCCAGGCACCATCTTGAAAAGAAGCGAGTTGATTAGACTTGTTTTCCCACTCTCCTTGCGCGTTACCTGCTATAATGTATCTGCTCCCATCTACTGGCTGAGTTGGTGGAGAGGTAAGGGTTCTACTCTCCACACTGATCTGTACTAACGCATCTAGGTAGCGTATCGCCTCATTATGCGTGACGTGTTTTTGTGCCTGATTAGGCATAATATAGGGAAGCTCAAGATTGTCGGACTTATCCATTGGGTACTCCTTTTGAAATGTTAATTCTGAAACAGATTTCAAAAGCGGGGATAAGTATTTTAATAAAACAGCTAATAATTAGGTACGAACCATAATTGACGCTGCGGATTTTATTGATTATCTGGGTTCTTTCAAACCTAAGGGATTTACCCCATTTGCTATGATAGATAGATCAGGAATTCTTAGGTTCTTGTCCCCATTCATTATTTGTAATTTTCTTACTATTATAAACATTGTAGACACACAAAACATGGTTGTTAGTTGATCATTGTGAAAAACGATATTTGTTAGTGCTATCATGGAAAAAGCGCCGCTAAGCATTATGCTGTAAAATAGCAATGTTATTCCAGTTTCATATTTTTGTAATTGCAGCGCTATTATCACAGGGCTAAAAATCACTGTCGCAAATAATATTAAAAGAATAAGCCCCCCTCCAACAGCGTGCGTTAGAAAGTCATTGTGAAGGTGTGTGTATGTATAGGCTGTTTTTCTTCCAAGCACTTTTTCAGATACAGCATTTGCTTGAATTACTGCATTTTGTACACCATGCCCAAATAACGGTTTTTCAGTAAAGGCGTAATACCCTGTTTTCTGCATATCTAAACGGTGGCTAATGGTTCGATCATTAAGCTCGCCTAGATTCATCATTTCCACAGGTTGCAATAATCTTTGATCTAAAAACCGCCATCCATTTTCTGTCTGCATAAGAGCAATAAAAACACCAACAAATAAGCCGACAAGAATCATAATTTTACGGATACTCAACTGGAGCACAGACTTACTTTTATAGTGATATAAAAATGCTAATGTCGTCACAACAAGAATTGGTAGTAACATACCTCGAGAAAATGTTAATAAGGCAGCAAGCATACCAGATGTTAGGGTTATCCAACTTAGTACTTTATTTTTGTGCGTGTCTTCTGGCCATTCCAAAATTGATAAACCAGCACCTGCAATACAAATGCTTGCAAAAATAAGATAATTATTTAGAAAGCCATCTGCACGCGATTCAAAATAATAAATTTGAAAAAATGAAAGAGGCACTACAAATATTAATGCTACCCTGCAACCATACGTGAATAAGCCTGCAAAATTTACATCTTTTGATAAATAATACAAGCCAACTGTGGCTGGAACCAGAAATAGAAATTGCCAATACGAACCAGCTATAATAAGACTATCAAATAGCCAATTATCTCCACGAAAACTGGTCGCTAAAACGACTATATAAAACAACGGAAAACACAATATAATTGGTAACTCTGAACACAATTGTTTTGTATCTTTCCAAACTTTAGAAACAGATGCTTTTGGATTGAAAAAAATCAAAACAAAACACGACGTAACAAAAAGAAAAGTTGCTACACTTCCTAAAAGGATACAAAATATTCCCATCAAAAAAGCAAAGGAAACATTACGTGAGTAAGAATGATCCAGAAAGTTTAAAAGTTTAAAAAACATATATTCAAATTCTTTATTTACGCCGTATTAAATTATTATTACTCACAAACCAAATCTTCGAGGGCATTCTATGATTTTAACTGAGCAGTTTTTACCTGTATTTTTTGCTGTTTATTTAGTGACAATCATATCCTTTTTTGTATTAAAACACACTATCGCTTCCGAAAAACTTAGGTCATCTCAACAGCACCCTGCCAATATAGGAAAGACTGCCATTCAAGCTGGAGGGTTAGTTATAGTTCCAATCACATTGTGCGCGAGTTTTTTAGTACTTTTTTTCGTAAATAACGTGCCGATTGATATATTACTGTTATTCAGCCTACCCGTTTCACTACTTTTCATAATAGGGGTGGCCGATGATATAAAATCAATTTCAATCTACATTAGATTAGCAGCGCACCTTATAAATGCGTTCTATATTACAGTTTTTATTTATCAAACCACTGGGTTTTCTGGCCTAGATCAATTAACTATGGCTACTGGCGTCCTTATTCCTAGTATTTTTATGATACTAGCCGTGACTTGGTCGCTTAATTCAATCAATTTTATTGATGGTATGGATTTATTCTTAGCATTCAACATATTACCAGGCATTGTGTTGTTTTCACTATTATCGGCCATAACAACATTTGATGCACCAATATCGGTGATTTTCTTAATTTTTCTTGCTGCACTTTTGGGTTTTTGTTGGTTTAACAAGCCAACCGCTAGCATTTACATGGGTGATGCTGGGACTTTATGCATAGGATTTGCATTAGGAAGTTGTGGGATTTTCATCTTATCAAAATATGGTTCAATTGCTGGCTTTATACCATTTGCATATATTTTTGTTGATACGACATTCACCTTAGTTTTTCGAATTTTTAAGCGACACAATCTTTTTCAATCACACGATCAACACGCATATCAAATAGCCAGAAAAAGAGGAGTTTACGAACATTGGATTAGATCAATATGCCTTTCCTCTAGTATACTGAATACTATTCTTGCTTATTTTTGTTTTCATTTTAATCACATTTTTATGTGGCAAGTTATATTGGGAATGAGCGCGTTCTTAACATCAACTTTAGTATTCTTTATCATTAGGAATAAGAGTTGCAAGCCGAAAGAAATAAAACAAAATTGAATTCGTCAGATGCTTAGATTTTGCTGAACACAATCTTTTTTATTAAGACTTTAGGATTTACTAGATACTTTTCTTTTACCTGATTTATTTGCACCCTTAACAAACTACGGGATCTTATTTCATCAACTGAATCTGCATTGAGAGTTAAAAAATACTCGTTGAGGTTGGAGTCTGATATATTTAATCTCTTAAACACAGGCTTGCCATTTGTACGAACAACTAGGGTTAGATTTACATCCTGAGTATTTTGTTTCTCTATATGGAATGTAATTAAAAGCTCACCTTTTAAGTTATTTAGTTTCTCTGCTAATTCACCACGTAGAACAAAATCTAACCTGTTATTCTTATCTGCTTGATCGATAATAGCTTCGTATAATATACCACGATTTTCTGACAATAATGTAGTCTTCAAAGCATCGCTTTGTTTAATGGTTTTAAATAACTTATCATCTGCATTTAACACCCAGGGCAACTCTAAAGTCGATACAGTATTTTGTTTATGCGAGTTGTTTTTGAAATAATACGTAGCGCCAGCTGCTAAGAGCAAAGCGGCAAAACAAGAGATTAGAAAACCTCGAGACCGTAAGAACCCTTTTTCAGTATTTTGAAGTGGTACATTTAATGCATCACCTTCTGCATCATGATTTACTATTTCTGGTGCAAGAGTTGCGCTATCTTGATTGAGCGTATTATTGGTTGTGCCAGGTGGTACAATGGCGCCTTTCTTTAGCGTCACTCTAACTTTGTTTTCAATTTCTTCTATGATTTTTTTAACTAAATCTATTTGCTCAAGCTTAGCTTCAGCTGTGATTTTATCATTTTTTTGATGCACATTATTAAGAGATCGCAAAGCAGTTTTATACACAAGCTTACGCTCTTCAAGCTGATTAATATCAATCTTTTCTAAGCTCTTGTATAAAGTTTGCCTAAAATATTTAGCTAATGATGTATTCGTATCATTCATCTAAGCCGTCTTTTAATTAAATTATTCTGTTCATTTTTACAGTTTGATACATTGAACCAAGCAACAAGTCACCACATAAATTAAAGCTATATTGTCTATGAAACATAAGCATAAAATTTTTGCTTAATAATAGAATTAGGGGCTGTCCCAGATAACTCAAAAATGGGTTATCAATATGGGTATGAGA
>CAZCUN010000002.1:0-97374 GCA_964502215.1 uncultured Rhizobiaceae bacterium | reverse complement strand
GCTGTCCCAGATAACTCAAAAATGGGTTATCAATATGGGTATGAGAAGAAGTCGCTTAAGTAAGTCAGTACAATGTCATTTAGTTGAGCATTTTGTTGCAGGGACAACTGCACGAACAGCATCGGCACTTTGCGGTGTTAATCGTAAGACTGCAGCCTATTATTTTCACCGGCTTCGTGAGATTATTCATTATGAGCTTGAGCAAGAAGCGGACAGTGTTTTCTGTGGCGAAGTAGAAGTGGATGAAAGTTACTTTGGTGGCAAGCGCAAAGGCAAACGAGGAAGAGGTGCTGGTGGTAAAATCCCTGTTTTTGGGCTTTTAAAGCGCGGTGGAAAGGTTTACACGAAGATCATTCCTGATACATCTTCAGCCACTCTGTGTCCCATCATCGAGCGTAAAGTGGTGCCTGATAGTATCGTCTATACCGACACATGGCGCGGTTATAATGCACTTGATGTGACAGATTTTAAACACTACCGCATCAACCATTCATTACTCTTCGCAGACAAACATAATCACATCAATGGTATTGAGAATTTCTGGAATCAAGCCAAGCGTCATATGCGCAAATTCAATGGTGTACCAAAGGAGCATTTTGCGCTATTTTTGAAGGAGTGTGAGTGGCGTTTCAATAACAACGACCCAAAAGCTCAATTAAAGCAATTGAACCAATGGGTTAAGAAATACTTATCGTAGTTATCTGGGACAGCCCCTTTTTTTATATACCTGTGGAAACTGGTGCTACATTGAGCCCATTTAGGGAATCGAAACGAATTCGATTTTGGTATAAAAATGGGACTGGTGCTACAAATGGTGCTACCAAAATTTATCGAACCGAGATATATAATTAATATCAGATATTTGGCATAATGGTTCGATTCCGGCGGGGGCACCATTTATTTTTGCGATAAAAGCGTTTGGGTTTTATATTGTTTCTCTCCACTGCGCCATTTATTGCAATTCTAGTTTTAGATTTATAGCTTTAAATCCATTCTTTTAGTTATGACTGCTCTAGAATTTCAGGTTTTACATACAAGCCCAACATCTATTAAAAGCTCATCAAACCATGGCCATGAGTTTTGGGCGGTTTTATTTACGATTATGAATGCTTTTCGCTTAAAAATTGGTGCGGTTTTTAAAAGATATAATCTACCTTCATCTACGTAAGGCTTTGCAATTCTCATCGGAAGATATGCCGTGCCGCCTTCATTCAATATGAAATTGAGACCCAAACCTGCAACACCAAAACTTATCCTTGCAGTATTAGCGTCTGCATAAGCAGCAGCATGTTCTTTTTCAAATGCTTCACCCGCCTCGATAAAAACATACCCTGGATCAAATTTTAAGGGACTATCAGGATCTGTTGACACAAGAACCAACTGATCATCAAAAAAAGGTACAACCTCTTGAGTTTGGTCTGCATTAGATGAATATGTGAGCGCAATATCCGCAAGTCCTGCCTTGAGCCAGCGCGACATTTCCGCTTCATTACCTTGCCAAACAGATAACGCAACCTGCGGCAGTTCAAGCCTGACATAATCAAAAAGAACTTGCCCAAATCCTTCCCAAAGATCTGGATGACAAGCAATATTGCATACCGAACTCAAAGCATCAGGAAGCGCCGTCTCTTGTCTTGCTTGCTGCCATAAATTTGAAATTGTGCTCGCATAACGTTGTAATCTAACCCCAGCAGCCGTAAGTGAAGCGCCCGACTTTTGGCGATTTATCAATGCCTGTCCAAGCTCAGCCTCAAGCGATTTTAAGCGAGCGGTTACAGTCGACTGCGTAACATTCAAACGCTGCGAGGCACGCACTAAACTGCCTGTTTCAATAATGGCTAGAAAAGTCTGTAATTCAATTAATTGCATGATATAAACTCAATTCGATATATTCGAACTAAACATACGATATTATTTGATATTAAAAACTTAATTTTTACGCTAATTTTTTCCCAGTGATGAACTTTGGAGAGCGTAATGTCCAATATGGATCGTACTACATTTATCAATGCAATGAGAGGCGTTGCACAAAGCGTTACGGTTGTGACAACGGATGGCCCTTTAGGGCGACATGGCACAACCGTCTCAGCATTTTGTTCTGTTTCTGCTGATCCACCAACAGCACTTGTTTGTCTCAATGCTTCATCCAAAATTTCTGAAATGGTTTTAGGCAATCGTTATTTCAACATCAATGTACTGCCGCATGATGCTAAGTATATAGCAGATCGATTTGCTGGTGCGCATGATAAAACAATAGAGGATCGATTTGACAACATCGCACTTGATACAGGCACAATACCGACCATCTCAGGTGCGGCAGTGTTTAGATGTGAGCTGGACCAGACGCTTTTATCTGGTAGCCATCAAATTGTAATTGGCAAAGTGCTGGGCGCTCAAAATCTATCAACACACCCATTGACTTATCTTGATGGTAATTATCATCATATTGTACCTGCAAATAACAAAAATATAGGTGGCGAGAATGGTTAAACTCATCGAGTATAAAATGCTAATTGGTGGCCAGTGGTGCACAGCCTCAGATGGCGCAACTTTTGAAAGCCAAAATCCTGCAACTGGCGAAATTTGGTCGACTGTTCCAGAAGCTACGGAAAAAGATGTCAATGCAGCAGTCAAGGCAGCTAAAGATGCACTTGAAGGAGAATGGGCCAGCTTAACCCCTACACAACGTGGCAAATATCTACACAAACTGGGTGACTTGCTAGCTGAAAACTCAGAGCATCTTGGACGCATCGAAACACAAGACACGGGCAAGATGTTTAAAGAAACGGCTTGGCAATCAACTTATATTGCCGAGTATCTGCATTTTTATGGTGGCGCAGCAGATAAAATACATGGTGAGACACTGCCCATCGACAAACCAGATATGTTTGTCTTTACCGAACGCGAACCCCTTGGTGTGATTGCAGCTGTTGTGCCTTGGAATTCTCAAATGTTCCTAAGTGCGACTAAAATTGGGCCAGCACTGGCAGCAGGTAATACCATAATTTTAAAAGCGTCTGAACATGCTTCTGCACCTCTACTTGAATTTGGCAAACTGGTTGAACAGGCTGGCATTCCTGATGGCGTAATCAACATTATAACAGGACATGGTGATCCATGCGGACGCGTCCTAACATCACATAAAGACGTGGCGCGAGTTGCTTTCACAGGCGGGCCAGAATCTGCAAAACACATTCTGCAAAACTCAACAAACAATTTTGCGGAGGTTTCGCTTGAGCTGGGTGGCAAGTCGCCTTTTATTGTCTTTGAGGATGCCAATATCGAAAGCGCGGTAAATGGTTCAGTTGCTGGAATTTTTGGTGCCACCGGTCAAAGCTGTGTAGCAGGCTCAAGGCTTTATCTACACGAAGATATCGCAGATGAATTTTTAGACAAGATGATTGCAATTGCAAAGAACATCAAAATTGGTGACCCACAAGCTGAGGAAACAGAAATGGGGCCACTTTGCACAAAAGGGCAATTAGACCATATCATTGATCAAATTTCGTTAGCAGAAAAACAAGGTGGTACAATTTTAACAGGCGGCAAGCAACCTGATAGGGACGGGCTTTATTTTGAGCCAACCATCGTTGAATGCCCAAGCCAAAATCTAACACTAGTCGATACAGAGTTATTTGGCCCCGTACTAGCAGTTCAACGTTTTAAAACAGAAGACGAAGTTGTTGCACTTGCAAATGACACAAAACACGGCCTGGCGGCGGGTATCTTCACAAAAGACAGTGCACGTTCTATTCGAATGAGCAAGCGCGTAAAAGCAGGAATTATTTGGGTCAACACCTACCGTGTCATCTCACCAATTGCAGAATTTGGTGGCATGAAAGGCAGCGGCTATGGCCGTGAAGCGGGTCTGCAAGCCGTTTATGATTACACCAGACCAAAGACCGTATGGATGAACTTATCAGATGATCCAATTGCCAATCCATTCAAACCACGTTGATCTTGAAGGAAAGATAAAATGAAATTTCATATCGCAATTAATCTTGAGCGCATGGATGATCAAACCAATATGATTGACGTTCGAAATCATACGCTTGAAATGGTGCAAATGGCGGACAAAGCAGGTTTTGAAATTGCTTGGGCAGCAGAGCATCATGCCATCGAAATGACAATCGCACCCAACCCATTTCAAATCATGACTTGGTGGGCAGATCATACCAAAAATATTCGCCTTGGGTGTGGCGTTGCAAATGCTTCATATTGGCATCCTGTAAACATTGCAGGTGAAGCAGCCATGCTTGATCTTTTATCAGGTGGCCGACTAGATATGGGGCTTGGTTCTGGCGCTTATCAACGTGAGTTTGATCGTATGAAACCTGGGCTAGACCAAAAAGATTCTTGGCAATACATGCAAGAGATGTTGCCGCTAGTCCGCAAACTTTGGAAAGGCGACGTCGAGCATAACGGTAAGTTTTGGCAATTTCCAAAGTCAACATCATGCCCAAAGCCTTTGCAAGATGAAGTTCCAATGTGGGTCGCAGCGCGCTCGCCAATTACATTTGATTATGCAGTAGCAAATAATTGCAACATAATGTGCTGGCCACTGACCATGCCAATGGCAGAAGCAGAAAAATACAAAACTCAATTAGAAGAAGCGATACAAAAAGCGGGTGGTGATTGGGATGGTACTTTTGCGCTGATGCGCCATTCCGCGATTTATGAAACTGAAGAAGATCGCGAAGCTTCTATGTCTGCAATCAGAAATGTACTTGGAAAATTCGGCAACCTAATGATGAAAAAAGGCGATGTTGATAATGGCTTCCCAGAAAATGTTCCATTTGAAGAACTTGAAGGCAATGTCCGTGTTGAACCAAAAATGCTCGAAGAAAATCTAATGTTTGGATCCCCACAAACCGTGATTGAAAAATTACGCGCTTATGAGGCGATAGGCATTGATGCCTTTATTTATTATGCTTCAATGGGGCTTGATATGGATGTCCAAAAACGCTCCCTTCAACTTTTCATCGATAAAGTAATTCCAGAATTTCAGTAGAAAGAAATCAAAATGCCAACAGAAATCCGCCGCACACTTTTAAACATTCAAACAACCCATCTTGAGGGCTGGAAAAAAGTCGACAAACCAACAAAGCTTGTTGCTGCAATGGCAATTATCAAGAACCCTTGGTTTGGTCGGGGGCATGTAGAAAATCTTCGCCCAGAAATTCAAGAAACAGGCCCAGAAATCGGCAAGCTTTTAACTGATATGATCTTAGAGGTTACAGGCGATACGCTTGAAGGCTACGGCAAGGCCTCTGTTGTTGGCATGGGTGGCGAATTAGAACATGCACAAGCGCTCACCCACACACTTTGGTTTGGCAATCAATACCGCGAGGCAGTTGATGCTAAAACCTATCTTGTGTTTGCAAATACAAGAGGTGCAGCAGGCACTTCTTTGATGATCCCTTTAATGGATAAACATGATGGTGGGCGTCGTTCACACTACCAAACCATTCATTTGAGCATCCCTGATGCACCTGCTGAAGATGAAATCATTGTAGCGCTTGGCGCATCTGTTGGCGGTCAACCTAACCATCGCATTGGCAATCGTTATGAAGATCTAAAAGAAATGGGTCATGACCTTGAAAACCCAGCTGGAGTTTAAAGCGGTTATAAAATAATGGCAAACATCTCAAAAGACGGCACAGCTTATGAACTGCATGGCTTGGAAGGAGCACCCGTAATTGCGCTTATCCACGGCCTAGGGCTTTGCCGTCATTTATGGGATGCTTACTTGCGCGAGCTAACTCCAAATTTTCAGATATTAAACTACGACCTATACGGCCATGGCGAAAGCGCGCCACCCAAACAAAAAGCTTCTCTTAAAGTTTATTCAGATCAGCTTGCTAATTTAATGGACGAGCTTAACATCCCAAAAGCGCATGTTGTCGGATTTTCAATCGGGGGCATGATAAACCGACGTTTTGCTATGGATCACAGCAAAAAACTAGAAAGTCTAGTAATCTTAAATTCACCTCACGACAGAGGTGAGGAAGCACAAGCTCAAGTAGAAGAACGCGCCTTGAAAGTTCGCGAACAAGGGGCAAGCTCAACACTCGAAGACGCCTTGAAACGCTGGTTCACCCCACAATACCAAGAAGCAGGTCAAGGCGTTCAGCTGGTGAGAGATTGGCGTGAAAAAGTTGACCCTGAAAGTTATGCGCAAGCCGCCTGGGTTTTAGCAAACGGTGTGCGTGAACTCATCAAACCTGAAACACCCATCAAAGCAAATACACTGGTCATGACTTGTGAAAATGACACAGGCAGTACACCAAAAATGAGCCATGATATTGCTGCCGAAATAGAAAATTCACAAACTCATATTATCCCTCATTTACAACATTTAGGATTAATCGAATATCCAGAATTGTTCATCAACCCTATCAAAGATTTTATTCAAAGGATCAAAACATGACCACAACCATGTCAGGAGGCCAAGCTGCGATTGAAGCCTTAAAAGCTGAAGACACAAAATATGTTTTCGGATTGATAGGTTCAGCAACCATGGAAATGTTTGATGCACTTTATGATGCGAAAGACATTAATTTTATTGGGGTGCATGATGAAAGAACTGGTACGCATATGGCTGATGGATATGCACGTGCATCAGGTGAGGCTGGTGTAATTCTAGCAGGGCAAAATGGCCCAGGCGCTACTAATCTTGTTACAGGATTAAGTCAGGCAAAGGCTGCTTTTTCGCCAGTCGTCTCAATTGCAGGCGCATTATCTTCTGGTCACGTCTACCGCGATGCTTTTCAAGAAGTTGACCAACAATCGCTGTTTACACCTGTTACAAAAAAAACCTGGACAGCCCCTTCTGCCGAACGTGTTCCAGAACTCTTTCGTGAAGCATTTAGAACAGCCCTTTCACCACGACAAGGCCCTGTCCAACTTAATTTACCACGCGATGTTTTATCTGGGCAGGCTGACTTTGATCCACTTCAAAAACCAACACAATACAGAAACCATTCTGTTCCAGCTGCCCATCCAGATAAAGTAGAAGCAGCCGCACAGCTTTTGGCAAATGCTAAACAACCTGTCATCATTGCTGGTGGCGGCATAAAAAACACCAGCGGACATCAAGCAGCAATTGATTTAGCACAAGCATTAAACTGTCCAATGGTTACATCCCCTGGACACGGTGATGCAATTCCATTCGACCATCCCTTGAACGCAGGCCAAATGGGCCCAAGAGGAAATCCCGTTGCTTCACGATTGGTCAAAGAAGCCGACGTTATTTTAGCGTTGGGAACGCGCCTTGGTTTCAATTCAACTTTTTATACTTATGACAATATAAATCGTGAAGCAAAAATCATACATGTTGAACTTGAGCCAACCGCCATTGCTAGGTTTTTCCCAGTTGAAATTGGCATTTGGTCTGACGCACCAACCGCTGCAAAACAACTAACTGCTACCTTGTCTAAAATCTCTGATAGACAAAAAGCAGATAGCTGGACAAAGACCTTTCAAAATGAACGAAAGGCCTATCTTGCAAAACGCGATAAAGATGCAGTTCTAACCCATCCAACACAACCATCAGGACTGTTTAAAACACTTCGTGATATCCTGCCAAAAGATGCGGCGATTACGATGGATGCAGGCACACTTTGTTTGCAAGCAACTGATGCAATGAATTATTGGTCACCCAAAAGTCTCTTCACACCACTTGATTTTGGTTTGGTCGGATTTTCTTTTGCATGTGGCTTAGGCATAAAATGTGCAATGCCAGAACGTCCTGTCATAAGCTTAATGGGAGATGGCGGTTTTGGTATGACCATGTCAGAATTAAGCACCGCAGTTGACCATGGTATAAATACCGTAACAATTGTTATGAACAATAAATGCTGGGGTGCAGAAAAAGCTTATCAACGTGACTTCTTTAATGGTCGCTACATTGGCGCAAATATCTCCAGTCCACCCTTTGATAAAGTTGCAGAGCTTTATGGAGGTAAAGGCTTTAAGGCTGAAAAACTAAGCGATGTAGCTGGCGCAATCGAAGCTGCACTTGCTTGCGGCAAACCAGCTGTTGTTGATGTATCTGTTGATCCAAATGCGCTTTACTCTTTCCGTCGTGACAGCTTCAAGCATCGTGGCGGCTAGAAATATGTTAACTAAATATGCCTTCTTTGCTGGCACACTTAAACCTAATTGCGAAGCAGAAATGCGTGCATTTGTCGACGAACACCTGAAACCGCTTTGGCGACAATTCCAACCCTCGCAAAAAGTGCAAATTTTATATGGTGTAGAACAAGAAAAAAATGGTCCAACAATTCCCCTTGTTCTTGCAGTAACTTATAAAAATAATGCAGACTTGGAAGAAGCAATGGAAAGCAAAGCCCGCCATCAAGCGCGTGAGATTTTACCTGAATTTTATGAGCGCTTCTTTGAAGAAATAGAGCTTTGGCATTACGTCTTTGAACCTGAAATTTTCAAAGACTAACAAGATCAAGCATAAGACGGTTAGATCACCCTATTCTTACGCGCAATTTTTACTCAATACGAACATTCAAACAGCATAGCTCGCATAGGGCATACACAAATATATTAAAATTGAAAAATCTCTTAATTGACGATTTCCATAGCTTGTTTAATTATTTGTATACAAACAAAATATGTTTGAGCAAACGGATTCTGGAGAAAGACAATGTCGAGCAAATTGGTCATCAAGAATATTGGACAAATCCTGTCTGGAAAAATTGAAGAACCAATTTTTGAAGGGGACTGCCTTATTGCTATTGATGGGAAAATCAAACAATGGGGCATAGAAAAAGATCTTGATACATAAGGTGCTGACACTGTTATCAATGCCAATGGCGTAACATTAGCACCGGGTCTTATCGACAGTCACATTCATCCCGTTGTTGGTGATTGTACCCCACGCCAACAACAATTACATTGGATTGATTCAACATTACATGGTGGCGTTACAACGCTAATTTCAGCGAGTGAAGTACATATGCCTGGACGTCCAAAAGATATTGTTGGACTAAAAGCAATGGCTATTGCATCACAACGTTGATACGAAAATTTCCGCTCATCTGGTGTTAAAATACATGCAGGCGCCCCAGTGATTGAGCACGGCATGGAATAACATGATTTTAAAGAACTTGCTGATGCTGGTGTAAAATTATTAGGAGAGGTTGGACTAGGCACTGTCAAAGATGGCAAGACGGCAAATCAACTGTTAAAATGGGCCAGAAAATATGGCATCCAAAGTACAATCCACACAGGCGGCCCTTCAATTCCAGGGTCTGGGTCTAATTGATGCAGACATGGTTTTAGAAACAGGCACAGATGTCGTTAGGCACATCAATGGAGGGCACTCTGCTTTGCCAGACGACCAGATTATATGCCTATGCGAAAGCTGCAAAGCAGCGCTAGAAATAGTCCATAACGGCAATGAGCGTGCTGCACTTCTTACATTAAATACTGCACGCGAGCTTGGCAAATTAGATCAAGTTATTCTAGGAACTGACGGCCCTCCAGGGTCAGGTGTCCAACCACTTGGTATTATGCAAATGGTTGCTATGTTATCCTCACTCGGCAATATTGCAGCCGAAACAGCATTTTGCTTTGCCAATGGCAACACGTCTCGGCAGAGAGATTTGGACACAGGTTTAATTGAAGAAGGTAAAACTGCTGACTTCGTACTTATGGTTCAAGCACAACATGCACCTGGAAAAAATCTTTTAGAGTCCGTCCAGTTAGGTAATTTACCAGGCGTTGGCATGACCATAATTGATGGTGTTGTAACCAGCCAAAGAAATAGAAACACACCGCCAGCTGAAAGATTGCCTGAAATCGCTTCCTGAGAATTTTGCTTTTAAAAATCAACTAATCTTATGAAGCAAACTTACAAGTGTTTTGCGTTGCCCCACGTAAGAGGTGATAGTGTTTCTTCCGCAATCACAGTACCCATATCTTTAAGATCAGAAACAAGATCTTCACCTTTAATGGACAATGAAATCATCAAGCGTCTTTTGTCAGATGGATCTGTATTAAACTCCAAAAGCCTTTTGGCTTTTAGCCTTTCAACAACACCTTTAACAGTAGCAGCATCCATACCAGCCATGCGCCCCAAATGATTTTGAGAGACTTGGCCGTGTTGAGATATTCGCATTAATGCAGAAAACTGTGTTGGCGTAAGGTTCTCAATTGTGTGTTTTTGAAAAAGCGAAGCGTGACGTTGATTTGCAAGTCGAAGTAAATATCCAACTTGTTCATCAAGATTATAATCGCGCGTTTTGATTGCTGTCACAGTTACCAGATTAAACTCTCTACAAATTATTTCAAACATAAGATAACAAATATGAAAAGGATGCCCAGGAATATCCACTTCATTAGCAATTAATGTTGCGGCAACATCTGCTTTTGCAGCAGTTTCCGCAAGCACAGTCACACTGTCAGCGATTCCCAAACTAAAGCTTCGGCCAAAACGACCACTGGTAGCAATTCCTGAAATGTCATCATTCGCGTTTAAACAAATTCTACCTAGCTCAACCCCTTCTTGATTAAAAATAGCTGTCATAAAAGATTGGTCATCTTCTAAGTGCAAAGCAATATCACCACCGTTATTTACATAAGCTTTTTTTAATTGACCAACAGACTTCATTTTTTCTAAAATTGTATCAGCAACTAATCCAGCAACTGCGGCCATACGTGTTATAAATTGGTTTTCACAATAAGGTCTACAAGCAGCATTCATTCGCCGTGCAATGAGGCCTTCAGACAATTTTGTATGCATTGCCAAAGGTGCTCTTAATTCTGATAGTTCACTGACTAATTCTTGCAATACAGTTTCAAATCGATGGATTGCAGCCAAAAAGGAAACTTGGCGAAATTGCTCAGCGCCAATAATTAAATCAATAGACCCATGTTGAAAATGAAGCCGTTTCCCTTTCCAAAGCTACAATCCAGTAGGTGGAACATCTAATTGTTTACCTGCCTCATGCTTTGAAAGGACGCCTTTAACCGAACCTTTAACGCACAAAGCAGGACAAGGCCACGATCATCTCTACCTTAACGGTTTAAAGTTACAACGCATGTATTCTAATGAAGCAATCATAGGTGCTTTACCAGAAGGCAAACACACCATTTCTGTTACGCTAAATACAAACGACCATAAAGCTTATTCAATTAATGGAAAATCAGTCTCATCAAGTGCCGAAATAGAAATTGAATAATTTGTGCCTATGTTTTTTTCTTATCATCAACCACATTCATAGAGGCAACAGCACCGACACCTAAAGGAATTGAAGCAAAGGGACCGCCTTGGCAGAAGTGGCCTTTGTCTTGATTATCCATCGGTGGCTCATTCGCCAAGACTTCTTGCGCATAAGTTTCTGCGTTGTCCTTTGGGCGGTAACCAATGAAAGAAGCAAGTGTGTTATCAACGGGCGCGCGGTCATTATCTGACACACCATAAATCACCGAAAACCCTGTAACAGGCGTATCGATACACTTGGTCACCAATTGCACGAGGTCATCATACGAGAGCCAAGAACCAAGCGCTCTGGCATTATTAACGCCCTCATAAGAAAGGCATGAAAGGATGCGCATGTGAACCGATTCAAGCTGACGCTTTTCCCAATACATGCGTCCTAAATCTTCTGCAAAACATTTTGCCAGCCCATAAAACGTATCTGGGCGATGCGCCACGTCTGTGCCTATAAATTCATTCTTCGGATACATCCCCACCGCATGAATAGAAGAGGCATAAACCACGCGCTTGAGTTTATGACGATAAGCCGCCTCCCAGATGTTATAAGCACCAATGAAATTTGGCCCTAGCAATTCTTCAAAAGGTCCTTCATCTGCAATCGCGCCAAAGTGGATAACCATATCCGCACCCTCAAGCACTTTCATCATGTCATCCAGCGAAGCCAAATCGCCCTTGATATAAGTCTCACCCTCATAAAGCTTGCCAACATCATCAGCAATATCAGTTGAAACCAGGCTGGTTGCCATTTTTGCCAATGGTTCACGAAGGTAAGAACCAAGCCTTCCTGCTGCGCCTGTAAGTACAAGTTTCATGAACGTAATCCTTTAAATTAAATAATTGCTTTTTCGACGAACTTTTCGCCTTTTTCTATCCGCTCATAACTAAAGGCAGTTAGATCAATTGTGCGATACTCGCCATAAATAATTTGCTCAGAAACACCGCGCCCCATGGCGGGTGATTGCTGGAACCCGTGACCTGAAAAGCCGTTTACAAAGATGAAATTCTCAACCTTTGTATGCGGTCCAATGATGGCATTTTGATCCAGCGTATTAAACGCATAATGCCCCGCCCAAGAGTTGGTAAGTTTCACCGCCTCAAACTGTGGGATGCGCGTTGCTATAATCGGCCAGACGTGTTGTTCCCATAACGAATAGTCTTGCTCGAAGTCATCATAGTCAGGCGCTAAATCTTCTGCACCGCCAATGCTCATCGGACACCCTGCCAGATAATATTGACCGTCGGTTCGCATGTGCACACCTGATGGATCAATCGTCAGCGGAAGATCACGATCAAGCGGGTTTTCTGCGTCAAAAATAAACGTATAACGCTTGCGCGGCTCAACAGGAATTTCAATGCCGGCCATCCGAGAGGTCACAACGCCACGAGGGCCTGAACAATTAATCACCTTGCCACAAGAAATCACCTCACCAGATTTAAGTGTGAGCGTTTCAACCTTCGTGCCAGCGCCATTCAAGTCCATGGCAACCACTTCATTGGTACAATATTCAGCGCCATTTTCACGCGCAGATCGTTTCCACCAATCAAAAATTGTATTGCCGTCAAAATACCCTTCATCAACCAAGTTGTGATTGCCCGCAACGATGTCATCCATATTGTAGAAAGGATAATCTTCCTTGATTTCAGCAGCGCTCATATGCTTTGTCGCAGCGCCAAGTTTTTGTTGAATTTCTTGCCCCTCTTTCAAGGTCGTGGCAAACTCATCATTGTCTGCCAAATACATATAACCGTAGCTTTGCAAAATAATATCAGGCACGCGCTCATCATTATCAAAGAACGAACGAAACCCCTTGATGAACTTAGCCCCAAATTGTGAAATTTTAATATTCACTTCATTGGAAAATTGCTGACGAATACAAGAATTGGTATGGGACGTTGATGTAAACTCATAAGTCGCATCACGTTCAACAACTAGAATAGAGCCATCAAAATCAGGGTTGCGCGATGTCCACCAAGCAACTGACGAGCCATACATCGCCCCTCCAACAATCACAACGTCATAAGATTTTTGTTTGGGTGCTTCAGTTTTTAAATCCATTAGATTATCTCCCCAAGCTTTACAGCTTCCTCAATTTCTCGAATATCCACTTCACTCATGCCATAATCATTTTTGGCAGTTTCTGCTGAAATATAACCACGAGCTAGATCACGTTTAACAAGTTTAATATCACGCTTTGACGGGTCACCATAACCAGCACCCCCCGGAAATGCTAACATGACTTTTCGCCCATGTGGCACAAATTGTTTGCCCTTGCCATTCATCGGCGACCCATCGTCTTGGGCAATGGTCGTGGACGCGCCGTTATGTCCACCTTGGCGACCCAAAGCTGGATGGTTTACACGGTCAAACATTGCTTGAAAATCAAACTCATGCCCTTCACGCGCACCTACTTCCATATATTGACCAAGCCCACCACGCTGCTTGCCAGAGCCACCACTATCAGGGCGCAACTCTTTGCGCCAGATAATCACAGGCCCTGCATGTTCGGTTGCTTCCACTGGCATGGTCATCACACCAGAAGGAAAAGCGGTCGCATTCAAACCATCATGCAATGGCCTTGCACCTGCCCCACCAGAATTAAACGTAAGCACTTCTGAACGCACTGCATCATCAGGTGCTTGTTCATCTGTTCGAGGGCGAAGGGATACTTGAAAATTACACAAACACCCCGCGCCTTCTGCTGGCACAAGATTTGGTAGTATTTTATCAAGCGCATTATAAACGGTATCAGGCACAAAATGCCCAACAATATGACGAAGAGCGACCGGTGCAGGATGAACTGCATTCACAATTGAATTAACAGGTGCTGCAATTTCAAAGGGTGCAAGTGAAGCTCCGTTATTTGGAATTTCAGGTGCAATCGCACATTTCAACGCATAACAAGCATAAGCCTTTGTATAGACAAGCGGGCAATTAATACCCTTTTTATCCAGCCCAGAAGTGCCTTCAAAATCAGAAAGAATGCGATCTTTTTCAATCGTCAATTTCACCTTAAGAGTGATTGGATTTGAAAAACCATCAACGGTCATTTCTCCAGAGGCACTTTTGCGCGGCAATGCTGCAATGCGTTCTAGCGTGGCACGACGCGAATTTTCAAGAATGAAACATCCAATGCCATCCAAATCATCAATCTCAAATTCTTCCATCATGTCAATCAAACGACGATGACCAATTTCGTTACAAGTCGCAAGCGCATACATATCGCCTATTAATTGATCTGGTTCACGCACATTACCACGCACAATGCGAACCAATGTCTGATCCACTTCACTACGTTCCGCAAATTTCATGATCGGGATATAAAGCCCCTCTTCATAAACGCTTGCAGCATCCGCCCCAAAGCCACGTCCGCCAATATCAACGATATGCGCAGTACACGCAAAAAAGCCAACATGCTTACCCTTATGAAAAGAAGGCGTGACAATTGTAATATCATGCAAATGCCCCGTTCCCTCCCAAGGGTCATTGGTAATATAAATATCGCCTTCAAACATATTATCATAGCCAATACGCCGAATGAAATGCCCAACGGCATCTGCCATGGCATTCACATGCCCAGGCGTGCCTGTCACCGCTTGCGCCAGCATTTGGCCTTTAACGTCATAAGCACCTGCGGATAAGTCCCCTGCTTCACGTACCGAAGTAGAAAAAGCGGTCCTAACCAATGCTTGTGCTTGCTCTTCAACTACTGAAATCAATCGATTCCACATTACTTGATAAGAAACAGTTGAGTGTTCTTTTGCCATCTTTAGTGCTCCTCAAACCTTAACTGAAATATCAATGGAACCATCAACTTGGCGAATTGCCTGTCTGCTTGATGGTAAAATAATAGTTGTTTCATCTTCAGTAATCGCGGCAGGGCCAGATACTGTTTGCCCAGTTTGCATATCATCCCGCAGAATAATAGAAGCTTCTGCTGGCGCACCAATAGCAGGATCAAAAATAAAGCGCTTGGATGCAATAATAGCCTCTTCTTTAGATTGGGCTAGATTAAGAAGTTCGACTTCATCAGGTGGCGTTGTGGCGTTTACAGCCCAAACCGTAATCTCAACATCCATGCCTGCAACAGGGCGACCAAAGAGCGTTGTATAATCTTCTTCAAACAGCTTTAAAAAAGTTTGCGCATCTGGATTAGTCGCCTGAGATTCGGTCAATGTAATAGGAATTTCCCACCCCTGCCCTGAGTAACGCATATACACTTTATACTCAGAAATAATATCAGACTTTGCATCGCAGTTTCGAACAAAGCCTGTTGCTTCGTGTTTCAAATCTTTAAGCAAAGATTTAATTCTATCAGGATCAAAATCTGAAAGTCGCATATAGACAGAACGATTAGCTTCAAAGCTAAAAGGCGCTCGCAGAAAACCAATTGCAGAACCAACACCTGCTCCCGTAGGCACTAGCAACCGATCAACCCCGAGCTTCTCACATAACCGACCCGCATGAAGCGGTGCTGCACCCCCAAAGGCAATCATTGTATATTCTGATAAATCTTCGCCATTTTCCACTGCATGAACACGCGCCGCATTAGCCATGTTTTCATCAACTACTTCAGCCAAACCAAAGGCTGAAGTCTGTGCATCCATATCAAGCGATTTTCCCAAAACATTTTCAAGTGCTGAAGATGAACCAGCCACATCAAGTTTAATCGTACCGCCTGCAAAATTATCTGGATCAAGCTTACCCAAAACTAAATCAGCATCCGTCACAGCAGGTTTATCACCCCCACGACCATAACAAGCAGGCCCTGGTTCAGACCCAGCAGATTCAGGCCCAACCCGAATTTGGCGCATGCTATCTACATGCGCAAGCGAACCACCACCTGCACCAATTTCCACCATATCAATCACAGGAATTGATATCGGCATACCAGACCCTTTTTTGAAACGATATGAGCGCGCAACTTCAAAGACACGACTTGTTTTAGGCGTTTGATTTTTAATCAGGCAAATCTTTGCCGTTGTGCCACCCATGTCAAAGGAAAGCACTTTGTCTAGCCCGTAACGCGCTGCAATATTGGCTGCAAAAACCGCACCACCCGCAGGCCCTGATTCAACCAAACGAACTGGAAACTCTGCCGCGTTTTCTAGCGAGATAATACCACCACCCGAATGCATCAAGAAAATATTACAATCAACGCCTTCGTCGTTCATACGCCCTTTCAAGCGGCCAAGATAAGACTTCATCAACGGCTTAATGTAGGCGTTAGCGACCACCGTATTAAACCGCTCATACTCGCGCATTTGAGGGGAAACTTCACTGGAAAGCGAAACCATGACATTTGGCAATTTTTCTAAAACAACCTCGCGCACCATCTTCTCATGCGCATCATTCAAATAAGAATGCATTAGACCAACCGCGATACTGTCATAGTTGGCGAGAGCAATCTCATCAATCAACGCTTCAACTTGCGAACGTTGAAGCGGGATAAGCACTTCACCCTTGGCATCCACACGCTCTTCTAATGTATATCGCATTTGGCGCGGGAGAAGCGGCTCTGGTAAATTCAAATTAAGATCATATTGCTCAAAGCGCGATTCTGTTCGCATCTCAATAACATCACGAAAACCTTGCGTTGTAATAAAAGCCGTCTTAGCCCCGCGTCGCTCTATTAACGCATTAGTGGCAAGCGTTGTGCCATGAATAATCTGCTCAATACTTGCTGGTTTAATATTGGCCTTAGCACAAACCTGATGCATCCCATCAATGATGGCATCTTCCGGTGCAGTATATGTCGTCAAAACTTTAGTAGAAAATTGACTGCCATTAACCTCTAGAACAACATCCGTAAACGTACCCCCGATATCCGCACCTAAACGTATGGAATTCTGCTGCATCTTTATATCCTAAAAAATAAAACTCATATTGAAGATACAAAACCATACCATCAATGCAAATTATTTTATTTTATTAATAGTATTAATTTTATTTATTCTTTTTACGTATAAAATCATCCGCAATTTGCTTCGCAAGCTTAGCAGCCACACCTACATAATGGGCTGTCTTATCTGCATGATAGCGTGCCAAAAAACTTAAAGGCTCAGGCACCCATGGGTAATTGATTACTATTAGTTCACCGCTTGCAAGCTCTTGCGAAACCATTGCAGCAGGAAGTGTTGCAACACCAAGCCCATCTACGCTCATATGAAGACAGGTTGCCAAATTATTTGAAGGCACAAGCCTTGGCTTTAAAGAACTTGCCGACACAAAATGTTCCTCAACATCACTATAAGCCTTCGTATATCGTGCATGCGTAAGGATTGGATGTTTTACCAATTCTTCTATGCTTGTTTTCTTTTGGCTACTTAAACCAAGTCCCGGTGAAGCAACCCAAATCCACGGGTATTTTCCAAGATCTTGAGACCCCGATGTAATTGTTTGAAATGGCCCATTTTGAAATGCCAAATCTATTGATCTTGAATGGAGTTCATTTTTTAAACTAACTGATAAATCCACTTTTAGTTCAACCGTGATATTGGGATAGTTTTCTTTAAGAGCCCTCAAAAACTCTCTCAGCCAAGTGTGAACAATCATTTCTGTGACACCCAATCTCAACGTACCATCATATAAAGTAGATTGATCAGCCGCGGCTAAAAGGCCATCACATTTTTGAAGTATTTCACGCGCTTGAATTAACAGCTCTTGGCCTTTTGAGGTTAATCTGACAGACCCTGCATCACGCTCCATTAAAACCACATCGAGCACTGATTCTAAAATGGCAATACGCGATGATATGTTTGGTTGTGTTGTATTCAATCTATCAGCTGCTTTTTTAAAACTGCCAAGATCAGAAACCCAAACAAAGGCTTCAAGTTGTTTTAAACTAAACTGCAAACCCACCTCGCATATTTATTTTCTACAAAATCCACATTGGTTTTCAACATGGAACGTATTATCTATGCACCTAACACAATCTTGCTTCAGGATGAAATATGTCTCTCCCTCTATTACTTGAACACCTTAAAAAAACCGCAGCCCTTGGTCAGGTTGCTGGCATTATATCATGGGATCAAGAAACCATGATGCCGGAAAAAGGCGCGCCACAGCGTGCAGAACAAACAGGTGTTATTGCGGGGTTATTACACCAACTTAATACCGACCCTAATATTCCTGAATGGATTGAGGCAATAGACCAAGAAGCAATATCAGAATTTGACCGCACCAATATCCGTGAAGCAAACCGAGCTTATGAGCTTTCAACTAAGATACCAGAAAGCCTTGCGCAAACCATCGCAAAAGCATCTGCGGAAGGACAAATGATTTGGGCAAAGGCGCGCGAGGCAAGTGACTTTAAAATGTTTGCCCCAGCCTTGGAAAAGCTGGTCGAATTAAAACGAGAAGAAGCCAATTGTTTAAGTGATGGTCACGCATGTGCTTATGATGCTTTGCTTGACCAGTTTGAACCTGGCGCCACAACTAAAACCTTACTACCGCTACTTGAAAGCATGCGTGAGCCACTTGTTAATTTACGAGAACGCATTTCGGATAAATCCAAGCCAGCTGGTTTTAAAGGCATCTATTCATCAGACCAACAATTAAAACTTGCGCAAAGTCTTGCCAAGCAAATGGGGTATGACTTCCAAGCTGGACGTATCGATATTTCTACACATCCATTTAGTTCTGGTGGCAGTGGAGACAGCCGCATTACAACGCGAATTGACGAACAAGACCCGCTAAATTGTCTTTATTCAACAGCCCATGAAGTCGGCCATTCACTCTATGGACAAGGCGCACCTGATCCGTTTTTACCAGCATCGCAATATTGCTCCATGGGCGTACATGAAAGCCAATCGCGATTTTGGGAAAATCAAATCGCACGTTCATTGCCCTTTGCTAATTGGCTCTATCCGGAAATGAAGCGTCACTTTCCTGATATGAACATCACCTCACCTGAGGCTTTTTATAAGGCAGTGAACCGTGTTGAAACAGGATACATTAGAACCGAAGCAGATGAAGTTCATTACAATCTTCACGTTCTTTTACGCTTTGAACTTGAACGCGACTTGGTTTCTGGTGATTTACAAGTTAACGACCTTGAAGGCGAATGGAAAAAACGCTTTCAGCAATATTTTGGGCTTCAAGTTAAAGATGTAAAGCTTGGCGTTCTGCAAGATGTGCATTGGTCTGTTGGTCTATTTGGGTATTTTCCAACTTACAGTTTGGGCAATATTTATTCTGCTTGTCTCGACAAAGCCATGCGCCAAGACATGCCAGATCGTGATCAAAAAACAGCGCAAGGTGAAACAAAAGAAATTCTGGAATGGTTACGTGCTAAAATTCATCACAAAGGAAAACTCTTTTCAGCTGATGAATTGATAAAACAGGCAAGTGGTGAAGCCCCTTCCGCACAACCTTTAATGGATTATCTGGAAGAAAAATATTCAAATCTTTATGCGCTTTAAATCAGGCCATCTAGCCTTGCAGGAAACACAATCGACTGCTACCTGTTAGGCAATTAATCAAGGAATAATACCGTGTCCATAAATGCAGATGACATCATAGACCGCAGACGCTTACGCAAGAAAGTAAGTTTTTGGCGAATCGCAACTTTTATAATTTTAGGCCTAGCATTACTCAGTATGATTGCCTTTGGTGCAAATAAAGCAGGGCTATCAAGTGCCTCGGCTGATCATATTGCTAGAGTGAGCATCACAGGTGTTATCACCAATGATAAACCAATGCTAAAATTATTAAAAAGCCTTAAAGACGATGACAAAGTAAAAGCTGTTGTATTGAACATTTCATCCCCTGGCGGATCTACAGTTGGCGGTGAAGCAATGTATGAGGCCGTTCGCGAATTAGCAGAAACAAAACCTGTTACCACAAGCGTTGGCACTTTAGCAGCATCAGCAGGATATATGATTGCTTC
Source organism: uncultured Rhizobiaceae bacterium (assembly GCA_964502215.1). Classification (GTDB taxonomy): domain Bacteria; phylum Pseudomonadota; class Alphaproteobacteria; order Rhizobiales; family Rhizobiaceae; genus JAALLB01. The sequence continues at coordinate 77,250 of CAZCUN010000002.1, read as the reverse complement.
TGCAAGCGATCATATTGTTGCACGTAGATCATCTATTGTTGGTTCAATTGGTGTTTTATTCCAATATGCAGATGCATCAAAACTGCTAGATAAAATTGGCGTCCAAGTAAAAACCATTAAATCATCTCCTATGAAAGCAGAGCCAAATCCTTTCAATCCTGCAAGCCCCGAATCTGTTGCTATGATTGATAGACTAATCCAAGATTCATATCGCTGGTTTGTGGAAATTGTTGCAGAACGTCGAGATATGAAAGAGTTTGAAGTTTTAAAATTGGCTGATGGCAGCATCTTCACTGGTAGTCAAAGTCTCGAAAATGGTTTGGTCGATGCAATCGGCGGCGAAGAAATAGCAGTTGAATGGCTAACTAAAGAGAAAAATATCGACGAAAATTTAGACGTTCTTGAACGCAAACCTAAACGCCCCACTGATAGTATTTTTAATAACCCAGCAGCCATAATAAAACTAGCACACATTTTTGGATTTAATATTGGAAATTCTGAAGCAAAAGCGCTAGAAGATGCCCTTAGGGAACGTCTTCCGCTTGACGGTCTTGTATCAATTTGGCAAGGTTCTCGCTAATTAATTGGCTATTTAAGGATCATTATAATGATTAAGTCTGAACTCGTTCAAATGATCGCAGACAAAAATCCGCATCTATATCATCGTGATGTTGAGAATATTGTTAACTCAATTCTTGATGAAATAACTGGTGCACTTGCTAATGGCAACCGTGTCGAATTACGTGGCTTTGGTGCTTTTTCAGTAAAGAACCGCCCTGCGCGCAATGCAAGAAATCCAAAGACTGGTGACCAAGTTACAGTCGGCGAAAAATGGGTTCCTTTCTTCAAGACGGGCAAAGAGCTTCGTGAACGCCTCAACAAATAAACTGCAACCGATTATTTAAGGACAATCACCTTGCGTAAAATTATTAATCTGGTTTTCTTTGTTCCAATTGCAATTCTTTTGATTTTGCTTTCTGTTGCAAATAGACATTGGGTAAGTTTCAGCATCGATCCGCTGAATACAGAAGCACCAGCATATTCAATTTCATTGCCATTTTTTGTTTTCATGTTTGCAATGCTAATCATTGGCGCAATTATAGGCGCATGCCTTACATGGATATCACAGGGAAAGCATCGAAAGGCGCTTAGAGAAAAATCTTATGAAGCAATCAAAATGCGTCAAGAGCATGAAAAAGAATTGCCAAAGAAAACGGCTCAACAAGAAGAAATAGCGCCAGGCTTACCATTGATATCCAGCAACTAAATTTATTTAGTTACATCTTTTGAATCGCGATTATACTCGTCTTCAATTCGAATGATGTCATCTTCACCTAAATAGCCTCCTGTCTGAACTTCAATCAGAACAACGTGCTCTTTAGTATGGTTTGCTAAGCGATGGACACTCCCAAGCGGAATATAAATTGATTGGTTGGGTTCAAGCATTTGAACGTTCTCATCAATCGTTATCTCTGGATGACCTTTAACAACAACCCAATGTTCTGCTCGATGCTCATGTTTTTGCAAAGACAAAACACCCTTGGGCTTAATAACAATACGCTTAACCTGATATCCCTCACCGTGATCAAGTTGTTCGTAGTTTCCCCACGGCCTATAAACTTGAAGAGCTATTTCCGCTTCTTTGCGCTCTTCCATCTTTAAATCATTCACTAACTGTTTAACATTTTCACTTTGAGACTGATCACAAACTAAAACGACATCCCGCGTCACAACAACGACCGTATCCTCAACCCCAAGCAAGGTTGTCAACCGATCTCTGGAATGAACAAGATTGTTATGGCTATCTTTAATAACAACATCCCCTAAACTTGCATTATTGGCTTTGTCTTTGGGTAAATTTCGCCATACTGAATTCCAAGTTCCAATATCGGACCAGTCATGAGTTGCAGGAAAAACAACAGCTTTTTCTGTCTTTTCCATAATGGCATAATCAATCGAGATCGAAGGACTTTCTTCAAAACTGTTCTTATCCAGCCGAAAGAAATCAAGATCCACTTTCTTTTGTGAGTGAGCCTTTGCAACTGCATTTACAATTTCAGGAACATAACGCTTTGCCTCATCAAGAAACACGCTTGCTTTGAACATGAAGTTCCCACTATTCCAAAGATATCCTTGCTCAAGATAGCTTTCTGCCAGTACCTCATTAGGCTTTTCAACAAAGCTGGAAACGAGGTATCCACCAGCAATTAGAGTTTCTTTATTGGGTAAAATATAACCATAGCCAGTTGCTGGAAAATCAGGCGCTATTCCAAATGTAATTAAATGACCTTGTTTTGCAGCTTGAATAGCCTTTTCAACTGAAGCAACAAAACCATCATCATTTTTGATAGCGTGATCCGCAGCCAGCACTAAGACAATAGGATCCCCCTCACGCTCCATAGCTTGAAGGCATCCTGCAATAATTGCTGCGCAAGAATTACGTTGCATAGGCTCTAGCAAAATGTCAGCGGTAATATTGAGGTTTGCCAAATCTTCAGCAATTAAAAACCGATGGTCATTAGCGCCAATAATGATAGGTTTTTCATCAAACAGCGAGTCTTTACAACGCATAATAGTACTTTGAAAAAGACTATACTCACCACCAAGGTTAAGGAATTGCTTTGGCCGCGAATTTCTAGAAAGCGGCCAGAGACGTGTTCCTGCACCGCCGCTTAAAATGATAGGCGTAACTTGATCTTTTTTGATAATAACTCACCCAGCTCAGAACTTTAAATATTATGCAACGATGCGCATATCATCGATTGATACAGTATTCACTGTATCAAGGTCAGCATCAATATCTAATAATTGTTGAGTTGTTAAAGGTGCGTGTAACTCTGCGTTTTGTTCATGCTCCGCACGGATTGAAATTGCAGGAAGATCTAATGCGCGAATAATGATTGGCGGTGTTTCTTCTTCTGGCAATTGCCAAAACCCAAATTTAGCCGTTAGCTTGCCAAAAAATTTGTGTGAACTTGATATGCCGAATGGGATAGCAAAGAGTGGGCCAATAAATACTGGCAAACAAATAAACAATGTTACCGCATCAAAATTACCAACGCTTACAACGCCAGCCACACCAATTACACCAAACAGCATCTGAGGCCATAAGTGCTTTGCTGTAACTATAAGCGGCAATGATTCAGCTGTACGTGACTGCGTTGCCCAGCCCTTAGCTTTGCGGAATACAAACAGTTGAATAAGGAAAACCGTATTTGCAACTGCCATAATCGGCGCAAGCATCATAGAAAAGACAATCTCGAGCACCGAGCCTGTAACAATTGCTAAACTACCACCAAATGATTTTCGTAAATCCTGACGCATAAGAACATCTGCAATAGAAGCTATTTTTGGTGCAAAAATCATACCCATAACAATTGCAAACAATGTGTAGCCCGGGCCTACACCCTGCATTTGAACGCCTACTTCTGGATAGATAAACGCAGATGTACCAACAATAATAAATAACATCCATGCTGGCGAACCAATAAACATTAAAATAGCAAGAATGAGTTGAATACGACTAGTTGGCAAAAGACCCGGCTCTCTTAAAAGTCCAAAGTATTGCATATTACCATGACACCAACGCAGGTCACGACGAATAAATTCTAAAATATGAGGTGGGTTTTCTTCATAAGACCCCATCTCTTCAGCAAGGACACGGCACTCATAACCAGCGCGACGCATATAAACAGCCTCCACTTGGTCATGGCTTAAAATCCAACCAGATAGCGGGCCTTTACCCTCAATTTTTGGCAAATGGCAATGATCTATAAATGGCTTCATGCGGATAAGTGCATTATGTCCCCAATATGGTCCACAATCAGCTTGCCACCAAGCACTGCCTACTGTGTATGACTTCATACCCATGCGCATGCCAAATTGGAAAACTCGCGTAAATGCACTGTCCGAAGGCAAGCCCACTACAAGACTTTGTAAAATACCAAGTTTCTCATTTTTTTGCATTATTCGAACCATGCGCAAAATAGAAGAACCTGTCATAACGCTGTCTGCATCAAGCGTTAGCATGAAATCATGGTTGGCGCCCCAACGTTCACAAAACTCACGTATATTACCTGCTTTAAAGCCAGGGTTTTCTTCACGGCGACGGTAAGTGACCTCTACTTGTCCAGCCCACTCTTGCTTAAGCTTAGCAAAAATTTCTTCTTCGTCTTCAATAACATCAGGTAGAAACGAATCGCTCAAAACGTAGACATGAAATTTACTGCCTTCACCAGCAGCAACCAAGCGAGCAATCATTGCATTTAGATTACGATGAACCTGTTGCGCATCTTCATTGCGGATACACATTGCAATGGCCGTTGAAGAAGTAATTTTTTCTTCTCCAGTAATCTGCGCAGAAGCAGGATAAACATGAGCCGCCGCATTTTCTTTTGTACGTAATACAAAGAACCCAACAACAGCATTCCAAAAGCCAATAGCGGTCCATGGCAAGGTAATTGCAAAACAAATAAGCAAAACCCATTCAGCTAATACAATTCCACCAAGAGATAACGAATAGACCATCATGGCCAAAAGACCTAGAATTGTCATAAGAACAAGAGAAGCAAAAACCTGTCTGCGATGTGTTGATGTCATATTACGAATACCTAAAAGCAAAAATTACTAGTATATTTGACAAACGTTCATTCTATTGCCTTTTTGGCATAAATGAGACAAACGCCCGTGTATAAAAGATGTTATAGAGAAATTAAACTGAACTGTGTCTGAACAATTGCCTCAAATTAATGTTACTATTCCGCGAGCGAAAAGATTATCTTATGAAGGTGCATCTAGTGCTCTCATAGAAGAATGTCAACTAATTGATATTAAAGAAAAAAATATATTAGTAAAAACACTTTATAGCGGTATAAGCCGTGGTACTGAGAGTCTTGTTTACAAAGGCAAAGTTCCAAAATCTGAAGAAACCCGCATGAAATGCCCGCACCAAATAGGGAATTTTTCTTATCCAATAAGCTATGGATACGCCTGTGTTGGTGAGATTCTTGAAACACAAAGTGATGTGAAGCATTTTAAAAAAGGCGATTATGTATTTGTTTTACATCCTCACCAAAATATTTTTCAGGTTCATGAAGATGCATGTAGCTTGTTACCAAAAGGCCTACCTCCATCGCGCGCAGTACTTTCAGCCAATATGGAAACTGCGGTTAATGCAGGCTGGGATGGTGAATTAGGAGAGACATCCAAACATATGGTTATTGGCGCTGGTGTAGTTGGCTTGCTAACGGCTTATTGTATTAAACAATTTTCTGGCCATACACCAACAATCCTTGATATCAATTCTGACAAAAAAAGCGTAGCACAAAAACTGGGGCTTAAATTCATGACCCCTGATGAATTTAAAAACAGTAATTCCCCACATATGCAGCGAATTTTTAATACAAGCGCATCCGAAAAAGGTCTGCAATTTGCAATTGATGTTTCCGACTTTGAAGCCAGAATAATTGAAATGAGTTGGTATGGTGATAAAGCCGTTAGCCTTAATCTAGGTGGTGCATTCCATTCTAAAAGATTACAAATTATATCAAGCCAAGTCGGTCATGTTTCACCAGCAAAACGCGATACGCACTCTTATTCACAACGCATGCAAGTTGCTATGAAACTGCTAAGCGATCCTAAGCTTGATGCCCTTCTAGAAGACGAAATTGAATTTGAAGCATTACCAAACCATCTTGATGACATATTTAGCGACAATAGCAGTGCTCTTTGCCAATTGGTCGCTTATAACAATACATAAGAAATCAAACATACTAGGAGAACCCCCTTGCACGCAGTAGAAGTTCGCGATCACATTATGATTGCCCATTCATTTAAAGGTGAATTTTTTGGCCCCGCTCAAGCAATGCATGGCGCAACCTTTGTTGTTGACGCTTGTTTCATTTCAGAAAAGCTTGATGTGAACAACGTAGTGATTGATATCGGTGCAGCGCATGATGCTTTAAAAGCCGTTCTGCAACCGATTAATTATGCCAATCTTGATGAGCTTCCGCAATTCAAAGGCGAGAACACAACAACAGAATTTCTTACTAAGCACATTTTTGACCACCTCGCCAAAGCAGCTAACGCTGGCGAACTTGGCCGCAAAAAAGGTGAACTTGATTCAATCCGCATAACCATTTCAGAAAGCCATGTTGCACGCGCTTGGTATGAAGGTAAGCTATAATTTATGCGTATTGTGTTCGTTATCCCAGGAGATATCAATCTCCCAACAGGCGGATACCGTTATGATAGAGAAATCATCAATACCTGGAAAGAAACAGGCATTGATGTTGAACTCGTCAGTTTAGATGGGAGCTACCCATTTCCCAGCGATAAACAAAAAAAAATAGCCATAGAGGAAATTACAAGTTTTCCTAAGGCAGACATAGCCGTCGTGGATGGTCTCCTAGGCGGTGCATCACCTGAGTTTTTACAAGAATTATCAAACAGCATGCCTGTCGTCTCTTTGCTACACCATCCATTATGTTTGGAAAATGGATTAGAAGATAAACAAGCAAACACACTTGAAACAAGTGAGCGCCAAGGCTTAGAGTTTGTCTCAAGCGTTATCACAACGAGCGAAACAACAACAAAAACAGTTGCAGACCTTTTTGGTTTTAAGTCTGCAAATATCCACACAGTTTTACCTGGTGTGAATAGAACAAAAATCTGTCAAGGCAGCAAAAACGAAACCTTGAACTTACTTTGCATAGGATCAGTCATTCACCGCAAAGGACATAGCGTTTTATTAAAGGCACTTGCCAAACTTACTCATCTCAATTGGCATTTGGATTGTTATGGCAGTACAAGTTTTGACGAGCCTTTATTTAGCAAACTTAAAACAATGATTACCGAGAATGGCTTATCTGGAAAAGTAATTTTTCATGGCGCCGTAGATGACCAACAAATTGAAGATGCCTATGCAAAGGCAGACTTATTTGTACTCCCCTCACAATATGAGGGTTACGGCATGGTGTATGCAGAAGCAATTGTAAGAGGTTTACCAATTATTGGAACAACCGCAGGTGCAATTCCTAAGACAGTGCCTAAGGGTTGTGGCATATTAGTAGAACCTGAGAATGAAGAAATGTTAAAACAAGCGCTTGAAAAACTTATCACAGACCAAGCGCTGCGGTTACAATATAAAGAAAATACAATTAAAGCAGAACCAAACTTTCCTACTTGGCAAGGTTCAGCAAAACAATTCGCTAGAATATTAAGGACACAAATATGAGTGGTTTTTCAGCCGACTGGCTCGCATTAAGAGAGCCGATTGACCACAAAGCTAGAAGTGAGACTATTCTTGCAGGTGTCGGAGGCTGGTTCTTGCGCGATACGGTGCTAAACATTACGGATATTGGAAGCGGAACCGGGTCAACCTTACGTGCGTTGAAACCCATAATGTCACAAAAGATAAGCTGGCACTTGGTAGACCATGATGACGCATTATTAGAGGTGGCCAAAGCTGAGGCACAGGGTGATCAAGTTAATTTTTCACTGGCCGATTTATCCAAATCGCTGGATGCCCTATTCACCCATGAGCCAGACTTAATCACAACATCTGCATTCTTAGATTTAGTTTCAAGAGAATGGCTTGAAGGTATGGTCAAGGAAATCACAAAAAGGAAAATTCCTTTCTACGCTGCACTAACTTATGATGGTAGAGCAGGATGTAGCCCTGAACTTGATACAGATAAAGACATTCTTGCGGCTTTCAATGCCCACCAAAAAACAGATAAAGGCTTTGGCAATGCACTAGGCCCTGATGCAGCTGACACGGCCGTAAAACTTTTTGAAGAAGCTGGCTATCAAGTCAATGTTCAAGAATCTGACTGGGTGGGAGGCGTCAAAAATAAAGAATTTCAAAATATGCTATTACAAGGATGGCAGGAAGCTGCCTGCGAAATAGAACCTAGCAAACAAGCTATCTTTAAAGATTGGCTTTTACAACGCCTAAATTTAACAGAAACCTCAGATGCAAACGTCTTTGTTGGGCACAAAGATTTTTTTGCTGTTCCAATTTAAAGTTGCTGACTTTTACCCAAATTGCAGTCAAATAAAATATCTTTGCCAAGAAGGTATAGTGTAACTTCTGGTCTAAGCGCTTCATCTAATTTATCAATTGGTGATAAATTAAGGCCAGATAGTCCACCCCCCATAATCATCGGCGCAACAATAAGATGAAGTCGATCAAGAGCACCTGAATCCATAAAATTAGAGAGCGTTTTATTACCCCCTTCAACCAGAATTTTTTTAAATCCTCTCGCATGCAGTGCTTTAATAATCTGCGAGGGCAAAATATGAAAATCATCCGTTGGTAACTGTATAATTTCAGCCATGCCCAACGCTGGGTGATCTGTTTTAACGGATGTGATTATAATAACATCTGCTATTCCATCTTTAAAAAGTATCGCGTCTAAATCAACACGACCTCGTGCATCAATAATAACACGTGTAGGATTTTCACCCTCACAAAGCCGAACACTTAATGAAGGGTTGTCAGCATTCACGCAACCAACCCCAACGACAACCGCATCAACATCGCTTCTTATTTTATGTAAGTGACGTAAACCACAATCGCTATTGATATATTTTGAATCACCCGTAGGCGTAGCGATACACCCATCCAGCGTCTGGCCTAATTGGCCAATCACCATACTTTCACTCGCCTTTATGGAACCAGTTGGATCTGCTGTGCTTATTGTAAATGGAATATTTTCAGGCAGGGTTGTCATCAAAATTTCAAGTGCTTGTTTCAGTTCTATTCAACTCGCATACGAAACCTGAATGTTGACTGAATAAAGTCGGCTCGTTCAACATTTGTTTATGCTGTTGAACAAACCGTGATACCTGAAATAATGACCTTAACCGGTAATGCTTCCCTTTAGCGTAATCGGTCTTGGCGCCTGACTACCAGGAGAGTTTTTCAATTTACCAAGCGTTTCATCAACATCTCTTGATTGTTTGAAAACAACTTCACCACCTCTGCCAAATGCAGCTTTCAAGGTCATAAGATCACACGTACTTGCAAGACGGAGACCTAACTCACGCATGTGAACACGCCCATAACAAAATTGAGCAATTCTAGCGCGTTGTATTGCTGGTAGTTGACTGCCAATTTCCACTGCGTCTGATGGATTTGACATAATACGTTGCATCACTTCCGCTTGTGATAGGGCAGGAGTAGTTTCACTCGATACCTCTTCTGATACTTCTTGTATTTTTTGCTCTGCTTGCATGATATACGACTCACTATTCCGTTAGGTAACTTAATGCCATAATGAGGGATGTATAATTAACATGAAGTTAATTCTGAGTTCACTTTATGTAAAGCATTGGCAAAAAAGTACTTTTATAGATTAAAAATTACGGTTTTTCTCCAGAAATATAACTCTTAGCAACTTCAGTAATGCGCTCAGGGCTAAGAATTGGTGGCAACAATGTTTTAAAGTTCCCATCCCCATCTACCAAATATATAAAAGACCCATGTGCATAAATCGGACCTTCTTCAGGGTGCGTATAAACAAGAGACTTTTCAACATTAAAAGCTTTGTAAGCGACAGCCAATTGATCTTCGCTGCCTGTAAGACCAATCATATCCTTGTGATGGTGCAACAATGCTTCTTTCATATTATCAACCGTATCACGCTCAGGGTCGACCGTTATAAGTAAAGGCGTTACTTCAACGCCCTCTTTTTTCAACATATCAACTGCAGCAGCCATTCTTGGTAGTGCAACAGAGCAAATAGCTTTACAATTAGCATACCCAAAGAAAATCAGCTGATGATGTCCATTTGGATTATGTGAAGTGCGTTTTTGACCATTATGATCAACCAAATCAAAGTCCCCCCCCTTCACTTCTGGAAACCCAAGTGTATTAGGGGAAGTTTCTTCTTGATGCTTTAACGCTTCACCCAGATCATTATGCACAACACCATCATGCGCAAAGCTTGCGGTTGAGATAACTGATGCAATAAGTAGCGAAAGGGAAAATCTAGAAATACGCATTTTGATTACTGATTCTCTTTAGCGTATTTCACATCCGCTTCTTTACCAAGGCCGAAATAACCCGTCGCCTCAATTTGCTTTTTCACACGTGGATCACGTCTGAACCATGGGCCTTTACCTTTAGATTCAGGATTTTTTTCAGCCCATCTCTTGGTCCACTTATTGGCTTTATTCCATTTTGCAGCACCCTCTTCTTTTATGAACTGAACCATATAGAATTGCGTGTTATGATCTTCAGGATCGCCAACCATAATGCCATCAACATCAACTTTTTTGTTGCAATATGGCAAGAGATCTTCCGCTGGGCCATTAAACGAGAACTGGCCATTTTTCAAAACAACAATCAATCTATTATCCGCATCGCGTACCAAACCTAAGTTGCGATTTCCATCACCACAATTATCAGTACAATCACCTGCAACTTCACATAATAGATCTACGACTTTGGCAGAGAACGTGGATTGCTTTGCTTCGTTTAAACCAAATTCTTTTGCTTTACTGCCTTTTGAAAAGTCAGCTGCGAAAGCCGCTGCACCTGTAAAAGCCAAGCCAGCAATAAACGAAACGCCAAGAGCTAAAGTCTTTTTTGAGTAAAACATCGCATGTCTCCTTATTGCTTATCTAAGAATTTTTTAGGAAATGAATTGGGCGGCACTGAACCATAATCTTCGTGATTAAAATTAGTAATACCATCATTGGCGACCACATCTTCAACAACCAGATAATTCACGCCATCGCGCACATAATGCATGCCTTTTGCCGTAATACGGTCTGATTGGATTTCCATAATATTGTCAGATTGTGTGAGAGCGCCTTCGCCACCTAGCTTCAAAACCATGTAAATTTGGCCGTCTTCATCAAGCACACCAACCGGAATACCACCCGCAGCACACCAAAGCGCACAAGTATGATGCGCTGAACCAACAACGGCATCTTCACCACCCATCACGCCTGAGAGATAACACCAAGTATCAATAATCTCACCTTTGATTTCAACCGGTTTCGCTTCAGTTGCAGAACTTGCAATATTAATGCTTACAAAGCTTGCAAAAACACTGGCAAATGCAATGCTAACTGCTTTCGTATAAAGTTTCATGTAACAATACCTCCGTTGATATGCGTAGATTAGATTGACTTTATTGAATAAATCAATCTTTAACAGACATATGGCAGTTCAAAAATTTTTCAAATGGTACTTCGATGAACGACAAAAATAACGACATCATGCGGCTCGAAGAAGCACTTGCGCATGTTTCAATTACAAATGAAGAACTTTCTGCAGAGCTTATTCATAGCACTAAACGTATTGAAATACTTGAACGTAAAATCGTTACACTAGAAAGTCGCTTTGCTTCCCTTGAAGATACGGTGGAAGCACCGCCTGAAAATACAAAACCTCCGCACTGGTAGACTTGAAAATGGAAACAATCGCGTCACTCACATCAAGGAATGCAAATTCAGGCATGGTGCAATGGATTGGCATTCGCCCTGAAAGAAGAAAGCCGCTCATTGCAACAGACCAAGTTTGCATATTAGAAAACGGTCTAGAGGGGGACCATTATTCATCAGGTGGCAAACGTGCAGTGACGCTCATTCAATATGAACACCTCCCCGTAATCGCCTCTATGCTTGGAGTGAACACCGTCTCACCCTTGGATTTGCGTAGAAATATTGTTGTGAGTGGTATAAACTTATTAGGTCTTCGCAACAGACAATTTAAGATTGGCGAAGCTATCCTTGAAGGGTCAGGGCTTTGCGCACCATGTTCACGCATGGAAGAAATCTTTGGTGAAGGTGGTTATACTGCTGTACGCGGACACGGTGGTATTACAGCTAAAATTATAAGTCCTGGCAAAGTTCAAATTGGTAACCAAATAGAAGTGTTATAAACTTTGCAATAATGCGTCTCACATTGTAATAAAGCGCAGAAACTTTAAAAACAAAAGTCTGGTTAAATTTCTCTTGGCAACAACACCTGAAAAACCACTCTCTTCTGATGATAGCAATGCAATTGTAAAACGCGTTCTATCTGAGAACTGGAAACTTTATCGCAAGCAATATCTCATTGCATTTTTATTACTTGGTGCAGTTGCAGCAAGCACAGCCTTTGTTGCTTATATTGTCAAAAACATCACCAATGATGTTTTTGTAAAACAAGATCTTGATGCAGCCTTTTATATCGCACTTTCAATTTTTTTGGTTTTTACAATCAAAGGCCTGGCAACCTATGGCTATCTCAATGTTTTAGGTAAAATTGGTAATAATATTGTTGCTCGTTACCAGCGCCGCATTTTTGATCATCTTTTATCTTTAGGTGTTCAATTCCATAAATCAAATCGCTCCGCTTATATCGTGGGACAAATAAATCAAAACATACTCGCCATGCGAACCATGATGAATGATATCGTCATCGTCTTTGCCCGCGATCTCTTTACTTTGATTGCTCTTATCATTGTGATGCTCGTGCAAGATTGGCATATGACTGTGGTTTCTCTTTCGGTCATGCCAATTATTATCTACATCATGTCACGCTATGTACGCCGTATTCGAAAAGTTGCCAAACAAGAAGTAGATTTAAACGCACGCGTCACGTCATCTTTGATTGAAAACTCTCAAGGCATGGAAATCGTCAAAGCTTTCACAATGGAAGAACAAATGGCGGATAAAATGCGCTATCTAACAGAGCAAGCCGAAATAAGATCAAACAAAATTGTAAGACTGAATGCCAAGACAAAACCTCCAACAGAAATTTTAGCCGGTTTTGCTATTGCTGGTGTTGTTGCATATGGCGGTTACCGCGTTGCGGAATTGGGTCATGATGCTGGTGGCATGTTCTCCTTTTTAACTGCCGCAATGCTTGCCTATGAACCAGCAAGAAAACTAGCAAGTTTCCGTGTGGCTTTTGAAAAATCTCTCGTGAATGCGCGTATGCTTTATGAAATTCTAGATACCCCTCCACGTCAATCTGACTTGCCAGATGCCTTTGAACTAAAAGTTTCTAAAGGGGATATTGAATTTAAAAACACACGCTTTGCCTATGCATCAGATGATACACTCATAGATGAGATTTCACTCATCGCAAAAGCTGGGGAAACGACAGCACTCGTTGGTCCATCAGGTGGTGGCAAATCAACCTTGATTTTATTGACCCAACGCTTCTTTGATTTGCAAGGTGGTGAAATATTAATCGACAAACAAAACATTGCAAAAGTGACTGCCCATTCACTTCGTACAAACATGGCCTATGTTTCGCAAACACCTATGATGTTTGAAGGCTCTATTCTTGAAAACATCCGCTATGGCAGGCCTAGTGCTTCAGAAGAAGAGATTTATGCATCAGCCAAATTAGCGCAAGCCCATGATTTCATCTTAGAGCAACCAAATGGTTATGACACACCAGTAGGTGAACTTGGCGGAAACCTATCAGGCGGACAACGTCAACGTATTTCAATTGCAAGAGCGTTTTTGCGTGATGCCCCAATCTTACTGTTAGATGAGGCAACATCTGCCTTGGATAACGAGTCAGAGCTTCTTGTACAAGAAGCCTTGGATAAGCTCGTAAAAGGACGTACTACAATCGTCATAGCGCATCGCCTATCAACCATTAAAAATGCCGATAAAATTTATGTTGTTGAACAAGGTAAAATTACCCAAGAGGGAACACATGCAAGTTTGATGAAAAAATCTACGGGCACATATGCTAGGCTTCATGGCATAGGGGCAGATAAACTTGCAAAAAAACCACTCGTACGCAAAAAAACAACAAGACTGTCAGCTGTGCAAAGGAAAACAAAATGAGTGACATGAAACTTGCAGTGATGGGTGCAGGTGGTCGCATGGGTGGCGCACTTATTCGAGCAATCCATGAAATGCCTAATGCAGTACTAGTCGCAGCCATTGATCAAGAGGGTTCACCTAGTCTAGGCCAAGATTCAGGGATACTTTCAGGCATTGGCGAAAATAACATTGCAATCTCATCAAACATAGAAGCCGGATTAGATGCTTGTGATGGTGTAATCGATTTCACCGTACCACAAGCTTCCGTTGCACTTTCAAAGAAGATAGCAAATCATAATTGCATACAAGTTATCGGCACAACAGGATGTAGCGCACAAGAAGATGAAGCGATTGCTGATTCTGGAAAAAATGCGACTATCATCAAATCTGGCAACATGAGCCTTGGTATCAACTTGCTTGCGGTTTTAGTTGAGCAAGCAGCCAGCGCACTACAAGCCTCTGACTTTGATTTAGAAGTCTTAGAAATGCATCATAAACACAAGGTAGACGCGCCTTCTGGCACAGCATTGCTGTTAGGTGAAGCTGCCGCGAAAGGACGCGGTATTGATTTAGCAGATAATTCTGTTCGCTCACGCGATGGTATCACGGGCGCACGTGAAGACGGTACAATCGGCTTTGCAACCTTGCGTGGCGGTTCAGTTATTGGCGATCATTCAGTAATCCTAGCTGGTAACGGTGAACGCATCGAACTATCCCACTCTGCTCAAGATCGCTCGCTCTTTGCAACGGGTGCTGTAAGGGCTGCCCTTTGGGGACATGGCAAACCAGCAGGCTTGTACTCGATGCGCGATGTGCTTGGGCTTTAAACATTTAAAATATTAAACTGGAGAATAAAATCATGGAACGCACACTCGTTCTTGTCCGCCACGGACAAAGTGAATGGAACAAAGAAAACCTTTTCACAGGTTGGCGCGACCCAGACCTCACAGAGCTTGGTCATCAAGAAGCAAAAGCTGCTGGCAAATTATTGGGCGAGCGCGGCATGAAATTTGACATCGCTTATACAAGCGTTCTCCAACGGGCAGAAAAAACCTGCCAGCACATCTTGGATGGTGTGGGCCAATCTGATCTTGAAACTATCCACGACCAAGCTTTAAACGAGCGCAACTATGGCGACCTAGCTGGCCTAAACAAAGATGATGCACGCAAAAAATGGGGTGAAGAACAAGTTCATATATGGCGCAGATCTTACGACACACCACCCCCAGGCGACGAGGGCGAAAGCTTAAAAGATACAGGCGCACGCGTATGGCCTTATTATATGACAGACATTCTTCCAAAAGTGATGGCGGGTAATACAGTGCTTGTAGCTGCACACGGAAACTCACTGCGTTCACTTGTTATGGTGTTAGACAAAATGAACACAGAAAGCATTTTAAAACTCAACATCGCAACAGGTGTACCAATGATCTACAAACTCAACGAAGACACAACCGTTGCTTCTAAAGAAATCATCGAGCTTAGCTAAGTCATAAATGAGCGAGCAAAAACATCCTGCTCAAGTCCTCTTCACGGATCAGCACCCACTAACAGCCGCCCTCAACATGAAATTTGAGGGCGTTGTTGACCACACGTTGACCGTCACCCTAAGGGCGCCAGCAAGCTTTGCAGATCATGATGGCACTCACACGCATACAGGCTTTACAACCCTCTTTCTCGATACGGTAATGGGGTCTTGTGTGCTTGGAGAGATTGAAAACCCACAATCTATAGCGACTATAAAGCTAACAATAAATCACATCGAACGCCCTAAAATTGGCGAACCTCTTATCTGTGAAGCAACGTTTGAAACTGAGAATAACGAAATAGCCTATGTAAGCGGCAAGGTTTTTGCTGACAAAAAAACAAATGATGAAAAACGCCTGATAGCAACAGCTATCGGAACTTTCATGGTTGGCACAGCAACCAAGTCGATCCGAGGAAAAGCATGAGCGTGTTCGAAGCCAACATCGCCAAATGGTTGCAAATCAAACCGCACAATCATGAAGGCGTCTATCATCTAACTTTTGCAAACCACCACATCGGCAATGTCTGGATAAGATCAATCCACGGCGGTGTTTCAGCTTCTACAATTGAACTTTGCGCTGAAGCAGAAACCAGAAAGCGCCTTGAAGACAACCAAGACGCGCTTGTCACAGCCAGCACCATAGATTATCTGCGCATCACCAAAGACGCAGACATTTTTGCTAGAGCAACAATTGTCCGCAAAAGCAGACGACTTTCAATTGTCGATGTCGTATGCTGGCAAGATGACGAGGAAACGCCTGTTGCGCGTGGGAGCGTTACGTTGAAAGTTGAGTGAAATAGGCAAAAATAGAATATCCGCGCGTAACGGTTTATCAAAGATGTGCTACTGAAAAGCATAATTTCTAACCCACAAAGGAAATTCGATGGCACGTCCTAAAGCAGCAAAAACAGTGTCTTTAATCCTTGGTAGTGGGGGCGCACGGGGGCTTGTCCATATCGGCATTATAAAAGAATTAGAAGCTGCTGGATTCAAAATCTGCTCTATATCTGGCGCATCCATGGGAGCGCTTGTTGGCGGTGCATTTGCAACAGGCAAACTTGATGAATTTGAAGAATGGGTTCGTGCGATTAAAGGCATTAATATACTCAATCTAGTTGATGTAAACTGGGGGCTTGGCGGGCTATTAAAAGGCGATAAAATTCGCGAGTCCGTGACTCAGATTTTTGGCGATTGGAAGATAGAAGATCTACCAATAAAATTTACGGCAGTGGCTGTAGATATTGTCACCGAAAAAGAAATTTGGCTTTCCTCTGGTTCACTCTCAGA
The DNA here is from genome assembly GCA_964502215.1 of uncultured Rhizobiaceae bacterium. Taxonomy (GTDB): domain Bacteria; phylum Pseudomonadota; class Alphaproteobacteria; order Rhizobiales; family Rhizobiaceae; genus JAALLB01. The sequence continues at coordinate 60,650 of CAZCUN010000002.1, read as the reverse complement.
TGCAGTGAGAGCTTCAATCTCTATGCCCTTATTTATGACACCCGTACGCCATGGCAAATTGATTTTGGTGGATGGAGGTGTTCTCAACCCTGTGCCAATAGGTCCAACACTTAGCGATATGAATGACATTACAATTGCTGTTAATTTAGGTGGCTTGCCCACCAAAACAAAAGCATCAGAAAATCAAATTGCTAGAAATAAAAAACCTGACGCCATGATTGTAGGCAAGATAAAATCTTTCATAAAAGAACTAAGCAGATCTCATATAGCCCGGGATACTGATCCTACACCTATACCTGACATGCTAAACATCACTGACAAAACTTTTGATCTCATGCAAAACAATATTGCACGCCAGAAACTTGCTGCTAATCCACCAGATTACATCATTGAGATACCAAGAGACACATGCGGCACATTAGACTTTAACCAATCCGCTGACTTGATTGAACTTGGGCATCAACGCGGAAAAGAGCTTGTGAAAAAAATCTATCAGAGCAAATAAGTAGCAAATTACCTACTCAGAAACTGCACTCTGCTTATTGAATTCTTCTGCAAAATAATCAACCAGTATCCTAACCCTGCGGGTTTTAACTGCCGTTTGTGGAAAGACTAACTGGAACGGATGTAAGGGCATTTGAAAATCTTGTAGCAATTCAACCAACCGGCCTGACTTAATATCATTGCCTACATCCCAAATAGATTTAAACACAATGCCATGCCCGTCTCTGCACCAATTAATAGTAAGCTCGCTATTATTAGCAATCCGTTTGCTCTTAACAGTTACCCGCTTTATTTCATCGTCAATCATAAATTGCCAATGTCTATCGATGTAAGAGCCAAATTTTACGAGTAGGCAATTATGATCCATCAAATCATTTGGGTGATTTGGTTTTCCCATTTTTTCAAGATATTCAGGTGATGCGCATACAATGCGCCTGCTTTCACCCAGCCGCTTTTGTCGCATTGAACTATCCGTAAGGTTGCCAAACCTAAAAGCCATATCAACGCCTTGCCCGATCAAGTCAATGTTGCCATCATCCAACGTCAAATTTATCTCTATATCAGGATGCGCTTGCATGAAGCGCTCCAAAATTGGCATCACTCTTTTCAATCCAAAATCAATCGTCGCGCTAATGTGGATTGTACCAGAAATTTTTTCACTACCCAGTTTAATGCGAGTTTCTAAATCTTCCGCTTCAGATAATATATTACGCGCACCCTCTATGAGTTTTTGACCTTCTTCAGTTAAATTTACTGAACGTGTGGTTCTGGTTAAAAGCGTAACACCATAATAATGCTCAAGTTTTGCCAATCGCTCAGAAACCCGCGCAGGAGAAAGCCCAAACTCTCGCGCAGCCGCAGCCATACTGCTTTTTTCAACAATCAACAAAAACAAACGTAAATCAGCTAGGTTCATATAATTACCATTGTTCGATAAACCCGAATTATATTTTACGATTATAACAAATTGTTTTGCGGGTCAAAAATCGATAATTAAGTTACGTGTCTAATCCGCTTATCGGCTGGGGCCATTTAAGTTAGACACAAGGCTAATCGCGGCTCATAGATTTTATTCTGCATAAAGTTTATCCAGCCGCAATCTAGCTGTATCACTAAAGATTCAAAATCTAATCTTCCAAACTCATCACTACCAATATTCAATCAAGAAGCCATTTCATGCATCTTGATTTTAAACGCTATTAAAATTACGAAAATATAGTTTTTGGGAACTAAATTTATTACTCGAGAATACCGAAGTATTAATTCCAAAAACAGTCAATTGTGTCTCGTATTAATAAACGATATTCAATATCAACCCTAACTTCTGGATCATAGGCTGGGGGCATTTATCAAGTTGAGCCCCCCCCTCTCTTAATTCCCCAGCCTACCAGATTCCCACCCAAGCATTGCCCTCTTGCGCGTTAGTCCCCAGTGATATCCCGTAAGCGCACCAGATTTTCCAAGCGCTCTGTGGCACGGAACTACAAAAGAAATCGGGTTACGCCCAACAGCAGCACCCACCGCACGAACTGCCTTAGGATTATCAATCGCTTCAGCAATATCAGAATAGGTTTTAGCGTGGCCAAGCGGGATGCCCAGCAATGTATCCCAAACTCTTATTTGAAAATCAGTGCCAATTAATGTCACCCGCAAAGGTGTATCAGGCGACCAAGTATCAGGCCTGAAAATACGCTTTGCTATCGCAGCCGTTAAACCAAGGTTCTCATTATACCTAGCATTTGGCCAACGGCTTTTCATATCTTCAAGCGCCAACGCTTCTTCACCCGCATCACAAAATGCAAGCCCCACTAGAGAAGCCATCTCACTTTGATGTGCTCCCATAGCGCCCTCACCGTGAGCGATCCCCTTAATACCCTCGCCCTGAGCCTGTCGAAGGGCGATCACCAACGCCTGCCCAAACGGACATTGATGAAAACCATACTCTAAATTCAAACCACCCCCACGTGCTTTCCAAACCCCAGGCGACATCGCTTCATGGGTTACAAACAAATCATGCAAGCGCGAGGGAGATGATAAACCAAGTTCAAAACTTGCATCCAATATCGGCAAATCTTCATCACGTAAAAGCCGCTTGGCATGATCAAGCGTTACGGCCTGACTAAAAGCCTTAGGTGAGATCCCAGCCCAGCGCGTAAACAATTTCTGCGTAGCAGTTTCACCAAGTCCTAAGTGCGAAGACAGCTCAGCTAAAGAAGGTTGATCCTGCCAACAAATAGACAAAAACTCCACGGCCTTACGGATTGTGGCATAGTCACCATCCACCGCTTCATCAGCTTCCAGAATATGCCCACCGTATCGTAGTGCTTTAGGGGAATGTAAATCATGTTTCATGGAGTGAGATTAGAACAGCGCAAAAGACTACGCCACCCGAAACTTGCGTTAAACTTTTACACGTCCCAACGCATTCTTAAAAGCATGAGCGAAACTTTCGCGATCATCAGGATTTAAGAACGCCCCAATCGGTAAGCTAAACTCTTTTGTTGTGAGGCGCATCGACGTAATGCCAATCTCGTCGTGGCGATCGACTTCAAAGCGCGTCCAAAACGGATTGAACAAATGTTCGGTCATAATTCCACGCGGATCAAACTTTTGAATTTTCAATTCGTCACGTGCAACCGAAATAACTTCGCGGGCTTTGGCAGCACGATAATTAAGATGAAACGCAAGCCAAATAATTAAAACATCAAGCGCCATCGCAATAAAAACAGGCCAAGCACCCATCACCAAAAACATCATGCCAGATAAAAAACAAGTGACACCAATAAACCCCATCAGAAGCAAAAACCCATTACGCCCAAGCGAGCGGTGTGGGGTAAGCTCTGCAATAAATTCTGGTTTGTTTTCTATTTCCATAAAGCGTAACTTAAACTTTAAATCTGACATGAATAGGAACTAAAAAGTCGCATGGCATCAACCCCAAAAGCAAAACCAAAAAAGAAACGCCTGCCACGCAGCAAATATAACCACGAAGAGCTGACCGAAATCTTCTCGCGGTTTAGAAAATTACGCCCTGAACCCAAGGGCGAATTGATGCACGTCAATCCTTATACACTGGTGGTAGCGGTTGCCCTTTCTGCGCAAGCAACAGACGTTGGTGTCAATCGCGCTACTAAAGAACTCTTCAAAGTTGCAGACACACCAGAAAAAATGCTGGCACTGGGTGAAGTTAAAGTTGGCGAATACATCAAGACCATCGGTCTTTGGCGCAATAAAGCCAAAAACGTCATCGCGCTTTCACAAATGCTGGTCGATGATTTTAACAGCATTGTACCAGAAGCACGCGAAGAATTGGTAAAGCTGCCAGGGGTTGGACGAAAAACCGCAAACGTCGTCATGTCGATGGCCTTTGGCATTCCAACCATGGCTGTCGATACACATATCTTACGGATTGGCATGCGCATGGGATTAGCGCCTGCAAAAACGCCCGATGATGTCGAAGCGATTTTGATGAAGATCATTCCAGAAGAGTTTTTATACCACGCCCATCATTGGCTGATATTGCATGGGCGCTATATGTGCGTTGCCAGAAAACCAAAATGTGAAGCTTGCATCGTTGCAGATTTGTGTAAGTCAAAAGAAAAAACCTGCGACGTGCCAGCAGCAATTGTTCCGATTTTAGATCAGGAAATACCGATATAAACTTCACAAAAGGACTGAACTTTGTTTGCCAAATCCAAACTAAAATTTGAAGCTCTCGCCCTTCCTGATCGCACAGCAATGAGCGATGAAGAAATGCAAGTTGAGGCGCTTAAGTTTTATGAGCATATGAAAACACGCCATTCAATCCGCGATTTTTCAAATAGACCTGTCTCGAAAAATATCATTGAAAACTGCATTCGTACCGCAGGTTCTGCCCCTTCTGGTGCAAACCATCAACCTTGGCATTTTGTGGCTATTCGCAATCCAGAAATTAAATCCAAAATCCGTAAAGCATCAGAAAAAGAAGAAGAGGCTTTTTATGCAGGTGGCGGTGGGGATGAATGGATAAAGGCACTTGAACCGATTGGCACAGGTCCTGAAAAACCCCATCTGGAAATTGCCCCTTGGCTAATCGTAATCTTCGCTCAGCGCTATGGCGAATTTGACGATGGCACGACTTACAAAAATTATTACGTCAATGAAAGCGTCGGCATCGCAACGGGATTTCTAATCGCAAGCCTGCACCAAGCAGGATTATCCACGCTCACTCATACGCCAAACCCTATGAAGTTCTTAAATGAATTGTTAGAGCGTCCAAAATCTGAAAAACCAGTGATGATCTTAGCTGTTGGTCATTCAGCCGAAAATGCTACAGTACCAGCAGTCGCTAAAATAAAAAAACCACTCGATGAAATTTTGACTATGATTTAGGCAGCAATTTAGGTAGTGATTTAAACTATGACCAGCACTAGAATTTCTAAATGCAAGTGTGGAAATGTTCACTTTGAAGCTATCAAACAACCAATTCTTGTTGGCGTATGTTACTGCGATGATTGTCAGGCAGGTAGTAAGTTAATCGAAGCTTTGTCCTATGCACCACAAGTTTTAGATGCTGATGGCGGTTCATCCTACCTCACATACCGTGATGATCATTTTAGATGCATCAAAGGCGAAGAGCTGCCTGAAGGGCATAAGTTAAAAGAAAAATCAAAGACCACACGCTATGTTGCCTCTTGTTGCAATTCAGCAATGTATCTAAAATTCTCACCAGGTCACTGGGTCTCGACTTATCAAAATCGCTATGAGGGCGAATTACCTGATGTTGAAATGCGAACGCAAATCCAATTCAGAGATTCAAAATTACCATTCCCAGACAACGCACCGACATACAAAAGATTTCCGATCGCGCTTTTTACTAAATTAATAAAAGCGCGTATCGCAATGGCTTTTGGAAAATAACCGCTACCAAGTCCTGCGTGGCCCAGTATCAATGTGAAAGAAATTCTGGTGCGGATAATAGCTATAGCCGCCTACTTCCCACATGGATTTAAGATAAGCTTTAATCTCACTTGGCTTGCCACCCTTAACTGAAAAATCTACGGCACGGCACGTCAGGTGATAGGATTTTTTCTTACCCCCTTTACGTTTGTTTTCCAAAGGCCAACGGTGTGTCGAATGCACACGAATGTCACCATAACGTTTAGCAACTTTAGTAAGCGCAATCTTTAACTGCAAAGGCGTACACCAACTGGTGTCATTCCAAGTGATTTTTGCAGGTTTAAAAAAGAATTTAAAATCTGCTGACGCACAAGCAGATAGAATAAGCGGCAGTGCAATAACTGCGATTTTAAGGTGGCTTCTTTTGGCCATTTTAAATTTCCTACACAATACAAATGGAACAAACATCAGATTACCAGAAATTCGTTAAAATTTTAACTATCGGAAATTAACCATAGTCGTTAAGATTTGCAGTTGAGAATAAGCTTCCACATAGACCAATGGTTGAATAGACCTTTCACCTATGATGGGATTATAAAGACGGCAACTTGGAGTAGAAATACCCTTATATATTGCAAGGGTTGGAGGAGATATCATGTCAGACGCAAGCAAAACATATCCGGTGTTGAAGGATGCAACCAAAAACACACACGCAGATGCAGCCAAATACAAGGAAATGTATGAGCGTAGTGTTTCTGATCCTGATGGATTTTGGGGTGATGAAGGCAAGCGCCTTGAGTGGATGAAACCTTATACCAAGGTCAAGAACACAACTTTTGAATATCCAGATGTTTCTATCAAATGGTATGAAGATGGAACGCTAAACGTTTCTGCCAACTGTATTGATCGCCACTTAGAAAAACGTGGAGACCAAACAGCTATCATCTGGGAAGGCGATGAGCCAACAGACGATCTCCACATTACCTATAAACAACTGCATGAACACGTTTGCCGACTATCAAATGCCATGAAAGCACAAGGCATTAAAAAAGGTGACCGCGTAACACTTTATATGCCGATGGTGCCTGAGGCTGCTTATGCAATGCTTGCCTGTACCAGAATTGGCGCAGTGCATTCAATTGTCTTTGGTGGCTTTTCTCCCGATGCCCTTGCAGGGCGCTTAGTCAATTGCCAATCAGAGTACATCATCACCGCAGATGAAGGTTTGCGCGGTGGCAAAAAAATTCCATTAAAAGCCAATACAGATGCCGCTTGTGAAATTGCAGCTAAAGACGGTCAGGCCGTTAAAAGCATAATCGTTGTGAAGCGAACTGGTGGCGATATCAATTGGGTTGAAGGCCGCGACGTCTGGTATCACGATGTAGTTGACGCAGCTTCTCCTGATTGCCCGCCAGAAGAAATGAGCGCAGAAGACCCGCTTTTCATTTTGTATACTTCAGGCTCAACAGGCCAACCAAAAGGTGTGCTTCATACAACAGGTGGTTATCTCGTTTGGGCTTCCATGACACACCAATATACTTTCGATTATCAAGAAGGTGATATCTACTGGTGTACCGCAGATGTGGGTTGGGTTACTGGCCACTCTTATATTGTCTATGGCCCACTTGCTAATGGCGCTACGACCATCATGTTTGAAGGTGTCCCAAACTATCCAACAACTGCACGTTTCTGGGAAGTCTGTGACAAACATAAAGTCAATCAATTCTACACAGCCCCCACTGCGATTAGAGCTTTAATGCAAGCAGGCGATGACCCTGTAAAATCAACCTCACGGTCTTCACTTCGTATTCTTGGAACAGTGGGCGAGCCGATAAATCCCGAAGCTTGGGAATGGTATCACAACATTGTTGGCGAAGGGCGTTGCCCAATTGTTGATACATGGTGGCAAACAGAAACTGGCGGCCACATGATTACGCCGCTCCCAGGTGCCACAGACTTAAAACCTGGCTCTGCCACAACGCCTTTCTTTGGTGTTCAACCTCAACTGGTTGATAATGATGGCAATCCGCTAGAAGGCGCTGCCGACGGTAATCTTTGTATTACAGACAGTTGGCCTGGCCAGATGCGTACGGTTTATGGCGACCATGAACGTTTTGTACAAACTTATTTCTCAACCTATAAAGGCAAATACTTTACAGGTGACGGCTGCCGACGCGATGAAGATGGTTACTACTGGATTACAGGCCGCGTTGATGATGTGATCAACGTCTCAGGTCACCGTATGGGAACAGCAGAAGTTGAAGCAGCTTTAGGCGCGCATGACGCAGTATCAGAATCAGCCGTTGTGGGCTATCCACACGACATCAAAGGCCAAGGCATCTATTGCTATGTGACCTTGATGGCAGGAGTTGAACCAACAGATGAGCTGAAAAAAGAACTCCGAACTCACGTGCGAACAGAAATCGGCCCAATCGCTGCACCAGACGCAATCCAGTGGGCACCGGGCTTGCCAAAAACCCGCTCAGGTAAAATCATGCGCAGAATTCTCCGCAAGATTGCAGAAGACGATTTCTCAAACTTAGGCGATACATCAACGCTTGCAGAACCTGCAGTAGTGGATGATCTGATCGAGAACCGTCAAAATAAAAGTTAAACCACCTTGACGATTTTTTTATCTATGGCAACATATCAGTCATGTTTAACGAATCGAAAGGAGGTGGTCTAATGTCGAGTGATTTTATGGTTTCTGGGGAGATCCAGGGGAAAGAAGTTCACATTGGAGCAGCCTTCACTGAGGCTTCATTCCGCTAGACAGTTTTCTGCGGTACGACCGCGTTAACTGAAAGATTTTTTCGGAAGTAAAAATCGCGAAGAGTCGTTCTGAAAAGAGCGGCTCTTTTCTTTTGTCTGGAAGAAAGTAAAAGCACTTTAAAACAATAAAGCTCGCCAGGGGAGGAGGATCTGGCGAGCTTCATATGATCGGATTAGCAAAATTGGAGGAAAAAGCTAATCCTTATATTCAGAACTTGGGAGGAGGAGTAGTTCTGAAATTTATGTTCAGCGTTTATCGCTGTTAGTAAATATATAGATAATCAGTTCGCAATTTAGGAGTCCCGATCATTCATATCAGCCATGCAAATATTGCATGGCTGGCTAAGCGATAGTTCTTACTGAGTAAGGCGTAGGCTTGAAATGTTACTTGCAATGGCGCGAAATGCATCTCTCAGCTCTTCTTCACTATCAGCTTGATAAAAGAAAATATCACTTCCAACATCGTCACTAGCACAGTTATCAAGAATGTCACGAGCTATATTATTATCCAATTCAAATGCAATTGTATAAACTGTAATACCGTCGTTCTTCATATTTTCGCAAAGCTCGGCAGATATATTTTGCGAGCTGTTTTTAGCGTCTTCACTTGCAAATGCACCCCTAACATCACCAGCTATACCTGTAGCATTATTACTAATATTGGCATATGCAGTATTAAAAACACCATCTGTCATCAAAATTGCTACTTTGTTTGTATCATCTCCGTAAGGCCCTGCTTCATTAGCTCTGTTTCTCCAAAGATTGTTCCACTCTGGTGAAAGCATGTAATAACTCCAAGCAATGCCAAGGCTACCAGCTGTAAAACCAGCTGCTTCCATATTTCTAATTTCTCTTTTCAATTCATTCGCATTGTTTGTCAAAGGTAGAACTCTAGAATTTGGGCATCTCAGGCTTGCTACAGGATTTTGAAGTGAACGTCTGTCAGAACCAACAGGAACAGTTCTATACGATACGTTAGTGGCAGCTTCTAAACCACCTCGATCGGTTACACATCCATTTGTACGAACATTATTAGTGTTATTTAAAAATGCACCTGCTGATGCAACTCGCACTCTATCATTCCCACGTGTTGCTCTTCTAGCATATTTATGTGCATTAATAGATGACGCATAAGGAACAATCCCAACACGAGTACCGCGAGTTTGATTGCCATCTGGCAATAAAATATCAACAGCCTCGCCTGCTGCGTCTCTTAACGCTCTGATTTTTGAACCACGCATAGAACCTGTTACATCAAGCATAATAGTAACTTCTGTCTCTTTTGATTCAAAGACACCACCACTTGTTGTTTGAAGGTTCATGGTTTCAAGGCCACCAATACGCATTAAAGTCGTATCAACATTTGCTTTTGCACTTGCATTAACACGGCCTGTATCTGCGTCCGCAGAAAAACTTGCAATAGAATAGTTATCTGTAAAACCACCACGACCTGTGATGTTAGCCTGGAAAAATGCATTAAAATCATCTTCAAACTTTTGATCGACAACCTGACCGGCGCCCAATCTTTGACCCGCATCCAAAATAGCTGCATCTAATGCTGTACTCATGATTGTTTTTGCACTTGAGTAACGTGAATAATCCACTGCAGCACCACCAGCCAATGCAAGACTAGTAATCAAAATTGCAGTAAGTGGAAGGATAGATCCTTTCTCATCTTTTTTGAAAGAGGCTGCTTTTTTATAAAATTCAGATACGATTTTCATGTTTTCTCTCCATGCGTTGTTGCAAGGAGAGGTGCAATTGATAGGCCAATTTCTTATTAACTGACCAAAAACCAGTGCCATTTACATAGGCTTATTGAAACTTATGCGTTTTTCAGAATTTATTAGTAAACAGTCGATTAACAGCTATTAGGTATTTTGAGTAAGTTGTTCATAAATCAGCAATAAATGAAGCTATTTGTTCATTTTGAAGCACTTTTAAAATGTCAAAAAATATATCAGACTTAAAACTGTTTGTTTTTGGGACAGTCTGATTAAGCAAATTTCTTAAAGATTAAAAATCACTGATAATCCCATCTTTTTCCCAGTCGCCAAAACGAACGGGATCAGGACCATCTCTGCCCATAATCTCTTTTGGGGCTGGTTTTTTCCCCTGATTTTGTTGTTGTTGCTTTTCACGGCGCTCATTCGCTTCTGCTAATGCGCGTTTTGCAGCTTCAGGAATATCTTTATTATTATCGTTTGCAGCCATTTTTTACTTTTCGTGCCTTTTAGCTTGTCCCTACACCACCTATATGTGAGAAAATAGCATAAAAACAACAGGAAGACGTTATGAATATTATAAAAACTGCTGCATTGCTTGCTTTTATGACAGCGCTTTTCATGGGGTTAGGCCTTATGATTGGTGGCCAAACAGGCATGATGATAGCTTTTATTATGGCGATTGCTATGAACTTTTTCAGCTATTGGAATTCACATAAAGCTGTTCTTAAAATGCATAATGCAGTTCAGGTGGATGAAAAAAGCGCACCTGAGTTTTACGAGCTCAATCGCAGATTAGCAGAAGCTGCCAATCTTCCTATGCCTGATGTTTACATTATCAATTCACCACAACCTAATGCATTCGCCACGGGTCGAAATCCTGAAAATGCCGCTGTTGCAGCTTCTACAGGTTTGCTTGAAGCGTTAAATATGGAAGAAGTCGCTGCCGTAATGGCGCATGAATTAGCCCACATACAAAACCGTGACACGCTTATCATGACAGTTACTGCAACATTTGCAGGGGCAATATCGATGATTGCAAATTTTGCGATGTTCTTTGGTCGCGGCAGAAATCAAGGTGGCATTGGCATTATCGGAAGTTTAATCGCGATGTTTGTTGCCCCTTTTGCAACAGGCCTTATCCAAATGGCAATAAGCAGAACTAGAGAATATGCAGCAGACAAACGTGGCGCAGAAATTTGTGGCAACCCAATGTGGCTAGCAAGCGCCTTGGAAAAAATTGCCATGGGCGGATCCCGCATTCCAAATGAAATTGCAGAACGCAATCCAGCAACTGCCCATATGTTCATCATTAATCCGCTTGGTAAATATAAACGCGATAATTTGTTTTCTACCCACCCCAACACAGAAAACAGAATAAATGCACTGGAAGGCCTTGCTAGCGAATGGTCAATGGAAGATAACCCACCTCAAGATGATACATTGCAACCTTGGGGCAGATCGAATTGAAACAAAAACCAGGCCTGAAAACACGGCTAATAGCAACCATGTTATTAACCCGTGTTATGGATGATGGACGCAACCTTGACGCATTATGCGATCGCCACCATGGGCTTGGTCAATTTTTAAAACTTGAACAACGCGACCAAGCCTTAGCACGTGCAATTGCTGTGACAGCAGTTCGCAAACACAATCAAATCGAAGCTGTCTTAAAGCGCGTAATGGATAGACCGCCACCCAAAAAAGCAAGATTTTTAATCCATTCTTTGCATGTTGCCGCAACTCAAATACTATTCCTTGACGCTCCAGATAGCGCAGCCGTTGATCTTGGTGTAACTGCTATTGGTGATGATGAACGCACATCCAGATTTCGCGGCATGGCCAATGCCGTTTTGCGTAGGATGGTCAGAGAAAAACAAGTCCTTTTAGAAAAGACAGCTCAAACATCCCCTTTACCCAATTGGATGTTAAAAGCATTAAGGTCTGACTACGGCAAAGAAAAAGCCAATAATATTTCAAAATTTGTAGCCCTTGAACCTATGGTTGATTTAACGGTTAAATCTGATCCTGAAACCTGGGCAAAAAAACTGGGTGGTTTTGTTTTACCAACCGGCTCAGTGCGCTTAACAAATACAAGTACAATCACAGAACTTGAGGGCTATGCCGAAGGCGAGTGGTGGGTACAAGATGCAGCAGCAGCCTTACCTTCAAAACTCATAAAAGCAAAAAAAGGAGCGCGCGTGCTTGAGTTATGCGCAGCGCCAGGCGGTAAAACAGCACAACTTATCCATGCAGGTTATGATGTAACCGCTGTCGACATCTCTCAGCCAAGGCTTGAACGATTGCAAAATAATCTAGACCGCTTATCCTTGAATGCTAAATTGATTGAAGCAGATATTCTTGAGTATGACCCTCAAGAAAAATTTGACGCCATCCTACTTGATGCACCATGTTCTTCGACTGGTACAGTCAGACGACATCCCGATGTTTTATGGACTAAAAGTCCAGAAGAAATTACGGCTCTTGCAAAACTCCAATTCCAGCTTTTTGAAAAGGCAAAAGAGTTTCTCTCGCCAGGTGGATGTTTTGTGTTTTCAAATTGCTCAATGCTTAAAGAAGAAGGTGAAGACCTATTTTCAAAGGCAAGCGATCACTTTGATGATCTCATTAAAGATCCAATTCTAGCAAATGAAATCAGCGGCCTAGAATCTTCCGTAAATGGCCAAGGCGCTTTACGTACTTTACCTTTTCATCTAGCAAGTGATAAAGAAGATACTTACAGTGGCCTCGACGGTTTTTTCGCTTGTAGATTTATCAAGCGATAATTGTATTCAAACACTACCATTCAAAATGTAAATCACTTACTATTTCTTGATAATTAACTAGCCCCGGATTTTTTATGAGTATATTTGATAAATTTAGATCCGTTAAACTGTCGATTGGCAGGGGTTATAGAAATTTAAAAGGTAAAATCTATTCTGGCATAACAGCAGTATCTGGATTTAACTCTTTTGTTCCTGAAAGACTTACTATTGAACCCCATGATTTGCGAACTGCGGATCCTTTAATAGCCCAAGAATTTTACAGCGGACATTATACACTGGGCGGACTTACAATTGACTCCCAAGGCGTAACGCCATTTTCTATCTTATCAAAAAATGAACTCTGGGAAAAAGAATTACACAGCTTTGAATGGCTGCGCCATTTTTCAGCAAATCAAGACACGTTGTCAGACAGTCATGCGCGCGCACTCGTCAGAGATTGGATTGAACTAAATCCTGAGCAGGCTTCAAAATTCACTTGGGAAATAGAAACTACTTCAAAACGCCTAATTTCATTTCTATCGCACTCGATTGTATTATTGAACAATGCCGACCCTGAGTTTCATTATATATTTATGCGTTCTTTGGGTAAGCATGTAAAAGTATTACGTCGCCTGCTTGTTGATTCTCCCAATGGCATGCCAATGCTTTTTGCAAATTTTGCACTTACATATGCCTCAATTTGCTTTAATGGAAATACCACATCCCTAGTCTCACAGCGTAACAAGTTAGACCAAATTCTGCGTGAGCAAATATTAGCAGATGGTGGACACCTATCACGCAACCCAGCATTGATACCTGAAATTTTAGCAAAGCTACTGCCTCTCAAACAAGGTTTTATAGCAATTGATGTTGCGCCACCTACAGAGCTTTTAAATGCAATAGAGCGTTTACTTCCAGCGCTTAGATTTTTCCGTCATGGTGATGGAAGCATTGCGCGATTTAATGGAGCTGGAGTGTCTGAAACAGGGCTTATTACTTCTTTGATTCGCTATGATGAAAACATGGGAACTCCAATTAAAGACGCCTTACATTCAGGGTATCAACGTGCCGTATTAAACGATGCTTTTTTAATCATGGATACGGCGCTACCGCCGAAAGGCGAACTTTCTAATGACTCAAATGCTGGCATTCTTTCATTTGAATTTTCAAGCGGTCTATCAACTTTGATTGTCAATTGTGGCGTTCCTGCAAATTACGACAAGCAAACCTCTCAAGTGTGGAGAACAACCAATGCACATTCAACAGCAACTATAAACAATACTTCAATGACCCGGTTTGAAAATCCTGGTTCAGAAAACACGCCTCTTAGCGGGCAAGTATTTTACAATAAAATTAGGGTTGACTACGCACGAGAAGATACAAACCAATCAACAACAATAACAGCGGCTCATGATGGTTATGTCAGAGAGTTCGGTATTCGCCATCAAAGATCTCTCACCCTAGATAATAATGGCGATCGATTGTACGGGCAAGAATGGTTTAGCGGGCCTAATAAAAGTGACATGCGTTACACGACAAAAGATAATGTTGCTTTACGCTTCCATCTTCACCCTGATGTAAAAGCTTCGCTAAGTGCAAATCAAGAAACTTGCTTGCTTGAAACAAGAGACGGTGCGCAATGGCGATTTGACTGTCCTGGCTTTAAACTTGAACTTACAGAAAGTATTTTCTTTTCTACGCTACCTAAACCAAAACCAACTTGGCAGATTCTTATTCAAACAAAAGCTTATGATAACCCAGAAATAAACTGGGCTTTACAAAAAATACCAGCTACATAGTTTTCAAATTATCCTATTTAAAATCTGAAAAGAAAGTCGCAACGTTATGTCCCCGATTGCTAAACAGCATATTATTCCTGATTTAAGCAAAGTAAAAACAGCACTGCTTTCTGTCTCTGATAAAACAGGCATTATCGAACTTGCAAAAGCGCTTTCTGATAAAGGCATCAAATTGCTTTCAACAGGCGGCACATCAAAGGCGATCGCTGACGCTGGCATTCCAGTGGATGACGTTTCTTCGATTACAAATTTTCCAGAAATAATGGACGGCCGCGTAAAAACACTTCATCCATCCGTCCACGGCGGTCTTCTTGCAGTGCGCACAGATGAAACACACCAAAAAGCCATGAGCGAACAAAACATCAGCCCGATCGATATGGCAGTCATTAATCTCTATCCATTTGAAGAAACCATCGCCAAAGGTGCAGACTACGACACAAGTGTTGAGAACATCGATATCGGCGGGCCAGCCATGATCCGCGCTGCGGCAAAGAACCATGGCTTTGTAAACATCGTCACAGACCCAGCAGATTACGCAGAAGTACTGGCGCAACTTGAAGCAAATAACAATCAAACAACTTTAGAACTTCGCAAACGCCTTGCCCATAAAGCTTTCGCTCGTACTGCAAGTTATGACACAGCAATATCAATTTGGTTTGCCAATGAAGTTGGTTCTTCCATGCCACTTCACAGAAGTGTGGCAGGCACATTAGCAGCAGAAATGCGCTATGGCGAAAACCCTCATCAGCAAGCTGGCTTTTATAAAACAGGTGACAGTCGCAAAGGCGTTGCAACTGCGACCCAACTGCAAGGCAAACAACTTTCATATAACAACATCAATGATACAGACGCAGCCTTTGAACTTGTCTCGGAATTTAAGTCCGAAGATGGCCCAGCAGTCGCCATCATCAAACACGCAAATCCATGCGGCGTTGCGCGTGGTGCAACCTTGGGCGAGGCTTACAAAAAAGCATTTGCTTGCGACACCGTTTCAGCCTTTGGTGGCATTATTGCCTTAAACCAAACACTCGATGCAGCTTCAGCAAAACAGATTGTAGAAATTTTCACTGAAGTTATTATTGCTCCAGATGCCGATGATGAAGCGCGTGAAATCATTGCAGCTAAAAAGAACCTTCGCCTGCTTGTAACTGGTGGTCTACCTGACCCTTCATCTAAAGGCTTGTCTGTCAAAACAGTTGCTGGCGGTCTTCTCGTACAAGACCGCGATGCGCGTATTATTGACGACCTTGACTTAAAAGTCGTCACTAAAGTTCAACCAACAGACGCACAACTAGCCGACATGCGCTTTGCCTTCCAAGTTGCCAAGCACGTGAAATCAAACGCGATTGTTTACGCCCGCGATCTTGCAACGGTTGGTATTGGTGCAGGACAAATGAGTAGACTAGACTCTTCGCGCATCGCTGCCAGAAAAGCAGTAGACGCAATGGAAGTCGCAAACAGCAAAGACCTGCTCACAAAAGGAAGTGCTGTTGCATCAGACGCATTCTTCCCCTTTGCAGATGGACTTATTTCGGCGATAGAAGCTGGTGCAACTTGCGCCATTCAACCAGGGGGTTCAATGCGTGACGATGAAGTTATTGCCGCTGCAGATGAAGCAGGCATAGCAATGGTATTCACTGGCACACGCCACTTTAGGCATTGATTCTTTTTGCGCATTTTCTAATCTTTGTAGGTCAAAACCCACAAAAGAAAAAGCTTTGGCCTTCACGAACACACGCCACTTCAGACATTGATTCTTTTTAGCCTACGCCCTTTGCTGCTTAACTTTATTTAGCAGCAAAAGCCCAATGATAAACAAAACAACAATTGGAATAACACCAATACGTTGGCTGCCACTTATATCTGTGAACAGTGCAATCAATAATGGTGCAATAAACGCAGTTGCGCGCCCTGACATTGCATAAAGGCCAAAAGCTTCCGTCATACGACCTGGCTCAGCTTGGTCTACCATCAAAGTGCGAGAAGCCGCTTGTAAAGCACCGCCAGCAGCGCCAATAAAGCCACCACAAATATAAAAGATAATTGTCGGCATCGAAGAGCCGTCCGCAAGTTTAATGAATAAGGCATGATTGAGATCCGTCGTAATAATAATCAAACTAGCAATCGTCAAAATGATAATGCTTGCCCTGACTACAAATTTTGGTCCAAACCCATCATCAAATCGCCCTCCCAAATATGCACCTAGAACACCCGTAATATTTGCAATGATGCCAAAGATACCGACTTGCACTATAGACCACTCAAGGACACCAACAGCATAAATGCCACCAAAAGCATAAAGCCCATTTAAAGCATCGCGGTACAACATTGATGAACCAAGATAAGCAAAAAGAGATGTATTTTGTGGCAGGCGTTTAATTGTTGCCATGAAATTTTTTAAACCCTGAAGAACAGCACCAGTAACTTTTTTACGCGTCTTAATATCGGGCGTAAATATTAAAAGCGGCAAAACAAAAACCAGATACCAAATGGCTGTCAAAGGCCCAGTGGCTCGTTCGCCTTCTTTCATACTTGCATCTATTGCAAACATTGGCTCAATACCAAGAAGCGTTAAACCTTCACCATTGGTCGCCATGGTCAATAAAACAATGATAAGTGTAAACAGTCCAGCAACATATCCCAAAGACCAAGCATTACCTGAAAGTCGCCCCAATTGTTCACGAGGAACAAGAGTTGGCATCATAGCATTGTTAAAAACAGCTGCGAATTCAAACCCAATCATCAAGATAATAAGTGCTAATAAAGCGATGAGCACTGATGAATTATCTTCTTGATAAGGTAACGCCCACCAGAGCATGAAGGCGCCAATAAATCCTAAAATTGAAAAAACAAATATCCAAGGTTTCCGTGGCCCGGTTGCATCAGCGATTGAACCAAGTATAGGCGATAAGACGGCAATAATAACACCCGCAATGGCTGTTCCATAACCCCATTGAGCTTGTCCAGATATTGGATCACTCGCGACAAAAGATGCAAAATAAGGAGCAAAGATAAAAGTGATAATTAGCGTATGATAAGGTTGCGCTGCAAAATCAAAAAGCATCCATCCCCAAATACCTTTTTTATCTGCATTAACGAATTCATCGCCAACTTCTGCATTCAGATCTTTATCCATGAAATTCACCTTAATACCCAATATAGAATTTATACTATTGCAGTCTTATTCAGACTTTGCCAGTCTCAAATGAAACAAGAGAACTCACCAATGAATAAAGCACAAGATAACGAAAAAGAATCAAAGCGTATTTTAGAGCGCGTTGCACAAGAGTCAGAAACCGTTGGAACATCCTCTACCAAACGCGTAGCCGAGCGTGTGAAAGGGCATTTAAGCGCTGATGATGTTGGTGAAAACGAATGGGCAGAACTATGGGGCACGCGCATTGGTCGTATTCTTGGGGCAATTTTTGTAATCGTACTTATCATACATCTATTACGCACTTATATATTCCATGTCTAATCGCTCTAAGAAAGCCGTTATCGTAATCTCTTCTCACGTAGCACGTGGATCTATTGGAAACCGCGCTGCTGTTTTTGCACTTGAAACATTAGGGTTTCCAGTTTGGGCAATCCCAACTATCACCCTTCCTTGGCATCCAGGGCACGGGCCTGCAACACGCATTGTTGCAGAGGATGAAAATTTCTCAAGCTTTTTAGAAAACATTGCAAACGCACCATGGATAGATGAAGTTGGCGCTATCCTATCAGGCTATATGGCCAACTCAGAACAGGCAAAAGCGGTTGCAAAGCTTGTGCGTTCCATAAAGCACAAAAATCCTGACTGCATCTATTTATGCGACCCCGTGATTGGCGATCTTGGTGGTTTATACGTACCAAAAGAAACCGCTACTTCAATCAAAGATAATCTTATCCCACTTTGTGATATAACAACGCCAAACCGCTTTGAGCTTGCATGGCTTTTGGACGCATCTACACCTGAAACTTTAGAAGACACACTTTCACTTGCACAAAAACTCACACCCAATAAAGTTCTAACAACTTCATGCCCAACAAAAACTACAAATGAGACGGGCAATTTATATCACAGCAACACTCAACAAATCATCTCCACCCATATGCAATTTGATAATCCACCCAATGGCCCTGGCGATTTGACCGCAGCAATTTTTCTAGGACACCTCTTGAGCGAAATGACGCCTGAAGAAAATCTTGGCATCACGACCTCATCTGTTTTTGAAATTCTACAAAACGCAACACAGCTAGGGTCAGATGAGTTAAACCTTGAGAGCGATGCACGCAGTATTGTAAAACCTGAAACAAAAGTAAATTTGACAACGCTTTAAACAAAGAGGGATATATGGCAGTTACACCAAGCAAAAAACAAAAGCCAAAAACGCCTGTCCCTTTGACCTTAAAGGGAAGTAAACTAGAAGATTTTTTACCGCTTTTGCCAGCCGAAGAAAAACTAAGACAAAGTGCCGCCAATGGTGAAGATTGCAAAGTTGAGGGCTACGCAGACAAACGGCCTATAAAAGCAACAAAGCTCAATACAATAAGAGCAGAGTTTTTACGCTATATGATTTTGGGTGGGTGTGAAAAATCACCTATTCATGCACGCGGCATAAATTTATACGGCGCTCATATAAAATGTCCTAAAATTCTTGATCTTGAGACAGTTGAAATTACCAAAGATTTAAACCTCCAACTGTGCCAACTGGATGGTAGTATTCTTTTATCAGGAGCAAGAACGAAAAATATAGTCCTGAGCAAAACAAGTGTTATTTCATTAATAGCAGAAAGAATTATAATCGAGGGAAGCCTCAGCCTTGATCAAGAGTTTACTTCGCAACAATCTGTTCGCATCAACTCCAGCATAATTTCTGGAAATCTACTTTGCGAAAACGCTCATTTTTTAGACAAAAATAACTCCCTTATCGCCAACCGCGCAAAAATTGATGGCGACGTTGACCTCGAAAACGTCATCGCTAAGGGCACAATCGCATTAACTGGCACTGAGATTGGTGGTGACTTCACACCCCAAGGGGCAAGCCTAGAAGGCTCACCAGCACTTCAACTTCGTAATTCAAAAATTGGCGGCACATTGGCTTGGCGCTCGCTTGGGTTTGTAAATGGTGAAGTTGATTTTTCAGGTGCTTCTTGCTCTACCATTAATACGGATGGTGATACGTGGATGCGCAAACGTGAGACTTATCATGAAAAGCGCGAAAAAGATGAAAACGCGACCGAAGAAGCCGAAAGCAAAAAACCAGATTACATTACCAAATTGGATAATTTTACCTATCAAGGTTTTTCCAATCTACCCGATAATTGCAAAGCAGAGTTTTGGATAGAATTTTTAAACCAGCAACCAGAAGATCATCTTGCAAAAAACTTCAAACCTCGCCCATGGGAGCAATTAGCAAGCGTTCTCGACACCATGGGATATCAAGAAGAAGCGCTGGAACTTCGAATTGAAAAACAAAAACTCCAAACCAACTTCATGGCTACACATGAACCTGCCGCCAAAGGCAGTTTGAACTTATGGCATTGGGGGCAAGTGTTTTTCCGCAAAACGCTTTGGGGGCCTTTGGTTGGCTATGGCTATAAACCTGGCAATGCACTTGTCGTTTTATTTGGCATCATTTTACTTGGTACAATCATCTATGACCAAGCCGCCAAACGCGGCATCATGACCCCAACTCATCCGCTTATCTTCAAGGAAGCTCGCGCAGGTGGCTCTATCTCTGCATGGTGCGCGGAAAACTGGGTCTATTTTCCAGATGAAAATTGCGCATCTTCCATGCCATCTGAATATTCGGAATTTCAATCTTTTATCTATGCCGCAGACATTGCACTGCCTGTTGTGAATTTGCGTATGGAGGCAGATTGGGCACCGCGAGTTGTCTTCACAGATGGAAGTCGCGATAATTTTGGCTGGTGGGTTCGAATGTATGAATGGTTTTTGATAGCAGCAGGTTGGATATTATCCCTGCTCTTCGTTTCAGCAGTCGGTTCAAGCATCCGAAAATAATCAAATCCAGACAGGCTCACCCTCAAAGCCAACGACATCACGTTTGCCTTTACGCCATTCATTTGCATCATAAAGATCAAAGGCCAGCGAGATCGTATTAATCGCTAAAATGATCAGTAGATAATTTTTCTCAAAATCACTCATCTCAGGATTCTTAACCCAAAGAACTCCCAGCACAATGTGAAGTGGTATCCAGAAAATAAGATGAGGAATAGCCAATACTTTTGACATCCCGCCGTTTAAATAAAGGAAAACCAAATTAGGCATGATCCCGCCAATGCCAAGGACAGCAACCCAAAAGCCTGTATCATATTGCAATAGAAAAATGCCTGAAAAATTAGCCGGCACTAGTATAAAAAAAACCCAAATAAAAACCCACTTCGGCAACGCGAAGCAGGATTTTATAATTCGTATAAGTTTTTCTACTAACTTTTCAGCCATCTTATAAACCTGATTGCTCTGCAAGTTCCTTCAATGAGACTTGCGGTCGCGGGCCGATGTGCTGAATAACTTCTGCTGCTGCGATACCGCCTAAAATAGCGCATTCGCCAAGCTCACGACCATTTGTCAAGCCAAACAAAAACCCAGCCGCATATAAATCACCAGCACCTGTGGTATCCACCAATTCATCAATTGGTTGCGCATCAATTTGCCCAGTTTTTTCGCGTGTCACGATCATCGAGCCTTCTGCGCCCATCGTAATGGCGGAAAGATTACAATCTTCGCGAATAGCATTCATGCCAGTTTTTAAATCAGAAGTTTGATAAAGCGATTTTAACTCGCCCTCATTTGCAAAACAAATATCAACCGTACCAGAGCGCATTAATTCCAAAAACTCATCACGGTAGCGGTCGACACAAAAAGCATCAGACAGTGTCATGGCAACAAGGCGATCATTTTCGTGCGCAATACGAGCAGCTTCACGGATCGCATCTTTTGCTTCTTCCGGATCCCAAAGGTACCCTTCAAAATAAGTAATCTTAGATTGAGCAACCATATCCGCATCAATGTCTTTGCTCGATAACTTCCCGCACGCACCCAAATAAGTATTCATTGAGCGCTCGCCATCTGGCGTCACCAAAATCATAGAGCGCGCGGTTGTCTCACCACTCATCAAAGATGGCGTATCATAATCGACACCAATGGCTGTAATGTCATGGCGAAAAATCTTACCCAGATGATCATCTGCAACCTTACCGATATAGCCAACTTTGCCACCAAAGCTTGCAATACCTGCTGCTGTATTACCAGCACTACCGCCAGACGTTTCAATCGCAGGCCCCATATCAGAATAAAGTTGCTCAGCACGCGCCATATCAATCAGTGTCATGCCACCTTTCGCAATGTCTTGCTCAGCCAAAAACGCATCGTCTGCCTTTGCAATAATATCAACAATCGCATTACCAATTGCCAATACGTCATATTTTGTGTCGCTCATGAAAAATTCTCCAAATTAATTCACAAAGCCATACCCTCAAGAGAGAAGAATTAAAAGCCAAAGACACTATTTTCTTGCAAGTTGTTCAATCCATCCCTATTTGGAAATCATGATTTATGAAGCAGCTACAAAATCCTTCAATGAAATTCTAAAACCTCGTTTCCGCTCTGTTGTGTGGAAATCGCTGGGTCTTACGCTATTACTTTTCTTCGGTATATTGCTTGGCTTGCAAATGTTAGCCACTAACTACCTCTTTCCATTTCTGGAGGGTTGGACTTGGGTCACAACGCTCATTGCATGGTTCTTAGGAGCAGGCGTAATTTTTGGTGCAGGATTTTTGTTAGCCCCAACCTCGGCGATTTTTGCAGGGCTATTTCTTGATGAAGTTGCAGAGCACATTGAAGAAACGCACTATCCTGACCAAGTCAAAGGCAAGGCTATGCCGCTTGGAGATTCCGTAACCCTTGCAATCAAATTTGCCTTGATGGTTGTGTTCGTAAACCTAATTGCACTTATTTTATTTTTATTTGCTGGCCTTGGTGTCATTGTCTTTTTTGTTGCGAACGGCTACTTGCTAGGACGTGAATATTTTCAATTTGCCGCTATGCGCTATAAATCAGAAAAAGAAGCCCACGAACTGCGCCGCAAACATTGGGGCACGGTTTTCATGGGCGGTATGGTGGTTGCTGGATTAATGGCTATTCCAATTCTCAACATTCTAACGCCCGTTTTTGCCGCTGGCATGATGGTGCATCTGCATAAGTCTCTTGCACCACAAAACGAAGACATCACCCATCAGTTTGGCCGATAGCGACAAGCCTCATCCCAAGTAATATTCTTTACCCCACAAAGCCTTGCTTGACGCATAAGCTCGGCTGCCAATTTGTCTTGTTTGGCTTGTGACCAACGCGTTTTATCTTCAAGCCAGATTTGCGTCACATATAAACAATCATCAGCACGCCTTGCCTGACAATCAATCCGCCCAATCAGCTTATCTTTTTCCAACAGCGGAAAAACATAATAGCCATATTGGCGCTTTGCAGGTGGGACATAAATCTCAATCGTATAATCAAATCCAAAAAGCCAAGACAAACGCTTGCGATCTCGTATCACCGGATCAAACGGCGAAAGCGCACGAATGCGAGATGGAATTTTTGGTAATTGATCTAAGATATTCTCAACATCAAGTCGCGCAATAAATTCACGCTGCTTTGTCTTGTCATTTGGTTGAACCGTTATCACTTGCGTTTCTTGACGCCCATGCGTTTCAAGCCACTGATTGACTTCCTTGATGGATAGTAAATCCCAATATTTCGCAATGTCAGACGCTGTTCCAAATCCCAATCTATCAAGCGCTGAACGACAAGCCCAATCAACAAATTCTTCATGGCTAACTTCGTGTGTCAAATGTTCGTGCGGAATAACCCGCTCACTTAAATCATAAACCTTTTGAAACCCTTCGCGTCTGGGAACTGCTAATTGCCCCGTGCGCCACATAAACTCCATGGCAGCCTTACCATCATGCCATTGCCACATCTCAAGCTTATCACCCTTGGGTTTTTCCAAATCACGCGCGCGCAAGACACCCTCTTTTTCAATGCGATTACGAAGCGCTTCAATGTGCTTTTCAAATCCCTCACCCTGCCACTTAGTAAATTGCTTGCGCAGGCGCACTTCATCACGCGCAAACTTATGCTTCCAATAAGCCCAGAACTTTGAAGGAATAAGCGAAGCATCATGTGTCCAGTTTTCAAACAACACACCTGCTTCATGCAGGCGTTCAAGATGCTTTAGTCGATAGGTCTGATTACGCGCAAACAAAGTCATGTGATGCGCCCGTTCAACCCAGCGAATAGAATCTTGTTGAACAAATCCAAGCTGCTCAACCAAACCCTCAAGCACACCTTCGCCCTGCCCTATATGGGGCGGATGTGTAAGCCCTTGCAAATGTAAAATCAAATGCCGTGCTTGTGTGTTGTTTAGGTGGAGCAATAAGAGTTCCTCATCCTGAGCCTGTCGAAGGATTGTCGCCAGCTATAAACCCTAGCCCTTCGACAAGCTCAGGGTGAGGATGTTATTTTTACAAATCCTTCAACGTCTTCCCATCAAGCCCACCCATGCGGCATACTTCAATCCACTCATCGGGTTTTACGGGTTGAACAGAAAGCCGCATGGATGTGACGAGCGACATGTCGGCAAGTTTCTCATTTGCCTTCACGTCTTTAAGCGTCACAAATTTTGGCATATCGCGAACGGCTTTGATATGGACGCAATCCCAGCGATCATCATCGGTGGTTGTATCAGGTGCGCTTAGGGCGCTGACTTCTGCAATGCCAACGACTTCAAGGCCTTCGTTGGAGTGATAGAAAAACGCAAGATCACCAAGCTCCATGGTGCGCATGAAATTACGAGCCTGATAATTGCGAATACCATCCCATTCTTCACCAGCCTCACCCTTGGCCTTTTGCTGCTCCCATGACCATTTGAACGGTTCAGATTTAAACAACCAATATTGCATTTGGGTTACTCCATTAAGTTTCGCGTTTTAGCTTTCACGCCTAAGAGGGCGCGTAAGTAAAGCATGCACTGCCTCACGTGCTGTAGTTTTCTTATCCAACACATTAACAACTGCACCAATGATTGGAACATCAATTTTATTTTCTTCAGCGATTTTTAGCGCAACACTTGCCGTATGCGCACCTTCGGCAAGCTTAAGCCCTTCAAGACTTTCACCTTTGCCCATCGCCATACCATAAGAAAAATTGCGCGATTGCGGGCTTGAACACGTAAGAACCAGGTCCCCAAACCCTGAAAGGCCTGATAGCGTTTCTGGCTGAGCCCCAAGTGTTATTGCAAGACGTCTTAACTCCGCAAACCCGCGCGCCATGAGAGCAGCTTCTGCACTGGCACCCAGCCCCATACCTCGCGCGGCTCCTACTGCGAGCGCTAAAACATTTTTAAGTGCACCACCCAATTCAACGCCTTTAACATCCCTTGCGGCATAACATCTGAAAGTATCCGTTGAAAGCATGCCTGCAAGCAGATCTGCTGTACCCTGATCATAGCTTGCAACCGTTACCGCAGTTGGTAACTTTGCAACCACATCTGAAGCAAAACTTGGCCCTGATAAAACACCTGTTTTATGATTTGGAAATACTTGCGTAACTAATTCAGCAGGGAGTTTTCCTGTCTCACGGTCGATACCCTTACAGCAAGTAACAAGAATTGCATCGCCAGCATGATTAGCAATTTCTTCAAGCCTGCCAGATAAACTTTGTGTTGGAATAGAAAGCAAAACAACATCACTGCCCTCAAGTACTTTTTTCAAATCAGTCGTAGCAACGATGTTTGTTTCAAGCTCCAACCCATCAAGATACTTAGCATTCGTATGCGTAGAATTAACTTCTGAAACAACCGCTTCGCTACGTCCCCATATAACCACATCGTGGCCTGCACGTTCCGCAACACAAGCAAGCGCTGAACCCCATGCACCTGCCCCAATGACTGAAACCTTCGTCATACTTTTGCTCCCTTACGACCAGAGCCAATTACCGTTTGCGTATCTTCATCCAGCGGCCAACGTGATCTTGGCGCTAAATCCATATCAGATTTTTCACCACGTTCGAACCGCTCAAGTGCCGCCCAAGCAATCATAGCCGCATTGTCTGTGCAAAGTTTAAGCGGCGGCGCAATTAATGTATAATTATTCTCTTCGCAAAGCGCATTTAATCTTGCTCTAATTTCTGTATTAGAAGCGACACCACCCGCAACAACCAATGTATCAATGCCCTCACATTGCACCATGGCGCGCTCACATCGATTGGCTAAAATTTCAGCAACTGTTTTTTGCATGGAGGCGCAAAGGTCAGCAACGTCCTGCTCAGTAAGCGGTACAAGTTTTTGCGCCTGTGTTCTAATCGCGGTCTTTAAGCCAGAAAAAGACATATTCAATGTATCGTGCCCACGCAGCGGCATGGGAAATTTAAACCGTGATGCATCCCCTCCTTTTGCAGCCTTTTCAACATTAGGGCCACCAGGAAAACCAAGACCTAAAAGCTTAGCAGTTTTATCAAACGCCTCTCCCACCGCATCATCAATTGTGGTGGCAAGGCGTGTATAATCACCCAAACCATCCACCCGAATGATTTGGCTGTGACCACCCGAAACCAGTAAAAGCAAATAAGGAAAAGCAACATCATCGGTTAATCTAGCCGTTAGCGCATGACCTTCCAGATGGTTGACACCAAGATACGGAATATCTCTACTTGCAGAAAGCGCTTTTGCACTCATCAAGCCCACCATCAGCCCGCCCACTAGGCCAGGCCCTGAGGTCACGCCAATACCATCAATTTGAGATAAATCCGTATCAGCCTCTACAAGCGCTTGGCTGATGATGTGATCAATTGCTGATAAATGCGCACGCGCTGCAATTTCTGGCACAACGCCACCAAATTCTGAGTGTTCATCAATCTGGCTCAAGACAACATTTGACAATAGTTTTGGCTTGCCAGCTGCATCTCGCGTAACCACACTAGCAGCGGTTTCATCGCAGCTTGTTTCTATTCCTAAAATTTGCATTTTCACTATCGTTTGCATTGTCACACGAGTCTGGTCATAGTAGGTTTTGTAAAAGTTATAGTACGGTTCAATTAGTAAGAATAAAATGACAAACAAGACCATTCGCATCGGCACACGCGGTAGCCAGCTCGCCCTTTATCAAGCGGAATACATGAAATCATTGCTCCAGGCCACCCATGCTGGATTGGAAGTTGAAATTGAAGTCATTTCAACCGCAGGCGACCGAAGCCAAAAAGAAAATATCGCACTTTCAGAAATTGGCGGCAAGGGTCTCTTTACGATGGAGATTGAAGAAAAGCTCTCCAATGGCGCAATTGATATGGCAGTTCATTCCGCCAAAGATATGCCTACTGCTTTACCAGAAGGCTTGGCGCTTGTTTGTTATCCACCTCGCGAAAATGTTGCTGACGCTTTTATCTCAAAGAAAGTCGATCAATTTGACCAATTAGCACAAGGTTCGGTGATGGGGTCTGCCTCTTTGCGCCGCCGCGCACTGATGTGGCGCAAGCGACCTGATCTGGAAATGGTCATGTATCGCGGTAATGTTGGAACGCGCATTGATAAACTTGATCAAGGTGTCGCTGATGCAACTTTGCTTGCCTGCGCAGGTCTTAACCGATTAGGCATGTCGAATGTAATCTCATCTGAATTACCCATTGATGAATTTCCACCAGCCCCTGGCCAAGGTGCGATTACTATTGAGGCACATCTAGAAAACAGCCGTATGCTTGAATTACTAAAGCCGCTAAATCATCACGATACCGAAAGAGCACTTGTTGCAGAACGAGCCTTTTTAGAAGAACTTGATGGCTCATGCCGCACCCCTATTGGCGCACATGCAGTAATTGACGGTGATAAATTATCGCTTCATGGCATCATCTTAAAACCTGATGGAACTGAAAGCCATGAAGACCGCCTTGAAGGCACAACCAGTGACGCACGTGAAATCGGACTTGAGATGGGTAAGAAATTAAAATCTCGTGCTGGAACGGAATTTTTCGCAGATTGGGCGTAGTGCCTATGAAAGTCCTAATAACGAGAGCAGAACCTGCCGCAAGCCAAACCGCTAAAAACTTAGCCAAACATGGCCATGAAGCAATTCTTATGCCGTTATTTGAAGTCGTTGATACTGGCATAGCAATTCCCGACGAAGAATACGATGGGGTTATTTTCACAAGCAAAAATGCAGTCGATATACTTCAAAAAAGAGGGTGGCAAACAAACTTTGAAACTACGCCAGCCTTTTGCGTAGGTGAAAAAACAGAGTTCGCAGCAAAAGCACTTGGGTTTAAAACGACCTACAAAGCAAACGGCGGCGGTGGAGCGCTTGTAAAGCTTATGTCTAATTTAGAAATTACAAACCGTAGGTTTTTATATCCATCAACACCTGACAAAAGTTTTGACATGCAAAAAGCCCTCAAAACATACAATGCTAAATTAAAAACTATTGATATTTACCAAGCAAAACCGAAAACGCTTTCTTTAAAAGATATAAAACAAACAATTTCGGAACCCTCTATAAAATGTGTATTTGTATATTCAGCGCTAAGCTATCAGCATTTGGCAAACATCATAAAAGCAGCAAAATTGGAATCCTTTTCAAAACAATGCACACTTGTCGCAATATCATCTCAAGCCATTAACTTACTTGACTATATCCAATGGAAAGATGTTTTAATTGCTGATAAACCCAAGGAAGATG
This sequence comes from uncultured Rhizobiaceae bacterium, assembly GCA_964502215.1. Classification (GTDB taxonomy): domain Bacteria; phylum Pseudomonadota; class Alphaproteobacteria; order Rhizobiales; family Rhizobiaceae; genus JAALLB01. The sequence continues at coordinate 32,480 of CAZCUN010000002.1, read as the reverse complement.
CAATGATTTCACTAATTCCTTAGAAAAATAATTTATCAAAGTAAGAAAATGCAATAATTTACCTTGCGTAAAGCACAACAGACTCGCATAACTACACTCAAGAACCTATAATACTATAAAGACTATTACACACAGGATGGAATAATGGCCTCAAAATCGAAGCCACGTGGCACAAGACGCAGCTCAACACAGGCAAAAAAACCTGCAACAATTGATCTGAATGCAAAAGAAGTAAAAACTGCAGCAGAAGAAACTGCAAAGGCAGCTACTACTGCTGCTAAAGACAGCACCACATCAACGACAGCAAACAAAGCAGCTGATACAGCAGCAAACAAAACAGAAAATAAAGCCAACTTTGGACGACCTGACACTTCAGCTAAAACGCCTGATAAGATGTCTGGAAACAAAAGGGCAGAACCAAAACCTACAGTTAAAGCTGAAACCAAGAAGTCGGAAGATAAAGCGGCTAACAAACCAGCATCTTCGCCAGCACAACAACCTGTTAAGTCATCTGGCTCATTTTTTGGTAAATTAACCTCCGCATTTATGGGGGGTGTCGCAGCACTTGTCGGTTTTGGTGCCATCGGTCTTTGGGAAGGCGCACGCGAATTACCAATTATTGGTAGCTTTTATGGTGGTTCACAATCTTCATCTGTTAATGTTGCAGAGTTCGATGCTCTTAAAGCTGAGTTAGCAGCCTTAAAACAAGAAGTCGCAACTCCAAAAGTTGATCTGACACCCTTGAATGAAAAAATAACAGCACTTGAAACAAATATTGCGACCATATCGAGCGCCACTGAAGCAAATGCTGATACAAGCGAGATTGATGGCAAACTTGCAAAACTTCAAGAAGAGTTTGCTGGCGTAAATACAACTGTTTCAGATATGAATACAGCGGTTGCTGAAATGACAGCCTCTGCAACAGACGGCAACAACTCATCACCGATTGCCCTTTCAACGGCAATAACATCGCTTGATGGAAGGCTTGAGAAATTAGAAGCAGATACTGTAAACATTTCAAAGTCTGTTTCAAAAAACCCAGCGCTTGATGCAATCAACTCATCGCTTGAGACGATTGAGCAAGATATTCAAGGCGTCAAAGATAACGTCAAAGGTATTTCAGACTCTGTGACGACTTTACAAGATGCAGGCAAAACAAACGCACAAACTCTTGCTGGCCTAACAGAACAATCAGCAACGTTTGAAAAAACAGTTGAATCGGTTAAAGCTGGCGAGAAAGTTGCAAAATCTGTGGCTGTAAATGCACTCGGCACTGCCTTGGACAATGATGACGCATTAGCGCTTCCAATATCCTCAGTAAAATCGCTTATTGGTGAAACGCCTGAAATCAAGCGCTTTGAAGAGCTTGTAAACCAAGGCATTCCATCAAAGAACGAATTATCAGGTTCACTTGATGCCATTATCAACACAGTTCAAAACCCTAATGCACCCAGCAAAGATGGCAGCATTGCAGATCGGTTTTGGGCAAATGCGCAAAACATGGTTTCGTTTAGAACAAGCGGCCCACAAGAAGGGAATACACCGCTTGCCATTCTTTCTCGTGTGAAAGCCAATGTTGAAGAGGATAGTTTAGCTAAAGCAAAAGCTGAATGGGATACACTTCCAACCGATCTACGTGAAAGCAACGCATCATGGATTTCTAAGTTAAATGCTCGCATTGAGGCATTTGGACTTCATGAAGCTTTAAATCAAAAATTAACTGCTGAAGCTGGTTAATCAAAGTAAGGACCCACCCGAATGTTTCGTTTTTTAGTATTTCTTCTGGTCGTTCTTGGCTTAGGGCTATTATTTGCTTGGGCTGCCGATAACCCTGGAACAATCTTCCTTAAATGGGAATGGCTCGCAGCACAAATGGGGCGTCCAGGTGAAGAAGTTGGGATTCCTCTAACGCTTGCTTTTGCTCTTTTGATTGGCTTAATTTTCTTTATTATGATCGGATGGAGTATTCTGCGCGGCATAATTGGTGCGCCTTCGGTCATTTCCAAGTATTTTGATAATCGCAAGCGTGAAAAAGGCTATAAAGCACTTTCTCAAGGCCTAATTGCTGCCAGTTCAGGCGATGCAAGCACTGCAAGAAAACTGACCAAAGAAAGCAAAAAACTATTAGGCCAAGACCCATTAGTGGCGCTCTTAGGAACGCAAACAGCTATCCTTGAAGGTAAGCGCGATGAAGCGCGTGAAAACTTCAAGGCGATGTTAAGTGATGACTCAACAAAGATGGTTGCTTTACGTGGTTTGTTTATGGAGGCTGAACGTCAAGGTGAGCCAGAAGCTGCACGTCATTATGCTGAAGAAGCTGCTAAGACAGATGCAACACTGCCGTGGGCTGGCAATGCGAAATTGCGTTATTCAGCAGCAGATGGCGATTGGGACGAAGCAATTCGCACCCTTGAATCAAATCGTTCAGCTGGCCTTGTTGATAAAGCCAAAGCAAAACGTCAACGCGCTGTTTTATTAACGGGCAAAGCGATGGCAAAAGAAGCTGAAAACCCTGATTACGCACTTAAGCTTTCTAAAGAAGCCTTTAAACTTGCAAGGGATCTTGCGCCTGCTGCAACGACTTATGCAAGAGTAGCGACGCGTTTGGGTGATACAAAAAGCGCAACAAAAACACTTGAAGCGGCTTGGAAAACCGCACCTCATCCAGAACTTGCACAAGCTTACTCAGCAGTTGGTTCAGGCGATAGCGTTAAAGATCGCTTAGATCGTGCTAAAAAACTTGCCTCACTTGCAGGCGACAATCCAGAGGGTAAGCTTGCCTTAGCAACTGCAGCAATTGATGCAACTGAATGGAATTTAGCGCGCGAAGCACTTGAACCAGTTCTAACCTCTACCCCTACTGAAAAAGCCTATCTATTAATGGCCGATATTGAAGAGGGACAACACGGCGATAAAGGTCGTATGCGTGATTGGCTGGCACGTGCAGTACGTGCACCAGCAGACCCTGCATGGGTTGCAGGCAATCATGTTTCTGAGGAATGGTTACCACTATCTCCAATTACAGGCGATATTGATGCATTTGAATGGAAAGTACCTGTTCAACAATTAGGAGACGAAAGCGCTCCAGTTATGACGCTTGAAGAACTAAAAGCAGAAGCAACCGTCATCTCCACACAAGAAATTGAGACTGCATCAGAAGATACAATCTCATCTCAAGATGCAGATGTTGAGGATGCAATTGTCGTCAATGCTAATGATAAAGACGATGAAGAAAGTGGCAATAAATCAGCTGATGAAGATGCTGATAAAATTGCGGATACTACTTCCACGACAACAGCAACCGTAGCTAGCGCTGCTGCAACCACTGCAACCACTGCGGCAGTTGCTACCAATGTTACAGCGGATGCTACAGAGAATGTTGCTGATAAAGGCGATGAACAAGCGGATGCAAAACCTGCGCAAGCCGCAAATGAGAATAAAGATGCTGATAAACCAGAACAAGAAGATACATCATCGACACAAAACACAGATGAAATTAAAGCGGAAGAAGAAACAGACAATAATAACATGCCAAATAAATTGGCCGCTGATATCAAATCTAATGATAATAACGAAAGCTCTGTTGAATTTCCTCTTAAGCGCAGACCTGATGACCCTGGTCCTCACCCTGATAAAGAGCCGCCTAAGAAAAATTTCAAACTTTTCTAGACCCATCGCGCTTGGCAAATGCGATTAGAGAGCCTATTTGAGAGATAGAAGTTCTTAAGTAGGTTATCTTAATGTCAGAAGTTACGAATAAAGAAGTCTTGGCTCAACTTTCAAAAGTTAAAGGCCCAGACCTCAAAAGTGATATAGTCTCACTCAATATGGTTGAAAATGTTCTCGTCAGTGATGGGAAAGTTATTTTCTCTATTAATGTACCTGCCAAACGAGCAGAGGAACTTGAGCCATTAAGAGAGGCGGCTGAAAAGGCCGTCTATCAACTTTCAGGCATTGAAAAAGTAACTGCTGTACTAACCGCAGAGATTAAACCAGGCTCAACAGCCGCGCCTTCTCCGCAACCACAAAAAACTGCTGCGCCACATGCGCCACAGCCTCAAGCAGGCAATTCAAAAGCAGGTGTTCCAGGCATTAAAAACATTATAGCAGTTGCATCAGGCAAAGGCGGCGTTGGAAAATCAACAACCTCTGTCAATCTTGCATTAGCTCTTGCATCAAAGGGACTTAAGATTGGTCTTCTTGACGCAGACATCTACGGCCCCTCAATGCCACGTATGTTAGGCATCACAGACAAGCCAACAGTAGAAGGGAAAATTTTATCACCCCTTGAAGGCTTCGGCATAAAAGTAATGTCGATGGGTTTTTTAGTCGAAGAAGAAACCCCAATGATTTGGCGCGGCCCTATGGTAATTTCTGCTTTAACACAAATGCTACGTGAAGTTGCTTGGGGTGAGCTTGATTTACTAATCGTAGATATGCCTCCAGGAACAGGTGACGCGCAATTGACAATGTCTCAGCAAGTACCACTTGCAGGTGCTGTCATTGTTTCTACTCCACAAGACATTGCACTCATTGATGCTCGAAAAGGGCTTAATATGTTTCGCAAAGTAGAGGTGCCAATTCTTGGCATTATAGAAAATATGAGTACTTTCATTTGCCCAAAATGTGGTGAACAATCTGACATCTTTGGTCACGGCGGCGCACGAGATGAATCGACACGTTTAAACGTTCCATTTTTAGGCGAAATACCCCTTCATATGGATATCAGAACCAATTCAGATGGCGGAACACCAATCACCGTGACACAACCTGATGGTGTGCATGCAACCCTCTACAAACAAATTGCAGATGAAGTATTAAACCGTTTAAATGCTGAAACAAATGATAGGCCACAGCTTGTATTTGAATAATCTTTAGACAGAGTGATTTTTCAAAATCACGATTTCTTTTGGTCCCTCAATACCATCAACAACAGTATCCATAAATTCGAATTCTAACTTAGGCTCATATCCTTCATTGATTGCATTATCCCAGGTTTTGCGGGAAATAATGCAATCTGAATTAAGCGTTTTATTATGTTTTTCGAGCTTAGCAGACGTATTTACTGGCGACCCAATAACAGTCATTTCCAAACGATCACCTTGACCAACAGCGCCAAAAGCCACAGTGCCACATGCAATGCCAATACCAATATTTGTGACTTTCGCATCTGCAAGTAGCGGCTCTTCTTCTTGCCACTTTCTACTATCAAGCATAACTGCTTCTGCGGCTTCTATCGATTTACGAGAAAACTGCATATTCTCATCATCAATACCAAAAGTAGCCATAATACCATCGCCCATGAACTTGTCGATGATAGCGCTATTTTGTTGAAGGATAGGAATAACTCTACCTTGATAGGTAGATAATATTTGCATTACTTCAGAAGGCTCGCGATTAGCAGCCATTACTGAAAAGCCTCTGATATCAATATTGATAACAGATGTATTTCGACGCTCACCATGCCCTGCCTCAAGTACTTTTTGGCTGGAGCGAATATCTTGCGCAATGCGCTTATCAAAAAACCGCGAAAAATCTTGTGCTGCTGCCTGCTCAGTTACCGCAGTAACCAGCAAGTTACTCGAGCCATTAACAACCAATGTCAAAATACCTGTAACCGCTAGAATAGAAATAATTTTATCAATCTCAGCGCCAATTAAAATAGAATTAGAGGTTAGATATTGTACGTACGACCTCGTAATCATCGTATTTTCAGGTTCATTGGTAATGACATACAAAACAACTAAGCCCCAGCCAATTGCTCCAGCTATCCCTGCTGCTGCTACATATTTCCATTCTAATCTCAAAGCACGCAAAGATATGAAGATAAATACATATAAAAGTGTCGGAGCTTTTAAAATAAACGAGGCTGTTTGCTCATATTGTATGTGAAAACTAACCATCAGCGAATAAAGTAGCATGAAATCAAAAATAATTGAGCAGTATACAGCCCAACTAGGAAGCTCCACCTTCATCGACCAAACTAATCCTATTAAAGAAAGTATAATATAGGCAGCAAGCACGTAAGGAACGGGTTGAAAATCTGCGGCTTGCCCAGTTTTAGCAGCAAGCGAATATAATGTTGAAAACATAACAACGATGGCAAGCTGAATGATGCGAACCACTATTTCATTTCCACGTTCGCGTTGACGTAATGAATCCTGAATGCGCTCAGGCAAAGTACTCATATCTTTTGAGCGAAGAAAACTATTGCGAATAAATTTTTGAAATTTCACACGGAAAACCAATACTTTTATATTACGAATTTTATTTATACCAAAGTTTTCATCAACTGCACATCACTTCCTGATGATTTAAATTTTATAGTCACTTTAAATGTTCTTATTTTGTTCTTGACTTTTATACTAGCAACTATATTTTGAAGTATAAGGAAAAAGTTATGGTATCTAAAGTAAACACAGTTGCATTTCAGGGAATTGAAGCAAGACCTGTTGATGTTCAAGTAATGATCGCCCCTGGGAAAATGCATTTTTCTATTGTAGGATTGCCAGACAAAGCTGTCGCAGAAAGCCGCGAACGCGTGCAAGCCGCCCTTCATGCTTCAGGCCTTTCACTTCCGCACAAGCGCATCACTGTAAACTTAGCGCCTGCAGATTTACCCAAAGAAGGCAGTCATTATGACTTGCCAATTGCCCTAGGCTTAATGGCTGGACTGGGCGCAATACCTTCGGATGTGCTCGATGATTATGTGGTTCTAGGAGAGCTTTCCCTTGATGGGTCGCTAGCCAATATTGTTGGCGCATTGCCTGCCGCAATTGGCGCCAATGCTAGAGGTAAGGGGTTAATATGTCCTGCGGGCAGCGGTGGGGAAGCTGCATGGGCAGACCGGGATATGGACATTTTATCACCCCAAAGTCTAATCGCACTTGCTAATCATTTTCGTGGCACTCAAGTTTTATCAAGGCCACTACCAGCAATAAGCCAAGCAACGTATAGTCTTCCTGATATGGCAGATATTAAAGGACAAGAAACAGCAAAACGTGCATTAGAGATTGCAGCCGCAGGCGGACATAATCTTTTAATGGCAGGACCACCCGGCTCTGGCAAATCTATGTTAGCCGCAAGGCTTCCTGGCATCCTACCAGACCTCACCCCAAGTGAACTATTAGAGATCTCAATGGTTTCTTCAATTGCAGGTGAATTAGCTGATGGCAAACTTACCAATAGACGCCCCTTTAGATCACCTCATCATTCAGCCTCTATGGCAGCAATGGTTGGCGGTGGTATTAAAGCACGTCCAGGCGAGGTCTCCTTGGCGCATAATGGTGTCTTGTTTTTAGATGAATTCCCTGAATTTACACCTCAAGTCCTTGATAGCCTTCGCCAACCCTTGGAGGCTGCAGAAACAACCATTGCAAGGGCAAACCATCGCATCACTTATCCTTCGCGTTTTCAACTGATTGCAGCTATGAACCCATGTCGCTGTGGAATGGCGGGCGAACCAGGACACACATGCAGGCGAGGCGACCGTTGCGCCACGGACTATCAAGCACGTATTTCTGGGCCGTTATTGGACCGAATTGATTTACGTGTCGATGTTCCAGCGGTGAGTGCTGTTGATATGATTGGCCGCACATTAAGCGAACCTTCAAAAGATGTTGCTGCTAGGGTTTTAAAAGCACAACAGATTCAGCAAAAACGCTTTGACGAATTAAACGCCGACTGCCGATTAAATGCTCATACATCTGCCTCTCTAGCAGAAATAATAGCCTTAACAGATGCAGGTGGTGAACAACTCTTAAAAGACGCAGCAGAAACTATGAAATTTTCAGCAAGAGCCTATCATCGCATATTAAAAGTTGCGCGAACAATTGCAGATCTTGACGGCGTAGAAACCATTGGCAGAATCCACCTTGCAGAAGCAATTGCTTACCGAACCGCGGGCGAACGATTGGCAGCAGCTGCATGAAATTACAAGTTTACAATATTCTAAAGTGATCGAAGACCAAGAATTTCTCTAGCTTGCTGAGCACTTGCAACTGGTCGCTCATATTTTTCACATAATTGAACAGCGCGCTTTATCAGCGCTGCATTAGAAGGTGCAAGCGTATCTTTATCCAGCCTTACATTATCTTCTAAACCTGCACGTGTATGTCCACCAGCGGCTATCGCCCATTCATTCACCTTAATTTGGCCGGCACCAATACCAGCAGCACACCAAGGTGCATCTGGCGCAAGGCGCTGCATTGTATCCACATAAAAATCAAACACATGTTTATCAACCGGCATTGCATTTTTAACGCCCATAACAAATTGAACGTAAAGCTTGCCATACAGTCTACCTTCTTGGTGCATTTTTATAGCTTGGAAAATATGAGATAAATCAAATGCCTCAATTTCAGGTGTTACTTCGTATTTGATCATTTCACTTGCAAGCCACTCAACCAGATCAGGTGAGTTTTCGTAAATTCTAGTTGGGAAATTATTTGAACCAACGCTTAAAGATGCCATATCAGGTTTAAGCGGCAACATGCCTCCACGCTCGTGGCCAGCGCCACTTCGCCCACCTGTTGAAAATTGTATAATCGCACCTGAGCAATATTTTTCCAAACCTTCTTTAAGGCGCGCAAATTTTTCAGGGTCAGAGGTTGTTGTTTGGTCTTCATTTCGCACATGACAATGCAAAATCGAAGCACCTGCTTCAACAGCTTCCTGACAACTTTCAACTTGTTCAGAAATGAGAATGGGCACTGCAGGATTGTCCGCTTTTGTTGGAACAGAGCCTGTTATTGCACAACACAAAATACACGGTACGCCAACTTGATTTGGCAACATTGAACTCAAGCCGTTTTTCCTATCAAAAATTTAAAATCGATATTTTTCTCTATCATTAGTAATTAAAGCCAAAAGAACAAGCCCATATTAAAATGAAACGTTTTTTCAATGAAATTGTGAGATTATCGAAAGATCTAGACAATGGAATATCAGCATGCACAAAAAGACGCTTCATAAGATTACCAATGATGAACAAAAATTCTTCAATGACACTGCGTCTGAAAAGTCTGCGGAAACAAAACTGCCATTTATCAAAGCGCCAAGATTAAATGACATTCCTACCCAAAATGAACTCTCAAGTGCAGATAAAGCCACTAAGAAAACCAATATTGGAATTAAATGGAATACATGGAACTTCTTATTTTGGAGTTCTATATCCATTGCAATGATTGCATCAATTTCACCTATTATTTTTGAATTAAGCAAATCAAAAATAATGCTAACAGGCATGATTGCATTTTCCTTAGCCATCACAATTATTGCTCATATTTTTCAAACTAAAACTTTGAAAAGCGAAAACATTGCTGAGCATGAAGAACTAGAAAAAAAACTGGAGATACTCCAAAACAGAACTTGGGAACTCCATGAAAGTGAAGAAAGACACAGAAGTTTAATTGAAGCATTTGGTGATATTATCATGCACCGATCACCAGATGGCTTAGTCACTTATGTTAATGAAGCATTTATCACCACGTTTGGAGACAGCCAAACATCATTTTTAAACAAGGCTTTTAGCCCTGATCTTTTAGAAGAAGTAAAACGCTCAGAAACTAATGACCAAGATATTATGTGGGATGTTAAAATCAAAACACAAAATGGAGATCGTTGGTTTGCATGGCTTGATTTACCCATTAGGGATGAAAAAACAGGCGAAACTGCTTTGCGCACGATGATCCGTGATATTACAAGGCAAAAGAATATTGAGCTTGAACTTCGCCAAGCAAGTAAAAATTCTGAGGCAGCTTCACACGCAAAGTCACGGTTTTTGGCAAACGTAAGCCATGAGATGAGAACACCTCTAAATGGTATTTTAGGCATGTCAGGCCTTATGGCAGACACACCCTTAACACCTGAACAAGAAGCATATGTTGATGCTGTTCATGATTCTGGCACAGCCCTACTAACGCTAATTGAAGATATTCTAGATATGACAGTGGTTGAGGCAGGTAAGCTAGAATTAAAACTTGCTCCTATGAAACCAGGGCGTTTAGTTGAAGATGTGTGTGAATTACTTTCTTCACGCGCGCACGATAAAGATATTTCAATTTCTTCTTATATCGGACCAAATGTACCAGAATTGATTGATGATGATGCTGGTCGTCTACGTCAGGTTTTAATCAACCTTGTTGGCAACGCCTTAAAGTTCACTGAAAAAGGCGGCGTCCACGTAAAGCTAATTGCGGTTGAGCAAAACGAGGCTCAGCAGGAAAAAAGCACGCTCAAATTTCAGGTATGCGATACAGGCCCTGGTATTTCGATAGATGACCAACATAAAATATTCGAAGAATTTGCTCAAGCAGACAATGAAAGCACCCGAAAACACGGTGGCGCAGGTTTAGGTCTCTCAATTTCACAACGCATCATTCAGGAGATGGGAGGTACGATTCATTTAACCAGTGAGCTTGATGTAGGTTCTACCTTCGAATTTACGATTGATACGATCATCAAACAACCAGCAAATGTAGAAGAAAACCGCCTGGAACTAAAAAACAAAGCTATACTTCAACTTGGTTCGAATGCTTATGAAAACCAGTCTTTACAAAACTACATCCAAGATCATGGCGGTGTTAACATAAATATCAACGCAGATAATTTAACATTCGATACAGTTTTGATAGACCATACCGTTGATCTAAAGAGCAGCGAAGTTTCCAGTCTTTTAAAATTTTGTAAGAACACTGACAAAAAAGCAATTGTCTTACTTGAAGCTAAATCAAGATCTAAATTGGATGAATATATAAAAGCTGGATTTGACGGTTATCTTATTAAACCTGTTCGAAAACTGTCGCTAGTGAATTTAATTGCAGGTAGAGAGCCTACCCGTCCAGATAAACGTGAAGTTTCAACCTCTAAATCGTGGTCATCATCTTTGATCGAGGCAAGCAAACCAAAAAGAATTTTAATCGCTGAAGACAATGAGATTAATGCAAAGCTTGCAAGGGCAATTTTAGAAAAAGCAGGACACTCAGTTGCGCGTGCAGAAAATGGAGCAGAAGCAATTGCTCTGTGGGAAGAGCACAAAGGGGATGATGCTTTTGATATGATCTTTATGGATTTACAAATGCCTATTAAAGACGGCCTTGATGCATTAAAAGAAATTAGAAAAATAGAAATTGAGCAAAATATAATACCTCTGCCTATTTTTATTCTGACAGCAGATGAGAAAAAAGATACAAAAGAAAAAGCACTTGAGTTTGGTGCAAACGGGTTTTTAACAAAACCACTTCAACAAAAAAAATTACTTGCAGCAGCAGATGATGCAAAAACAAATAGCTAATCAAAAACTAGAAGTATTAGGCGAGCTAGGTTCTCTTACAACCAGACTTGCGGTCACTGACCAAGAGCTACTAGAAGCTCAACGTTTGAGGTATGAAGTTTTTTGTGAAGAATTCTCCGCTCGTAAAACATCACGACCCGCTTCACAACTTGAACAAGAAGAACATGATCTGATTTGTGATCATCTTCTGGTTCTAGAAAATCAAATTCCAACCCAACAAAAAACAGTTGGAACGCAAAGATTTTTGGTAAAATCAGCAAACGATAAACATTTACATTTTCGCTCCCAGTCGGAGTTTGATCTGGAAGCATTGGTAAAAAATCATCCAAATAAAAATTTCATGGAACTTGGTCGCTCTTGTATTTTAGAGCCTTATCGCAGTAAACGCACAATGGAATTAATGTGGCACGGCACTTGGGCATATGCTGTTCAAAGAAATGTTGATGTAATGACGGGCTGCGCTTCTTTTTATGTTCAATCCCTAGATGAAATTAAAATAGCGCTCGGCTTTCTTTCAACACTCGTAAGCAAGAAACCCGAATGGCAGGTAAATCCAACTTCTGAAAGGGCCACGTCGATAAGCCAATTTGAAAGCCTCGTAGATAACCCAAAACAAGCAATTAGAAGTCTTCCACCTTTAATCAAAGGGTATTTAAGACTGGGTGCAAATTTTTCTAATCATGTTGTAATTGATGAAGACTTCGGCACAATTGATATTGCTGTGATATTACCTGTCGAAAACATCAATCCACGATACGTGAATTATTATGGTGCTGATGCAAGTAAACATAGCAAAAAACCTTTATAATTTGACGCTTCAACTGTGGATGGCAAACTCAAAGCTTCTCTAAGGCTTGCTTGTGTATGAACTTTAAGGAATCTTATAGGACGCCTCTAAACTCCGTTAATCAGGTAGCCCTTGTCTCAGGAACAAAAAGATAAACCGCAAGCCATGGCGCCTACGCCAATGATGCAACAATTCATAGAGATTAAATCTGTGAATATGGATAGCCTTTTGTTTTATCGCATGGGTGATTTTTATGAGTTGTTTTTTGATGATGCGGAAATTGCTGCACGCGCATTAGGCATTACCCTAACAAAACGAGGCAAGCATCAAGGAGAAGATATTCCAATGTGTGGCGTACCAGTTCACGCCGCAGAAGATTATTTGCAAAAACTCATTGGCTTAGGACATCGCGTTGCTGTTTGCGAGCAAATGGAAGACCCAGCAGAAGCAAAAAAGCGTGGATCAAAATCTGTCGTAAGACGCAATGTTGTGCGTCTTGTTACACCTGGCACTGTCACAGAAGAAAAACTACTAGATCCTTCTGCATCAAATTTCTTGGCAACTCTTGCTCGCATAAAATATGGCGAAGCTGATTTTGAAATGGCGATTGCGTGGATTGATATTTCAACTGGTAGCTTTCGCGTGACACAAGTTAGTTTACAAGAATTAGGGTCAGCCCTTGCTCGCATAGAGCCACGCGAACTTGTCTTACCTGACAGTATTTATAATGACACAGATGTTCGGCCACTCATCATGATGGACGAAAAAGCCATCACAATTGAAAGTGCCACATTTTTCGACAGCCAAATGGCCGTTGACCGACTGAAAGAAACATTCAACGTAAAATCACTTGAAGGGTTTGGTAATTTTTCAAAAGCAGAGCTTAGCGCAGCGGGTGCCGCACTAGCTTATGTTGAAAAAACCCAAATCAACGAACGCCCGGCCCTAATGCCACCATCGCGTGAAGATTCCAAACATGCAATGTTCATAGATGCAGCAACACGCACTAATCTTGAGCTTATGCGTACTTTATCAGGTGAGAAAAAAGGCAGTTTATTTTATGCAATCAACCAAACAGTAAGCGGTCCTGGCGGACGCATGTTAGCTGAACGCATGATGAGTCCACTTACAGATATTGATGAAATTATTACGCGCCAAAAATCAATATCCTTTCTTCTAGATAAACCTGATTTATTACGAAGCTTAAGAACATCGATTAAAAAAATCCCTGATATGGCGCGTGCACTTTCAAGGCTAGCTCTTAATCGCGGCGGCCCTCGTGATCTTGCCAGCCTCTTGGAAGGTATAAATGGTGCGCGTGAAATTATTCGAACTTTATTAACAAATGACAATTTGCCAAAAGAATTTTCACAAGCCAAACAAGCGATAAGCGCCCTACCTGTAGCACTGCAAAAATTACTAGCAGAAGCCCTTGCAGAAGAACTTCCTCTACTTGCTAGAGATGGCGGCTTTATAAAACAAGGGTATCATTTAGAACTGGATGAATTACGAAAATTACGCGATGAAAGCCGTCGTGTAATTGCAGGCATGCAGCTACAATACTCAGATGAAACTGGCGTAAAATCATTAAAGATCAAGCACAATAATATGCTTGGATATTTTATTGAAGTAACAGCTAATAATTCAGATCCCTTAATGAGCGAAGAGGGTAAAGCTAAATTTATTCATCGCCAAACACTTGCCAATGCAATGCGCTTCACAACAACCGAGCTTGCAGAGATCGAAACTAAAATTGCAAATGCGGCTGGCAAAGCGCAAGAAATTGAATTGCAACTCTTCTCATCCCTTGTTTCAACTGTGCTTGAGCAAGCCATTCAAATTTCAGCAACTGCAAATGCCATTGCAATAATGGATGTAGCGCAGGGCTTAGCACATCTGGCTGACACATATGAATATTGCTGCCCCAAGGTGGACGACACGCTGGCTTTTGAAATCACCGCTGGTCGTCACCCCGTCGTAGAACAAGTTTTAAAGCGTGACGCGCAAAATCCATTTGTCGCAAATGATTGCAATATCGGAGGCGATAAAGCTGGAAAATTATGGCTTTTAACTGGCCCTAATATGGGGGGTAAATCAACCTTCCTTCGCCAAAACGCACTCATCATAATTCTTGCACAAATGGGTAGTTTTGTACCTGCGAAACAAGCGCATATTGGCACAGTCGATCGTCTGTTCAGTCGTGTAGGTGCTGCAGATGATCTGGCTCGTGGCCGGTCTACCTTCATGGTTGAAATGGTAGAAACAGCTGCAATCCTCAATCAAGCAGAGGTAAAATCCTTTGTTATACTTGATGAGATTGGGCGTGGTACAGCAACCTTCGACGGCCTTTCAATTGCATGGGCAGCAATTGAACATTTACACGAAGCAAATCTCTGCCGCACACTTTTTGCAACCCATTATCACGAACTGACATCCTTAGCAGAGCCTTTAGAACGACTTTCAAATGTTACGATGAAAGTAAAAGAGTGGGAAGGCGACGTTGTGTTCTTGCATGAAGTTATCAATGGAACTGCTGATCGCTCATATGGCATTCAAGTTGCAAAGCTTGCTGGCCTTCCGCAAGCAGTCATAACCCGTGCACGCGATGTTTTGGATCAGTTGGAAAGTTCTGAGCGCACCAATAATGCCAAAACATTAATTGATGATTTGCCACTTTTTTCTGTTACAGCAAAAGAACCTGCCGCAATAAAATCAGATAATAAAATAACTGAAGCCTTAGAGAGAATTTCCCCCGACGATATGTCACCAAGGGAAGCTCAGCAGGCTCTGTATGATTTAAGAGCCTTGCTGAACTCTCAAAAAAATTAGGCAGCAGCCTTAGCTTTGATTAGTCCACGGTTTACCAGCAACTCAGCAATTTGAACTGTGTTAAGTGCCGCGCCTTTGCGAAGATTATCTGAAACAACCCACATATTAAGACCGTTCTCAACTGTAATATCTTCGCGAATACGAGAGATATAAGTTGCATCTTCACCAGCACATTCAAGCGGTGTGATGTAAGTTTCTTCTTGTGGATTATCCACGACAAGGCAACCTGGCGCTTCACGTAAAATCTCACGCGCTTCGTTTGCAGAAATCTCTTTTTCGAATTCGATATTTACTGACTCAGCATGCCCAACAAACACAGGAACACGGACAGCCGTACAACAAACCTTGATATTTTTATCAAGCATTTTCTTAGTTTCAGCTAATACTTTCCATTCTTCTTTTGTGTAGCCATCCTCCATAAAGACATCAATATGAGGAATAACATTAAACGCGATACGTTTTGGAAACTTAACTGCTTCTACAGGATCGGCCACAAAAACCGCGCGTGTCTGATTAAATAATTCATCCATCGCCTCTTTGCCAGCGCCAGAAACTGACTGGTAAGTAGAAACAACAACGCGTTTAATTTTTGCATGGTCATGCAAAGGTTTTAACGCCACCACTAATTGAGCCGTTGAGCAATTAGGGTTCGCAATGATATTTTTCTTTGTAAAGCCTTCAACAGCATCAGGATTTACTTCAGGCACAATCAGCGGTACATCAGCATCATAACGATATGCAGATGAGTTATCGATCACAACACAACCTTGTGCAGCAATCTTTGGTGACCATTCTTTTGAGATATCACCACCAGCAGACATAAGCGCAATATCGGTGTCAGAAAAGTCATAACCATCAAGCGCTTTAATCTTAAGGGTTTTGTCACCAAATGAAATTTCTTTACCTTGGCTACGACGTGATGCAAGAGCAACAACAGTATCTGCTGGAAATCCTCTTTCGTCCAAAATGTCGAGCATTTCTTTCCCTACGTTGCCAGTAGCACCGACAATTGCAATTTTATATCCCATGGAACTTTCTTTCTTCACTTACACCCCCCTAAATCAACATTTACTCTCCCGTTCTGCCCAGGAGAGTGGTTAGGGCATGAGCGGAAGTAATTAGACCTTGATGGTCTTCGTTGTTTTTGAGGTCGTCTTGGTTGTAGTCGAGCAAAAATCCGCACAGTCTGCAATTGCAGCCACGCTTCTTATAAACAAAAATGTAAGAGTTTTATCAAACATAACTCAATTCTCTAAACTTCGACGAGATTTACATACGCTGATTTTGTAAAGAGTCAATGTAAGATAGGTTTTAAGCTTAACTTTTAAGATAGATTAATCCCAAGCATAAGCTGTCTTGGCCAGTTTTTGATCATCAAAATGTTCCGAGCCATTTGCAATCGCCCGTCCACCAGCATTTTCATAAAACGAAATTGCCGGGTGATTATCTGAAAGAACCCAAACAACTGCCCCCTTATAACTGCGGCGCTTTAATTCATTAGCCGCATCTGCAAACAGTTTTGAACCAAGTCCAACACCTTGATACTCCGGCAGAAGATAAATTTCATAAATTTCACCTTCATGCGGAAAGGTGCTCACTCTATTAGGGCCAAGCGTTGCATAACCAACAATCTCATTATTCATTTCAATAACAAGAATAAGAGTAGATTTTCGGATAGCATTAGCCCACCAAGCAACGTCACGTCTATTAATCATGCGAGCTAAAGCACCATAAGGAACTATCCCTGCATACGCATTTTTCCAAGAAGTTTCATGCACATCTGATATGGCACTAGCATCTTCAGGCTTTGCCCGTCTGGTTTCCGCAACAACTGTAAACATACGAATCACTTTACGTTTACTTTTTGTTAACCTAAAGAAAAAAATTCACGATTAACTGAAAAATTATTTTAGGTGTTCTTTTGAAGGGTTTGCTCTTTCTCATTAAGGACAACACGAACCGATTCCCACAAAAATGAAAAAGTCTGAAACCCTTCTTCGGTGACTTCATCAGTATCAAGCGCCCGCACAACTTTTTCTAGCGTCTGAAACAGTTCTGCTTTGAGTTCTGATATTTGATCCAAACCTGAAGTTTTATTTGCTTTATCAGCGATATCAAGTAGGAGATAATTATAACTATCCATACGATCTTTTTGGGTCGATACAAATCTAGATCTAAGTGCCAAAAGTCCTGATACCAACATGGCAGCTATTGTTATGAGCAATGCTAATGGTTCGGCATTCTCTTGTAAAAACGAAGGTTGGTCACGATTAAAATATTGTTCTGAACCTAAGTGTAGAGGGATTGCCAAACCTTGATCGATTTTCGGTGGCTTAATTGCAGAAGCAAGTGCAAATCGAATTGTTAAATCAAGTCGGTTTTCAAATAAGACTCTCGTCAATTCGCGAATGGGTCCTGCTTCAACGTCGTCTCTTGCAACCAAAACACGTTGAACCGTTGTTGTAATACTATGGCTTCGTGGCGTTGGTGCTTTTCCAATGAAAGTCCCCTTGGGAATGCTACCTACTTGCAAAAAAGGTCGCTTAATTGCAATTGCTGCTGCCTGATCTAAAGGCACGTAACGAAGTGGTAAATTTTTCAACTCTGAGTCAGAAAACATATTAAGCAATACGCGATCACGCAAAGAACGCACCGTAAAAATTGCATCTACTTCACCAGAAAGCAGCATGTTAGTTGCTTTTTCAAATTGTGTTGGAAACCACTGAACACCTGCAATCGGCAAATCATAGTGATCACCAATTATCCAAAATGAACGTAACTCATCTGTCCCATAATTTGGCACAGCAACTTTTTTACCAATAAGATCAGTTGGTGAATATATAAGACTATCACTGCGTGAAATCAGTTGGAAATAATCTGGAAACAGATCCGCAATCATTCTAATATCACTAACCACAGGCGTATCAGAACGAATGGTTGCTAAATCAACTTCCCCTCTATTGAGCATAGAGATATTTTTGCTAGAATCCTTGCTTGGAACAACTTCGATAATTAGTTTGTCAGAGTGTCTACTAACAACTTCTGCAACGTCCTTCATCAACTCGTAAGAATCTGATCTGTAAGGCCCGGATGCAACTTTTAAAGTAGCAGGCCCCTCTTCACGTGTAAGATAAAAAAACCCACCGACGACAGAAACGATTATAGCAATTATAACAAGCCACGAAAGAAGCTTATACTTAGATCTTCCAGCCTGTTTTTCATTCTTCTCACGCGCTTGCGCAAGCGTTATATCTTTTTGCTTTTCCACCAGTCTTCCACCCAAAATCCAACCCTTTTATAATCTAAGGGAAAAATTTTGTATTAGCGAGTCATAACTATCATTTATTACGAGCTGCAAGTGTTCTCAAACGCAAAGCATTAAGACGAATAAAACCATGTGCATCTTTTTGATCATAGGCGCCTTGGTCATCTTCAAATGTTACCAACTCTTCTGAATAAAGCGACTTATCGCTTTCGCGGCCTGTAACGATCACATTTCCCTTATAAAGCTTCATGCGAACTTTACCTTCAACATGAACTTGAGAATGGTCGATTGCCGCCTGTAGCATTTCACGTTCTGGCGAAAACCAGAAACCATTGTAAATCAATTCAGCATAACGCGGCATCAACTCATCTTTTAAGTGTGCTGCACCACGGTCAAGCGTGATTGATTCCATTGTGCGGTGCGCTGTTAGCAAAATTGTACCCCCAGGCGTTTCGTAAATACCGCGAGACTTCATTCCGACAAAACGATTTTCAACCAAATCCAGACGGCCAATACCATTGTCATGCCCAAGCTTATTAAGCTCAGCCAACATAGTCGCAGGTGAAAGGCGTTTGCCATTAAGCCCAACAGCATCACCCTTTTCAAATTCAATCTCAATTTCAGTTGCAACATCAGGCGCATCCATCGGAGAAATTGTACGCATGTAAACATGCTCAGAAGCCTCTAGTGCAGGGTCTTCTAAAATCTTACCCTCAGAAGATGAATGCAGTAAATTAGCATCTACTGAAAACGGGGCTTCGCCTTCTTTATCTTTTGGAACTGGGATTTGATGCTCTTTAGCAAATTCAAGCAAATCGGTGCGAGATTTAAAAGACCAGTCACGCCAAGGGGCAATCACTTTGATGTTTGGATCTAGTGCATAAGCTGCAAGTTCAAAGCGAACTTGGTCATTACCCTTGCCTGTTGCACCGTGCGCGATTGCATCAGCACCTGTTTCACGTGCAATCTCTACCAAACGCTTGGAAATTAATGGACGCGCAATTGAAGTGCCTAGCAAATAAACACCTTCATAGGCAGTATTTGCACGAAACATTGGGAAGACAAAATCAGAAACAAACTCTTCGCGAACATCTTCAATGTAGATTTCCTTGATGCCCATCATCTCCGCTTTTTTGCGAGCAGGTTCAAGTTCTTCACCCTGGCCAAGGTCAGCTGTGAACGTCACAACTTCCCCATCATATTCAGTCTGCAACCATTTCAAAATGATAGAGGTATCCAAGCCACCTGAATACGCCAGAACAACTTTGTTTACTTTGTCTTTTGACAAACCCATAACAACACCCTTGGTTATAAATCATCCGCAACCCTTAAAAGTTAAAAACGGATTGTAAATTTTAAAAATTAGGCGTTGTATAAAGTAGAAAAGTGCACGTGTGAACCGTCATTCATGCACATCAGCTATAATAGTTTTTTCAAAAGTCGCCAAACGAGTAAAAAATGGAATTCATCCCCTCTCTTCCAGTGCTGTCAGCTTTTACACTGACTGCATTTATTCTCACCTTTTCACCGGGTCCAGCTATGGCATTGTTTATTGGTCGCGCTTTAACGCACGGAAGATCTGCTGGCATGACTGCCATGTTAGGCGCAATGGCTGGGCTTTTGATCCATACATTTTTGGTAACCTTTGGCATTTCAGCACTGATAAAAGCTTCACCAAACAGTTTTTTAGTCTTAAAATTTATCGGCGCAATTTATCTTTTATGGCTAGCCATTCAAGCGATTCGACAAGGCTCTGTATTTACAACCAATGAGTATAAAACACCATCAAAAAGCGGATGGAATAATTGGCTAGCTGGGCTGGGCATCAACTTGTTAAACCCAAAAATTATTCTTTTTTATATTACCTTCCTGCCACAGTTTGTTTCACCTACCGATGAAAACGCAAGCAGTAAGATCTTTTTTTTGGGATGTTATTTTGTAGTCTTGGCAACCGTTTTATGTTCAACAATGATTTACGCTGTCGATAAATTTGCTTATGTCTTGCGGCAACACCCAAAAGTTATAAGAACCATAGACTGGTTATTCGCTGGTGTTTTCTCCGCTTTTGCGATCAAGATTTTGCTCACGGAACGCGGGTAGGTTTTCCTGCCAAACACCAGCATTACGCCCTGCGATAAGCCAATAAAAAAATCCACCAATAAATCCCATAGCAAGGGTTACAATAACAGTACCTTCAGAAGGAGTAGCACCTTGCGGTAATTGAGTGAAAACTACAAAAAGAGATGCCAATCCACCTAAAACCAAATGTGTAACCATGCCATTCCAGCGCATCATTTCGCTTATCGTAATAGCAATAATAATTGGCAACAGTGCAAGACTTGCTAGTTGAAAGCTGGTCACAAAGCCTATGCCAACAAAAGCAATTGCTAATATTGCATAGCCCCATTCTGTTTCATCTATCGCCTGAAGATTTTCACTGCCTATAAATTCTGCCAAAAGGCCTGATGAAATACCATAGGAAAGAACCATAGCCGCAGCAAGTAGCGCAAGGCACAGGCCAAAGAAAATAACGAACAATCGCCCAATGATGGATAAAACAAGACTCATTCACTGGTAATAACCCTTAAGTCCTCATTATGAAAGATAATTCCTTTATGAAATACTGCATAAACAAACCCACCCGCAGCGCCCCCAGCAAGTGAAGAGTTAAACACCATAAACTCAACCATCGGTGAGATTAAAATAGCAAATAAGCAATTTGCAAAAAGTGCAGTCACCATACCCACGCCAACCCAAAGTATGATGGAGAATTGAGGATATCTTGACTGATAAAGCGTGGCTATCAAAAACCCTGGCAATCCAACCATTCCTGTAACTGCGAACCCGACAATGAAGATAGCCAAAAATCCCTTTGGGTCGTGCCAAGTGATAAGCTCAGGAAACAACGGAATGAAAAGAGTTACAAGCAAGGCTGCAAGAATTGAAAACCCAAAACCAACAGTCCGTAGGAAAAAAACAAAAAACATTAAAAAAACCTCCTGATCTAATTCACTCAAGGTTTATGACAGTTTGATTTTCAGTTTTTGTGCAGAAGTTTTGGAGAAAACCGCAAGATTTCAAATAGAATCTTTCTATTTGTACGCGATGTGCTTTCTAAAAAGTCCATATACATACCCCCCTAATGCACCACCTGGAATTATAAGGGGTAAGAAAATAAGAATTCCAAGTGCTAAAGGCGAAACAACCAACAACAGGCTAAATAGAAAAGTTGCCACTATGGCATTTTTCATGCCTGCCATAACAAAATATCCAAATGGTCTGTTTTTTGGAACTCGGTTTACATACGCAACATAAGCAAATCCTGGAAACCCGAATAAACAAACAATGCAAAACCCTGACCAAAACGTTTTAATTTTTAAAAGAGATGGCGGGTTTTCTAACCCAAATAAAACAACCGTTACAAAGGTGCTGGCAACACCTGCTGCTATCAAAAATCCAAAAATTGAATGAAGCCAATATGGCATCTGTCACCTCCAAAACTAAATTCATAGAGGTTTTTGTAAAAACAAGATTTTCAGTTTTTGTGCAGGTTCATAACAGTTTGAGTGAAGCTTTATTCGCCGTGCCCAGCAATCATCATGGCCTCAAGCGCCAGACGTTCTGTTTTTTTCATCCGCTCAGACTCAGATTTTAACTGCCCACAAGCGGCCATTATATCACGACCTCTTGGTGTTCTAATTGGTGACGCATAGCCATTGGCGTTTACAAAGTCTGCAAACTTCTCAATCGTTTCCCAATCAGAGCATTCATAATCTGAGCCTTCCCATGGATTAAAGGGAATTAGATTAATCTTAGCAGGAATACCTTTAAGCATTCGCACCAATTCTTTGGCATCTTCTAGTGAATCATTAATACCCTTAAGCATGACATACTCAAACGTGATGCGACGTGCATTATTAACACCTGGGTAATTGCGACATGCATCAAGTAATTCTTTAAGCGGGTATTTTTTATTAATCGGCACAAGCACGTCACGCAATTCGTCATTTACCGCATGAAGGGAGATTGCAAGCATCACGCCAATCTCATCGCCCGTTCGCGCAATATTTGGCACAACACCAGAGGTTGAAAGTGTGACGCGCCTTCTTGAAAGGGCAAGACCATCACCGTCAATTGCAATTAAAAGCGCTTGTTTAACATGGTCAAAATTATAAAGCGGTTCGCCCATGCCCATCATAACAATATTAGAAACTTTACGCCCTTCATTGGGTACGATTGCTCCTTGCGGAGTATCGACATGAGGAAAATCCCCTAGCCTGTCACGCGCCACCAGCAATTGCGCTAGCACTTCACCAGCCGTTAAATTGCGAACAAGCTTTTGCGTACCTGTATGACAAAATGTGCAGGTAAGCGTACAGCCCACTTGGCTAGAAACACAAAGTGTGCCGCGACCTTCTTCAGGAATATAAACGGTCTCAACTTCAACAGGCTTACCAGCACCACCAGAAGGAAACTGCATCAGCCACTTACACGTACCATCATTTGAAATCTGCTCTTCAATAATTTTTGGACGAGCAATATCAAACCTATCTTCAAGCGTAGAACGAAAATCTTTCGATAGATTTTTCATATTTGAAAAATCAGAAATGCCGCGCACATACAACCAATGCCAGATTTGGCTAACGCGCATCTTGATTTGTTTTTCTACAATACCAGCCTCTCGCAAAGCATTACACATCTCATCACGGCTCATACCGATAAGAGAAGGTTTCTGCGCAGACGGTTTTTTAAGAGCGTCTACGCTTTTGCGAGTTTCTTCATTAGTAAGATCAAGTGATACGGCCATGCCGAGGTCTTAACATGGCTTTATTTTCAAATCACTCTTTATTTCCCACATAGTTTGCAAGATATGCACCCAATATATGAGTGAAATCATCTGTCCAGACACCGACTATCTGATTGGCTTTTTGTTTCTTCCAATCTGAATTGCCTTTGAAGATACGATCTAAAGAAGTTTCTTTCCCCACCATTACAGCCGCAGAATCATTAACTAACTGATGGTGCTTCATCGTGTCCTTTGAAACGAAACGAATGGCGCGTGAACCAAATCCACTAGCCTCAGCCACATTAATAGCCACCGAAGAGACATCAAGATTACGGTTGCTTGTATGGAAGAAAACAAAACCGTCTTCTTTTAATAAAGATTGATAAAGAGCCAAAGCTTCTTTGGTCATTAAGTGCGCAGGAATTGCATCAGATGAAAATGCATCCACAATAATCAAATCATGTGAACCTTTAGCCTCATCCGCAAGCGTCAAACGTGCGTCCCCAATTTTAATAGGTACTGTAGGCGCGCATTTATCAATGAATGAAAACAGAGATGGGTCTCGCGCCATTTTTTCTACGAGTGGGTCAATTTCATAAAACACCCAATCTTCATTTTGTTGAATATGACATGCAAGCGCACCCGCACCCAAACCAATAGCAGCAACTTTCAACGCGCCTTTATCAGCACGAACCGCATCAATAGCTTGGCCAAAACTACCCTCAGGCGCATAATAAGAAAGCGGATAATTTTCATTCGCATCACCGCGAAGTTGACGGTTATGAACTGTATTACCATGAATGAAAACATGCACCAGACCTTGGTCTGTTTGCTCAGTTGTTACACGTGAGATGCCAAAGAAACTGCGCTCAGCAAAAATATTTGACGTATTAGCAACTGCAAAGCCATTGCTTAAAGCCCAGACACTCATCAAATATACTGCGCTTTTCAAATAGACCGGTTTAAACAAAATATAAAGCACCAGCAGTACAACTGAATATGCAAAAAGTACTTTGCTGAAAACCGCGCCTTCAACAGCAGGGAAAAGACCAAACAAGAACATTCCCCCAACCATAAGTGCGGCAATTAAAATTGCTGACTTAGCAGTTATGTTGAATTTGAAATTTGTAATCGAAACAACAAAAGCTGAAGCGATAATCATCAATGAATATTCATATGAGTTCACAAACAAAAGTGGCGCAACAAGTGCAATCGTAGCACCGCCTAAAACGCCCCCTAGGGACATAAAGAAATAAAACTCTGTAAGATACGTTGCATTTGGTCTTTGTTCTGCAAGGCGGTTATGGCAAAATTGCGTAATAATAAAAAAGCCAATTAGATGAAGAATAACTTCAGGGCCTGCACCAATGTAATTCGCCAAATGTAATTTGGCTGACAGGATCATGACAATAGCAACAGGTAAGAAAATCAAACTTAGCACTTTTGTTTTAATGTATGGCTTTGGTGCAAAAGCAAAAATAAACGTCATTAAATAAAGCGCTAATGGCAAAACCCAAAGCAAAGGCGCCGATGCAATGTTGGACGTAATATGTGTTGTAACAGCAAGCATGAGACCTGATGGCACAATTGAGCACAACGTCCAGAAAATACGGTCAGACCATTTTACCTTTGCTTCCTCATTTTGATGTGATGTGACATCAACATCAGCTGTCTCAGCACCGTCTTTTGAGCGCAAATTATAAGCAAGCAACCCACATGCCATTAAACCAATCATCAAGACTACAAATCCAAAAGCCCATGCAAAAGATTGTTGAGAAACTTTAAAGAATGGCTCAACCAAAATCGGGTAACTCAGGAGTGAAAACAAACTACCAACATTACTGGCTGCATATAAAAAATATGGGTCATGCGCCTTTTCATGTGACGTATAAGAAAACCACTTCTGCATCAAAGGCGCATTTGCTGATAAAGCAAAAAATGGCATGCCAAGAACTACAGTAAATAAACCAATCAACCAAAACACTGGCGTACCAGCAGCAGGTTGCGCCCAAGCTTGTGGTACAGCGATTGGCAAAAAGACAATGCTCACCAATAACACAAGACCATGAATGATAATCTGGGTTCTAAACTTAAAGAATTTCGTCAAAAGATGAGCGTATAAATACCCACCCAGCAATACGGTTTGAAAGAACACCATAGCCGTATTCCAAACACCCGACGATCCGCCAAGAAGCGGTAATACCATTTTGGTAAACATTGGTTGGACGAAAAATAACAGCAATGCAGAAATCAACATTGACGTCGTAAAAGCAAAAACCAGCAATGGTGCTGATTTTGCTATATTTATCTGCTTTTTATGCGTGTAATTGATTGAATCTGACATTTGAATTCCCAACCAGTGATATGGAAATTTAAACCTGCACCATGAACGTTTTTATTACGTTAATCGTATAAAGATTTAATAATAAAATTAGGCTTTTAACCGCAGCTATTAATCTCTTTTAGAGAAGCCGTCACACCTGATAGTGAATATGCATAGCTTGTTACTGTTCCGCGGCGCGATTGGCCAGATACAGACATGGCACGACCTGCTTGCATTGCTGCAACAACTGCCGGTTCTTCTGCTGGGTTTTCCATCCAAGCATTGCCACCTTTTGTGAACATAGCAAAATTCTTACCATCAATCGTCAGTGTCACTTTAGAACCATCTTTGAAAGGATAACCTACTGTAAATTGCGGTTCAAAAGATGAACTTTGGCCTGGGTGTTTCGCCAACATAAAGAAAACATCCCCATGATCACGATCAGCGGGTTTTTTGTCAGTTGGAATAGAAAGCACATAACAAATTTTGCCACTCCCAGTCGTATGCGTATAAGCACCCCATGCCTTGTGCTGCTTAATACGTGTTGGAGCTTGCGCCTGTGCGTAAATTGGAAGGGATGTGCTAATTAATACACCTGCGAAGGCTAATCCTAGAAATTTTTTCACATTCATTCTCTTATACCAGTCCTATTACCGTATTTACTAAACCGCCTCACCTAGGGAGACATACTTGAGGTTATAATCAGATATTTGGGTTTAAAATGCGTTAACGTTGGTTATCAATTCATAAACAAATTGAATAAAATACTCTCTTTTTCCTTCATTACCCGCAAATCAGCCCATCTGAGTAACTCGTAATAAATATTTACTCACAATCAAGGCAGGAATCAGGCCTAAATTTTACAATATCAAGAAATATTACAGATTATAGCAAAGCAGTTAGGGTAATCGCTGCCCACCTGAATAAGTTTTTTTGCCATGTACGTGCGGGCGCAATAATTCTTTTGGCCCACCTGCTGCAATCGGACGTTCCGCAAAACGACCCAGCGAATGCATCCGATCATACATGACAATCGCACCAGCCATAGCGACATTAATACAAAAATTCATTGGAATTTTTACCGTGAACTCACAACGGTCCAACATTGCAGGCGAAAGTGACCCGCCTTCTGGACCAAGCACATAAGCAGCTTTTGCAGGATGTCTAAAACTTGGAAGCTCAATCGCATCAGGCGTTAGTTCAACCCCAACCAAACGACAATCATCAGGCAATCGCATTTCTTCTACTGTATCATATGAGTACCAAGGCAGGTGATCACGCGACTTAGTGGTGTCAGAACCAGGCCTGCCAATTGCTTTTGTTGGAGATACTGTAAAAATAAAACTCGCCCCAAACCCATGACCAGAACGAGCTAGATTTCCAAAATTCAAAGGCTTTGAAATACCTTCAACACCAATGCCAAAATATCCGCGCATGATAAAAACTTTATATCGTTACTCTCTTGGTATGACGGCTTACGGAATCACACGCTATAAGTCCATGATTTATTCAAAAAGGATTATTCAGACGCATTATAATCTTCAAGCGCTTTTTTAGCTGCAATGTGATGTGCGTCCGTAATATTACCTTTTATAGCAGCAAGTGCAGCCGCCAAAACAGTAAGATCATCTGTTAAACCAAATCCAACTAAAAAATCTGGGATCGCATCCAAAGGCAGAATAAAATAAGCAAGAGCAGCTAATAATATACCCCGAACTTTATGAGGTGTTTTGGGATCTAATGCACAATAATAAGCTGCGGCCACATCTTCAATAAAAGGAATTCGCGTTGCTGTTTCGCGTAGTTTTTTCCAAAATTTATCTTTTAAAGTTTGCTCACGTTTCGTATTTTCTGCCTCATCACCTGGCATAAGAATTTCATCAATTTGTGCTTTTTTCATTCATCCCACCTATGCAATAAATAGGGATGATGTGAAAGAGATTCAAGAATTAGCAATCTTATCCATCGCCCTAGCAAGTTTAAAATCCAACATCGTAAGCCCATTAACATCGTGCGTTGCAAGCGTAACTTCAACTGTTTTGTAAACGTTAGACCATTCTGGATGGTGATCAATTTTCTCCGCGATAATTGCAGCCTGAGACATGAACCCAAAAGCCTGAATGAAATTTTTAAACACGAATGTTTTTTGGATCGCTTCACGGCCTTCCACCATAACCCAACCCTCTACGTCGGTTAGGTTGGATTTAATTTCTTCACGGGTTAATTGATTTGGCCGAGCCATTATAAAATTCCTTATCTGCAAATTTTTTCAAGTAATGTTTGAACTGCCGGCATGGTTTTTTCAACAATAATAGCAATACCCTCTTTCGTTGGATGAATACCATCAGCTTGATTAAGGTTAGGGTCAGCCACAACACCTTCTAAGAAAAATGGGTAAAGCGCTACCTTGTATTTGTCAGCAAGTCTTGGGTAAATACCATTAAATGCTTTTATATAAGCAAACCCCATATTGGGAGGCGCCATCATGCCTGTCAAAAGAACTTCAATATTTTTTTCTTTAAGTTTTGACAGCATGGCGCTTAAATTTTTTTCAGTTACTTCTGGTGAAATTCCGCGCAGCGCATCATTTGCTCCCAGCTCCAAAATTACGGCATTTGCACCTTCACCAAGAGACCAATCAAGCCGCGCTAACCCGCTTGAAGTTGTGTCGCCTGAAACGCCCGCATTAATAATTTCAATCTTTAATCCTTCTGCTTCAAGCTTTTTAGCCAATTGCTCAGGGTATGCAGCACCAGGTTCAAGCCCAAAACCTGCGACCAAACTATCCCCAAATACAACCAGTTTCCTACCTTCACACACATTGATATCGGCCTTGGCAGGCGTCGCCCCAAGCCATACAAAAACAAAGCTTGCGAAAATGTAATAAAAAAGTGGTTTCATTTGTGAGCTACAATCCCATATAGATGCAATCAATTATATATATCTGGATATTTAGACACTGTGAAACAAGACGCAACCCCAAGAAGTTCTGCAATCCAACTCGAAAACCTTCAACTCACACTTGGAGAAGATGCTTCACGTGTGCATGTTCTCAAAGGCATCGACCTTGAAATCCCTAAGGCAACCTCAACTGGTATCGTCGGCCCCTCAGGCTCTGGAAAATCTACTTTATTAATGGTGATAGCAGGACTTGAGCAGGTTGATGAAGGCCGCATTATTATTAATGGTACTGACATTACAAAGTTAAACGAAGACCAACTTGCTTCTTTCAGGGGCAAGCATGTTGGCATCGTCTTCCAGTCCTTCCACCTTATTCCAAATATGACAGCTATAGAAAACGTTGCTGTACCGCTTGAACTTTCTGGTGACCCTGATGCCATGAAAAAAGCTGAAGCTGAATTAGAAGCTGTTGGCCTTGGCCATCGGTTAAACCATTACCCAGGTCAGCTTTCTGGTGGTGAACAACAACGCGTTGCATTAGCCAGAGCATTAGCGCCAGAACCTACAGTCCTAATCGCAGATGAGCCAACAGGTAACCTTGACGGAGAAACCGGCGTACAAGTTGCAAACCTTTTATTTGAACGCCAACGAGAAAAAGGCCTAACGCTAGTTTTAGTAACGCACGATCTTGGACTTGCAAAACAATGTGACAGAACCATTCCAGTTCGCTCAGGTGTGATAGAAGACAATCATGCATAATCAAATGACACCACAAAACTTCGTTCCAGGCATTGCCCTTGCCTTGCGTTTTGCTATGCGAGAATTGCGTGCAGGATTGCGAGGATTTTACATCTTTTTAGGCTGCATCGCTTTGGGTGTTGCTGCAATTAGCGGGGTTAATTCGGTTGCCAATTCAATTACGCAAGGCATTACTTCTGAAAGTCAGGCTATCCTTGGTGGCGATATGTCTTTTTCACTAGTGCAACGTGAAACAAACGAAGCGCAACAAAGGTTTTTAAAATCCAAAGGCGATGTAAGCCAAATTATTACCATGCGAGCCATGGCTAGAAACAATACAGCAGAAGAACAAACACTTGTTGAACTCAAAGCAATCGATGAAGCTTATCCGCTCTATGGTGATTTTAAATTAGAAAATGCTTCAACTGCCAAGCTAAAAGAAAATGAAATTCTAGTTGAGGAACTTCTGCTAGAACGTTTAGAAATGAATAAAGGCGACAGTGTTGAAATCGGTTCTGCTTTATTCACCATCAAAGATACCATTGTTAGTGAGCCTGATAAGCTGGGTCTAAATATTGGCTTTGGCCCAAAGGCAATGATCTCACTAGCTGGCATGGAACGCACAGGATTGATACAGCCAGGATCCCTGCTTCGTTATCACTATCGCGTAAAATTAAATGACCCTTCAGTTTCAAATATTGAAGCTGTTAATTTACAAGCAAATGAAGCTTTCCCAGATGCAGGTTGGCGCATTCGCTCACAAGAAAATGCCGCACCTGCCTTATCCAGAAGCATTCAGCGTTTCACAGAGTTTCTAACATTAGTTGGGCTTACCTCACTCATTGTTGGCGGCGTAGGTGTCGCCAATGCAACACGCGCATATTTAGAAACCAAACGCCCTGTGGTTGCCACCCTCAAGAGTCTTGGCGCACCGGGTAATTTTGTATTCAACTTATATCTTATTCAAATTTTGATTATGGCAGGTATTGGCATTTTCATTGGACTTTTAATGGGCGTGGCGATGCCTTATCTAGCACGTTACTTCATGGGAGATATCTTACCCATTGCGGATGGCGCATTATTTTATCCAATCGCGTTATTGCCCGGTATTGTCTATGGGTTTTTAACAGCACTCATTTTTGCCATTTGGCCGTTAGCCCTATCAAGAGATGTTCAACCAACTGATTTATTTCGAGCAAGCAGCTATAGTCAAAAACGCAAATTTCCACGCCTTGCTTATTCACTTGTTCTGACAATCTGTGTGGCGACTTTAGTAAGCTTTGCAATTTATTTTTCACAAAGCCGCTTTATAGCGATTGTCTTTACGGGGGCGATTGCATTTTCATTCATACTGCTTCAAGGCGTTTCGCTACTTATTCAATTCATTGCAAAAAAATCACCCTCTTCTCGCTCACCTTCTTTGCGTATGGCAGTTGCAAACATTCATCGCCCAGGCTCGCTCACTTCATCAATTATTTTATCGCTTGGTTTAGGCTTAGCCTTACTTGTTGCACTCGCCACAATTGATGGAAATCTTAGAAGCCAAATAGCAAATAACATTCCCAAAGACGCGCCGGATTTTTTCTTTGTAGATATTCAAAATAATGAGATTGATGCTTTTCGCACTGTTTTGGAAGAAGAAGCCCCAGAGGGAAAAACCATCGCAGTACCGATGCTGCGAGGTCGTGTCGTTTCTCTTAAAGGGATTGCTGCAGAAAATTATCCTGTAGCTGCTGGTGGCGCTTGGGTTTTAAATGGTGATCGAGGCATAACCTATGCAAAACAAACACCAGAAAACTCAACATTGTCAGCTGGTTTATGGTGGCCAGAAGATTATTCAGGCAAACCACTTGTTTCCGTTGCGCAAGAAGAAGCGGGTGAACTTAAGCTTTCATTGGGTGATAGCATTACAGTTAATGTATTAGGTCGCAACATTACTGCCGAAGTTGCAAACTTTAGAGATGTGCAATGGGAAACTTTAGGCATAAATTTTGTTTTTGTTTTTTCTCCAAATACATTTGCTGGCGCACCACACTCTTATTTATCGACACTCACCTCAGGGGGAGAGGTTGAAGAAGGGTTCGATGGCAAACTCTTAAAACGCCTTTCAAAAGAATATCCTGCCGTAACAGCCGTGCGCATTAGAGATGTTTTATCTACCGTCAATACACTCATAAGCCAACTATCGACAGCTATAAGAGCAGCAGCATCGATTGCGCTAATCTCATCCGTTTTAGTTTTGGCAGGTGCGCTTGCATCAGGAAACCGTGAACGCGTCCATGATGCCGTTGTTTTAAAAACGCTGGGCGCAACAAGACCAACCCTTATCAAAATGCTTATTATGGAATACACGCTTTTAGGCTTGGCAACGGCAATTTTTGCAATTCTAGCAGGAAGTTTAGCGGCCTATTTTGTAGTATCAATCATTATGAAGTTCCAGTTCGTGCTTTTGCCTGGTATAGCAATCAGTACAGTGCTCGCAGCACTTGGGTTTACTATTATCTTAGGTTTAATCGGTACTTGGAGAATTCTTGGCCAAAAAGCTGCACCAATCCTACGCGAACTCTAAAAGTTAACCAAATTTAGCAAAAATCTTGCTTTTTTAGTAATTTTGCCGCAAGTATAGGCCTTGCGAATGTCATATTTAATACTCATATTACATTCATATCCGAGGGGATTAATTTCGTCAGATTTTTCAGGAGAAAATTTATATGGCTGACTTTAGACAAAATCAAATGGACCAAACAATAGGTCGCGCTGGTGTTGAATATGATGCTGGCCTGCGTTCTTATATGCTTGGCGTTTATAACTACATGGCTTTGGGTATTGCAGGTACAGCAATCGCTGTTCTAGCGATTTCAAGCAACCAAGCAGCCCTTGAAACAGTTTATAGCATGCGTTGGGTATTCCTTATCGGCATGATAGCTGTTGGTTGGTTTGGTCCTAACTTCATCATGAATTCGCGTAGTTCAGCGATGGCACACGGTGCATTTGCACTTTATGCAGCACTTTGGGCAGCCGCAATTACACCAATCGTTGGTTTTTATCTTGGTGTACAACCAAATCTAGTCTTCCAGGCATTTGGCATTACAGCAGCAATGTTCGGTGGCATGAGCATCTTGGGTTATACAACTAAGAAAAACCTTTCAGGCGTTGGTCAATTCGCAGCAATGGCGATCATTGGTATCTTTATCGCAGCTTTGGTGAACATTTTCTTCATCGGCAGCATTGGCTTCTCAATGTTTGTAAGCGCAGCATTTGTACTACTTGTTGCAGCAATCACTGCGTGGGAAACACAAATGATTAAAAACATGTACTCAGCAGGGGATGCTTCTGGTGTTGCAAGCCGCAAGTCAATCTTCGGCGCATTCATGTTATATGGCAGCTTCGTGAGTATGTTCGTGAACATTCTTCAGCTACTAGGTTTCATGAACCAAGAATAAGCTTTTACATAAAAGCAAATTTAAACGGCGCTCCATATCGGGCGTCGTTTTTTTATGCCTAAAAATAATTTAGGGGCTGTCCCAGATAACTCAAAAATGGGTTATCAATATGGGT
>CAZCUN010000001.1:0-139568 GCA_964502215.1 uncultured Rhizobiaceae bacterium | reverse complement strand
AGCTAATCAAACGCGGGCTCATCTAATACCGATAAATCTTTCCCCCGGAGGGCGTATAAGGTATTAGCAGTCATTTCTAACTGTTGTTCCTTAGTACTAGGTAGATTCCCACGCGTTACTCACCCGTCTGCCACTCTCTCCGAAGAGAGCGTTCGACTTGCATGTGTTAAGCCTGCCGCCAGCGTTCGTCCTGAGCCAGGATCAAACTCTCAAGTTTGATATGAGATTTTGATCGGCTTTTATAAATCAACAAAACCTTTAAAAAAAGGCACTCAATGTTGATCTGGTCACGCATATATTTGCATATATTTGCATATATTATTTGTTGATCATGGGTATGACCAACGAATTGACGAGAACATTTTTTAAACACACCTAGAATGACCGAAGCCATTCTTGGTATTTGTAACATTCTCGAAAAACGTGTCCGCCGAAGTCTCGTTCGGATATCATTATTGCAAAGGATTACAATAACGTATCCAGCAGGTATTCGCCAACCACGTTTCTCTTTCTTTAATTATTCAATTGTCAAAGAACTGAAACAACCGAAGTCGTTTCGATGGCTGAAAGACAATCCGTTTGTCTTATCAATCAACCACTGAGATAAGCACTTGAGTGCTAAACTCTTAGGATAACTAGAGAGCGAAGTTATTTGTCGCTTGCGACGCCGCGCTCTCGTTGTTTGGGTATATAGTCTGGCTTATAGCGAAGTGTCAACGAATAATTTGAAAAAAAAGCATTTTTTTTGAACTTTTTTTTAGCTATTTTTTTAATCTTATTCAAAACCCCTATTTTATTCCATTTATAGGCTTTTTTCGCCCCTTTTATGACATTTTCAAATCTTAATTATTTTATTTCGACGGTAAAAAAGCATCGTAATTTATCAATATTGGCACATCGCTTTACAATGCCTTACATCTAAAGGTAAAACTTACTGACTAAATACGGGAATTTGCATAATATCATGGATAA
Source organism: uncultured Rhizobiaceae bacterium (assembly GCA_964502215.1). GTDB lineage: Bacteria > Pseudomonadota > Alphaproteobacteria > Rhizobiales > Rhizobiaceae > JAALLB01. Next base: position 138,596 of record CAZCUN010000001.1, on the reverse strand, counting down.
TAACGTAGACACCGAAGCCCAATTTTTAGGCGAGTTACCTGCTTTGCTTGTTCACAAGCATTCTAAACGCCCAGAACGCAGACAAGTTAGCAAACGATGGCTAGCAGGTTCAATACTCGTTGGCGTTACATCCTTCTTGTTAATGGGCGGTGCTTTATTTGCTGCTCTCGAAGGCAGGCAACAACTTACACTCCCTGCTCAAGCGTATGATCGCGCAAATTCAGAAGACACAAGCACCGAACTTGCTTTAAAAGGCAATCACCCAAGTCTTCTTAAAAAAATTCAGCCTGCAGAGCCATCAAATATCATAATGGCATCAACATCGACAAAACATGGTGACCAGTTGATCGTTAAGGCAAAGCCATTCATGACAATAAAAGCATCAATGGCAATAGCGCCACGTGCAAAAACCAAATATCCTGCTTTTAATGCTCTATCTGTGTTTTCCGACTCTGGCAAAGCAGTTACAGTTACTAAAAGCAGTGACTTTATGTATGGTGCAGACGTTGAAAGTGAAGTTGCACTAAATATATCTGATTTCCCATACGAAGAAGTAGGCAAAAAGTTCTCACCTAATGCGAACACAAGCAACATCAGAAAACAAATCCAACTCTTTGCTGCCAATCCAGATTTAAAATTAGCGCGCATTTCTGGGATTGCGGTTTTCGAGAAAACTGGGTTTTCTAATTCAAGCAACTTAAATCTAGATACTGGCAACGTTACAATTACAGCAGAAAACGTATCCATTCTCCCCAAGGCTGATTACGAGACATATACAGGCACTTGGTATGAAGACAGGTTAATTGAGGTACGTGGCAACGCTAGCCTTACTCAAATTTTATCAGCAGAAGGTTTAACCAATGATGAGATTTTTGAAATTGTAAAAGTACTATCAAGCGATCTTGGAACGGATGTTTTGAAGAAAGGAGATACAATGCAAGCGTATTTCCAACATGAAACAACATCTGGTGGCGAAAAACTAAAAACACTTGCAAGTGTAAGTGTTTTTAGAGGCGCAACACACTTAGTGAGTATTGCAAGGCCAGATAGAGCCGCTAGCAGTCCAGAAGTAGAGACACAATTTGTCTATGCAATCGCTCCTGAAAGCCCAGAAGAAATTATCAAGAAAACAAAAGACAAAGATAACGACAAACCGGTCATAGCGGCTTCTAAATTACCCTCTGTTTATGATGGCATATATCGTACAGCACTGAATGAAGGCTTAACATCTGAACTAGCAACATCCCTGATTAGAATGATGGCTTTTGATGTCGATTTTAAAAATCGTATAAGCCCAACTGATTCACTTGAATTATTTCTGTCTTTAGAAAGCGGTAAAGAAACGCCAACAAGTAAATCAGAAATTCTATATGCGGGTTTAAAACTGGGTAAGGTTACCCGTAAATATTACCGCTTTGCAGATGAAAAAGGTGTTGTTGATTATTATGACGACAAAGGAAAAAGCTCAAAGAAGTTTCTTCTAAGAAAGCCCGTTCCAAACGGTAAATTCAGATCAGCATACGGCATGCGTCGTCACCCAATTTCACGCCGCTTAAAATTACATGGTGGCGTTGATTGGTCTGCTCCGCGTGGAACACCAATTATTTCTGCTGGCAATGGCGTTGTTGAAAAAGCTGGCTGGGGTAGTGGATATGGCAAGCAAACCATTGTCCGTCATGCTAATGGATATGAAACAAGCTATTCGCATCAAACTGCATATGCAAAAGGGATTAAGCCTGGCGCAAGGGTTCGTCAGGGCCAAGTAATCGGGTATGTCGGTTCAACAGGTTATTCTACAGGTCCGCATTTGCATTATGAAGTAAAGGTAAATGGCAATCGTGTTGATCCAATGCGCATCAGACTTCCAAAAGGTAAAGCCTTAAAGAATGAAGAACTTGATACATTTTTAGCTGAGAAACAACGCATTGACCAATTGGTAAACCCAAATTCAACAAACAAGGTTGCATTAAACTAGGTCACGAACTCATTTAGTCTGACAAACCTAATTCCTTGCGCCTAATTTTTGTAAGGTTTGAAGCTGCTAGTTTATGGGATTCTCGCAGATACAATTTTAAATCTTCTTTTGACAAGCTTTCATCACTTATCATTTGTATCCACTTCATACCACGTGATGCAAAATACGGCGCAGGACGAAGCCCTGGTTGGTCTTTCATAATTTCATAGCTTTGAGGGGAACACTTGAAAGTTACATACGGATCATCATTATCTGACCACCCACCAATGGCAAAAACCTTTTCGCCAACTTTCCAAACGTGAGCTCCACCCCACTGAACGACTTTATGCGTTGCAGGAAGGGAGGAGCAAAACATATTATATTCGTAATATGTAATCATTTTTAGCCTATCAAATAATTCTCTCTATACACGATAGGCTTTATTAAAGATCAATCAAGCAGCAGACAAATGATCTTCATCATTTTTAATTGAAGAAACCCCTTTTACGACGAGGCGATCACTCTTATTGGTGACTTTAACACTCATACCATCAACAATTTCACCTGATAAAATTTTCTCAGCCAACAAATCCTGAAGTTCTGATTGAATGACGCGTTTTAGCGGCCTTGCACCATATGCAGGCTCATACCCACGATCGGCCAACCAGTTGATAGCATCAGCTTCAAGTTCAAGCTCAATACGTCGATCTGCCAAAAGCTTACGCAAGTGACGCAATTGAATTTCAACAATGCCTGCCATGTCAGATTTTTTAAGTCGCTCAAACAACACAACTTCATCAATACGGTTCAAGAATTCAGGCCTGAAGCTTGCACGAACAACTTCCATGACTTGTTCACGAACAGATGCAACATCTTCCCCGTCTTTAAGACTAACCAGAAACTCAGCACCCATATTAGATGTCATGACAATCATAGTATTAGAAAAATCAACTGTTCTTCCTTGCCCATCCGTTAAGCGTCCATCATCAAGCACCTGTAGCAACACATTGAAAACATCAGGATGCGCCTTTTCAATTTCATCAAATAAAATAACTTGATAAGGCCTACGTCGGACACTTTCTGTTAGCGCACCACCTTCATCATATCCAACATATCCAGGAGGCGCGCCAATAAGACGAGCAACTGAATGTTTTTCCATATATTCAGACATATCAATACGCAGCATTGCACTATCATCATCAAAGAGAAAATCAGCCAATGCCTTTGTAAGCTCAGTCTTACCAACACCTGTTGGCCCAAGGAACATGAAAGAACCAATCGGACGCGAAGGATCTTGTAATCCTGCCCGTGAGCGGCGAACCGCTTTTGAAACAGCTTGAACAGCTTTGCCTTGTCCAACAACTTGCTTTGCAAGCTCATCTTCCATGCGCAGCAGTTTATCGCGTTCCCCCTCAAGCATCTTATCTACTGGAATACCCGTCCAGCGCGAAACCACCTGTGCGATATGATCAGGCGTCACTGTTTCTTCAACCATAGCTTTCACACTATCATCTTCTTCAGCATCTTCAATTTCAGCTATTTGCTTTTCAAGCTCTGGTATAGTTCCGTAAGAAAGTTCGCCAGCCTTTGCTAAATCACCAGCACGCTGAGCCTGCTCAAGCTCGTTGCGCGCATGATCAAGATGCTCTTTCAAATTCTGAGCGCCCGAAAGCTTATTCTTTTCTTTTTGCCAACGTGTGGTCAAAATATCAGCTTTTTCCTGCAATTGGGCAAGTTCACCTTCAAGCGTTTTAAGACGCTCTTTAGATGCCTTATCAGTTTCTTTAAGCAAAGCTTCCCGTTCAATCTTAAGTTGGATTAATCGACGATCAATTTCATCAAGCTCTTCAGGCTTAGAATCTACCTGCATCCGAATGCGAGACGCAGCCTCATCCATTAAGTCAATTGCTTTATCCGGTAAAAACCGATCTGTAATGTAACGATTAGATAAATTAGCTGCAGATACCAATGCAGAATCGCTAATGCGAATCCCATGATGCACTTCGTATTTTTCTTTAATACCGCGCAAAATAGAAACCGTATCGGCAACATCAGGTTCGCTTACAAAAACAGGCTGGAAGCGACGCGCAAGCGCTGCATCTTTTTCCACATGCTTTCGATATTCATTAAGCGTTGTCGCACCAACACAATGAAGTTCACCCCGCGCAAGCGCTGGCTTCAGCAAGTTTGATGCATCCATAGAGCCTTCAGACGCACCCGCACCAACAAGTGTATGCATTTCATCAATGAAAAGTACAATTTTACCATTGGCAGATTGCACTTCAGAAAGAACAGCCTTCAAACGTTCTTCGAATTCCCCGCGATATTTAGCACCCGCAATCAAAGCCCCCATATCCAAAGACAAGAGTTGTTTATCTTTTAAAGATTCAGGAACGTCCCCGTTAATGATACGAAGTGCTAAACCTTCAGCGATTGCGGTCTTACCAACGCCTGGTTCACCAATCAAAACTGGATTGTTTTTTGTACGTCTTGATAAAACCTGAATAGAGCGACGGATTTCTTCATCACGACCAATCACTGGATCAAGTTTGCCATCACGCGCATCAGCCGTTAAATCACGTGCATATTTTTTAAGCGCATCATAGACAGATTCCGCACTAGCGCTATCAGCCGTACGGCCTTTTCGAATTTCTTCAATTGCCTTGTTTAAAGACTTAGGCTCAACATCACCAGCTTTCAAATGTTTTGCAGTGGGTGACTTTGCATCCAATGTCATTGCCAACAACATACGCTCAACAGAAACAAAACTATCGCCTGCCTTTGTCGCTGCTTTTTCTGCCTGCTCAAAAAGCTTGGCAATATCACCAGACAAATACAATTGCCCACCACCACCAGAAACACTGGGTTGAGCTGATAAGGTCTTTTCAACGGATGCACGAACAGCCTTTACATCCCCACCTGATTTTTCAATCAAGCCAGCGCAAAGCCCTTCGCTATCATCCAGTAAAACTTTTAATAGATGCTCAGGAACAAATTGTTGATGCCCATTAGAAAGGGCGCTTGTTTGTGCAGATTGGACGAAGCCTTTCATCCTATCCGTATATTTTTCAATATCCATATTAAACTCCTTTAGCCTCTTGCCTGATTAACAGCACAAGAAATGCAATTTGAAATTTTGGCACCTGCTATGCAGCATACCGTTCCAGTAGATATGGGAATTGATTTGTCTCAATTAAAGAGGAATAAAAAAAGGGAGCATATGCCCCCTTAAACTTTATAAGTTATTTGAAGAGATTAGCCCTCTTCAGTAGCCATACCGCTTAGCAAACCTTCAGGTAGTTTTGCAGCATCTTCTGAGATTACTTCTACATCCACTGAAGTTTCATCTGAAATGCTAACAGCTTCATCAGAACCAGTTGATTGCTCCGAACTTGCTTGCTTACGCGGACGACGGTTACGAGAGTTTTTACGTTCTTTTGGTGGCGAACCCATTTCACTATTTTCTTCACCACTGTCAGCTTTACTCGTTTCTTTAATTTCTACGCCTTCAGACTCTTCATTAGCATTTTCTGTGACGTTAGATTCTTGTTCTGCCTGTCTCTTCTCTGCCATTTCAGCAGCACGAGCATCTGATTGCACTTGAGCAGCTGCGACAATACGATTGTAGTGCTCCGCATGTTGCAAATAATTTTCCGCAATAACACGATCCCCATTCGACAAAGAGTCTCGTGCCAATGTTGTGTATTTATCGGCGATATGAGAAGCGTTCCCACGAATTTTTACATCAGGACCATTACTTTCAAAGTTACGGCTCATTGGATTTTGAGGTTTACGTCCTCTTCCGCGTGATCTCGATTTTTGGTTTGATTGTCTCATCGACTACCTATGCTTACAAAATTATACTTACCTGCTGAAAAGCAGACTTAATCTCTGTTGGAATTTTTTATATTTCGCCTGAAAACCCTTCAATATCGGCGTTCCGCTATGCCCCTGACATTCATAATAAAAATTTAGCGGAAGTTCGAATATACCGTAAATACGATAATTCGGTATGATATAAATATCCGTTAAAAAAGCAGATGCCAAGCGTTTTTTGATAATTTAGCTTAATAATCACTAAAAAGTGCATATATGTCACAACTTGTAAAACTAAAGAGTTGTTATCACTACACGCTTAATATCATTTAAGTCTTTAATGACATGTGTTCCCTGAAAACCAGAACTTTTTGCAAGCCTTGATACTTCTTCTTCTTGGTTAAGACCTATTTCAAGAAAAACCATCCCTCCAGGTTTCAAAACCCCCTTTGCTTCATGCAGAATTGCTTTATAAAATTCAAATCCATCTTCACCACCATCTAATGCGAGGCGAGGATCAAACAATCTCACTTCCATCTGCAAATCTTTAATCTCGCCACTTGCTATATAGGGTGGATTAGAAACAATGGCATCAAATTCATCCTCAATCCCGTCAAACAAATTAGCCTGCGTAAACTTGATTTTATTTGAAACACTATGAGCCGCAGCATTTCTAGTTGCGGTATTTAATGCATCCAAAGAAACGTCAGTCGCAATAATTTCTACACTAGGCAGTTCACAAGCCAAACTAACCGCAATTGCACCTGAGCCTGTTCCTATTTCCAACACTTTAGCGGGCGCTTTTTTAATAACTTCTTCTACAAGCGTTTCAGTATCTGGTCTTGGAATTAAAGTTTCTTCAGATAAGAAAAAGTCTCTACCAAAAAATTCCCGATAGCCAATAATTCGATGAACAGGTTCATGCTTTAAACGACGCTCAACAAACGCATGAAATTCCATAACCTTATCAGTTTGTAGTATCGCATTTGCATTAGAAATTAATTGTGCGCTTGTGTATTTCGTCAAATGCTTGAGCAAAATTTTTGCATCAAGATCAGGTGTATTAAACCCTGCCTTGGCAAACTGTCCTGATGCTTTTGCTAAAAGCTTTGAAAGCATTTCCGCTTTAGGCATCTTCTTCCATTGCCGCTAGCATACTTGCCTGATGGTCGGTTACCAAAGCATCAATTACTTCATCCAGACCCTCGCCCATAATTAAACGGTCTAATTTATAAAGCGTCAGATTAATCCGATGATCTGTCATACGTCCCTGTGGAAAATTATAAGTACGAATTCTTTCTGATCTATCACCTGAACCAACCTGCCCTTTTCTGGAGTCAGCTCGTTCTTGATCCGCTTTTTGGCGCTCAATATCATAAAGCTTTGCACGAAGTGCCTTCATTGCAAAAGCACGGTTCTGGTGTTGCGATTTTTCAGAAGATGTCACAACTGTATTGGTTGGCAGGTGCGTAATACGAACTGCACTATCAGTCGTATTAACGTGTTGCCCACCAGCACCAGAAGCACGCATCGTATCAATACGAAGATCTTCGTTCCTAATTTCGATATCAATTTCCTCTGCTTCTGGCAAAACAGCAACCGTCGCTGCTGAAGTATGAACACGGCCTCCAGATTCTGTATCAGGCACCCGCTGAACACGGTGCGTACCAGACTCAAATTTCATTCGAGCAAAAACACCTCTTCCTCTGATAGAGGCAATAATTTCTTTATAACCGCCAACATCACCAGCACTTTCAGAAAGTATTTCCACTTTCCAACCTTTCAGTGTTGCATGACGTTCATACATGCGGAATAAATCACCACCAAAAAGAGCCGCCTCAGAACCACCTGTGCCCGCTCTAATTTCAAGAACAGCACTCTTATCATCTGCTGCATCTTTAGGAATAAGAAGAAACTTTAATTCTTCTTCACAAGCAGCCATGACATCTGTTGCTTCTTGCTTTTCAAGTTCAGCAAGCTCTTTCATTTCAGCGTCAGTATCAGCGTCTTCTAACATTTCAACCGCACCTTCAAGGTTTGATTGAGCTTCCATAAATTCACGGATTTTTACAACAACAGGTTCAAGCTCAGCATGCTCTGAAGCAAGCTTCACATACTGCTCTGGATCTGGTCCATCCAGCATTTCTGTTTCTATTGTCGCATGACGTTGCAGCAGTTGGTCTAGTTTTTCCTGAACGAGCATGAGTAGTTTGTCCTGAAGAGGTAAATTTCGAATCTTATATTCTTATACAGAGATTACCCTAATAAGGAATACCACGTCTGTCAGCAAAATCCCTTAGAACTTCCATAATGGTCGTTTGATCAGAAGTATCTTCTATTGCAGGAAGTAAAACATCTCTTAATTCACCTATATCAAGCGCCATCAACATAGTTTTAACCGGGCCAATCAACGTTGGGGACATCGATATACTTTTATAACCAAGCGCCAAAAGTGCCATTGCAGAAAGTGGCCGACCAGCCATCTCACCACAAAGCGTAATTGGTTTTTCGTATGCTTCAGCCTTATCTACAATCTGTTTTAAAATCCGCAAAAAAGACTTATTGAGCGGACTAAACCGATTAGCGAGGTTCACATTGCCACGATCACTCGCCATGGTGAACTGAAACAGATCATTTGATCCCACTGATACAAAATCCACAGTTTGCATCAATTCATCTAACTGCCAAAGTAGACTTGGTACTTCAAGCATTGCACCCAGCTCGAACGCGCGTGGCATCTCATTACCAAAGCGGGTTTGAAGTTCAACTTCCCGTTTAATCAATTCGCGAACTTGATTAATTTCCCAAACCTCAGTTACCATCGGAACCATCAAGCGAAGATTTCTACCAGCAGAAGCCTTTAGCAAAGCGCGAACTTGAGACCGAAGCAAAGCTGGTCTGTCGAGTGAAAGGCGAATTGCACGCCAACCCATAGAAGGGTTTTCTTCGTTTAAAACCTTTAGATATGGAAGAACCTTATCCCCACCAATATCAATTGTGCGGAAAGTAACAGGTTTCTCACCCGCTTCATCAAGCACATGCCTGTAGAGTTCTTCTTGCTCTCCTGGTCTTGGCAATGTCGATGAAACCATAAACTGAAGTTCAGTTCTAAAAAGCCCTACACCACTTGCGCCACTCGTTTCCAGCTGATGCAAATCCATTATAAGACCTGCATTCATCAAAAGCTCTATATCAATACCGTCTTTAGTTTTGGTCGGTAGATCGCGTAGCTTTTCAAATTGCTTTTGGCGACCAGCTCTAAACTTTACTTTCTCCTGATATGCCTCAGCAATATCACTAGGCGGGCGCAACATAACCTGGCCAGCTTCACCATCCACAATTATAGGGTTTCCCTGCTCTGCATTTGAAACGAAGTCAGCAAGTTGCCCAACAACAGGAATGCCAAGTGCTCTTGCAACAATAACAACATGCGAATTTGGCGCTGCTTCTTCTAAAATCAGGCCGCGTAATTTTTTACTATTATAATCGAGTAATTCAGCAGCACCCATATTACGTGCAACAATAATATGATCCCCATCTACAACCGCTGTTTCAGAACCATGTACCTTACCTACCAATTCGCGTAATAGTCGATTAGCAAGATCATCAAAGTCATGAAGCCGCTCGCGCAAATAAGGATCAGGCTGACGCATCATACGGGCGCGGTTATCATTTTGAACTTTTTCAACCGCAGCCTCTGCCGTCAACCCATTAGTAATCGCCTCTTCCATACGGCGGTTCCAACCGCGATCATGAGCAAACATTCGATAGGCCTCAAGCACATCTCGATGCTCTCCTTCAACTGCAACATTACCGCTTTGGAAAAGTACATCGATAGAAACCTGAACCTTAACAAGAGCATCCCGCAATCGCATGATTTCTTCATCAGCTTTATCATTGAACAGGTTAGTAACAATTACCCGTGGTTCATGCAGAACAACAAATCCAAGTCCAATTCCATCAGACAAAGAAACACCATCAACCGTAAGCGGGCGACTTAAATCAAGTGTCACACCTTTTGGTGATAGGCGCTCCAATTCACCGGTTGCAATTAATTCACCCAAGACCATTGCAGTGGTTTCAAGCGCTTCAACTTCTGCATTCATATAAGTTCGGTTTGATTTGTTTTGAACAACCAAAACACCCAGAACACGACCAGCCCTTAGAATTGGCACTCCTAGAAAAGCATTATAAATTTCTTCGCCAGTCTCTGGAAGATACTCAAAGGCTGGGTGTTTTTGCGCATCATTAAGGTTCAAGGCTCTGGCAGAAACTGCAATCGTACCCACAAGCCCTTGCCCAACACGAAGTGCAGACTTATGTACCGCTTCTGCATTCAGACCATAAGAAGCATAAAGCTCCAACATACCATCAGCGCGAAGTACATAGGTTGAGCATACCTCTGTCGACATGTTGCTAGCAATGTCAGCAACAATCGTATCCAGCCGCGTTTGCGGGTCATGCGGTTCTGCCATAATTTCGCGCAAACGGCGAAGCAGAACGCTTGGTCCTTTAGGTTGAGAGCTCATAATGCTTCCAATTAAGGGCAGTAGGCCCAAATTTCTATTCGTAAAACTACTTATACTAACATGTATTATGTTTAGTTTATTGGTTTAAACCATAAACTGCATGTAAAGTACGCACTGCTAATTCTGTATAATCAGCATCAATCAGTAATGAGAATTTAATCTCTGATGTCGTTATAGCACGAATATTTATATTTTTGTCAGCTAATGCAGAAAATGCTGTTGAAGCAACACCAGCATGACTACGCATACCAATACCAATAACAGAAATTTTTGCTAAACCCGTATCACTTTGAATCATTTCAAATGAAATATCATCGCGCTCATCTTCAAGAACTTTAACAGCCTTTTCAACATCCCCTTCTGGGACGGTAAAGGTCATATCTGTTTTTGAGCCATCTTCAGAAACACTTTGAACAATCATATCAACATTAATATGACTTTCAGCAAGAGGGCCAAAAATTGACGCTGAAATCCCTGGGCGATCAGGAACACGGCGCAAGGAAATTTGAGCTTCATCTTTTGTGTAGGCTATGCCTGTTACAACTTCTTTTTCCAAAATTTCATCCTCATCACAAATTAGCGTCCCGACTGCTTCGGCTGGATTAATGCTTTCAGGCTCATCAAAACTAGAGCGAACAAATGTACGAACGCCGTGGATCATCGCCATTTCAACAGAGCGTACTTGCAAAACCTTAGCGCCAAGGGATGCCATTTCTAACATCTCTTCAAACGAGATTTTTTCCATCCGTTTTGCACGTGGTTCAATGCGTGGGTCGGTTGTATAAACCCCGTCCACGTCGGTATAAATATCACAACGGTCTGCACCAATCGCAGCAGCAATTGCCACAGCCGACGTATCAGATCCACCACGCCCAAGCGTTGCAATACGATTATCAGGGCCAATGCCTTGAAAACCTGCGATCACAGCAACTTGGCCACCAGAAATACGTTCGATTAGAAAATCTGAGTCAATCTCTTCAATACGCGCAGCCCCATGCGAGGCGTCTGTTTTAAGTGGAATTTGCCAACCAAGCCATGAACGCGCATCAACACCAATGTGTTGAAGTCCCATTGCAAGAAGACCTGATGTTACTTGCTCACCAGAAGCTACCACCGCATCATACTCGCGCGCATCATGCATGGGAGCAATTTCTTTTGTCCAGGCAACCAACTCGTTGGTCTTACCAGACATAGCAGAAACAACGACAGCAACTTCATTGCCCGCATCAACTTCGCGTTTAACATGGCGTGCAACAACTTGGATGCGTTCAATATCCGCAACCGAAGTTCCACCAAATTTCATGACAAGTCTGGCCAAGGCAATACTCTTAATAAGTTAGACAAAAAAATTCGCCCTATGAATAGCGCGAGTTGTAGGCGTTGTACCTAAAAATCAACTTTGTCGCAAGTCACACTTATTGACATATTGACCACAAGGCACAACCTATAACCAAGACAAAGGACAAGAGCCATGACAGACACCGCAAAAACAACAATTGATGAAGCAGATGTAGCCCGTTTTTCTGCGATGGCAGCAGAGTGGTGGGATCCAACGGGTAAATTTAAACCACTCCACAAGTTTAATCCGGTGCGTCTTGAATACATCAAAGAAAAAGTCTGTGAAAATTTTAACCGCGATTTAAAAGACCCAAAAGCGTTTAAAGGCTTGCGTATCTTAGACATTGGGTGTGGTGGTGGATTACTGTCCGAACCCATGGCAAGACTGGGTGCAGATGTGGTTGCCGCAGATGCCTCAGAAGTAAACATCGAAATCGCCAAAATTCACGCAGAACAATCAGGCCTTGATATCGACTACCGCGCCACAACTTCTGAAAGCTTAGAAGCAAGTGGTGAAAAATTTGACGTGATCCTTAACATGGAAGTTGTAGAACACGTTGCAGACGTAAATCTCTTTATGACCTCTTGCGCAAAAATGGTAAAACCCAACGGCCTAATGTTTGTAGCAACCATCAACCGAACTCAAAAAGCAAAGATGCTTGCAATCTTCATGGCAGAAAATGTTCTACGCTGGTTGCCAAAAGGTACGCACGAATATGAAAAACTAGTCCGTCCAGAAGAAATCGAAGCACCTATTTCTGAGCAGGGCATGGCGTTCATTGATCAAACAGGCGTGTTCTACAACGTGCTGCAAGACCGCTGGAACAAGTCACGCGATATGGATGTAAATTATATGGTGTTAGCTAAGAAAACCTAGATTAAAACTTCTAACAATATTTCTCAGGCCCTACCCACTGCACAACAGAATAACGATCTCCATGCGCCCATCCGATTGGGAGTATGTCATCTATCGCTTTCAATTCATCTGAACTCAACTCACGCTCTGCACCTTGAAGCAATTCGGCAAAATGTTTTGTGGAGCGCGTTCCTGGAATTGGAATGATATGATCGCCTTGCGCCAAAAGCCATGCAATTGATAATCCTGCCGCTGAAAGCCCCATGTCAGCAGCCAGTTTGCGAAACGGTTTTACAGCTTCAATATTTGCATCATAATTTGGTTGCATGAAGCGTGGATTATTGACTAAAAACCCCATGTCCTGAACCGCATCAAAACTCAACGGATGATCGGTTAGAAGCGAACGCCCTACGGGTGAAAACGCAACCAAGGCAACGCCAAGTTCTTCACAAGTTTGAACCAAGCCCATCTCAGGCGAACGTGTTGAAAGTGAATACTCAGATTGAACTGCCGCTACTGGATGAACGTTATGAGCCTTACGCAAGGTTGTCGGTGCAATTTCAGAAAATCCAATCGACTTAGCTTTCCCCGCCTTAACAAAGCCAGCTAAAATCTCGGTTACTTCTTCAATCGGAACAGATGGATCACGGCGATGCAGATAGTATAAATCCACACATTCAACGCCCATTTTCTCAAGGCTCTTATCTAATTCATCCTCAAGGTGTTCGCGCGTATTATCAAACACGTTACCAGGGCCATTTGGATTACGTTTAATCGAACCTTTGGTCGCAATTTTAAAAACATCTTTGCACTGCGGATTGGCTTTTAAATAAGTGCCAAGAACAGTTTCTGACGTCCCCATGCCGTAAACATTAGACGTATCAAGGTGCGTAACACCTCGCTCCATCGCCATATCTAAAATAGCATGGCTTTCGGCTTCATTGGTTTCGCCATAAAAATTAGAAAACGACATCGCCCCATAACCAAGGGGCTGAACCGATGCGCCGTCTTTGCCAAGCTTGCGTAACTTCATGAGTTTATTCCAACCTATATATCAAAATGCTTTTTCAGAACCTGGACGATATTTATTGCTTGGAACAAATCCTGTTTTTACAGGCTCACGTTTTTTATTGACCCACAACTCGCGGCCTGGATGAATGCCACCACCTTGAATGGCTGAAACAGCAGAACTGCGCATACGTGCGAGAAGACGCGTATCTGCTTCACCACAAGATGGGTGCATACCACCATTCGCATCGACAATTTTTTGCCATGCAGCCATGCGTGTTTTAACCGTTGCTGCATCTTGAAGAGCAGTACAGTTAATCTCACTTGTATTAAGATCAACCACAATTTCATCACCGTCTTCAACCAGTGCAATTGGGCCGCCAACAGCAGCCTCTGGGCCAACGTGACCAATCACAAGGCCAACCGAACCACCAGAAAAACGTGCGTCCGTCATAAGACCAACTACAATACCTTTGTCACGGCAAAGCGTTGTGATACGTGATGTTGAATCAAGCATCTCAGGCATGCCCGGCGCACCAGACGGCCCTTCATAGCGTACCATAACCATATCATTATTTTGGAAACTATCAGGCGCTTGATCAAGCGCATCTAAAAGCTCAAATTCTGAATCAAAGCATCTGGCCTTGCCTCTAAAGATATTGTCTTCAAGTCCACCTTCAACACCAGCAAGTTTCAAAATCGCACTAAAATCGGGTGAAAGATTGCCACCTAAAACACGAAGACCGCCTGTTTCTTTGTATGGTTTTTCAACTGGGTAAACCACACGGCCATCAGGGTCTGGCGTTTCAAGTCTTGCGATTTGTTCAGACAAGGTTTCGCCCGTACACGTATCTGTATCTCCGTTTACAAGACCTGCTTTAATCAGCTCTTTGACGATCACCTGAATGCCGCCAATCTGGTCAATATCCACCATTGAATAAAGACCGTAAGGACGCGCATCTGTCAGCACTGGGATAAGGTGTTGCGACAAGTGATTAAATTCTTCTGGTGTCATCACATCACGCCAGAAGTTTTCAAACCCTGCGGCACGCGCAATTTCAGGCACGTGAAGCACAACATTGGTTGAGCCGCCCACAGCCATCGCAACGATTAGCGCATTTCGAAGATTATCGCGCTTAACAATATCGCGTGGTTTAATACCTTTTTTCACCATCGCATCCAAATACGTCACAAGCTGATCTGGAAATTCTTGCATACGACGCGGATCATCTGAAGGTGGCGAGACCATATGCAATGGCTCCATGCCAGCAACTGCAATAAACGTCTGCATCGTATTGTAGGTGAACATACCACCACACGAACCATAGCCTGGGCAAGCTGCACAAGCGATGTGCTTTTTGTATTCTTCATCAGGATGACCAGCCACCTGAAAAGCTGCCACGATATCTAGCATCTCGTTACTTTTAGAATCTTTCGCAGGACGAATAGGCCCATCCGACATAATGATAGCTGGCTTGTTATGTTCTAAAATTGCAGAAAGCGTTCCAACTGGTGGTTTGTCACAAGCCACAACCGCAATCACACCTTCAAGATTACTAGCGCTTAAATGCTCGCAAAAACTATCGTTAGTAACCTCGCGTCCGATAAGCGAATAGCGCATTTCGCGTGTACCGTTACGCATACCATCAGAAGTTGCAATCGTATATTCAGGCTGAACAAGACGCATTTGCATTTTGCCATCTTCTTTACCAATACGATTTCGCAATGCATCATGTATGGCTTCAACCTTACCTTGAACCCCAAGATAACATTGGCTGTCACCCTTAGTACCAACCACACCAACAGCTGGACTATGGATCAAATCCATATCGGTTCCAAGCTCACGCGCAATGCCATATGTTTGGCTATTACGACCGGGATGTTTATCCATGACTTTGGTTTCGGAATTTGACACGCGTATTCTCCTGAGCTGCTAGGCTTATAAGCTAATTTAATATGGATTGTTTCTAGTTTGCCAAATATGACACGTCAATAAATTACGTGATTAATTCTTATCTTCTGGTAATTCAGGAATAGGCACAACACCTACCCCTTCTTCTGCAAGCTCACTCGCTTCTTTTATAGAAGCCTTTCCATAGATGCCACGCGCTTCACTTTCACCATAATGAATTTTGCGGGCTTCTTCTGGAAACTTGTCGCCAACATTTTCGGAGTTTTGCTCAATATGGTTTTTAATCTCACGAATTTTAGTCACAACTTCTTCTGGCATTTGCGACGCGACATTAGCAATTGATTGGTCTTCAGATGATTTTTTGGTGCCAGCAACACCTGGAGCCATAAGTGCTTTAGATATTTTCTTTGAGCCACAACTTGGGCATTCTAAAAAGCCCCGCTTGCATTGTTTCTCATAATCATCGCTTGACCCGAACCAAGCTTCAAAATCATGATCCTTTTCACAAATCAAAGAATATTTAATCATGAAACGCTCGCAAGATTAAAGTCACGACCATTCGCAAGGTTTGGAATTTTCTGACGTGCTTTCACAACTTCATGTAAATCAATTTCAGCAGATATAATGCCAGGTTCTTCATTAGCATGTTCTGCAAGTATTTCACCCCAAGGGTTGATGATAACTGAATGTCCAAAAGTTTCACGCCCATCCTCATGATCACCACCCTGTGCAGCAGAAATAACAAAAGCACCATTTTCAATCGCACGTGACCGCTGCAAGATATGCCAATGCGCGCGTCCTGTTTGACGGGTAAAGGCAGCAGGTGCAGCTAAAATTTGCGCACCTTGTAAAGCATACTCACGATAAAGATGGGGAAAGCGAATATCATAACAAATCGACATGCCAAGCTTGAAGTCATCTGCATTGACCAAGCAAGATTTCTCGCCCGGCTTATAAACTTTTGATTCCCGCCAGCTCTCACCATTATCCAAATCCACATCAAACATATGAATTTTATCGTAAGTGGTGACAAGTTCACCTTGCGGGTTAAAAAGAAAAGCGCGGTTTGCAGCAATTCTCTCACCTGCAAGTACGGCATGTGAGCCGATATGCAACCAAACACCTAACTCTTTAGAAAGCAATGCCGAATGCTTTACGAGCTTATCATTGTCCTGCGATGTGATTTCTGCAAAAAGTCCCTTTCGGTTCTTTTGCAAAATTCCAGTCATCTCTGGTGTTTGAATATAATTAGCGCCTTCGTTTGCCGCCTTACGCACCAAACTATCCATTGCTTCAATATTATTTTCAATCAAGACACCTGACCGCATCTGAACACAAGCTACACGCATTATTTTTTACTTAAGTAAAGGATCCAACTTGCCAGAGCGATCTAATGCGTGCAGTTCATCACAACCACCAACATGTTTGTCGCCAATGAAAATTTGCGGGAAAGTACGACCACCATTTGATTTTTTGATCATCTCTTCTTTAACTTTAGAATCGAACGTTCCATCAAACTCTTTGAACTTTACACCCTTTGATTTAAGGAGTGACTTTGCAGCACTACAATAACCACAAAATTTACGCGTATATAAAACGACTTCTGGCATGAGTTATTCCTAATTTGTTATTGTTGCCCATATATACAGATTATTCTGTATAAGTTTCAACCTTTGCGAACACCAACACGTTAATTTGACTAGCCCCTGCGCGTTTCAAGGCTCTGGTAGCAGCTTTGCAGGTAGCTCCCGTGGTATAAACATCATCAATTAGCAAAACACACTTTTCTTTGACGTTTATTTTCATCTCTTGAGGCACAATAAAGGCGCCAGAAACATTACGTGCACGCTCACTTTCGCTAAGTCCAACCTGCTGGCGCGTTGATTTTTTCCGAATAAGGCTTTCAGGTTGAAATGGCTTACTATTTAACTTCGCCAACCGATTTGCCAACTCACCAGCTTGATTAAAACGTCGTTGTCTAAGCCTTGAATGATGGAGTGGCACAGGAATAATCACATCAGCCTCTTCTATGACTTCCTTGCCGGCAACATTCATCCAATTAGCAACCCAACGCAGCAGATCCGTTCTGTCAGAATATTTTATCGAGGAGACTAACTTCCTTGCTAAAGCATCGTATAGCAATACAGTGCGTAATTTATCAAAAGGAGGCGGGTTAGCTATTGCCTCTGCGCTCAGAAAATTATCACCCATATCAATAGAAAAAGGCGAACCCATCACCGGGCAAAATGGTTTAGTTATAAATTTCAAATCACCCCAGCATTGCGGACAACACCCGCCTTGAATATCTACAAATCTATCACAAGTAAGGCACGTGCTGGGCACAAAAAACTCTGATACCTTAGCAAAAAAATTGCGAAGCTTCACATAAATATCAAATGTCTTTCTGGATATTTCCATAAAGTCAGACTATTGGATGTTCATGCAAAATACGAGTCCACAAAAACTATTCAGCTTAAAGAGACAAAAAGCGATCGAAAGACGTGCATCGCATATTGCCCAAAAGGATGCAGATTTTCTTATTGAGGAAGCCAGTAATATAATGGCTGAAAGGTTAGCGGCTACAAACCGTAATTTTGATAATGCTTTTGATGCATTCTCGCCTTTTGACAATATGCTGGAAAAACTAGAAGCATCGAATAAAACAAAAATAATTTATAAATTAACCTCTAAAGAAGCCGGCCTTAAATTAAACCCAAAGCAAATCCTCAGCACTCGTGAAGAAATTGCTCTTAAGCCGCATTCTGCAAACCTGATTACATCTATGTTTGGGTTACATTGGTCAAATGATTTACCAGGTACTTTTGCACAAATTAAGAACGCGCTCGTTGAAGATGGTTTATTTCTAGCCGCACTCCCAGGTGAGCGAACACTGATGGAATTGCGCGAAAGTATGCTGACAGCAGAAAGCCAAATCAACGGAAATGCAACCTTAAGAATAGATCCATTTGGGGAAGTCAGACAAATTGGCAGCCTACTTCAAAGAGCAGGGTTTGCATTGCCAGTCGTCGATACAGAAGTAATCACAGTCAGATATTCATCGCTAGAAAAATTGATTTCTGACCTTCGTGCTATGGGAGCAACAAGTAGCCTTGAAAGCAACAGACAGTTTGGCCCACGTAATTTATTTTCTGAAACAGAAAAAGTTTATCGTACCCGCTATCAAGATCCAGACGGCAAAATTCGCGCTACTTTTGAGATTATATTTTTATCAGGCTGGGCACCCCACGACTCTCAACAAAAACCATTGAAACGTGGGAGCGCCAAAAACAAATTATCAGATTTTTTATAACAACTTAAAACAAGCAACAACCGCGCAAGCTATTAAATGTTACTAATTAAACTCTTTATTAATATTGTTAAAGTTAGTGCCAAGAATTGTGCCTATTTGGGTAGCGCCTGCAATAATTGCAGTCGAAATCAACGCAGCTATCAAACCATATTCAATAGCAGTAGCGCCATTAGTATCATTTATAAAGTTTTTGAATACGTTCATAGTGTGTATGTTCCTGTAATGTTTTTTTAACAATATCAATAAGGTTTAAAAAGAAGGTTAAAGTGCATCATAAAAATACACGTTCATTTTTCACTAAAATTAGATCTATTGGCCAAATAAGAAGCAAATCTATTTTTGTTCATCCATAACTGTTTTTCTAACAGTATAGCGTTTTACAACTGGTTTTGATTTTGCAGTAGAGCTGGTTTGCACAGGGTCAACACCATATTGCTTATGATAAGCATATTCTTTTGATGCAGAGCTCAGCATTGGAACGCCCACAACAACACCGACAATAATTGTTAAACTAAAAATCAAGCTGGTTTGAATGGCAGTTTCACCTGATTGGTTGACCCAAAACTGCTTAAGGTATTTATGCATATGATTATGTGTCATTTTTCCGTCCCGAAAAATTGTTGTAAGCGTAAGACTGCAATGTCACACGCACCGATAATCATTAAAATTATAAGTAATCTATAAAATATCCATTAACGCTGGGATAAAAGGATCATCAGCTGGTGGCATCGGATAATCTCGCAATGCATTTCCCCGAACCCATTTTAACTGCTGATTTTCTTGCGGACTGGGTATCCCCTCCCATTTTCTACATACAAACAGCGGCATTAAAAGATGAAATTTCTCATATGCGTAAGATGCAAAAGAAAGTGGCGCTAAACAACTTTCCCAAGTTTGGATACCAAGCTCTTCTTTAAGCTCCCTAATAAGCGCTTCTTCTGGTGTCTCACCAGGTTCAATTTTACCACCTGGAAATTCCCAAAGCCCTGCCATGGATTTTCCTTCCGGTCTTTGTGCAAGCAAAACACGATTATCAGCATCTAATAAAGCGCAAGCACTAACGAGCACCAAAGGTTTGGTATAGGTTAAACCACTCATGATTTTACGGGTGCTCTACGATAACTATAGCGATAAAGCTCATCAAACCCAAAGCTCTTATAAAGCTCAAAAGCTGCTGTATTTTCAGCAACAACTTGTAGCCAAGCGAACCGTGCTCCTGAAGTTTTAGCCCACTTAAGTGCACCACCCATTAATGTATGAGCATGTCCCTTACGTTTAAAATCATAGCCTGTCACGAGGTCAAAAACACCCACTAGATCATTATCATGCACACATCGCACTGCCGCAACATGCTGGTCATCACCATTCTTAACAAACAACCCACAGGTTGGCTGTATTGATTGGATTACCTCGACAAGACCAGGCTTACTGCTCTTTGCATCATCTGAAAGGTGAATAAATGAATCAACCCAATACCCAATATCTTTCATAGGCACATGATCAACATGGTGGGATAGATCAACAGAATTCAAATCCAACATCATAACAATGCTTTCATCAAATCGTATCCACCCACGATCATCCAGAATAGCTTCTAACTCGGTCGATACTAATGGAGATTGACGAAAAACAAGTTCTCGTCCAAAACTTTCAAATTTTCGCTTTGCAAGTTCAATACGCGCATCGATATAGGCATGGTCAGACGGGTCTAACGGATTTACAGAGTTCAACCGCTTAGCTGGATGTCCTGCAGTAAGCCTAATCGCCCAAGTGCCATCGTAATGTGTAGAAGTAGACGGGAAAGAGCGGAAACTAACTGCTTCTAAACGCCTTACTTGAGCCAGTTCAGGCATATAATTTAACTCCGATAATCGCCATTAATAGCAACATATTCTTTTGTAAGATCACATGTCCAAAATTTGGCTCGGCCATTACCAAGCCCCATATCAATCCTAATATCAATTTCATCAGCCTGCATAACTTTGCTTGCAGCTTCCTCGCTATAATCAGGAACACGCTCCCCCTCTCGCGCAACCGTAATATTTCCAAAGCTTATTGTCAGCAAATCTCTTTCGGCTGGTTCCCCAGCTTTACCAACAGCCATCACAATGCGTCCCCAATTTGCATCTTCGCCAGCAATTGCTGTCTTCACCAAGGGCGAATTTCCAATGGACTTTGCAATTTTGCGTGCCGAACTTTTACTTTTAGCGCCAGTTACCTCAATACAAACTTGCTTAGTGGCCCCTTCACCATCACGAACCAAAAGCATGGAAAGCCCATGCATAATGACTTGAAGTGCTTTTTTAAATGTTCTTAGCGACTTATCTTTTGGGTTTGTTATTTTTTCCCCATCCCCACATGACATCAACAACACTGTGTCACTGGTGGACGTATCACTATCAACCGAAATCGCATTAAAGCTTGTTTTTGTATAGCGCGAGAGCAGACCTTGAAGAATGTTATGATCAACTGGAAAGTCTGTTACAATGAAAGAAAGCATTGTCGCCATATCTGGTGCAATCATACCAGACCCTTTTGCAATGCCATTGATATGATATGTCTTGCCTTTAACAGCAAACTTTTGAGTAGCTAACTTTGGATAGGTATCAGTCGTCATAATAGCTTGAGCAGCTTCATACCAACCGTCTTTTTTAGCAACAGCATTGGCCATGCGCAGCTTATCGTCAAAGCCAGACGCATCCAAAGGCTCACCAATAACACCCGTAGAGGCAAGAAATACTTCATGTGGCATACATTTTAAAACATTTGCAGCAGCGTTCGCAGTTTGGGACGTAGTTTCAATACCTTTTTGCCCAGTAAAAGCATTCGCATTCCCAGAATTAATAACAATTGCTTTAGCCGTACCCTTTTCCAAATGCTCACGGCACCAGTCTACTGGCGCCGATGGGCATTTTGATTTTGTAAACACCCCGGCAATTTCTGCAGGCTTTTCAAAAACTATAAGACACAAATCCTTACGTCCTTGATATTTTATACCCGCTTCAATACTAGCAAGTTTAACCCCATTAAGAACTGGTAGTTCTGGATATAACTTTGGCGCAAGGGGAGATACTTTTTCACTCATTTTTAGCTACTAACAATAAAAGTTGATGAAAACTACTGACTGTTGATTTCGTCTAATTTAGTTTTCAATTCTTCATCAAGAACTTCAATTTTAAATTTAGCGCGTGCGTCTTGTGTTAATTTAAAATACTTCTCACGTGCTAGCGCTTGACGGAGTTGGTTTTGGACTTGTTCAAAGCTTGGCGGCTCGCTATCACGTTCGTCTTCTTTAAAGATAATATGATATCCAAATTGCGATTTCACCGGCTCTTTTGTATATGTCCCTTTTTTAAGATCAAATGCAGCAGTTTCAAATTCAGGAACCATCTGCCCACGTCCAAAATAACCAAGATCACCACCTTGCGGGCCACTTGGGCCAGTTGATTTTGTTTTAGCAAGCTCAACAAAGTCAGCTCCACCATCAAGTTCAACGATAATAGCTTTTGCATCTTCTTCTTTATCAACCAAAATATGGCGGGCACGAATTTCTGGTTGAACAGGAATATTCTTTGCTTCAATCTCGTAACGCTTTTTCATTTCTTCTTCTGTAATGACATTAAGTGCATTTGACTGAAAATAATTATTATGTAACTCGCGAGCACGATTAAATGCCATTTGTGCTTTAAAATTCGGCTTTTCTGCAAGACCTGCCTCTTCTGCCGCAAGCGCAAGCACTTTAATATCTAACAAAGCATTTAAAATCATTGCGCGACGTTGTTCTGCAGGTGCTCGTGAGAATTGCTCTAACAAATCAACTTCAGCTAAAGCAAGCTCACGATCTGTTACTTCAACGCCATTTACACGCGCAATGACAGTATCTTTGCCATCACCGGAAGTTTCTTGAGCAAAAACGGGTACTAGCACACAGGTTGATAATGCAACTCCTAGAAAAAGATTACGGGTAGTGGTCGCTAAATTAAATTTTAACATTATGGCTCCTATTTGGCCTTTTATTGCAAATTCGTAAGCACTCTATGTAAGAGTTAATTACATACAAACAATGGCAATCGTTGACATCAGTTGATGTCCCTCTTATCTGTCCTTTGTCCGGTCGTCCAGATTCTGTTTGCACACTTTCGTGTAATCAAGCTTACAAACTAAGTTTTTCAACGACAAACCGTACATTTAAATGTTAAAGCACGATTGATTTTTAAACTGCAAATTATCTTGAGAGGCCATATGGGCATTTTTGGTGGAATAGCTAGCAAACTTTTTGGTTCATCAAACGACCGTGAGATCAAAAAATTATACCCAACTGTTGATGCAATCAACGCTCTAGAACCAGAGATGGAAGCACTCTCGGATGACCAATTGAAAGCAAAAACGGATGAATTCCGAAAAATGCTTGAAGAAGGTAAAACTGTTGATGATCTTCTAGTGCAAGCCTTTGCAGTGGTTAGAGAGGCTTCTAAGCGAACACTTGGTATGCGTCACTTTGATGTGCAGTTAATTGGCGGCATGATTTTGCACAGCGGTGATATCGCAGAAATGCGCACTGGTGAGGGTAAAACCCTTATGTCGACTCTGCCTGTTTATCTAAACGCACTGCCTGCGAAAGGTGCGCATGTTGTCACTGTAAATGATTATCTTGCCGAACGTGACGCTAAATGGATGAGTGCGATTTATGAATTCCTAGGAATGTCTACTGGTATCGTAACCAATGGCATTGAGGATGATGAGCGCCAAGAAGCATATAATTGCGACATCACCTACGGCACAAATAACGAATTTGGGTTTGATTATCTACGCGATAACATGAAGTTTGATCTTGAAAGCATGGTTCAACGTGATCATCACTATGCAATTGTCGATGAAGTGGACTCTATCTTAATCGATGAAGCGCGTACGCCTTTGATTATTTCTGGCCCGCTGGATGATAAGACTGATCTTTACACAACAATTGATGGTTTTATTCCTCAAATTGCAGATGAAGACTATGAGCTAGATGAAAAACAACGCTCTGTCACTTTCACAGAAGATGGCAATGAGAAGTTAGAGCAAAATTTAAAAGAAGCTGGCCTTTTAAAAGGCGAATCGCTTTATGATATTGATAACGTCACAATTGTTCACCACATCAACAACGCTTTGAAAGCGCATAAACTCTTCACAAAAGACAAAGATTATATTGTTCAAAATAATGAAGTTGTAATCATTGATGAGTTTACTGGTCGTATGATGCCAGGCCGTCGATATGGCGAAGGACAACATCAGGCGATCGAAGCCAAAGAAAACGTCACCATTCAGCCTGAAAACCAGACAATGGCATCAGTGACCTTCCAAAACTATTTCCGCATGTATGATAAACTTGCAGGAATGACTGGTACCGCAATGACGGAAGCTGAAGAATTTGGCAATATTTACAGCCTGAACGTAATTGAGGTTCCAACCAACCTTCCTGTAGCACGGATTGATGATGATGATGAAGTCTATCGTACCGTTGAAGAAAAATTCCACGCGATAACAATTCTCATCAATGAATGTCGTGAACGAAATCAACCAGTATTGGTGGGAACGACTTCGATTGAAAAATCAGAGTTCCTTGCTGAACAACTTGAAAAAGGTGGCTTAAAAGATTTTAAAATTCTAAACGCACGCCACCACGAACAGGAAGCACAAATCATTGCAGCAGCAGGTGTTCCAGGCGCTGTTACGATTGCGACAAATATGGCGGGTCGTGGTACTGATATTCAATTAGGTGGCAACTTTGAAATGCGTGCTGCAGATGAAATACCTGAAGACACGACACCTGCTAAGCGTAAAAAAGCAGAAGAAAAAATTAAAGCTGAAATAGCCACTGCCAAAGAAGAAGCAAGGTCAGCTGGTGGTCTTTTTGTGATTGCAACAGAACGCCATGAAAGCCGTCGTATTGATAATCAATTGCGTGGCCGCTCAGGCAGGCAAGGTGATCCTGGTCAATCTAAATTCTTCCTATCGCTTCAAGATGATCTAATGCGTATCTTTGGCGGTGATCGCATGGACGGCATGTTGTCAAAGCTTGGCCTTAAAGATGGCGAAGCAATCATGCATCCAATGATCAACAAAGCATTGGAAAAAGCACAGAAAAAAGTTGAAGCTCGTAACTTCGATATTCGCAAAAACCTTCTGAAATTTGACGATGTGATGAATGACCAACGTAAAGTTGTGTTTGATCAACGTAAGGATTTGATGAAGGGCGAAGATTTAGCAGAAACCGTTGAAGACATGCGTCATGATGTTATTGACGACATTGTTGCAACGCATATTCCTGAAAAAGCCTACCCAGAACAATGGGATACAATCGAGCTACAACATGAAGTGCGTGACGTCTTAAACCTTGATCTTCCAATTGTTCAATGGGCAGCAGAAGATGGCATTGATGAAGAAATAATCATTGAACGTATTACAGACGCTTCAGATGAATTTTCAAAAGCAAAATTTGACGACTTTGGCGATGAAGTCAGTGAATATGTAGAAAAGTCTGTCATGTTACAAACACTTGATCATTTGTGGCGTGAACACTTAGTAGCTCTTGACCACTTGCGTTCTGTAGTTGGTTTCCGTGGCTATGCACAACGCGACCCACTGCAAGAGTATAAATCTGAGAGCTTTGAACTTTTCCAAAGCATGCTGACCAACCTTCGCAGAGCCGTGACAACGCAGATGATGCGCGTAGAATTAGTTGGCCAGGAAGAACAAGATGCTGCCGAACAAGCCGCATTTATCGACCAACAAAACGGCCACCTTGAAGATGACATTCCAGAAGTGGATGAAGAAACCATTGCAAGCTGGGGACACGTCGGTCGAAACTCACCATGCCCATGTGGTTCAGGTAAAAAATTCAAACATTGCCATGGACGCTTTGCATAAATTTCAACGACAACATCAAAGCGTTTGAACAACAACCCTTATTAAGATTGCGGCTCAATGCGTTGAGCTTGCTTTGGCACAACGACTGATGAGGGTACTTGTGCCTCAATTTGATTAACAACGGTTGTCGCCTGTTGAGTTTGTTGCGAGGTTTGTTGTGGCGTTACCTGCGGCACAGGCTGCACTGCTTGTTCACCACCCGCTGGTTTTGGTTGCGGTATTGCAACAATAGAGGGTTGCACAGCTTCCAATTTTTTAGTCTGCGAAACAGCAACAATAGGCTTAACCGGTTCAAGGATAGCAAGTGTACCTATTGTTGGATTAGCTTTAATTGAAATATTTGTAGCTGATGGTTTATCTTCAGGCTTTACAAATGGGCTTGCTGCATTGCGCTTTAAGATTTTATCAAAAATCGCCTGATCTTTATTTTGCTTTGCATTAAATGCAAGCGCCAAACTACGCGAAGTTTTGGAAGGCGGGCATTGCAATCGAGAATTAAACTTTTTTCCCTCATCTGCAACACGATTAAAAACATAACGCTTCTCACAAACATCAACCTTAGGCTGCTTGTTTGTGACTTCGAAATGGTCACTACCTTCTTTTAGCATCTTCCAAAATTCAAACTTTTTATGATTGGATTTTTTCGCAAGGTTCTCCGCAGTCATGCGAAACGGAAAGGCTTGAACCTGAAAAGCTTTTTGCCCACCCTTAAAAGCTTCACGCGCCATCGCATATATTTCTTCAATGTATTCATCGGTCATTGAATAACAACCCGCAGAAGAACAATCACCATGAACCATTAAAAATGAGCCAGTACGATTGTTTGCACGGTCATACGTGTTTGGGAAACCAAGGTTAAAAGACAGGTGAAAATCTGAATTTGGGTTCATCAAGCCTTTTGTAACGTGATAAAATCCTTCAGGAGCTTGGCGATCGCCTTCTTGATATTTTGGACCAAGTTTACCTGACCACTTACAAATTTCATAAGACTGTAAAAGCGCATAACGTTGTTTGTGGTCTTGTTTCCAAACCTCCATAACGTTTTCTTCTTTGAAAATCCGCAACATAATAGGCGCGCCCAAGGTCATACCCTTGGTTTTCATGGATTTTACAAGATAATTTGGAACAGGTTTTTCATGTTTTGGAATAGAACTACCCAATACACTGCCATTACAAGCAGCTAATAAAGTTCCTGCAAACAAAACAGCAATTGTTTTAGAAGCTTTTAATTTCATGACTAACCCGTTTAAATCTAACGTATTAAGCTGATATAAACCATATCAATTGACAAGGCGTTACCAAACTCGGTCACGATTTTGTCAGAACGTAAGAAATAGCAAGAGAATTAGGATAAATTACGACCCATTGCTAAAAACTTATCTTGGCGTTCTTTTTTGATATCAGAACCTGCCATACCTTCAAATTCTTGCAAAGCTTCTGATATTTGCGCTTTAGTAGCATCAAAAACCGCTTCATGACCACGATGCGCACCACCAAGTGGCTCAGGTATAATACCATCGACAATGCCCATCTCAAGTAAGTCTTGAGCTGTAATTTTCATAGATGTTGCAATGTCTTTAGCTCGAGCAGGATCACGCCATAATATTGAGGCGCCTGCTTCAGGTGAAATGACACTATAGATTGAATGTTCAAGCATATAAACGCGGTTAGCAGATGCAATTGCAATCGCTCCCCCTGATCCCCCTTCACCAATTATGACAGACACCATAGGCACTTCAAGCGTTAGACACTTTTCAGTAGAGCGCGCAATTGCCTCTGCCTGCCCTCTGGCTTCTGCGCCAAGCCCCGGATATGCACCCGCAGTATCTACCAATGAAATAACAGGTAAATTATAACGCTCAGCCATATCCATTATTCGAATTGCTTTACGGTAACCCTCAGGTCTTGCCATTCCAAAGTTATGTTTTAAGCGTGTTTCAGTATCCATCCCTTTTTCTTGGCCGATTATGGCGACAGAACGTCCTTCAAAACGGCCGAAGCCAGCAAAAACTGCATGATCTTCACCAAAGTAACGATCGCCTGCAAGAGGTGTAAAATCCTCAATCATTGCTTTTTGATAATCAACAAAATGCGGACGATCTGGATGACGCGCCACTTGTGTCTTATCCCAAGGCTTAAGCTTAGAATAAAGCCCTTGAAGTAGATCAGAAGATTTGGTTTCAAGCCTTGTGATATCTTCACTTAGATCAACACTTTCATCTTGATTGGCAAGCGCGCGTAATTCGCGGATCTGTCCCTCAAGGTCTGCAACAGGTTTTTCAAACTCTAAATAACTTACCATAATCATCCACACTAATGGGTCTATCTAACATTTAGCATCCATAAAACAGATGCGGAGAGGATTCGCAAGAAAGCCTTACAAATTCCTGATACGTAACTTCGCAATTCTATTCTTTTCACGTTTTAAAACTGCAAAGCGCTTATCATAGAAAGTAAAAATCTGTTTTTCTTCAGGTATCATTTGAGCAGCATGAATGACAAGGCCTGCAATTGTATTTGCTTCTTCATCAGGCAAATCCCAATCTAAGGCGCGATTTAAATCACGCAATTGCACACCGCCATCAACAATCCAAGAGCCATCCGCCTGAGGCTTTACACCTGAGACTTCCTCATCATGTTCATCAGCGATTTCCCCAACAATCTCTTCAAGAATATCTTCAAGCGTAACAACGCCTTCAACTTCTCCATACTCATCAACAACCAGCGCAATATGTGCTTTTTGTCGAAGAAATGCATTCAGCTGATCTTTTAATGTGGTTGTCTCAGGAACAAACCAAGGTTTTGAAGAAATTTTCTTGATATCAAGTGATTTGATATCATTCTTTTTGCCCGCAAGCGCACGCAAAACATCCTTTGAATGAACAACCCCAATAATATTATCACTCTCACCCTGCCAAAGTGGAATTCGCGTATAAGGACTTGCCAAAATCTGCTTAACAATTTGTTCAATGGGGTCTTCCGCATTAATACTTTCCATATTAGTACGGTGAATCATGACGTCTGAAATCTCTAGTTCATGAAGATCTAAAATACCACCAAGACGATCACGGTCATCTTTAATCACAGAACCATCTTTGTGCAAAAGCTCCACCGCGCCGCGTAATTCTTCATGCGGGGTCAACAAATCCTCATTGCCGATAGGTGCGCCTACAAGCTTTAAAATACCACGCACTAATACCCCAACAGCTTTGGCAAGAGGTGCAAATAAAACCACTAAAACTCGTATAATAGGGGCAACCGTTACTGCAAATTTATCTGCATTTGCAAGTGCAACTGACTTAGGCATGACTTCCGCAAAAACCACAACAAGCACAGTCATCACAATTGTCGCGACCGCGACCCCAGCTTCGCCAAACAAACTGAGGAAAAAACTAGTTGCAAGCGCTGAGGCTAGAATATTAACAATGTTATTGCCAATCAAAAGCGTGCCAATCAGTTGCTCACGATTTTCAATAAGCTCTGTAACTTGTTCAGCGCGCTTGTCGCCATTCTTTTCAAGCTGATGCATACGGGCACGCGAAGCCGCAGTTAAAGCTGTTTCTGAGCCAGAAAAGAAGCCAGACAAAATTATCAGCAGCAAAATAACAATAAAGGTAAAAATATATGCAGTCGTCATTTAGATAGTTGATCCATTAAAAATGCAGAAACCTCTGAAGGCGGGATGTCATCTGCAATATAAGACTTACCAACACCTTTTGTAAGGATAAAAGTAAGCGCTCCGCGTTTGACCTTCTTATCTTGTGCAATAAACTTCATAAGAGTTTCAACCGATGGCATTTCGCCTGGGATATCTGCAATTGCAGTTGGTAGCCCAACCGCTTTCATATGTGCTTCAACGCGCGTCACATCATCCATCGAACAATGGTTTAAACGATTAGAAAAACGATGCGCAAGCACCATACCAATAGAAACCCCTTCACCATGCACTAAACGAGCACCATCATAGGCTGTATAACCTTCTAAAGCATGACCAAATGTATGCCCCAAGTTTAAAAGCGCTCTTTGCCCTGCTTCCGTTTCATCAGCGGCAACAATATCAGCCTTTGCCTGACAAGAAGTTTTAATTGCGTGGGCAAGGCCTGAACCGTGGGAAAAAACATCCCTATGATTACTCTCAAGCCAACTAAAGAAATCTGGATATTTTATCAATCCATACTTAGCAACTTCCGCATACCCTGCCCTAAACTCGCGTTCACTTAAAGTTTTCAAAATATCAAGATCGATGAGCACTTCTTCTGGTTGATAAAAAGCACCAATTAAATTTTTACCATGGGAAGAATTAATCCCTGTTTTCCCACCAACGGAAGAATCTACCTGCGCTAATAATGAAGTCGGCACTTGAATAAACCGCATACCTCGCCTTACAACAGAAGCAGCAAATCCAGCTAGGTCACCGACAACACCACCGCCAAAAGCAATCACCAAATCATTGCGCTCTAATTTTGTCGCAAGGATATCATCTACAACTTGTTGAAACACACCCCAGGATTTAGAGTGTTCACCCGCAGCAATTTCAATAGTCGAATGCTCTATACTGGCAGCATCTAAATATCCGCGAATTGCATCACCGTGTTTAAGATTTACATTAACATCAGTCACAATCACGCATCTTGCATTCATTGACACGGATTTAATTGCTTCACCAATCTGAGCTAATACACCATTCCCGATTTTGATATCGTAAGAACGTTCACCAAGGTCTACATTGACCAAATTTTGATTTTGCAAACTCATACTAAATCTTTCAAATGTTCATCCAACGCATCCATTACGATGTTTCGCATATCGGATTTTGTACCACCTTGTGACTGAATATGTAATTCCGCATTCGCATAAACAGGGTCGCGTATTTTTATAAGATTAGTAAGAATTTCTCTAGGATTACCATTTCGCAGTAAAGGTCGCTTGTTAGGACGCCTTCCAATCCGCTCCAACAACAAATTAAGATCAGCCTTTAGCCAAATCGACATGCCGTATTTTGCAATAATCTGCCGCGTAGGTTCTGCCATATAAGCGCCACCACCAAGTGCAAGCAGAACTGGCCCATCCGCCAAAATACGTTCAATTACTTTTTCTTCAAGTCGACGAAACTCTTCTTCACCATATTCTGCAAAAATATCAGCAACAGAACGCCCTGCGGCCTTTTCTATTTCAATATCCGCATCTTTAAACTCAAGCCCAAGCTTTCTAGCAACCATTTTGCCAATAGCTGACTTACCGCAGCCCATCATGCCTAAAAACACAATGCTTCGCCCATCCAACTTGGATAAAATTCTATTTACTCGCGACTGTCTTCGTTTTGCCATGGAAATTAAATAGGTTAAAAATAATTCTTTTGCCCTTTCGATACCATAAGTGCCACAAGGTCAAGTGAACAATGTGAAGTCCAGTCTTGCCATTTGCTTGCGGGTTTTACATAAAGGGTATGAAACAACATATGGCAGAGGGAAAACATGCCAAGTTTATTCAGGTTTTTATTTTTTATCGCAATCATTGCTGGCATTTTTTATGGCAGCATGTTTGCCCTCACTGTATTTGTTGAGCCAAATCCAAGAGAGATGACTGTAAAAATTCCCACCAATAAACTTAATCCGCAATAATCAGGACTGTCTATTGAAAGAGTTTCATCTTGTAGAGGCATTTCTAGAAATGATGAGCGCCGAACGAGGTGCAGCTAAAAATACTTTATCTATTTATACTAATACGCTTGAGCGATACTTAAACTACTTGATGGACGAAAACACATCCCCAACTCAGGCAGTCACTGCGTCAGTAGAAAGCTATTTAAGCCATCTAACTGGGGAGGGATTATCACCTTCAACCCAAGCGATGCACTTATCCAGCATTCGCCAATTTCATAAATTCTTATTCGCAGAAGGCATAAGAACCGATGATCCTTGCAACACAGTCGATAGCCCAAAGCTTGGTCGCCCCCTACCAAAAGTGATGAGCATAGAAGAAGTCGATCAACTAATAGGTTTGGCGCAAGAAGAAGCAAATTCAAAAAAGGGCACACCTGCAAACAGATTACGTGCAGCAAGGCTCTACGTTCTAATTGAAATGCTTTATGCATCAGGCTTGCGTGTGAGCGAATTAGTCAGCCTACCAAGAACCGCAGCGAATGCCTCTGGCAGATTTTTAAACATCGTAGGCAAAGGAAACAAAGAGCGCATCGTTCCACTTTCAGACAAATGCAAAGATGCAATCGCGCTTTACATGTCTCACATGAAAGCTGGCTATAAAGGTGAAGATAGTAAGTTTTTATTCCCTGCAAGCTCAGTAACGGGACATTACGCCAGACAGGTTTTTGCAAGAGACCTAAAAGAACTGGCGTTACGCGCGGGGCTTGACGCCACCAAAATTTCGCCCCACGTCATGCGCCACGCTTTTGCAAGCCACCTCCTGCAAAACGGCGCAGACCTACGAAGTGTGCAGCAATTGTTGGGTCACGCAGATATTTCCACAACGCAAATATATACGCATGTGCTGGATGAGCGATTAAAGCAATTGGTTGAAGAGCATCACCCTTTGGGGAAGGTTTGAGGATAGGAGATTTTGGTTAAATATGGCTTGAATTCAGAGATGAGGTTTATGGCAGCTATGCGGACTTTTGAGTCATTGGAGTAATGCCGCAAAAATACGTTTCAACGCCGACTATTAAGTTTTCTTAAAATGATGCTCATATGCGTCAACCAAACTCAAATTGAGTGTTGATAAAAGTTGGTCAAAAAACATCTCGAAATACATGAGATGCAGGAGGTTGATATCAAGGCTATCATATTTTTTAAAGTTGAGAACATCACCAACCGATTCGTTGCATAAGTTTTCCAAATGTTCAGAAACTGTACTCTCACCATGAACGAGCAAATTTCGAATTTCGGCAATGCACTCGATTGTTTTTGCCCAGTCTTGTACGTCAGTATGTTTAAATTTCTTTGGCCTACGGAGTTTAGATCTTTCGAAATAAGACTTGAATACCTTATGGATTCCATCGTAAGCACGTTTTCGTCTCCACGATGATAATCTGGCTGACCAATCTTTTTCCCACCTTTGCTTAGCTTTCTCATTGTCATTGCGTAGTGCGTAGCACCCCCGAAGCGCACGGAACTCTGGACCCTTCAAAATTGGCTTTGGGTCATCATTCAATAGTAAGACATGCCACTCAAAAATGATTTCCTCTAACAGACCGAAGATATCAGTAAAGCCGTATGCAGCAAGCATTGGTGCGGCTTTCTTATAATTCTCCGCAGCTACATCGGATGGCCAAATAGCGAGAACGACCGTGTCAGGGTTACCACCTAAGTCTGGGCGAATGGTTGTAGTTTGTAGAACTCTATCTTTTGGCTTTTTTCCCCAAGATTCTTGGCTTTCGCACATCGCATTGATTGTGATTGCCCAACGAATATAAACATCGCGAACCCTACTTCGCCAATCGCCAATCTTTGATGTCGTTTCTGGTATCCAGTTTGGAACGGCATCATTTATGGGAAGAACTATGTTGTCAGGACTAGAGGGGGCACTGGGAAATTCAGTCCAATCGATACGTCTATGTTCCGTAAAGCCTACGTCTTGTCTGATACCGCCCTCTTTTGGCATGGTCTATCCTCCAATTTTCGAGAATGCAGTCATTGTTCTAAATCAACTCAAATGAAACTTGCCACACATTGGATACTTAATAAATACCGCTGACTACGCGAGGTATTGAGATCAATATTATCGGGTATATTACGAGAAAATTTCAGTAGTATGACTCTTGAAATCTTACAATGTGAATGTGCAAAGACAAAGGAGTTTCCGAACACAGTGTAATGTCGTAAACAGAGAAATGAGTTATCTGCTCCCAAGTAACTAAGGGCTCAATGCTGCCATTTACCAATTAAAATATCACCAGCTTAAAAACTAAGCCAGCTTTTGCACCCCCATCGGTACTTCCCCATACCCATCCCGCGTCTGCGGAACTTTCATATCCAACAATTTCCCCGCAACTTGTGTGCGTAATATCTGAGCCGTACCACCGCCAATCGTGAACATGCGCACATCGCGGTACATGCGTTCTAGCGGTTCTTGATCGCCATAGCCTCGCGCACCAAACATTTGAAGGGAATCGTTGACTGTTTTAATGGCTGCTTCTGAAGCAAAAAGTTTTGCACGTGCTGCCATCATCATATCTGGAAAACCCGTAGCAGAGGTCTGCGCAGTTTTTGCCGCTTCTTGCAACATAAGACGCGAGGCGTGAACGCTTGCGTCCATATCAGCAATCATCCACTGAAGTCCCTGAAATTCTGCCAGCGGCCTGCCAAATTGCTCACGTTTTTTAAGATATTCTTTTGCTAAATCCAAAGCACCAGCCGCCACACCCATGGCAATCGTACCCGCACCCACACGTTGCGAATTATAAGCTTCCATCAATTGTGCAAAGCCACGCTTCAAACCCTTAGGCGGTTGCAACAACCACTCTTCGCCAACTTCGAGATTATCAAATTTCAATTCAGCCTCTGGCATGCCGCAAAGCCCCATGGTGCGCTCACGTCTCACAACCTCAAAACCTTTTGGTTCAATACCCATGTCAGGATCACGGTGAACGATAAAGCCACCAATGCCTTGCTCATTACCATTTTCATCCAGCACACGAGCAAAAATCAGATGAAGTTTGGAAACGCCCCCACCTGTAATCCAGTGCTTAGATCCATTGAGAATATATTTATCACCGCTTTTTCGAGCAGTCGTATACATTTCAGTCGCAGCACTGCCAGCTTCAGGTTCAGTTATACAAATTGCAGGCTTATCTCCTGCCAAAACGATTGGTGCGCAAAATGACTTCTGCTCATGATTACCATAAGCCATAACCGCACTGATGCCGCCCATGTTAGCCTCGACCACAATACGCGCTGTAAGCGTACAAGCCTTAGCAATCTCTTCTATCACCAATGCGCAATCATAAAACGAAGCACCAAGCCCACCATATTCTTTAGGAATGGTCATGCCCATCACACGTGCTTTTACAAGAGAACGTATATTATCATGGCAATACGTGCGGGTCTGATCCCAATGCGCAGCCTTAGGTGCAAATTCCTTTGCTAACTCTTTTGCCAGTTCTTGATAGAGATTTACTTTTTCAGCCAACATAACATTCCCCGATTCTTATTAAATCACGAATAGTTTATCACTTGATAAATTCATTACAATCGAATAAAATTCGATATCAAATTCAAAAAAAGTATATTTATGCAAACGCGTCATCTCAAAACTTTAGTTCAAATTTCCCATGTAGAATCCTTTGCAACCGCAGCAAACCAACTCAACATGACCCTTTCCACGCTTTCCATGCAGATGAAAACGCTAGAAGAAGAACTGCAAGTCTCACTATTTGATCGCTCACACAGACCTCCCAAGCTAACACCAATAGGTCGTGAGATTGCTGAAAAAGCTAAGCTTGTCATAAATGCACAAAACGTGCTTTTAGAAACAACAAATAAAAACGAAGGCCTTTCTGGAAATTACCGCATCGGCTTCGTTGCAACCGCAAGCGTGCGGCTGCTGCCGCTCTTCCTCAAAAACGCAAAGACAAAAGCACCCAAAGCCAATTTTGATTTAGAAACAGCCTTATCAGAAACACTAGAAGCAAAAGTTTTATCAGGGCAACTCGAAGCCGCCATTCTGACCGCCTCTAAACAAGCAGAAGCAGGTTTGAAATATGATGTGCTTCGTGAAGAGCTACTCGTTTATGCAATACCAGCTAAATATTCAGACTTAACAATTGAACAAACGGCACTTGAACTACCCTTCCTGCAATTCAACCCAAGTTCAGGCATCGGCAAGGTCATTGCAAATCATGTGCGAACACTAACCGCAAAATCAATCAAACAGCCGATAGTGCTGGATAGCGTCGAAGCAATCATGGAATGCGTAAATGAAGGAATTGGATTTACGCTATTAGCAGAGCCAGACATCCGTCGATATGCGGATAGTTCGGTTATCATTGAGCCGACATCAGGAAAAGCGCTTACACGCCAACTTGTACTAGCAACCGCAATTAAAAAAGATCAGCAAAATATGGCGGAAAATTTGGTAATGCTGTTTGAAAAATGAAATGTTTATAATTAATTGAATTATTGGCTATGTCTATTGCAAACTTGAAAAGTATAACTGTATTTACTAAATATTATTGGATTAATAAAAATCTTGCAATTCATCACAAAATATGTATATATACACTTGCTATGGGTTACCACATATCTCTTTAGAGGGAATGCAAAAGGGTGGCCCTTTTTCATTTGATGGCACTTAATCCTTACATAAAACCACATGCAACAGCTCATGAACATATAACTCACTTGCGTTGCAAAGGTCTGTGTATAACTCAACCTGATATTGCAGCCGCCCAAATTGATTTTATTGGCTATGAAAGATTAAGAATCTACTTTTTAAGCCGTCGTCAAAATGATATTGATGGACGCCCATTCAGACCAGAAACATCATTTAGCGATATTATTAGTCTTTA
Source organism: uncultured Rhizobiaceae bacterium (assembly GCA_964502215.1). GTDB lineage: Bacteria > Pseudomonadota > Alphaproteobacteria > Rhizobiales > Rhizobiaceae > JAALLB01. Next base: position 102,442 of record CAZCUN010000001.1, on the reverse strand, counting down.
CGAATGCGATATACAGATAAGAGAAAAATGTTTTAGCGCAGTTAGTCAATTTGAACTTCTTTTTAGAAATTCTCTTTCCGAAGCACTGAGCAGTAATTTTGGTGGCCATCCCAATTTTGAAATCAACGCATTTCAAAATACGAATAAAAGGCTAAAAACTCTAAAAATATTTACCGATATATATGAAAAGTCAAAAGACCCAAGAGCCAAACACTATTGTGATAATTACAGTGCACCAAGCCTACCGCCTATTTGGACACTTAAAGAGTTCCTTACATTTGGCACATTATCACACATATACAAAAACTTGTCAGGCCAAATAAAAACTGAAATTGCTTCTAAGTTTGGAGTGCCGACAGATCAAATTTTTAGCAATTGGATAAACTGTTTGGTCGATTTAAGAAACCAATGTGCGCACCATGATCGCATATTTAACCGCAGCTTTCAAAAACAACCAAAAACTCTTCGGTCTGAATCAATACCCAAAGCACAGGGAAACAAGCTCAAAGCTATATTAGAATGCCTAGATTATATGCTAGAAAAGCGTGGCACTCCAAGAAAAATTGTTAGCGAAGTATCTTACATAATAAATCAATATTCTGCGATAAAGGCAAAAGAAACTGGATTCTAATTTAAAATTTTCAATGTAACTATTCCCCAGCACCCTTAACCTCAATCGCACAGGCATGAAGCCCTTCGTCGATCTTGGGTTGAACAATTGCATTAATAGCACGATGTCTTTGGACGCGATTCATGCCATCAAATGCTGTTGCCACGATTTTAATTCTGAAATGACTTTCGCCTGTACCATCATCACCTGCATGACCAGAATGCAAGTGGCTTTCGTTGATGACTTCTAAGCTTGCTGGAGAAAATGCTTCCGTTAAGTGTTTTTCAAGATAGTCTGCGACGGCACTCATTGAAATTTTTCCAAATCAAAATGTAAGAACAACATAACCGCGCTTTGTGTAGCTAACTTTTTGAAATGTCAATCCTTGTTCATTTTCAAAAAATCACCATAATATCCATATGGCTACAAATTCTAAATATTTTGATTCGATCCGCATTGTAAAAGGTAAGAAAAAGGCTGGTTCTTCAAAACCAATCGATACCTCATGCCAATGGCAAGATTGCTCTAAACCTGGAACACACAAAGCACCTTTAGGCCGCGACCGTGAGGGCCAGTATTTAAACCTGTGCATTGATCATGTGCGTGAATATAATAAATCATACAATTATTTTTCAGGTCTTGGCGATGATGCAATTGCAAAATTCCAAAAGGATGCACTAACAGGCCATCGCCCTACATGGACCATGGGTGTCAACAAAGAGGGCGACAAAGCGCCGCTGACAGAAGGCGACCCTCGCGCAGAACTCGCTGACCGTGTGATCGCAAGAAGCATGCGTCGTACAGGCCAGATTAGCGGAAAAGGTGGGCCAGTTCGTAAGCTAAAAGCACTAGAAAAGAAGGCTTTTGACGACATGAGCATGCCGCATTCATCGACTTCAGATGAATTAAAGGCCAGATATAAGGCACTTGTGAAGCGTCACCACCCAGACTCAAATGGTGGTGATCGTACGACCGAGCGACGCCTACAAGAAATCATTAAGTCGTATAAAATTCTAAAACAGGGTGGATTCTGCTCTTAAAACAGGGCATTGAATTTCTAACACTCTTATCAATATAGATAAGCAAACTATTGACCCGAAAAACTTCATCGGAGGAACGGGAATGTCAGACGGTATGCCAGATACAGAAGTATCTGTACGTGAAGTATTTAACATTGATTGTGACTGGACAGTTCCAGCTTACAAAACTCGCACAGAACACGTGCCTGAGCTTGATGAAGATTATCTTTTTGATGGCCCAACAACACGCGCTATTTTAGCAGGCTTTGCCCATAATCGCCGCGTCATGGTTTCGGGCTACCACGGCACAGGTAAATCAACACACATTGAGCAAGTTGCAGCGCGCCTCAACTGGCCTTGTGTACGTATCAATCTTGATAGCCATGTTTCTCGCCTTGATCTCATCGGTAAAGATGCAATCGTCGTTAAAGACGGAATGCAGATTACTGAGTTTAAAGACGGCATCTTGCCTTGGGCATATCAAAACAACGTAGCACTTGTGTTTGATGAATATGATGCAGGTCGTCCTGATGTGATGTTCGTTATTCAGCGTGTATTGGAATCTTCTGGTCGTCTAACACTACTAGATCAAAGCCGCGTCATCACCCCTCACCCAGCCTTCCGCATGTTTGCAACCGCTAACACTGTTGGCCTTGGAGATACAACGGGTCTTTATCATGGCACGCAGCAAATCAACCAAGCGCAGATGGACAGATGGTCACTCATCACAACGCTGAACTATCTACCGCATGAAAACGAAGTTGATATCATTGCTGCAAAGGTGAAATCTTTTGCGACAAAAGAAGGTCGTGAGAACATCTCTAAAATGGTTCGCGTTGCGGACATGACACGCGCAGCTTTTGTTAATGGCGACATCTCAACGGTTATGAGCCCACGCACAGTCATCAACTGGGCGGAGAACGCAGAAATTTTCGGTGACTTACCAACCGCTTTCAAACTGACATTCTTAAACAAATGTGACGAATTAGAACGCGCAACAATTAGCGAGTTTTACCAACGTGCATTTGGCGTAGAGATTTCAGACACTGTTGAAAGCTTAGCGCTGGCGTAAGTTAGTACATATAAAGGTTCTTCATGGCTTCTTCTGGCGACAATTCAAAACGCAACGCCCAAAAGGGCGTAGATCGCGAGCCGATGAAACAGGCGCTTGCGAATTGTGTGCGTTCGATTGCCCAGAATAATGAGCTTGAAGTTACTTTCTCTGGTGACCGCCCTTCTATGGTCGGCAATCAAGTTCGCTTGCCAGACTTAGGCAAGAAACTTACCAAAAAACAACTCGCCATCAGTCGTGGTGTTGGGGATGCAATGGCATTACGTCAGGCATGTCATAACGCGAAGACCCACGCCAAAATGGCGCCTGATGGCGATAATGCTAAAGCAATCTTTGACGCAGTTGAACAAGCTCGCATCGAAGCCATTGGCGCAAATCGCATGGCAGGTGTTGCAGATAATCTAGCCCAGATGCTTGATGATAAATACGGCAAGCAGAATTATTCAGGCGTACAACAAAGATCAGATGCACCTTTGGAAGAAGCTGTTGCTATGGTCGTTCGCGAACGTCTCACGGGTCAAAAACCACCAGAGAATGTCGACGCAGTTGTAAGCCTATGGCGTGAATGGATTGAAACCAAAGCGGGCGAAAAACTAGACGCGCTTGGCTCAGACATTGAAAACCAAGAAAGCTTTGCAGAAGCCATTCGAGATTTACTCGTTGCCTTTGATATGGGCGATGAATTAGGCGAAGACCCGTCTGAAGATGAAGACAATCAAAATTCAGAAGATGACGTTAACGAAGAAGAGCAAGAAGGCGACCGCGACAACGAAGAATCAACTGGCGAAGATGATGGCGAACCAGAAGAAATGGAGTCTGATTCAGAAGAAGAAATGGAAGGCCAGATGGAAGCCTCTGAGGCTGAATCTGGTGATGATTTTGACGAGTCTGATCAAGACGAAGAGTCACCAGGTGAATCACAGCGACCAGACCTTCCCTTCTCAGAACTGCCAGCTGATTCAGATTATCAAATCTTCACGCCTAAGTTTGATGAAGAAGTCATGGCCGAAGAACTTTGCGATGCCGCAGAACTAGAGCGCTTACGCGCATTTTTAGATAAGCAATTAGCCCATCTTCAAGGCGTTGTAGGCCGCTTGGCAAACCGCTTGCAAAGGCGTTTGATGGCACAACAAAATCGCGGTTGGGATTTTGATCTTGAAGAAGGTCACTTGGATACTGCAAAACTCACTCGCATTATCACAGATCCAATGACGCCGCTGTCTTTCAAGATGGAACGCGAAACCGTCTTCCGCGATACGGTTGTAACGCTTCTACTGGATAATTCAGGTTCAATGCGCGGGCGCCCTATCACGGTTGCAGCAACTTGCGCAGACATTCTTGCAAGAACCCTAGAACGTTGTGGTGTGAAAGTTGAAATTCTTGGCTTTACGACAAAAGCTTGGAAAGGTGGACAAGCACGCGAGCAATGGGTGAAGCAGGAAAAGCCTGCAAACCCAGGCCGCTTGAATGATCTTCGCCATATCATCTATAAATCAGCAGACGCCCCTTGGCGTCGTGCTAGACCAAACCTTGGTCTTATGATGCGTGAAGGTCTGCTAAAAGAAAACATCGACGGCGAAGCGCTTTTATGGGCGCATGAGCGTTTAATGAACAGACCCGAACAACGCAGAATTTTGATGATGATTTCAGACGGTGCCCCAGTGGATGATTCAACATTATCGGTAAACCCCGGCAATTATCTTGAACGTCATCTACGCCATGTGATTGAAGACATCGAAACTTATTCCCCTGTTGAGCTTTTAGCAATTGGTATTGGCCATGATGTTACACGCTACTATGAACGTGCGGTGACGATTGTCGATGCAGAAGAGCTTGCAGGTGCTATTACCGAACAACTTGCAGATTTGTTCGAAGAAAACCCTGAACAAGCCAAGAAGCCTCAAAAGCGTAAGCAGCTAAAAAAGGCTAGCTAGAAAATGCGCTTTATAAGCATAAACATTTTCAAATTTACTTTGCTCGTGATGGGGCTTGTAACAACGACAAACAGCTTTGCAAAAGACATACAAATTTTAACAAAGCCAATTACAAACTTCCTCCCTTCAAAGCCTGATCAAAAAATATTTGGTGAACTTGAGTTTTTAGGTGGCGCTGAACTCACCTCAAAGAATGAAGACTTTGGTGGATTATCAGGTATTGAGTTTAGAACTGATCAAAACAAATTTATCATCATCACAGATAAAGCACGTTTTATAACTGGGAAAATTATTCGAGAAGACAGCAAAATCTCAGAAATTAAAAATGCCACACTAACCAGAACGCGCAATTCAAAAGGAAAAATAATTACGGGTGCTGAAGACAAAGATTCAGAAGCCATTACGATTACACAAGACGGGCAAATAATTCTTGGCTATGAACGTAACGACAGAATTGCTGTATTTAATGAAAAAAAGAAAAAGCTCATACAAGATAAGCGCTCAGAAAAAATCGACTTAAACTCTTATGACTTCCCAAACAATAAAGGCATCGAGGCGGTTGCGCTTTCCAATGTATCCAAAACTCTTTTTGTGTTTGCTGAACATGCATTGAATAAAGAGGGAAACCATCGAGGCTTTATTGTAAAAAACAACGCTATTACTGAAATAGCCATTGAAGTTCCAAATGGATATTCAATTACAGACGCAGCCCTTTTGCCCAATGATGAATTAATCATACTAGAACGTTATTATAGTTTCTTCACAGGCCCTTCAATGCGAATAAGACGCTTTCCCAAAACCAGCGACATTCTTCCTGAAGCGGTGCTTAAAGGTAAAACTATATTTGAAGCAAATTCACAATACGAAATAGATAATATGGAAGGCATGGCCATCACTCAAATGGCTGATGGCTCCAATAGACTGACGCTGGTGTCTGATGACAACTTCTCAAAAAACCAGCGCACACTTTTATTGGAATTTAAACTGCTTGATTAAGCGCGAGCCTGAGACATTTTCAAAAAACCGCCATATGGAATTAGTGCAAATAATCCCACACAAACTTTGATGATAAAATCTCCAAATAAAAGCGAAGCCCAAAGCGGCATAGCGACGCCAAATATACCCGCAGGAAAACCAAGTGACCCATCTTCAAAACCAAAGGCGGTATCAATGCCTGCAAACATTGGCGCAAAAGCAAGGCTGAAGAACATAACCGTATCAACAGCAGAGCCAATAATCGTTGAAATAAACGGCGCTTTCCACCAAGAGCTTTCGCGCAATTTATCAAAGATACCAACATCAATCAGATGCGCCACAAGAAAAGCACTACCAGAAGCAATGGCAATACGAGGCGTTGCTAAATAAATCGAAAAAAAGACTGCAATGATAAAGCCAATTATCACAACCTTGCGCGCAGCAGCACTGCCAAGATGTCTGTTTGTTAAATCATTGACCAGAAAAGCGATCGGGTAAGTTAATGCACCCCAAGTCAGCACATCTTGCAATCCAAAATACTGAACTTGCGTTTGAACAAGAATATTGGACGCAACAACGATGACAACCATCGCAAGAATATAAGGAAATAGTTTTGCTGTATTTTGCATTTTTTTATCCTGGGTGGATGCCACCAGCTAATACAGTTTCATTATGAAACCGCTTCTAACAAAGAAAAAGGCAGGAAACTCCTGCCTTAAATAAAGTCTTTACTCTAAATGAGATTAAGCAGCAGCTTCAGCTGAAGCTTTTGCAACTTGCTTTTTGATTAAACGTGCTTTTGGTGAAAGCTCATCAACTTTTGCTTTAGCAAGAAATGCATCAAGACCACCACGGTGCTCAACAGTTCTAAGCGCTTGAGCACAAATGCGGAAACGAACACGTTGGTTCAATGTTTCACTCATCAAAGTTACATCAACAAGATTTGGCAAAAACTTGCGGCGGTTCTTGTTATTAGCGTGGCTGACATTATTGCCGCTCATCACGCCTTTACCAGTTAATTCACAACGTCTGGACATAAGATCTATCCTGATTTTAAAATTCTTTTTCATATCCCGAAAAGCACATTAAGAATTTGCTTTGCAATCGCAAATGCACAAATTATCCCGCAGCTTCAGGAAGGTTGAGAAGTTCATAGGGGGAACGCCACAAAACGTCAAGCAAAAATGGAATATCTAGCGCAATTTTGCCCTATTCAGAAACTATTCAGTTTTTGGTCGTTATATGATATAACGCTAGGTAAGCTTAAGAAGGAATTGTAAATGAGAATTTTATCTGCATTTAAAGCTATATTATCAGGCTCTATGTTTTTGGTTGCAGCAAGCAATTCTTCAGCTTTTGCAGAAACAAAAAACCATGAAACGCGTTTTTCTGTCAGTTTTGGCGTTATCGAACTTGGGGTTGCTAAGTTTAACATCAAATTTGACGATACATCCTATTCATTAAATGGGATTGGAAACACAACAGGCTTAGTAAAATGGTTTTCACCTTCAGTTGGCAAATTTAATAGCGCAGGTGCAATGATCGGGGATACATTGCGCCCAACAAAACACCTTGCGTCCGTTAAAGAAAGTAAGAAAAAGGAAGAAAGCGTGAGACTAGCCTTTGCAGGCGATCGCGTCTCTGACATAAAAATTCAAGCAAATAAAAAACGCAAACGCGTTGCTCCAAAATATGTGCCTGTATTGGCAGAGCATAAATCTGCGGTTCTTGATCCTGTAAGCTCGCTTATTGTACCAATGTCAGGTGCAGCAGCTAAAGATGGCAAACAAGTTTGCAAACAACGCTTTCCTGTATTTGATGGTGAAACACGCTATGACATCAAACTTTCTTATAAATCCACAAAGAAAATTAGTACCCAAGGTTACTCAGGCAATGCTTACGTATGTCAGATGCGCTATGTACCAATTGCTGGGCATAGAACGAACCATCGCAATGTAAAAGAGATGGCAAAAAATAAAGATATGGAAATCTGGCTAGCCCCAATGGAAGGCGTCAGCGTATTTACTCCAATTAAGATTGTAATTGGCACTAAGTATGGGCGCTTTACAGCAAATCCAGTGTATTTTGGAACTGCTGGCTAATACCATACATGAGTTAATTTGCATTCTTGTGGAAATCCCACTCAAGACACGTTAAATAAGTGGGATATCTAACTCTAATCTAAAGCTTAGTCTTTCCATGACATTTAACACCTCCAGTGTAAGAGGCTCTATCTCAGCAGCCCGAGGATACGGCGTAACAGCTGTTTTAGGCCCTACCAATACGGGCAAGACACACATGGCTATTGAACGCATGGTCGCCCACAAAAGTGGGCTGATTGGCTTGCCATTACGGTTATTAGCACGCGAGGTTTATGGAAGGCTTTGTGACAAAGTTGGTGTTGCAAATGTTTCTCTTGTTACAGGTGAAGAACGCATCACCCCTAAAGGTGCCCGATATCAAGTTTGCACCGTAGAGGCTATGCCTGAATATACAAACGCAGATTTTGTGGCGATTGATGAAGTGCAATTAGCAACAGATCTGGAACGCGGGCATTTCTTTACCGATCGTATTCTTAATTTACGCGGCAAACATGAGACCATGTTGTTAGGTGCTGATACCATGGCAGCAGCATTGCAGGAATTACTCCCCGGCATAAGCATTACAACTCGCCCAAGAATGTCTATTCTGGAGTATTCTGGCTCCAAAAAAATTACTCGAATGCCAACAAGAAGTGCAATTGTCGCTTTCTCCGCTGATGAAGTTTACGCCATTGCTGAACTGGTCAGACGTGAACGTGGTGGTGCAGCCGTAGTCACGGGATCACTCTCACCACGCACAAGAAATGCTCAAGTAGAACTTTATCAAAATGGCGATGTTGATTTTCTTATTGCGACTGATGCTATTGGGATGGGACTTAACTTAGATGTCAATCACGTCGCATTTGCTCAAGATACAAAATATGACGGCTTCCAATTTAGAAAACTAACCGCCTCTGAACTTGCGCAAGTTGCAGGACGCGCAGGACGGCATACAAAAGATGGAACATTTGGCATTACCAGCCGCGTCCAACCTTTTGAAGATGAGTTAATTGAAGCACTTGAAACGCATACATTCGCGCCAGCTAAAATTTTGACTTGGCGCAATACAGAGCTGAATTACGATAGTATTTCAAGACTTCAACATTCATTAGAAAAACCAGCTGAACATCGTCGCTTGATGAAAGCACCTCCTAATGCAGATATTATTGCATTAGATAGATTAGCAAATGACCCTGACATCATTGATCTTACAACAACGCCTGAAAATGTTCGTCTTTTATGGGATGTTGTAAAAACGCCTGATTATCGTAAAATCTCTCCCGCTTCTCATGCTGAAATTCTTGCACAAGTCTACATGGATCTGGCAAGAGAAGGGCAAATTAATGAAGTATGGTTTGCAGATCAAGTTGCAGGTAGCGATAATACAAACGGTGAATTAGATGCGCTTTCTACACGTATTGCTAATATTAGAACTTGCACTTATTTATCTAATCGTGATGATTGGCTTCCAAATGTCGCTGAGTGGCGGGAAAAAACACGCGAAGTCGAAGATAGACTGTCTGACGCGCTACATGAGACCTTGACGAAACGTTTCATAGACCGCAGGACAAGTATTTTAATGAAGCGTTTGAAAGAGAATAGAATGCTAGAAGCTGAAATTGGTGAAAATGGTTCCGTAAGTGTGGAGGGTCATGCAGTGGGGCACTTAAAGGGATTCAGATTCGTTGCAGATAGTTCTGAAGGCGGCAAAGATGCCAAGGCATTAAACACAGCCGCCACAAAAGCGCTCTCAACCGAAATTGAAAAACGTGCTGATAGATTAGGCGCTAGCCCAAACAGCGATATTGTTTTAGGCAATGATGGCACCATGCGTTGGTTAGGTGAAGCAGTTGCAAAACTTACTAAAGGTGACACACCTTTAAAACCACGTATCATTATGCTTGCTGATGAGCAATTAACAGGAGCACCGCTTGATAAAGCAGTTACAAGGCTAGATCGATGGGTTTCAAACCACATTAATACGCTTTTAAAACCTTTAGCAGACTTGCAAGCCAACCAAGAATTAAACGGCATAGCAAGAGGCATCGCTTTTAGGATTGTTGAGAACCTCGGAATTCTGGAACGCAAAGATGTTGCTGAAGACCTCAAAAACCTAGACCAAGACATGCGCAGTATCATGCGACACAATGGCATTCGCTTTGGTGCTTATCATGTCTTTATTCCAATTTTGCTTAAACCCGCACCAAGTCAGCTAATCAGCATATTATGGGCAATTGCCAATGATAAAATGGAAGCAATTGGTCTGACAGAAATACCAAGCCTTTCGGCGGCTGGTCGTACATCAGCACCAATTGATGAAAGCTATGCAAAAGAGTTCTATGCCCTTTCAGGCTTTAAAATCTTAGGCGCAAAAGCTGTTCGCATAGATATCCTTGAACGGTTAGCAGATTTAATACGCCCAACAACAAGTTGGAAAGCCGATAGCACATCAGAAAAACCTGAAGGCGCTATTGAAGGCAGATCCTTTTATGTAACGCCAACTATGCTATCAATCTTAGGTGCGACACATGAAGATATGACACCTATTCTTAAAGGCCTTGGCTACAAATCAGAGAGCCGTCTTGAAGCAGAAATAAAACCTGCAGAAGAACCACTCGAAGTACAAAAAGAAACGCAAGCAGAAGCGCCTAAGAGTGAAGTCTCGGAAGATGAAAAACCATCTGATTTAGCTGAAGAGCCGAAAACAATCTTAATCTGGCGTTATGGCGGCACTGGTAATAAGAAATTTTCTGGGAACCAAAATACTAATAAAAAATTCTCTGGTAAGAAAAACGCCAAAGGCGGCAAACCTAAGCAAAATAATTCAAATGCTGGATCAAAACCACAAAAGAGAGAAAAACAAGCCGATCCTGATAGTCCATTTGCAGCACTGGCTGCTCTAAAATCTAATTTAAAATAGGTATATGGCGGAAGAACTCACAAGCCAACGTATTGATAAGTGGCTTTGGCATGCAAGGTTTTTTAAGACCAGAAGCATTGCCCAAAAACACGTCATTTCAGGAAAAATAAGAGTCGACAAAGAAAAAGCCAGTAATGCAAGCAGACAAGTTAAGCTTGGTAATGTTCTAACGATAACGCTTGAACGCGATATCAAAATCATAGAGATACTTGGCATTGCGAACAGACGAGGCCCCTTTAGTGAGGCTCAGTTACTATATAATGATTTATCACCCCCAAAGCCTGAAAAACAAAAGCTTGAGGACACAAAAGAATACATGTCTAGAATACAAAGCGATGGCCGGCCAACCAAACATCAACGCAAACAAATTCTTGCAATGAAACATAATTCTTCCGAATGAGAAACAAATAGAATTTTCAATTCACCATACCCAATTTTGTAGTGGTTTATGGCCTTGTAAGAACCTTATAAAAATTGTATCCGAATAGTGTAAATTTTAGCTGACAGCAGCAGTGAGGCAGTGGAGTAACGAATGACCTATATCGTCAACGATAATTGCATTAAATGTAAATACATGGATTGTGTCGAAGTTTGTCCAGTTGACTGCTTTTACGAAGGCGAAAACATGCTGGTTATCCATCCAGATGAATGTATTGATTGCGGTGTGTGTGAGCCAGAATGCCCAGCTGAGGCGATTAAACCAGATACTGAACCTGGGCTTGATAAGTGGCTACAAGTCAATGCTGAGTATGCAGAAAAATGGCCAAACATTACGATCAAAAAAGAACAACCTGCAGATGCAGAGAAATTTGATGGTGAAGAAGGCAAATTTGAAAAATACTTCACACCTGAACCAGGTGATGGCGATTAAAACCTACACATTTCAAGGCAAGGTGCATTAACCATTTCTTAATAATTGTTACTAGCAAGACCCACTCAAGCCATGATTGGGTTGAAAAATAGCCGTTTTTGTGATATTCATAAACAAATAAGGTTAAAACCTTGGGAAAGTCACTATAAACAGCAGAGTTTTCAATTATTTTTATTATCTACGATAAACGGTATACAAAGCATCTACCGTATGATGTGAATTGTTGCCACGGGCAAAGTCTCTAAACAAGATATAAAAATTTGAACTGCCTTCTGAGAGAAGGCAATGCGTCTATTATGGACTATTTATTAGGCTAAGAAATAATTCGGGCAAACCGATAATCAAGAGGGACCATTAAATGGCAACAGCGAAAAAAACAGTCCAAAGACAGGGTTTTAAAACAGGCGAATTTATTGTTTACCCGGCTCATGGCGTTGGTCAAATTACCGACATTGAAGAACAAGAAGTAGCTGGCTTTAAGTTGGAACTTTTTGTTATCAACTTTGCACAAGACAAGCTAACATTGCGCGTTCCTACCACTAAGGTTGAGTCAGCAGGCATGCGTAAGCTCTCTGATGATGCGAGAATTGCTAAATCACTGAAAACTGTACAGGGTCGCGCTCGTATTAAGCGCACAATGTGGAGCCGCCGTGCTCAGGAATATGAAGCGAAAATCAATTCAGGTGACATTGTTTATATCGCTGAAGTTGTTCGTGACCTTTTCCGCTCAGAAAATCAACCAGAGCAATCTTATTCAGAGCGTCAACTTTATGAAGCAGCCCTTGATCGTATGGCTCGTGAAATTTCATCGGTAAATAAAATTTCTACGACTGAAGCCGTAGCAGAAATCGAGAAAAACCTTGCTAAAGGTCCAAAACGTGGTGCTAAACCAGACGATGAAGAGCAGGAAGCTGCTGCTTAATAAAAACCAATAATTAGTATAACTAACTGAATTTTATACTTTATTTCAAGGCTCGCATTTAAATATGCGGGCCTTTTTAATTTTTATTTCTATTTTTGAAACTAATTGCTAACACTGCACGTATTTTTAGTGCATAGTGATGTTTGGGAGCCCGTAGCATTATGCTTAATGTTATAGGGAGATACAGTAATGGCTCATCAAGAAAATATTGGAAGAAGCTTAGTTAAGGCTGCAACGAAAGCACCTTATCTAGAACGTGACCATGAACATGAATTGGCAGTTCGCTGGGCAGAAAATCAAGATCAAGAAGCACTTCATCAGCTGACTTCGGCACACATGCGTCTAGTTATTGCAGTTGCATCAAAATTCCGCAGATATGGATTACCAATGTCAGACCTTGTCCAAGAGGGACACGTCGGCTTGCTAGAAGCTGCCGCACGCTTTGACCCACACCGTGAAGTTCGCTTCTCAACTTATGCAACTTGGTGGATTAGGGCTTCGATTCAAGATCATATTCTAAGAAACTGGTCAATTGTTCGTGGTGGGACAAGCTCTGGACAAAAGTCTTTGTTCTTTAATCTGCGTAGATTGCGAGCACAAATTACAAAACTTGATAAAAACATCAACTCCCATGAGCTATATCAAGAGCTTTCAAAAGCAATTGGCGTTTCACCAAAAGATGTTGCAACAATGGATGCTCGCTTAGGTGGCCCAGATGTTTCATTAAATGCGCCTATCGCAACAGACGATGACAGCAACACTGAACGACAAGACTTTTTACCAAGCGATTCTCCTCTTCCAGATGACAATGTCAGTAGTGTTATTGATGGCGAACGTCGCACTCAATGGCTTAATTCAGCATTAGGTGTTTTAAACGAACGTGAATTACAGATCATTAAGACAAGACGCTTAAGTGAAAATGGGGCAACTCTTGAAGAGCTTGGCAACACATTGGGTATTTCTAAAGAGCGGGTTCGCCAGCTGGAAAACAGGGCGCTGAAAAAGCTTGAAACAACTTTGATCGAGCAAAACCCAGAAATAACGCAGTTAATTTAAGACTATCAAGTTTTATCTGTCTGTAACAATCTTGACCTTTTGACCGGGCGTCACAGTTTCACCTGGCTTTAAGCCGTTAAGAAGTCTGAATAATTCAAGCGGATTAGAAGTTCCTTGCATGTTTGCTGCGAGGGTTTGCTCACTTTCATTAGCACCGACTGTTTTAATCTTAATAGATAGCGGTTTAAGATCGGCTATCTCTTGTGCAGATAGCACCCTAAAACTTTCAGTAATTCTGCGTGATACTGCATCAATATTTGTATTAGTTTGAGGAGCTGCAGTAATAAAACGATAAACTTGCGTACCATTTCGGATAATACGAACTTTAAAACGCCAAGCATCACCTCTAGCAATCGCTGTTGCAGATTGAAAACCATTGATAGACTCTTCACGAATAGTCTCATTAACAAGACCCGTGATCCATCCACTCTTCAAATAATCAGCAAGATTTGTTCTGCTAGAAACAACTGTCGCATCAAATCTAGTTGCAAGATCATTCGGCCCTGAAACTAAAACTGCCTTAGTTTGATTATCGACAATAAACCCTTTTGGTGCCTTAAACGTGATACCAAGACCCGCATGTGAAAATCTTTGGCCTCGCACAAATCCTTCATCAGCAGTATTTCCAAATAAAAGCCCATCAATACCTTTTAGATATCTATCTCGGTCTCTTTTTCCAATACCTGGACTACCAAAGAAACGACCATGACGACGTGCTAACTCAATTCTTTTTGGGGTTGCAGGATGGCTTGTTGTGAAATTATCTGAACTATCAAACCCCTTATCACCAGCAATAAATTTGCGATATCTATCCATCGTTTGAAGGAAGCGCGCCGATGCAAAAGGATCAAATCCTGCGCGTCCAGCCATTCTAATGCCAATAGTATCCGCTTGTAATTCTTGATATTGAGAGAACTTTGTTAATCTGAGTTGATTTGCAGCCAATGCAATCTGACCTGCAGGGCTATCTTCAAGCACTTCAGAAACTACCTTTTGCCCCAAAGCGGCGGAATTAAATTTTTCTTGCCGAACAATTGCATGATTAGAAGATACATGTGCCATCTCATGCGCAATAACTGCGGCTAATTCAGAAGAATCATTAGCAAGCGCCATAAGCCCACGGGTCACATATAAAAACCCACCTGGCAAAGCAAAGGCATTTACTTTTGGTGAATTAAGCAGGGTAATTTTATAAACTCGTGAAGGATCTTCAGATTGAGCAACAAGCTTACCTACAATAAGCGCTGTTAATCTTTCTGCCTGAACATTTTCATAAGTGCCACCATATTTGGCAAGGACAGCTGGATGTTCTTTTGCACCAATTTTTTCTTGTGGGTCATCAGGGCGAACCCAACTTGACTTCAAAGTTGTAGCGCTATCAAGTTCACCACTCGCTGTTACACAAGAGCTTAAAACTAATGCAGCAAATCCTAGGCTTGCAAACTTTTTTAGTCGAGAAGAAGTGTTTAGTGAACTGCTAAGAGCGCCTAAATTAAAGTCTTTAATATAATGGCGTTTTAAAAAGGTCAGCCTCAATATCCTAGAATCAATCAATTAAGAAAATATCATACCAAGAAATATAACAAAATCATGGCTAAACTTAACTACAAACGTTACAGACCCGTTAAATATTAGAAAATATTTAAGAAGGCCTGCCAATTGAATGATAATCTAGCAATCCAACTTCATCTAATGGATAGATATTTCTCAAATCAATAAGCGTATTAGTTGAAAGCGTTTCTACAACACGCGTAAGGTTTAAAGCTCTAAATTGATTCCATTCTGTTAAAATAACAGCGATATCAGCACCCGTCATAGCATGATACGCATCATCACAAAACTCAACATTTTCAAACATCCCTTTTGCTTCCTCCATCCCTTGCGGGTCATAAGCACGAATGTTTGCACCTAAAGCCTGAAGACGAGGAATAATTATCAAGCTTGGCGCATCCCTCATGTCATCTGTATTAGGTTTAAAAGTAAGCCCTAAAATTGCTAAAGTTTTCCCCTCTACAGAGCCATCGCAAGCTTGCAAAATTCTATCCGCCATCGCTTCTTTACGTTTTTCATTTACTGCAATCACCGTATCAACAATTGAAACAGGGGAGCCATAATCTTGTGCTGTTTTAGACAGCGCCAATGTATCTTTTGGAAAACATGAACCACCATACCCAGGCCCGGCATGTAAAAACTTAGACCCAATTCTGTTATCAAGCCCAATCCCTTTAGCAACTTGCTGAACATTTGCACCTACTGCATCGCACAAATCTGAAATCTCATTAATAAAACTAATTTTAGTTGCAAGAAATGCATTTGCTGCATACTTGATAAGCTCTGCTGTGCGCCGCTCAGTTTTTAAAAGCGGTGTTTCATTGAGATATAAAGGGCGGTAAAGCTCATGCATTGCAGAAAAGGCTTGTTCATTATGTGCCCCAACGACCACGCGATCTGGTCTTTTAAAGTCATCAATTGCAGCACCTTCACGCAAAAATTCAGGATTTGATGCGACATCAAAATCAGCTTTAGGGTTCGTTTTAGCTATAATTTTTTCTACTTCATCACCGGTGCCAACTGGAACAGTCGACTTCGTAACAATCACTGTATAATCTTTTATATACCCAGCAATTTCTTCTGCAGCTGCATAAACATATTGCAAGTCCGCATGTCCATCGCCACGTCTTGCTGGTGTCCCAACTGCAATAAAAACAATATCGGCCTCACCAATAGCTTTGCTAGGCTCAATGGTAAAATCAAGACGACCTGCCTTAACATTTGTTTCAACCAAAGTATCAAGACCTGGCTCATAAATCGGCATAATACCATCTTCTAAGCGTTTAATCTTAGACTCATCTTTGTCAACACAAGTCACATAGTGACCAAAATCAGCAAAACACGCCCCCGATACAAGCCCTACATATCCTGTACCTATCATCACAACACGCATTATTCTTCGCCTCTCATCAACCCTTAATAGTTAATAAAGATAAAACATGAAATGGCAGTTACGTGAAACTATTTTTTTGAATGCTTAGAATAATAGTTAATCTACAACATGGCTTTCAATCGCTTTTAGCATACGCTCAGCAAGTTTATAACTCATCTTTTGATCTTGACTTCTTAGAAAAACAATAAACTCTTAGCCACCAAAACTGGCAACAACATCGGTCTCTCTAATATTATTCTTAAGAATTTGCGCCACTTCGCGAATAACTTAACCACCAGCAAAATGCCCATGATTGTCATTCACTTTGTGGCGATTACACCCTTCGCATAGGTAAGGAATAAGCTCCCATATTTAGCAATAATTTTTTAAAATAAAAATTACTATCAATAAAAATTCATAATTAAATACATAAACTGTAAACCATATAGACCGATGTAATTTAAGAGTTAATTCAATCTTAAGGTGCCCTAAAGTAAAGTACATAAACTTTGAACCGGGTTAATTTCAACACCAATGAAGATAATAAGCTTTTTCTTATCATTAACAGCATATATTTATGCAACTGCAATCCAAATTGCACACTACTCACCGTCTAAAGCACAAGGTGACATCAAGGTATTAAAAGCTCAATTTAAAAGACCTACATATATAACTTTTCCAGTGTCAGCACCCTACAGTCCACAACTTGCAACCTTAGGAAAAATGTTATTCTTTGATACCCGTCTCTCTGGCACTCAGAATATGAGTTGCGCGACATGCCACAACCCTTCATTTGGCTGGGAAACACCTGTAGCAAAAGCTATTGGCACAAAAAACATAGCGCTTGATCGTCATGCGCCCACATTACTTAATTTGTATAATGCATCACAGTTTTTTTGGGATGGCAGAGCATATTCTCTTGAAGAACAAGCAGCGGGCCCAATTACACATCCAAAAGAAATGGGCGCTTCTTTTCCAGATTTAATCGCGCGTCTAAGCCAAATTGATGGGTATAAATATTGGTTCAATGAGATATTCCCAATACAAGGGATATCGAAACAAAATATTCTTACCGCAATCGCTACTTTTGAAAGAACGCTAGTTTCTGGCTGGGCGCCATTTGACCAATGGGTTTCAGGAGACGAAACAGCAATATCTGAGTCGGCAAAACGTGGCTTTAAAATTTTTACAGGCAAAGGGAATTGTTCAAGCTGCCATACAGGTTGGAATTTCACAGATCACCTTTTACATGATATTGGAATAGCAACAAACGATCTTGGAGCAGCAGCTTTAGCCCCCAACAAAAAACATCTCAAACATGCTTTTAAAACACCAACTTTGAGAAACATAAGCCTTCGCGCACCCTATATGCATGATGGTAACTTATCAAACTTAGAGGATGTCATTGAACACTACAATTATGGCGGTGTGGATAGGCTTTCAAAATCTAATCTTATTAAAAAAATCAATCTATCAGAAGAAGAAAAAGACAATCTTGTTGCGTTCTTAAATTCTTTAACTGAACCAAACCCTAACATAAAAGCGCCTGCGCTTCCGCCTCGTTAGGAAATTACACATGAAATTACGCAACTCAATCAAATACAGACTTTTGGAACCAATCATCCTTTTAGTGATAATTGCGACTATATCGATTGGAACAGTGGCATTTTATGCTTACGAAGCGAATATCAAACAAAATGAAATTGGCGCACGTGCTGTTAAATCATCAAACCATGCACAAACGGCTAACCAAATAGTCGGTAAACTTGATAAGCTTGTTCAAGAAACTCTTGATATGGTAATGATCAAAAGCAAAACAGAAATTTTTATCAACTACGATATTTTACAAAGACAGTTGACCAGAACGATTGAAAAACTAGAGACGTCAAAAAACAATGAAATGATCCAGGACAAAATTTTTGCTTTCGAAAAAGAAGCTCAAGCCTGGTTAAAAAACGCTCGAATTTTATTAGGTATTGACCCTTCAACAAAAATTCCAACACGATTTGCATTTACAACACAGACAAAAATAATAACTGCAAAAGCCTCAAAAATATCAACAGCTGCAGAAAACATAGTGAACAATCACTCAAGCAATTCACATGATGAATTTCAATCTGAGCTTGTTCTTGTTTCAGCACTTACGATAGGGATTTTATCTCTGATTACGATGTTGTTATTGGCTAGAACCAAGTCATTTGGCACATCCATGTCATCCCTTTCCGATTCAATGGCTAAGATTGTTGAGGGTAAATTTAATTTAACCGTAAAAAATCAAGACCGCCAAGACGAAGTGGGAAAGATGGCTCGGCATCTTTCCAAATTCGCTAAAGATTTGTCGCAACTTGATGTTGTTAAAAAGGAAAAATTCTTATTATCTCACGATACTCTGACCGGCTTAGCTAATCGTAGCTTATTTTCAGAACGCCTCGAAAAAGACCTAAAATCCGATCATTCAGGCGAGCTAATTATAGCTCTTATAGATTTGGACAATTTCAAACTTATCAACGACAACATGGGGCATGATGCAGGTGATGCTTTATTAACTGAAGTCGCAGCACGGTTAAATGTGGTTATCAACAAAAACAATGGACTTGTAGCGCGTTTCGGTGGGGATGAATTTGCAATAATTGCTTATCAAAACGACTCTTTCAGAACACCTGAAGAATTAGGAGAAATAATAATGTCAGAAATGGCTATAAAATTTCAATATAATTCTAATGTGATTTCACCATCTTGCTCAATTGGATTTATTACAACAAAAACAGTCGATTCAAAAGAAATTCCAACTGTATTAAAGGCAGCTGACGTTACGCTTTATGAGGCAAAGGCTGCAGGAAAATCCTGCTTCCAGGTTTACAATAATAAAATTAAAGCACTACATGAACGCCAAGACTATTTGGCATCGATTTTACCTTATGCGATCAAAAATGGTGAAATAGATACAGCATATCAACCAAAGATTTGTTTAAACTCAGGCACAATATGTGGCGTCGAAGCCCTTGCAAGATGGCATTTTAAGAATGAGCAAATCAATACGGAAGAATTCATTGCAATTGCAGAGCGTATTGGAATGATTCGTGAATTAGATATTCATGTTTTGAGGGAAGCTTCAAAGTTTTCTATGGAAATTTTTCGCAAAACAGGTCAAAAATTACATATAAGTTCAAACATGTCAGCGCAGCATTTCCGATCAGGTGAAGTTTCAAATACAATCCGTAATGTCCTTGAAGAAGTTGGATTAGAGCCAGAATATTTTACTTTAGAAATCACGGAAAGTTCTGCCGTAGAAAACTGGGATACCGTTGTATCTGAGCTTACAAAATTAAAAAGTTTTGGTGTAAAAACCTCAATAGATGATTTTGGTACAGGCTATTCATCGCTAAGTTATTTGCAGCGTTTCCAGTTTGATGAAATTAAAATTGACAAAGAATTTATTGGAAACATAAATAAAAATGAAGATAGCCATTTTCTCTTCTCAAGTATCGTAAATATGGCAAAAGGGCTTGGTAGCCGAATAGTTGTAGAAGGTATTGAAACTCAAAAACAGGGTATCATTGCTAAACAATTAGGCGCGCATATTGGACAAGGTTATTTATTTGGCAAGCCATTAAAGGCCAAAGAGATGAACGAATACGTTAATCAAATACACTTAGTAAATGCAGCTTAGATAAAATTTAAAAAACAATGCACCTATTATGATTTTCGCTTCGCTGAGAGCGAAAAAAGATTATCCATATCCCGCAAAATAAACAGTGCAATAAGAGCACCAAGCGTAGGTATAGAAGTCAGCATAAGATTTTTAGGGTAATTATAATATGATAAAAATGACCCCAAAGAGCCAATTACACCAGCAGCTGACATCAACATCATCAAGCCGTAAGTCCAAGTCCTCATAAAGCCAGATACAAACGCAAGTACGATTATGATTTGAATGCTGCCAAAAAAATACGAGAGGTTATCAGTCACTGTAAAAAAGCTGATATTATATGCCCCTTCAAAAATATTGCGTTGCCACTCTGGATGATGGAATTTTAAGGTAGCCCATAAACCAAGAAAAATTGCAGTAGTTACACGAATAATGAGTAATGCGATTTCAATACGCTTTTCTTGAGTCATATAATTATTACCAATTTCAAATAAAAAAATCGCATCCAAATAAATGAATGCGAAATGAGTATAAGTGTAACCTAGGATTGTGAAAACAGGTCATTACAAATAATTTTGCATGACCTGTTTTATTTTTTATTGTGTAAGGGGTGCAATGCGTATTTCAACACGGCGGTTTGCTGCACGTCCAGCATCAGAAGCATTGTCTGCTACAGGACGGCTCTCACCAAATCCGATCACTTGCAAGCGCCTGCTATCAACTTGACGCGCATTCAAATAACGAGCAACTGTAACTGCGCGACGTTCAGATAAAGCCTGATTTGAACTTATATCCCCTACGCTGTCCGTATGCCCATCAATATCAAGAACAGTTTTTGGATATTTGTTCAAAATAATTGCTACTGAATCTAGAATTTGAGAGAAACTCGGATTCAGTGAATCTTGCCCCGATGCAAATGTAATATTAGAAGGCATATTCAAGATAATATCATTACCATTACGTGTAACGCTAACACCTGAATTCACCAACTGTTGGCGTAACTCTTGTTCTTGACGGTCTTGATAAGCACCAATCCCACCCCCTGTTAGCGCACCAACGCCTGCGCCAATTAAAACCGCTTTACGGCGATCGCTACCACTTTTATCTTTTGCAATCAGCAGTCCCGCAACAGCACCGACTGCAGCACCCACACCTGCACCAATTGCAGTGTTACTGCGTTGAGCCTGACCTGTAAGAGGGTCAGTTGTACTTTGACAAGACGCTAAAGCTAATGTTGCCGCTAATAATATTGCACCACGTTTCATGATTCATACCTTTTTAATTAATTTATTAATCATTCGTAGATTTAGATTAAATAATAGTTAATCTACCCCGTTATTATAAAATAACAGATCAGGTCTGAACCAACTCTGAATAAAAAGGATGGCTAAATCACGACACGCATAAAAGTATTATTCTATATAAATACTAGCGCATAAACCGTTCATCATATGGATAGGTTGTTAGGTTTTCAAAGCCATCTTCTGTAACAAGTACCTGATCTTCTAGCTTAATAGAAAATCCTGCTTCTTTTGTACCAATCAAAGCTTCAACACATAACATCATCCCAGGTTCAAGCTCATATTCAAACGCACCTGGAGAATAATTCTTAGGATAGGCAATCAATGGCCACTCATCACAAAGCCCAACACCATGCATACGACAACCATATTGAGCAGGCACAAATTTTTCTGGCAACTGGTGACCACCAAAAACAAGTTCTTTGAAAGAGACACCAGGTTTTAGCAAGGCCATATTTTCCATAATATGTTGATGGCCAAGCTGGTAGTATTCTTTCATCAACTCTGATGGCTCACCATCTCCAACAAACCATGTGCGAGAGATATCAACGCAAAGCCCGTAAACACCGATTAAATCTGTATCAAAGGATAGTATTTCATTTTCTTGAATAATACGTGGGCCACATTCTTGGAACCAAGGAAACGTTCTAGGCCCTGAAGCAAGCAAACGTGTCTCAATCCATTCACCACCGCGCTTGATATTTTCAGCATGAAGCACTGCCCATACTTCGTCTTCACTCATACCAGGTTGAACAGCATCCTCCATCGCACGCACAGCTGTCTCACAAGAATGAACAGCGCAACGCATCGCTTTAACTTCTTCTGCGCCTTTTATAACGCGAGCCTTTTCAGTAAGTTCCTCCCCTTCCATTACCTCAAGACCGCAACGCTCAAGTGCCTTAAGTCCAGCAATCATAATTTTATCAACGGCAATACGGCGATTGTCACCTGCATGTTTGCGCATTAAACCATCAATTTCACCAATGAAAGTTTTTGCATCCTTCTCAATATTATCGCCGTTACCAAAATAAAACATAGAAGCACCAGAGCGGACTTCTTTAACCAACGGATTATGGTCTGCAAGGAAAGGGGAATTTTTATAATCCCATAAAATCATATGACCATCCGCAAACAAAACACAGGCTCTAAATGGATTATGTGTATTCCAAAGCTGCATATTGGTACTATCTGTTGCGTAGCGAATATTAAGCGGATCGGTCATCAATACAGCACCATAATCACGCTTACGAAGCTCTGCTAAAAGTCGCTCATATCTGTACTGCCGCAAGGCTGGCATATTAGGCATTTCAAGGCCAGCAGCTTCCCATTCTGCAAAGGCAAGATCCGTAGGCCCAATTTCTATGCGATTATTGTCATTAGGTGTACCGTCGGGCTTTAAACCTGATTTCTTTGAAGGGTCAATTTTTCTGTTTTCGACTGAGAATGCACTATTGATGTTCATTTGCAGATTCCTCCATAAACCTAGCATATAGGCTAGGCTGATTTTACTGCATGTCAATTCGCCTGATACGTCACAAATGGCGTGAATAAGGCAATCACAAACGATAAATACAAATGGATTTATTATTGTTTTTAACTACAAGTAACCAAATTCACATTCCAACTGGAGCACAGATAGATACACTATCGTGCAAAAACCATTGTTAAAGCGAACTTTATGAAGCCAGAAAAACCATTATCCTTATCTGAATTTGTAATTTTACTAGCAACGATGACATCAATCTTGGCGCTTTCTATTGATGCAATTTTACCTGCCCTAAGTGAAATTGGTCACGACCTAAATTTGGCCAATCCAAACGACGCCCAATTAGTGCTATCTGCTATGTTCTTTGGTTTTGCAATTGGTCAGATCTGCGCTGGGCCATTATCAGATAGCTTTGGTCGAAAACCTATAATTTACATCGGTTATGTAATCTTTATTTTTGGTTGCATCATCTCACTTCTTTCAACTGATTTCTCACTGATGCTTATTGGTCGTGTCTTACAAGGCTTAGGAGCCGCCGCACCACGAATTGTTAGCATAGCCCTTATTAGGGATGGTTATTCAGGCCGTGAAATGGCACGCATCATGTCAATTATAATGGCTATATTTATTTTGGTACCTGCAATCGCCCCAGCAATTGGCCAAGCAATTATGTTGGTTTCAAGCTGGCGTAATATATTTACTTTATTATTGATAACCGCACTGATTGCTTTCGTATGGTTTGCGTTAAGACAGCCAGAAACTTTAAAATTAGAAAATCGTCACAAGTTTTCATTAGCCAATATTGCAGCAGGCGTTCTGGAAGCATTAAGCTACCGCATCGTATTAGGATATACGATTACGTCAGGCATAATATTTGGCAGCTTTCTTGGATACCTAAACTCAGCACAACAAATTTTTCAAGTAACCTACGAAAGTGGTGACTGGTTTGCTGTATATTTTGGGGTAGCCGCTTTAGCAATTGGGCTTGCTAGTATTTTCAACTCAAAGGTCGTTATAAAACTTGGTATGCGGTTCATGACATGGAGAGCATTAATCTGTCTGACTGTAACATCAATCATGTTTCTAATAATAGTATTCTGGAATAACGGAACACCAAGCCTTTGGAGCTTCATGATCTGGCTCTTAATATCATTTTTTTGCAACGGCATATTATTTGGAAATTTTAATGCATTGGCTATGGAGCCTATTGGTCATATGGCAGGACTTGGAGCAGCAGTTGTTGGCTCAGTTTCAACCTTTATATCAATACCAATCGGCTGGCTGATTGGTATTTATTTCAGCAATACAGTTACCCCTTTAGTTTTAGGGTTTGCTTTAGCTGGCGTCATTTCTTTAATCACCCTGTGGTGGACTGAAAAGGGTCTCAAAGAATAAGTTAATCTGCGACGAACTCAAGTCCTGAAAGCTTGCCATCTGACCACACAACTCGGCATGATTTATTGATGTCCCAATTTTTGCAAATCAATGTAGTACGCTCAGGTAAAGGGTTAGCGCAAGCTTCAACCATAGCACCACCTTCAGAAATATTATGAACAATACAGGTTATCCTACGACCTGTTAGATCCACGACAAGTTCAGCTAACTCAGCTGTTTCCTCACGTGGGGATAATCGACGATTTTCTCGAATCGAATCTGCATGTTTAGCTGCTGTAAAAAGCGATAAAAATGAGGCGCGCACGTACATAACTAGTCTCCGTATCCGCCGCCCAGCTGATCTACAAAGCATGTCAGTTAAAAGTTAATATGCCATAAATAAAAACACTCTGATTAAATCAAGTCCAACTAACGTCATCACAAACTTAAAACATAGTTTAAGATTTCTTTCTGGTAATTTATTCAAAATCACACTGCCCACCTTAGTGCCTATAAAGCCTGTTGTAACAATTACCAATATCACAGGAACCCATTGCCAAAATGCAAAACCAGCAAACCCAAACGCTAAAACTTTCAAAGTGTGTTGAACCGTCATAGCCATGCCGTGTGTTGCAACCATTTGGCGATGCTGAGTAAACACCCTGCTGAAGAAGACCGCGACCAACGGTCCAGTAGCTCCCACAAACATTGTAATAAAAGTTGTAATTAAGCCGCCTACACCCAAGAAAACTGGATGTGGCTTTTCCAATTTAGGAAGCTTCATCCAAACCATAATCAAAATAAAAAGACCAAGTAATCCTTTTAAGAAAGCATCAGGAAGTTGTATTACAAGTGCAGCCCCTGCTAGCGCACCAAATACACTCCCAATCAAAAAGTAGAAAACAATAAGCCAATTGATATGTGCTCTTTGCACATAAGATCGTCCAGTGTTCGAACCAAGTTGAACCAGGCCATGAACTGGAATAAGCGCACTAATTGGTACTAAATACGTCATAAGCGCGAGCATCAATAAACCACCCCCGACTCCAACCGCAGCAGTAAGAGCAGAAGTAAAAAAACTCGCAACAATTAAAACAAATGCAGAAAGCGCGGTTAAACCTTCGGGTAGAAGGGAAGCCACGCCATCCAATTATTCACCCTCGTCTACAATCTTTGTAAACTGACCATGTGGGCGGTACTGAACTAGATAAGTCGACAGAATTGCAGCCATTGGTGTAGGTGTGATGCCCATACCCTCAAGCGTCCGCTTTTGACGTATCGCGTCTTCTGAAACAACATTATCATTCTTTAACATTTTAACTTGATCAGATGTAATAGGCGCACCCGGCAACCAACCCAAAGCTTTGCCCATCATACCAGCAATAACCCACGGCAAGCTTACTAACATTTTCTTGCGGCCAATTTCCTTTAACATTATTTCAAGGCACTCACGGAAAGTAGGCGTTTGCGGGCCACCTAGTTCGTAGGTTCTACCACCTTCTAATTTACCGTCGACACCCAATGCAAATGCTTCTGCAACATCACCAACATAAACAGGTTGAAAGCGTGTTGTACCACCGCCAATTAAAGGCAAAGCTGGAGATAATCTTGCCATGCCAGCAAACCGATTGAAAAAGTCATCTTCTTGACCAAATACAATTGAAGGACGAATTATAATAGCCTCTTTAATAACATCCCGAACGCCGTCTTCGCCTTTACCTTTGCTTTCACCATAAGCCGATTCTGATTCAGGATCAGCGCCAATTGCGCTCATGTGAATAAGTTTTGCATTTTCTGCACGCGTCGCTTCAGCAACTGCTCGAGCGCCAAAAGTTTGAACTGCATCAAATTTTTGTTTTCCAGATTGCGCTAAAATGCCCACGAGATTTATGACAACATCAGAGCCTTTAACTGCCGCATCTACAGATTTGCGATACCGCAAGTTGGCTTGAACCAATTGGATTTGCCCAACATTACCAAGCGGCTGTAAAAAACCAGCTAGGTCAGGTCTTCTAACAGCAACACGAACACGGTATCCTCGATTAACGAGCGCGCGAACGACATAACGTCCAATAAATCCTGAACCACCAAAAATGGTAACGAGTTTCGGAGTATCTGAGATTTTCATAGCAAGCCTTGTAGAAGAATTCTTTTCGATATCTTTTTACGCATTCTTTGCGCAAATTGAAAGTGTTCAAAAGCTCTCTGCAACATCAAATTTAATCTTCTTTAGGTTTATTCTTATTACGTCGGCATTTTGCAGAGCAATAAACAATTTCCGACCAGTTTTTCTCCCACTTCTTGCGCCACACAAATGGACGCTCACAAACTGGGCACATTTTCTCAGGCAAGTCATTTTTATTGATCATTTTCATCTTGGCGTCTCTTTTACAATAGCGGTTCATCATAGATGGTTTTACCATCAATAGTAATGCCTTTTATAATGCCGTTGCCTTTACCGTTTAAAGCAAGCACAACACCTAGTCGTTGCTCTGCCCGCAACTTCTCAAGTTTTTGAGCGCGTTGTTTATCAGTGAAATAACGATCAAATGGAAACCTCACGTTATGCGCATTGCCACGATTGCCTCTGTAAATACCTTCTAAATAAATAAGACCATCTTCAGTTGGTTTTTTTGAATGAACTGACTTAGCAACCCAAAACCCGTTATCGCTAGCTTGTAACCCAACATAAACTATTGAGCCATGCTTAAAGCTTTGATTGGCACCAGGAAGATTTTTACCAATCGTTCCTGCAACAAGATTAAGCCTGACATAATGTCCACGAAAGACATCACGGGGATCTACAAATCTTGATTGAAGGATAACTTCCTGCCCTGTGTGGATTGTTCTAACCCTTTCAAACAACATGAAGCCAATTAATGTAAGTTGCAGACAAAATGTTCCAATTAATGCCACTTTAAATTTACTTATATTCATTTTACCAACTCCTTCTTACCTGAAATTTTGGGTGCTATAAGCGCGCCAGCCACCAAGAATGCGCCTGCTACAATGTAGAAAATGCTTGTCTCTAAAAGACCGCCAGCAGCTTCTCCATAGATCAGCAACAGAGCAATTATGAAACCAAAATACCCTAAGCGTATGATGGCAACACTTTCTTGTCTTGTGCCCATGCGAATGATCCAAACCGCAAACCCGAGTGAAAAAGCTTCAAGTGAGAATGGGAAGCCCATTATCGAAAGGGAAAACGCAATAATAGATGCAACTATCAATGCCATGATTATTAAATGATCAAATTTACTAGTAAGCGCGCCTTTTTTGAAAATCCAAAATCCAGCAGCGAGCAAGCTCATAAAAGCAGCACTTAAAATCAACAGGTTCAAAGAGCCAAACAAATCAACAAGCTTTGCTCCACTTTGAAAAGAAGGGCTATATTGCTCTGCGTACCACAAACCCAACAGCGCCATGGACGAAATTAAAACATGAAAGACAGCACTTAACTCAAAACCGTTTAGCCATCTCTTGAAATCCTTACTGTAGATAAGCGCAGAGACAAGTGTGAGGCCAATGGCAATACCGATTACAGCAGCCAGTGGGAAATATGCATCATCTATGGTGCTAACGAATGCATAAAAAAGCCACGCTTGTAATGCCAAAGCGCAAATGTGAGCGGCTATACGACTTGAAGATTGCCAAGCTAGACCAGCACATGCAAGCCATAAAGGTAAGTACCAAAGGTGGACACCCACATTTGCATTGCGATCAACCATAAGCCAGCATGACCATAGAGTTGCAAGAATGGTAGCCAAGCCAAGTGCCGGTGTTGAACGGGTTAATCCCGCAGCGGCTAATGTGCCTAAAGCCCAAACAAGAATTGCGCCGCTACCATGGCCTGGCAAATGATACATTTGCCCAACCATCATAACCGTTGCGCCAAAACACCCACAACCAAGCAACACAAATGCAGATGAAAACAAATCTTTGCCTTTGTTTTTGAAGAGTGCTGCAACTAGATAAGAAGCTCCTGTTGAGGAGAGTAAATTTATGAGCCTAAAGAGCCTTGGCATTTCTCCCCAATTTGCAGCTACAAATGTCATTGCACCAAAACAAAGACAGATAACACCCAGAATAATTGCAACTGAAGAAAATGAGTAAGATGATTTTTGAGCATCCAAATCCTTATGGAGAGCTTTGCTGACAGCAGCATCAATAATATCTCGCTGTTTCCAGTCATCAACTTGTGCACGAACACCAAATCCAAACCTAACCATGAAACGCTCCTTTGTGTATAAATACCAATAAATAAATGAACAGTGTTCATTTATTATAGCTTAATACAAACAAAAGCAAGCAAAAAATGAACGATGTTCAAATAAATTATTTGACGTAGATTTCAAAGTCACAAACCAGCCTTGAAACGACCTAAAAATCATCTTCACTTTTTCTTAATGATGCCCTGCAGTTTTTGCATATCTGGTATTCGGTAATAACACTGGTTCTTACCGTTACGTAATAGTATATCTATATCAATAATTCACTTGGAGTAAAAACAATGAACATGATTGGTTCTTTCAGAAAATGGCGCAACTACCGTCGTACAGTAACTGAGCTTAGCTCACTATCTAACCGCGAACTTGATGACCTAGGCATCAACCGTGGCGATATCAGCTTCGTTGCACGCAACGTACGCTAAATAAATCTATAAATTTCTTCTAAACTCCTCCTCCCATTAGAAGAAATTTCTGGGTCAACCTTTTGCCCCCATCTTGTTGGCCCTCAATCAACGCCTGCTACATTTATGTAGCAGGCGTTGTTGCTTTTAAGTCCAAGATATATATGTAGAGATAAGAAATCTTGCGAGGTTAAAGCGTGACTAAAACACTCAATATCATAGGCGGCGGATTAGCTGGAACAGAAGCTGCTTGGCAAGCAGCAGAACTTGGCGTGAAAGTTAAACTTTACGAAATGCGCCCTACCCGCAAGACTGACGCACACAACACAGAAGGCTTAGCAGAGCTGGTTTGTTCAAATTCATTCCGTTCTGACGACAGTGAAACCAATGCTGTTGGCGTCCTACATGCAGAAATGCGCCATGCAGGCTCACTGATTATGCAATGTGGGGACAAGCATAAAGTACCAGCAGGAACAGCCCTTGCAGTTGACCGTGATGCTTTTTCACAGGAAGTCACACAACGACTTGAAGCGCACCCAAACATTGAAATTATAAGAGAAGAAATTTCTGGCCTTCCAGATGAAAGCTGGGGTCAAACGATTATTGCAACAGGCCCTTTGACGTCTCCTGATTTAGCAAAAGAAATTGCACAGGCAACAGGCGAAGACGAGCTTTCATTCTTTGACGCAATTGCCCCGATTGTGCACTTTGATTCCATCGACTTTGACAAAGCATGGTTTCAATCGCGTTACGACAAAGTAGGCCCTGGCGGTAACGGCAAAGACTATATCAACTGCCCTTTAAATGAAGAGCAATATAATACATTCATAGACTCACTCATTGATGGCGATAAAACAGTCTTCAAAAAATGGGAAAACGTACCCTATTTTGATGGCTGTTTACCCATCGAAGTCATGGCAGAAAGAGGCAGAGAAACCCTTCGTCACGGCCCGATGAAACCAATGGGTCTGACTAACTCCCATAAACCAGAAGAAAAGCCTTATGCCGTTGTCCAACTTCGTCAAGACAATGCATTAGGCACGTTATATAATATTGTTGGTTTTCAAACTAAATTGAAATACGGATCACAAGCAGAAATATTCAAAGCTATCCCAGGTTTGGAGCATGCTGAATTTGCTCGCCTTGGCGGCATTCACCGCAATACATACCTTAATTCACCTAAAGTTCTTGACGATAGACTGGCACTAAAAGGCAAATCACACATTCGTTTTGCAGGCCAAATAACAGGTTGTGAAGGCTATGTAGAAAGCGCCTCGATTGGCATCTTAGCTGCACGCTTTGCTGTTGCGGAACTTGAAGACCATTCATTAGAATTACCACCCATATCATCAGCAATGGGCGCGCTTCTTCATCATATTACAACAGGTCACGTTGCTTATGATGAAACGGGTGAAAGTAATGAAAAATCAAAACGCTCGTTTCAACCCATGAACGTCAACTTTGGCCTTTTACCACCCGTTGATAAAACCTTATTAAAAAAACCAGAAGGCGTTAAGCGCTGGCGAGGCAAAGATAAGACAATCGCGAAGAAAAAAATCATGAGCGCTAGAGCCCTTACAGATTTTACTGCATGGTTAGAAAACACAAAATTACGGGAAGCTGCTGAATAAGGCTCACTATTATTTAGCATTTGGACGATGAGACACAAAGGTTCACGTTTCTCAAAACAGCGTTCAACGCAGGCGTATTTTTTGAAATGGACGTCTTTGATATCAAATACTAGAACTTGCCTATTACATTGATAAAGATACCTTCATCATCAAATGTAAGGTCTGTTAAATCATCCGAGAATTGACCAAAGTTGTAACCAACTCCAAGCTTCAAATTATCTCCAAGGTGATAATAAGCCCCTGCAAGAATACCCGTGTTTGTCTGATCTAATTCAGGCAACCATAATGCGCGCGCCTCAAGAAGCAAATCCCATTTCTCAACGATATGATAATCTGCTCTCGCAATCGCAAGATGCGCTGATGAATTTTGGAAATTACCATCGCCACGAACGGTTTCCACTTCGCCAGTACGGAAACCATATTTACCACCAATAGAAAGTCGCTGGTTTACATCATAAATAAAGTCAGCTTCAAGTACGTGGCTACGTTGACGTGGCCCAAGAATTTGATTTTGCGCATTTACTTGTTGCGAACCTGGTAGGTCTTCCAGATATGTGTATCTAAACAAAGCATTCAAACGGTCATTGTCTGCTGGACGATAAGCCCAACCAATAGACCCTTCGATATAATCACCGTCTAAAATAGTATCTTCATCAGATTCAGATAAAACCGCATCAATGCTTGCGATAAAGCGCCAATCATCATTATGCAAATATCCATATTGGCCACTTAATAGATATGTATTACGATCTCGTATGGCTGTGTTTTGGCCTTCTTCAAATCGCGCTTCAAACCTAAGAGAAGCATTTTTAACTTCTTCACGCAGCGATATACCACCAGAAACAGCAATACGATCAAAATCACCATTAACTTCATCAAATACTTCACCTGCTTCAAAACCCGCATTCACAGTCCAAACTGCATCAGGTGTATATGTGACACCATACGTATGTGTAAGAGATCTTTGGGTTCCAGTGAAGTCATAGTTTTCTTCAAAGAAAGCCGTCAGTTGATCATTAATTTTGCGGTTTGCACCATAAACAATTGACCCCAAGTCACGCCCAAATGGGTCATAACCATCTAGATCACCAGCTGTTGTATCTGGATCAATACGGTAGCCAATATAATATCTATCATCAGCATTAGGCGAATATGACAGACCTGCCAGACCACCAATACCTTGAGTACCATATGAAATTTCAGCTTCAGCAGATAGCCTGTCCGTAATCTGACGTTCAAAACCGACACCAACACGGTCATTGCGTTCTCTGGTTTCATCTCTGGAAACTGTTGCTTGACCAAATACCCAAGCTTTATTCTTTTCATCCAAAGTACGCGTTATTCGTGCGCCGATATCCGTGCGTTCGCCAAACCCTGAAGTTGTACCGATACGATTATCAAAATTAGAATGTGTAAGCCCAACACTTGCAGTATATTCTTCGCCAAAACGTTTTTCAAACTCGATAGATGCTTCACGACGATCATTTCCATCTGCTCGTTTTACTTCATCATACTTTGCCCGAAGCGAGGTATCTTCATCCAGCTTAACATCTGCAAATACACCGATAAGACGCTCATCAACAGTTGTGAAATTACTTGGTGAATTAAAACCTGCTTCACGGTCTTCATAGTAACCACCAACGCCACCCTCAACCGCACCATCACTTATCTCACCAAGATCAAGGAAAAGCTTGGCACGATATGCGTTTGCTTTACCATCTGGCGAACCAGCACCTGATATTGGATTAAAAATAAAACCACCATCCGTTGACGTCACAATGCCAAACGTATTTCCTTCTGACTGCGCCCACTCAAGCTCGAAATAACTTTTTGGCGAAATCCTAAAATGAGCATCAATCCCATAAAGTCTTTGGTCTGCAAAGCCTGTATCTTCTAGATAACCCGTTGCACCAATTCTTACATTATCTGTAATCCAAACATGACCGCGACCCCCAAAGGTATAACCATCAAGGTCGGTCAGAGTTGGCGTATATTCATAAACTGCAACAAGGAAAAGATTTTGATCCCCCGTCACACCCTGACGAACAGCACCAGTCGTGCCGCCTTGTGACTGAAGTGGGCGACGTAAAAGGACAACACCTTGAATGTAATCAATTTGGTAATCGACATCTTGTCTTAATAAAGTGCGCTCAACAACTTCACCTGTTACACGGTCTCGACGTTCAATTGTGATTTGCTCAGAACCTTGATTAATATCTTGCCGGCGAAGAAAATAAGCCGAGCCACCCGTGCCGCGCAATTCATCTCTTTGTGGCAAAGTTCCAGGTTCAGCAGCAAATGCCTCAACCTCAGCAACAGGCTGACCATGGCTGGTAACATAATCAGACTCTATATGAACATTGGCACCATATAGGCCACGTTCATAACGTGCTAATTCTGTCCCATTAATGCGTGTTTTAAAGTCACCCCAAAGCACATGGCTCTTACCTTTTTCAAGGCGAACATAAAACTTACCCGAAGTAGGCGCATCATCAACGGTGGTACTATCATCGCCAAAAACAGGATAAAAATCATCTGGATCAAGATTACGTAAAAGACGTCTAGGGTCTTTACGATCAAGATTATCAAAAATGTCATCAAGCTCTTCTTCGGTCGTATCAAAAGCTGCTGTTAAAAGCGTTGACCCTTTGATTTTTCCTTTAACATAAAAAGCTAAACGACCTCGTCGGAAAGTTGTATCTGAAAACTCATTAGGGTGGGCTTTCACAAGACCCTCAGCATCCGAACCTAAGCGTCTACCAACAGTAATATCTGCAAGACCAACATAGAACCATTCGCTATCAGGAATATTAATATCGCGCTCAAACTGGAGTCCAGAATCTTTACCTAATCCAGAAACGGAAACATCCACCGCATGATCGCCAGGTGGTAAAATTCTGCTGGTTACAAAACGTTGAGAATTATCAACCGGAATTGTTTCGCCTAAAACTTCAACAGTGTACCCAGGCGGAACATGACGGCCATAAACCGTTACTGAACCACCATAAAGTGGAATATTAGAAACCCCTGTACGGTCTTCTGCTTCGCCCACGGCAATCGCTACTTCTTTGCCCTCGTCATGTTTAGCAAGTAACGCATCTTCTTCACTGATACGTAGATCTAAAGGTAGGGTCTCATCAAAACGCCCTTTATCATCATAAACACGCAAGACATAAGTAAGTCCATCATTACCAAGGTGAAGGCTATCTGTTTCTTCAAAGCTTTGCCATTCGGCATTACCAGCATTTTCACCCTTAGTTGGTAGTTCAACAATTTCTACAGGTTGAGTAACTGACGTTGGAGAATATTTATCAATACCTCGATAGATACGAACCTCTGCACGATCAATCCAGTCTGGATAATTCCAACTGCCTCTAAAAGATACGATCTCGCCAGGCTTATAATTTTTACGCAACTGTTTTGTCGAGACATTTAAGCGACGTGTAATATCAAGACCATCAAACTTAACTTGAATATCAACAGCTTCAAGATCGCGGTCGGTTTGAATAATTTTATCTTCAGGCGTTAGATTACCAAGAATAGCCTCTCCATCGACTGAAATTGAAATTCCAGAGCTTGAAGGAACAGCTTGTTGCTGAGGCGCGGCAATTGCCGCATCTTCTGCCTGCAAAAGTAAATCTAAATCATTACCAAATGCCAATGGCTGGGATGCTAACAAAAAATACGGAGCTACTGCTGCAGAAAGCATCAAATTTCTGAAGTTAAATGCGCCTGCACCCAACTTAATCGCTAGAGTACGGCGAGGTATGAAAAATTTGTTACCAAACATGGTTAACAATCTATGACCCACCAATAGTTACCTATGGGTTAACCAAAGGTAATTTTTAAAGTTTTAACGCTTACTCGGAACTATTTAACGTCAGTTTCTACATCCAGCTTGTAAGGACGCTTACGCGACTTCCAAGCTTTCTTAATCAGGGCTTTTACTGACTCAACACGCGATCGTTGCAATTTCGATCTTTGACCCTGGGATTGATAATTTAATTTAAGAACTGAACGCTCTTCCTCTAACAACGGAAGAACTTTGCCGATGTCGATTAGAGCTGAACGTTTAAGATTTTTACTTGAACCTTTGAATGAACTATCATCCAATTCCACATTGATTGTACGCAGTCTTGAAGCAGCAAAATTAATCTTTGCAAGCTTGCCTTGCGTGACACGTACAACACGAGGATTTTCACTGGTAACAGAGTAACCTGTTGGCAACGTTCTATCGTCTAACTTCAAGATATAGTTGGAGCCTATACGGTCAGCAGGAATAACATCACACGCAACATGATAGCGTCCAAATTCATCTGTGGTGATCAAGAGACCATTAACAGAAACAACACGCACACCACCTAGACCAGGTTCACCCTCATCATAGTAACCATCCGCATCTAAATCATCGAACACGCGTCCAATAATATGGCTACATTGGAAAGCAGCTTCGATTTCAAGCCTCACAACCGCAGTTGCACGGTTTGAAACATCGCTGTTATCACGCGGATCACGTGCAACAGTTGTATTGATAAATTCAGTTCCAGTGACACCAGCCCCAACAACAAGCGAAAGTGTAATCGTTGTACGCTGACCAGGTGCGAAGCTCTGATTTGGCCATACCAAGTTCCAATCCACTAAGGATGGTTCTAGAGCTACGCCATTTACTAATGCAGAGCCTTCTACATATGAAAAACCATGTGGCAGCAAGTCGACGAGGTCAACACCATTAATAGGAAGGCCAGAAGTATTTTCAAAGGTAATTGTATATGGAACGACACCACCAAGAGGTGCAGCATCTACTGGTGTAGATTTAGTTGCAATAAGGCCATCAGGAATTACGGTAGAAATTGCGATTGTAACGCGATCATCTGATTCTTCAATTGGCGCGCCAGTAAGTGCATCATCACCCCCTGCAACAACTGTATTTGTATAACTACCATTAGGTGCATCAACATTAAGCTGAAGTAAAATGCTTACGCTCTCATCTGGTTGCAGCGTTCCACCTGTAGTCAATAAATCAATGTTATTTACACCATTGAAACTTGAAGCGAGTGTTGCAGCAAACCCTACTGGCGAAGCTTCAATTGCAGTATTTGTAATCGTAAAGTTGCCCGCACCAAACGTACTATCAAGGTTGTCTTGAAGGGTTACATTATCAATCTGTTGCGTACCTGTATTCTCAGCAATTAAGCGATAGGTAACATTGCTACTACCGTCTGCTTGTTGAGCAGGTGCACTTCCCACACTCTTAGTTGCCGTAATTTCCGGGCTGCCACAAAAAGCGAGTGGAATATTGTTATTAAAAACCGACGGATCGCCTGTATTGATAACAAACTCTGTATAGAACGGATTTCCACCTGCACTAAAATCAC
Source organism: uncultured Rhizobiaceae bacterium (assembly GCA_964502215.1). Taxonomy (GTDB): domain Bacteria; phylum Pseudomonadota; class Alphaproteobacteria; order Rhizobiales; family Rhizobiaceae; genus JAALLB01. The sequence continues at coordinate 66,613 of CAZCUN010000001.1, read as the reverse complement.
TTAGCACACCCGTAGAACCTAGTTCGCCACCCCCAAGAACACCTGGGTTTGCAGGAAGAAGAGAAGTAACATCAAGAACACCCGATGATGATCTATCAGTGCTTGCAACACTGTTCGGAGGCAATGTTACAACAAGACGGTAACTTCCAGGCGCTGTTACGTAAAATTGATAAAAGCCATCTAAGCCATCGCGTAAGATTGTAATATCATTGCTGCTACCAACGCCTGACTGCGAACCACCCGTAAACACATTAACGACCGAAATACTTCCGCCAGTTAAAATTCTGCCATCTGCTTCACAATAAAAATAACCAGTAGGATCATAATCTTCCGAATCTGGAATGCCATCACCATCCCGGTCACTGATTGAAGACTCATTTTCATCAGGCGCACCATCTCCATCAACATCTGGACGATCAAACGGTGTAGGGTCAACATTACCAGTTGGGTCGTTTGGATTATCCGAAGGCGTAACAGTTAGAATTTCGGTTGATGTTACCAATGCAACATTTTCAGTATCAAGCGTTTGAGCACGTCGGTCTATGCGAGTAGATATTCTAACCTGACCAGTTGCACCAGCAGCAAGCTGCACGTCACCGCTAAAGACTTGATTATTGCCAATCCCATTATAATTTGGATTTGATGTACCTGTCCCCACAAACCCAGAGAAAACAGTAATTGATCCTGTTCCAAGAATTTGAGCAGGTGCATTAATCGCTGCATTCAAATCATCTTCTAATGTAATATTAGTAAGGGGAACTGAGCCTGTATTTGTAAGCTCAAGCAGATATTCAACTTCAACAACATTAGGAAGCACCTCAATTGCTGAAGCAATAGTCTTATCGACATCAATAGAAATATTAGTATCAGTTGGTGTCGAAGTTGAGTTATCATTCGCACTGTCATTTTCAACAACTGGCGTTAAACCATCTAACGAAGTTACAGATGTTGTCGCTGTATTATCAACAGACCCATTGGCCACATCAGAAACTTGAACTGTATATACCGCAGCACACTCTAATGTCTGCCCAACCCCAAGCAAATCAATATCACCATCGTTATCTACATCATTAGCACAAAGGATTGTTGTAAGCCCTGGTAGCAGATCTGTTACTGCAAGATTTGTAAGCGGTCGTGTTCCTGTATTTACAAACCTAAATGTATAATTGATGTCTTCACCAGGGTCCGCAAGACCATCGCCATCGCCATCATTTAGATTAGCAATCTTAGTCATTGTGAATGCATCAGTTGGTGGCGCTAGAACTTGCGTATCATTCGCGCTCTCAGGGCCTATTTGGTCCGTTGTTACCGTAACCGTATTAACAAGATTATTGCCATCAGAAACATTGGCAGCTGTCAAAGTATGACTAACTGTATATGTCCAAATTTCACCAGGGTTTAAAATGTTGTCGTTGTTTATATCACCACTAGAAATTATAGGAACGAGTGAAGCCGAAATGCCATTTTGCACCACAGTATCAGCAAGCAAAATATTGGTTAAATCATTAGAACCATCATTTTGAACGGTAATTGTATAATCAATTGTGTCGCCTGCTGTGACACCAAGATTTCCATCATCATCATTTAAAACACCTGTTTTAGCGACCTGAAGAGATACACCAGAACTGATATCAACTTCGTTAGAAGCTGTTTCCGTAGCTGTTTCATTGGAGTTCGCAGTAACAGTATTATCAATGTCACCATCACCCCCGCCATTCGTTGAAATATCATTCGCCGTTAGTGTGTAAACGCCCGTATAAAGCCAGACTTCATTCATATCCAACTGGTTGTTATTATTCACATCACCAGACTGGAAGCTAAGTGCAACAAGTGGATCATCAACCGTGACATTTGTAAGTGGCACTGTGCCCGGGTTAGAAACTTCTACTGCATAATCAATCGTATCACCTGCAGAAACACCCAGCGTACCATCATCATCATTAAGCGTACCATCTTTCGTAACATCAAGATCAACAATACGATCTACAGGTGTTGTAGTTGAATTATCATTTGGTGAGTTATTTTCTAATACAGGCGTTATGCCATCATTTTCAGTGGCTGTTGGTGTCGCAGTATTATCAACTGAGCCAGCCGCTGCATCAGAACCTTGAATGATATAGCTTGCACTACACTCCAGTGTCTGGCCTGGATTAAGTGTATCAATACTACCATTACCATCTATATCATTTGCACAAGAAATTGCTGACAACCCAGATAAAGGATCACTCACAGCAAGATTTGCAAGAATACGATTGCCTGTGTTCACAAATCGGAAAGTATAATCAATCGTTTCACCCACATCGCCTAAGCCATCACCGTCACCATCAACCAGTGTTTCAATTTTCTGCATTGTAAAACTATTCACAGCACCAGGAATAACTTGCGTGTCACTGTCTTCACGAGAGCCGATCTCATCTGTTGTAACAGAAACCGTATTTACTAAGTCATTACCATTGCTAATATTTGCAGGCGTCAATGTGTAGGTAAGGTTATAAGTCCATGTCTCACCAGCATCAATTTCATTATTTGTGTTTGCATCACCACCAATGAAGATAGGAACTAGCGGTGTTGTCGTTGCACCTTGAACAAGACTGTCAGTCAGATTGATATTTGTAAGGTTCGCAACGCCGTTATTTTCAACTGTAATAACATAGTCAATTGTGTCACCAGCCGTTACACCAGCAATACCATCATCATCATTTAACGTACCCGTTTTATCAACGAGAATAGAAACATCTGGATTAATAGGTGTCTGCTGAGAGGCCGTCTGTGGCGGTGTCTCATTACTATCAGCAGTTACCGTATTATCAATATCACCATCGCCACCACCATTTGTAGCAAGATCAAAAGCTGTGATGATATAATCGCCAGTGTAAATCCAGCTTTCATTCGTATCCAAACGGAAGTCAGCATCAAGATCACCAGATTGTAACGTCAGCGCCACTAAAGGATCATCAACTGTAATACCCGTAAGCGATACATTGCCAGGGTTTGTAACTGTAACAGTATAAGAAATACTATCGCCAGCGCTCAGACCAGGTGTACCATCATCGTCATTTAAGACACCAGATTTTGCTACCCCAAGCGCAGGCGTTGCAGGGATAACAGGCACTGATTGTGAGCTTATTGGTGCAAAAACAGCAGAACCATTAAACACCCCAACTGCACGCGCATCATTATCAATTGCAGCTTGAGAAGCGTGCACTTGCGCCATAAAAAATACAAAAGCCATAAACAGTTGAAACGCAGAACAAAGTCTGCGTTTCAGCCAGTTTGGCTTCATATTAATATCGGAGCGCAAATGCTTCATCTATTAAAGTTTTCCCCTAAAACTACAGCCTTAGCCGTCGTCCACTTCGTCCTGAGTAACTGTTAATGTCACTGTAAAGGTTGCCGTTGCGCCTGCTTCAAGCGTGTCAATCACACCATCATTTGCAACCCCAATGTCTGATGGCCCAAGCAAACCTTCTGTAATAATAGTCTCACCCACTGGAAGATCAGCGCCAGTAAGAAGAGCACCTTCGTGCGTATCTTGAATTCCTACATTCGTAAGCGCTACGTTGCCTGAGTTCGTGACGGTATATGTGTAGGTGATTGTTTCACCAGCTTCAGCAAGCCCGTCTGCGTTCGTTTCATCATTAAGAACCGCAACTTTAGCAATCTCAAGTAAAGGAACTGCTGGAATTTCTGTTATTGCTGGCGGAGATGGTGGAGAATTTGGAACATCGTCTGAAGTAGCGGTTGCAACGTTAGAGACACCATCCGTCACACCAGCAGCATTTAGAACATCAAGTTCAGCTAATGTATAAGTTGCTTCAAATACAACTGTCTCACCTGGTGCAAGCGTTGCAGCATCACCAGTGCCAGCCCCCGCGCCAGTTATTTCCGAGAAGGCACCCAATGCATTTACGGCAGTCTGCCCATTAAATGTTGGCCCTACATCTGTTGGCGCAACGTTATTCTCCGTAACAGAACCATCATTTGTAATGGTATATCGGTAAACAATTGTGTCACCTTCATCCGTATTGACCGTATCTGTACCCAACCCAGTTGAAGGGGTTGTGAAAACTGATTTTACAATACTCAATTCACGAACCTGAAGCACAGGAACATTAGCTGTATCAGGTGCAGACGTTGTATCATCTGCTGCTTGGAACGTACCAACTGCTACCGCTGTATTATCAATCGTTGACCATGCAGGTGTCACTGCACCAACTGCCGTTGCAAGCGCAAGCGATGATACACTTAACCCTTTCAAGCCAGTAATTTTAGGTAAATTCAACGGTTTCATATTGTTTTCCCCTATTTGAATATTTCGATAATTTCGAAAATAAAGAGAAAAGTGCTATAAAATAAATACTCATTTATTCCCCTATCCTTCGTTAGTTTAATGTATCAACGTCAGTCTGAGTGACTGTGTATGTCGCGCTAAATCGCACAGTGTCGCCTGGGGCAAGACTGTCCCAGCTTCCATCACTGCTAGTATCGTTTGAATCAGATAACGTTCCATTATCTGCAAAAATCACTTCATTTGCAGGTACAACAGGACCATTGGTTGCGTTGGTTGTATCGTTCACCGCAACATTAGTAAGCGTAACATTACCGCTATTGGTTACATCAAAAGTATATGTGATTGTCTCGCCAGCTTCAGCAAAATCATCATCTAAAATTTCATCATTTAATATGGCTGTTTTAACAATCGTAAGATTATTAACGGCATCAACGACATCCACGTTTTCATCAGCCGTTGCGACAACATCATCAGTCCCTGTTGGCGAAGAACCTGTTACGGTTACCGTATTATCTATCGTAGCAAAAGCTTGAGCAACCAAAACAAAAGGTAAGACGACAAACACAAATAGCGTCACATATAGCAACGCTAAATGCCTAACATATAATACATGTAGCCAATTCTCTTTGGTCATCACAACCCCTTTTGATAAGGATTGCAATGAGTCGGGTTAATTTATGGTTAACCATAAATAATTTCAAACTTCCCTGCTGAAAACTAAACAGTTTTGTTCGCTATAAAACAAAAAAATCGCATGAAGTTATCAAACATCATGCGATTTCTAATTTTAAGCAAACAGCTTTAGAGCACTCTTTGGGTCATTCAGGAGTGCTTATTGAAGATTATCAACATCATCCTGCGTAACTGTATATGTACCAGTGAATTCTACACTATCACCGACACCTAGTGTATCGAAGACTTCATCTAGAGCATCATCTGAAGAGTCACCAGCAGGCGCAATATCATTCAACGATAGATCGTCGATTGTTGGTGTTGGATCTGAACCAGAACCTGCTGTCACATCATCTGCTAGTGAAATTGCAGATACTGGGACGTTACCATCATTGGTTACAGTGTATGTATATGTAATCACATCACCAACCTCTACATTTGCAGCATCTGGATCAGCAAGCGCCGAACCGTTAACAGCTGTGGCGAGCTTAGCAACATCAAGCGATGGCGCTTGATCTTCAAGATCAACCTCTTCGTCGGCTGTTAGATCAGCAGGGTCAATTGAACCTGCAGCTGGTGTAGCAGCAAATGTAACCGTATTATCAAGATCATTATCACCACCACCATTATCATCAATATCAGCTTGAGTAATTGTGTAAGATGAAGTTAATGTAATTAGATCACCTGGAGCTAGTGAGTCCCAAGTACCATCTTGAGCAGCAGCAACAACGCCAGTCGATGAGTCTGTACTATCACCTGTTGTTCCATTGTCTGTTAGAACTTCATTATTATTTTGCGTTAGCGTTCCATTACCATCATGCGCATCTGTTAAACTAATGTTGGTAATTGTAACATTACCATCGTTTAAGAATGTATATTCATAAGTAATAATATCGCCGACTGCGGCATTAGCAGAGTCTGGTGAAAAAGGTGCACCATTTAATAAAGTAGCAGTCTTTGTAACAACTACTTGTGGATCAGCGTCTTCAACATCAACTGCCTCATCATCAGTTGCCGTTACGTCATCCGTATTACCAGGTGAAGAACCAGTGGCCGTTACTGTGTTATCAATAGTCGCCCATGCAACCGTTACAGGTGTCATTGCTGTCATTAAAGCAACTGCAGAAACAGCTAACTTTCTAGTTGCAATACGCGAGAGTATTACTCCACCAATCGCTGTTTTCTCAATTATTTCGATTTTCATATTAGTCCCCGCAATTTAAAGTATCAATAATATTTCGCCAAACCCCCTGCAAAACCAAAGAGTAAATGTGATATTCAAAAAGGAGATGAAACTGTATTCTCAAACCATAAAATTTATGGCTAACTCCACATCAGTACTTTACATCCGCTTCACAATTTAACTCGATAAACGAATCGGTATCTGATTCGGATGCAAGATGTCACGATAGAAATTAACTTTTATTTCATGTGTCAGTAAGTCTTTGTTAACACTTCTTAATGAAGCATTTTCATGTCGAATGTAGTACTTTAATGTCTTCAAACGATGCGCTATGCTATCTGCATGTCTGGTTCACAAAACATAAACCCTGAATTTATTGCTGATTATGTCATCATCGGTTCAGGCTCTGCTGGCTCTGCTATGGCATCGCGATTGTCTGAAGACGGCAAGCATTCTGTCATTGTAATTGAATATGGCGGATCTGATATAGGCCCCCTCATTCAAATGCCAGCCGCACTTTCTTTTCCCATGAATATGCCGCTCTATGATTGGGAATATCAAACAGAGCCAGAACCTCACTTAAATGGTCGCAGACTAGCTGCCCCTCGTGGCAAGGTTATTGGCGGTTCTTCTTCCATCAATGGCATGGTCTATGTCAGAGGCCACGCAGAAGATTTCAACCATTGGGAAGAGCAAGGTGCCAAAGGTTGGTCTTATGCAGATGTCATGCCCTATTTCAAACGCATGGAAACATCTCACCACGCTTTAGAAAGCGACGAAGAAGGCGCACGTGGCACAGATGGCCCTATGCATGTCACCCGTGGGGAAATGACTAGACCACTTTTTGAAGCTTTCATAAAAGCAGGCAAACAGGCAGGCTTTGGTTTCACAGATGATTATAACGGCCTAAAACAAGAAGGCTTCAGCGCGATGGAGCGTACGGTCTATAAAGGTCGTCGCTGGTCAACTGCAAACGCCTATTTAAAACCAGTACTCAAGCGCCAAAACCTGACTTTAGTAAACGGCCTTGCAGAAAAAATCCGCATCGAGAACAAACGTGCAGTAGGTATTGAAATTGCCCGTGGCGGTTCAACGCAATTTATCAAAGCAAACAAAGAAGTTGTGATTGCCGCTTCCGCCTTTAATTCACCAAAGCTTTTGATGCTGTCAGGCATTGGCCCAGCAAAACACCTTAAGGAACACGGCATTGAAGTTATAGCTGATCGCCCAGGTGTGGGGGCAAATCTGATGGATCATTTAGAACTTTATATCCAGCAAGAATGCACACAACCAGTTTCACTTTATTCAAGACTAAACCTTTTTCAAAAAGGCTTAATTGGTTTGGAGTGGCTACTGTTTAAAACGGGCGATGGTGCAACAAATCACTTTGAAGCATCGGCCTTTGTGCGCTCAAAGGCAGGCATTAAATATCCTGATATTCAATACCACTTCTTACCCGTTGCCATTCGTTATGATGGTAAGGCAGCTGCACCAACACACGGCTTTCAAGCTCACGTTGGCCCCATGCGTTCAAAATCACGCGGAGAAGTTCGCCTAACATCCAGCGATCCAAAAGCAAAGCCATCTATTCTATTTAATTACATGTCTCACGAAGACGACTTTGCAGAATTCAGACATTGCATTCGATTAACGCGCGAGATTTTTCAACAACAGGCATTTGATCAATATCGCGGCTATGAAATCGCTCCAGGCGAACACGTGCAAACAGACGACGAGCTGGATGATTTTATCCGTGGCCACGTAGAAAGCGCTTACCACCCGTGTGGCACCGCAAAAATGGGCGATCCAAAAGATAAGATGTCAGTCGTAGACCCTGAATGTCGTGTGATAGGCGTAGAAGGTTTGAGACTGGCAGACTCATCCATATTCCCACGCATACCAAACGGAAACTTAAATGCCCCATCCATCATGGTAGGCGAAAAAGCAGCCGATCATATTCTAGGCAAAGACCCACTTCCCCGCTCAAACCAAGAGCCGTGGATTAATCCAGATTGGAAAACGAGTGATAGGGTGGTTGGTTAAGGTTTGCGAACTATACTTCACTTATGAAGCATAAAAAATTACATCCAACTATTCTTTTGAAGCCTCATCATTTTATTCAATTAAGACTTAGGCGTATAGCAGCGTTATTCATTGATTTAATGCCCATTATAATATTTCAAGTTTTATTTGAGATTATGCTCTTCATATTCCGCGACCAGATTAATAGTCCACGATCTATCCCGCCCCAGCCGTATAGTGACGCCTTGGTAAACATAATATGTCTTCTTTGGTTTACGTATTTTTGCTTTTTAAGCTTTCAAATGTCGAGAGGTAAATTTGCAACTTTGGGTATGAAATTAATGAAAATCAGAACGATAACAAAAAGTGGCAACTCTCCTAATTTTCTTAATAGTATTGCTCATTTTTTTGTAATGTGTATTTCGAATTTTTTTGTAATATTTATTACTTTTATCATTTTTGAAGCCATGGTTTCTGGCAATCTAAGAATGGCCTTCCAATCTGCAATCAGCACAATAACTGTACTTAGTATTATTTTAGGCATCTGCTATATTTATACGCAACCAAACCACGTAAAATGGATGCATAAACCTTATCTTCAGGATTTCTTCTCAAAGCTGACTTTCATAAGAACCGATACAAAATACTCTGATACCTAACCTAAGAACTTTCCAAACCGCAGCAAGGCGGCTCCTGCCAGAGACAGCATTACGGATATTACCTTTGCAAGATTCAATCTTTCACGGAATATAAACACGCCTATCAGTACCGCAAAGATAATGCTGGTTTCACGAAGTGCCGTTACGAGTGGGATTGGCGCTTGGGTAAATGCCCATACGACCAACACATAAGCTACATAGGAAGCAACGCCGCCGCCAAGCGCAACAAGCTTTGCTTCTCTTGGCACGCGCATAATCATTGTTTTGTCCTTGAACAAAAGATAGATGAAAAACACCACGCCGTTCAAAACCATCAACAAAGACATAAAGCCAACCGCACTGCCTGATACGCGCGCACCCAGTCCATCAATCAGAGAATAACCTGCAATAAAACAACCCGTTGTAAGCGCCATGATTGCAGCTTTTGGGTTTCGAAATCCATCCCCCTGTCGCACGATGCTTAAGCTCATAATGCCCGTGACAATCAAACCAACTGCTATGAGTTCATAAGTAGAAAGCACCACGCCTAAAAATAAAACGGAAACCACCGTTACAACAAGCGGCCCCGTACCTCGTGCAATTGGATAGACCTGCGTAAAATCACCAATTTTATATGCGGAGAGTAAAAACACCTGATAGCCAAAATGGCATATGATACCGCCGATCATATAAGGCAGGCTTTCGCGCGATGGCAATTCAAAGAAAAACAAAGCGATGACCGCTGGTATCATGTGCCCGAAGACAATCGCACTCATGCCAAGAAGTTTATCGCTACTTCCCTTCACGGCCGCATTCCATACTGCATGTAAAAATGCAGCACCGATTACAACAAGAAATACAGTTAAACTCAAGTGAGTTTTCCAATCCACTCACGAAGTGCTTCACCAATTTCATGCGGGCTGTCTTCCTGAATAAAATGCGTTCCTTTAACAGTCACTTCGCTTAAATTTTTCCACGAGCGCACAAAGGCTCTTGCATGATCCAGTAAAATTGAACCAGGATCCGCATTAATAAAGAGCTTGGGAAATTCAGTTTCAGGCAACCAACTTGCATAATCGGTGACAATGTCATGCACCTGCTGCGGCTCACCCTCGATCGGAATTTGCCGCGGCCAAGTAAGTGTTGGACGACGGTCTTCGCCAGCATTTAAAAACGGCATTCTGTAAACGGCCATTTCTTTTTCGCTCAAGTCGCGAATAATAGCAGAAGGTAAAATCGCCTCGATAAACAAGTTCTTTTCGAGAATTAAGTCTTCACCCGCAGGTGAACGCATCGCTTGAAAAATATCGCGCGCATTTTCTGGCCAATGATCCCAGCTTTTTATCACGCCAACAATCGCCTCCATGAAGCAAATCCCTTTGACACGGTCAGGGTTACGCCTTGCCCAATCAAACCCAAGTGCTGAACCCCAGTCATGAATAACAAGCGTTACTTTTCCTTCAGGAATACGTTCATCCATGAAGCCATTTAGATATTCACGATGCTCAATAAATTTATAACTATCCGCATTTGGATCACTTAATTTTTCACTATCACCCATGCCAATCAAGTCAGGTGCAATTGCACGGTGTGTATCTGAAACATGCGGCATGATATTACGCCAAAGATAAGAGGATGTCGGATTACCATGCAGAAAGACAATCGGTTCGCCTGCTCCCATTTCCACATAAGCCATCTGCTTGCCGTGGACTTTGACATAGTCTTTAGGATGTTCTGCTGAAGAAATTTCAGACATTTACTTTCTCCATTTCATCCCTCTCATTGTGAAGCTTGGGTTGGACAAGCGCAAGGCCGATAATCACCAGTACAAGCGCACTCCATATCCATACGGAATAGCCTTCATCCAGAAAAATAATACTAAAGACAACACCAGAAATAGTAACCGGATAAGCAACCTGCACCCCGAAGACAGGGCCGCCAAATCCCACAAGCCAGATATACCCAACATAAGTAACGGCATGAATAATTGACGTTGCAATCATTGCGTGAATTGCAACATCCCAACTGCCCCTCAGGTCAATCATCTGTCCACTACCCAGTGTAAAAGGCGTCACCACAATCAACCCAATAATGGAAGCCATAAACAAAGTAGAAATCGGATCTGCTTTCTTAGGCGTTTTTGCAGCCAGCACGTTTGTTTCTATGCCATAGCAAAAGGGTGCAATGAGTGCGACCAAAACAAAAATTGCCTTTGCAGGGTCAGGCAGACTGGTCTCTGGCGCTGCAATCATGATCATCGCAAGAAAGCCGATTAAAACGCCCAGGACCCTGATCAAAGAAAATTTCTCTAGCCCTATTCCCAAAGCCATAATGAGCGTAAACATCGGCACAGTTGCAATCGCAATCGCCATAACACCAGCTGGCAATTCCGCCGCTGCCACATAAGAAAACGTATTGGGTAAAAGCGTACCTGAAAGCGTTAGCCAGAAGTAAAACCATAAGGCTTCGCGCGATATTAAAGGCCGTAAGCCTTTTGCAATAATCGGAACACCTAAAACAATAATGCCAATCACCAACTGCCAAAAGATCAACCCAAGCGGTTGGTGGCCTGTTGAAACAGCGACTTTGATAAGCGGAATTGTAGAACCCCAAAGCCCACCAATTAACAACATGGCGCCCCACGCAATTAAGTTACGATTGCGTAGATTTTTGACGTCCATAAAAATTCCGATCAGAAAAACGCTTGAATGCCAGTTTGTGCCCGACCCAAGATAAGCGCATGCACATCATGTGCGCCTTCGTAAGTGTTTACAGTTTCCAAATTCGATGAATGACGCATCACATGGTACTCAGCCTGAATACCATTACCGCCGTGCATGTCACGTGCTTGGCGCGCAATATCAAGCGCCTTGCCACAATTATTACGTTTAACGATGGAAATCATTTCAGGCGCTGCGCGTCCCTCATCCATCAAACGGCCTACACGCAAACTTGCTTGAAGTCCAAGTGCAATTTCTGTTTGCATGTCAGCTAATTTCTTCTGGAACAATTGCGTACCAGCGAGCGGCTTATCAAATTGCTTGCGATCTAATCCATATTGACGAGACCTAAACCAGCAATCTTCCGCTGCACCCATCACACCCCAAGAGATGCCGTAACGCGCACGGTTCAAACACCCAAAAGGCCCTTTAAGCCCTGAGACATTAGGCAAGAGTTGTTCTTCGCTAATCTCAACATTGTCCATGACAATCTCACCCGTCGTTGAAGCACGAAGCGAAAGCTTGCCTTCAATCTTTGGTGCAGAAAGTCCCTTCATTCCTTTTTCTAAAATGAAGCCTTTGATTTTTCCGTCATGCGCTTCTGATTTTGCCCAAACAACGAAAACATCAGCAAAAGGCGAATTTGAAATCCACATCTTCGAGCCGTTTAAAACATAACCGCCATCGACTTTTTTTGCCGTTGTCTTCATGCCCGCAGGATCAGAGCCAGCATCGGGTTCAGTCAGACCAAAACAACCAATGAACTCGCCAGAAGAAAGCTTTGGCAAATATTTCATACGTTGATTTTCAGACCCATAAGCATAGATCGGATACATTACCAGAGAAGACTGAACAGACATCATAGAGCGATAGCCACTATCTATGCGTTCTACTTCACGCGCGACCAAACCATAGGCCGTATAACCTGCACCAATGCCACCATATTGCTCAGGCACTGTTACACCCAATAACCCCATTTCCCCCATCATCGGGAAAAGCTCAGGCGCTGCGGTTTCGTTTAAATATGCATCCGTAACGCGTGGCAAAAGTGTACCTTCTGCAAATGATTTGGCAGAATCGCGGATCATCCGCTCTTCTTCCTGCAATTGATCTTCCAGCAGGAACGGATCTTCCCATGAAAAACTACCCAAAGACGGATTGCTTTTAGCTTCAAGTGATTTGGCAGCTTCGCCCATAATCATATCCTCATAAAAATTGTTAGGTTAGTTTTATACCCATCACAGAAACTGTCAAATAAGAATTGCGGGTAACCATGTCGCAAGCGGCGGGAAAACAAACACAATCAGCAAAGCCAGAATCTGCAATCCAATAAACGGCAAGACTGAACGATATAATTTTAAAGCATTAATCTTGGAAACAGATTGATAATAAAAAAGTGCAATCCCAAGTGGTGGCGTAAGGAAAGAGATCTGCAAATTAATCGCAACCAACACCGCAAACCATATTGGATCAACACCCATAGCAAATAATACCGGCGCGGTAACAGGAATGACAATGTAAGTGATTTCTATAAACTCAATAATGAAGCCTAATAAAAAAATCACCAACATCACCACAAACAAAGCTCCCATAGCGTCGCCAGGCATGGCAGATAATATAGATGAAACCTTTTCGTCGCCACCAAGCCCCCTGAACACAAGCGCCAGAATTGAAGCGGAAATAATAATTCCAAAGATTACACCCGTTAATTCCATTGTTTCGACAAATGCTGCTTTGAAGGTAGCAAAGCATCCGGACTTTAAAAGCAAAAGCGCAACACCAAAAACACCAATACTCGCCGCTTCACTTGCAGTTGCCAAACCAAGAACAATCGACAAAGGCACTAAAATTACAACGCATAAAACCAACAAAGGTCTCAACAAGAATGGCTGCTTTACTTGATCATTTGAAATCTCAACTTTTGTTGTAGGTTTAATAGCAAACAGCAAATAAACCGCGTAAAGCCCTGCTAGCAAAAGTCCAGGGAGAATTGTAGCAGAGAATAAATCTACAATCGAAATAGGTTCGGGAGCAAAATTACCAAGTTCTCTTTGACTTAATATCCAAGCATTTGAAATCTGGTCGCTCAACAAAATTAACACAATTGATGGCGGTATTAATTGGCCTAGAGATCCAGAAGCACAAATTAAACCAGCAGCTATTTTTTCGTTTATTCCAGTACGCAAAAGTGCAGGCAATGCAATAGCCGCTAACATTGTAATAGTCGCCCCAATAACACCTGTAGCAGCCGCCAAGATTACGCTTAAAATTAAAACTGAAAATGCGAGTGAACGCCCTTCGTGTTGTGACATATATGCGAGCATCAGCAGCATTTTTTCTGCCAACTTTGAATGTTCTAAGAGTTTACCCATAAGAATAAAAAGTGGAATTGCATATAAAATTTGATTACGCATCACACCAAAAATTCGTTCAGGTATTGCATAAAATAAGGCGCTATCAAAAACATCTAAACCAGCACCAACGAAAGCAATTAACATTGGAATAAACATCAAAACGATAACAATGCGAACACCGCAAAGAATGCCGCTGATAATCGTCAAAAACATTACGAGTAATAAAACACCTTCAACGCTCATGATTGTTTATCTTTTCCACCGAAGCATAAATAAACAGCAATCAGTACGAATGAAATTGGCAGTAAGGTCTTAATTATAAAAACACCCCCTAACCCAGCCAACTCTTTTGAACCCTCAAAGATGGCCCAAGAAAAACTAACTGCTGGAAGGGAAAGAACCGCAATAATTAAAAATGGGATAGCACTTAAAATACGTAGAAAGCGCCCTTCAAAAAAATCATGCATTATTGAAAAAGCTTGCACTTTTACATGTTTGTTTTTTTGGAAAGCAATCAACACACTTAGAATTACAAGTGCAGAAAACATATAGCTTATGAAATCTTCAAGCCTCACGCTTCCAAGACTAAAAGCATATCGCGAAACGGTGCTAATAAAAACAGAGCCTACAAAAGTGACTAACAACAAAACATAAAATGCTTGCAGAAGTTTTTGAAAACCATGTTTGATAAACATAGGCATCTAAGTGAAGTCACCCAATTAAAAATCTAATTTATGCTCATTAGCACTTCTTATATAACTGGCACAATATGTCTTTGATTTTGATATGAAGCTGAAACCTAAAACTTAAGCCTTAGCAACCAATTTTGGTATGAAACTATTCTGCGTTTCAAAGCTAGGGTTTTGAAACTGTTCAAACATCATTCTACGTTCTGTCAAACTGGATTCAAAGATTGGATATCGCCTAGCCAATTTTGTTCTAACGTCTCGTACATTCCCCCTCAAAAGGCAAATTGACGATTTAAGCAGTGGGTATGGGCGTGGCTCACACATATACTCAGCATTAAAAATACGCCTATAAAAAGCAACATGCTCTTTACGGACTGTCGCTAAACAATAATCTGCTTCAAAATATTCATAAGCCATATATGCGGCTCTCAACACCAAGTAAGGCATTTCTGGATATTTCTTTGAAACATCAAATTCCGCAGCAAATCGCGTCGGATCAATCAACGTCATACCTTGGTCAAGCATAGGGTTTACAAGGTCTGGAAAAACATCAAAAGCAGGGCCTTTTCTGTTCTCAGGGCTAATAACGTGAAGTCGTATTGAGCCAATAAGTTGTTGGTCTATATAAATGCCAAACATCCAACAATTATCAAAGTCGTCATATGCATCTTGAAACATGCCAGATGGATTTTCATCTATCGCACCTTCATTCAGATACGATTTATAACGCTGACGAAAAATTGCTTCCCTGTCTTCTGGTGTGAAAGCTACGCGGTAATCTACTTTTTGCAAATATGCCAATAGTTTATTCGCAAACCGTGACCCATTGAGATCGACATACATTTTGTGCCCCTAAACATTCTGTACTATCACCGTAAGTTAACAGTTTATTAAGGGTTGTAAAGCATGAGGCGCTGTAATGGTTAATATTACTAAATTATAATATCACTAATCTAAATATTATAATTTTTAAGTATATTACTGCAACGCCAATTTAGCTATATTATCACGTGATAGCGATGCTATTGTTTTATCAGCAAGCACAATAAAGTCTTCTGTGTTCATCGGCTTAAAGAATAAATAGCCTTGATACTCATGAATAAAAATATTGTTTTCCATGATATCAAGCTGTTCTTGGGTCTCTATTCCTTCAAGAACAATGCGTAATCCTAGTCGCTTTAGCAAGTCAACCACACCTTGTAAAAGCACAAGTGAGCGATCACTTTCAACGCTATTATCAACGAAGGACTTGTCAATTTTCACTTTATCGAAAGGTAAAGTATGCAAATAACTCAAACTAGAAAACCCAGTGCCAAAATCATCCAGAGAGATACTGACGCCTAGATTAGAAAGCTGGCTTAAAGTTTTTTTGATATCATCAATATCACCAATCATAACACTTTCTGTAACTTCAATAATTAACCTATTCGCTGGCAAACCCGTTTCACTCAACAGTGTTGTAACTGTATGGAATATATCGGTCTTTTGAAATTGTATTGAAGACACATTTACAGCAACACATATTTCACTTGGCCACATTAGACAGTCACGCATTGCTTTACGCAAGAGCTTCTCTCCAAGCTCAACAATAAGACCAGTTTCTTCAGCCATTTCAATAAATATGTTTGGCGATACAAAACCTAATTTAGGGTGATTCCATCTAGCAAGTGCTTCACAACTACTAATTGCGCATTTTTTTACATCAAAAATAGGTTGATAAAAGAGCGTTAGTTCATCACTTTTAAGCGCTTGTCTCAAATCGATCTCAAGCTGCCTTTTTTCACTAATCGCCTCACCTATGGAATTTGTATAAAAGGTAAACATCGAGCGGC
The DNA here is from genome assembly GCA_964502215.1 of uncultured Rhizobiaceae bacterium. Classification (GTDB taxonomy): domain Bacteria; phylum Pseudomonadota; class Alphaproteobacteria; order Rhizobiales; family Rhizobiaceae; genus JAALLB01. The sequence goes on along the minus strand of CAZCUN010000001.1, from coordinate 50,212 downwards.
CTTTAGCTTTTGATTCATAAAGAGCAGCGTCAGCATGTTGAATTAAAACATCTACATCAGTCCCATGCTCTGGAGAAATTGATATCCCAACACTACCGGTAATATCAAAGTTATGATTCTGCATAACAATTGGCGAATGAATTTCTTTTAAAATTTTATCTGCAAAATTACTGCATTGTGTTGGGTCATTTAAGGTTGGGCAAAATATTATAAATTCATCACCACCAAAACGACAAAGCATCATATCTTTATCTAATATCAGCTTTAACCTATTTGCTACGACACGTAATAATTCATCTCCAATTGCATGTCCTAGCGTATCATTAATTTCTTTAAACTTATCAAGGTCAACAAAATACATCGATGATACTAAACTTACTTGATCGGCTTTAAAAAATTTTTCAACCGTTTCCATGAAGTACCGGCGATTTGGCAAATTTGTAAGCGCGTCAAAGTTTGCAAGATCTTTAATAACTTTTTCAGAAGCCCCTCTTTCTGAAATATCAGATAAAGCAATAACCCCACCATCAATCATCGAATTATATTCAGCCTCAATCGTGGCACCAGATGTCATTTCAAATATTACTTGGACTGATTTATTATCTTCAAGGCAGCTTCTAATTTGTTCACCAAGTGTCTTGTATAAAGTATTGCGTATTTCAATCGTATTCAAAATTTCAATATTACACCCAACAATCTCCCAATCAACCATGCCTGACAATTGTACAAAACGATCATTAGCAACAACGACAACGCCATTTTTATCTATCATAGCAATGCCATGGGTAACATTTTCAAGGGCCGCATCAAATCGGTTCGCGATCATACTGTTATTTAAAGCATTTATTTCTGCTTTAAATAACATACCACGAAGGCTTGCAGACATTTTATATGTTGCAATCAGATACGGAAGTAGAAAAAATGACAGCAAAACGCTATACATGCCATGAGCTTTATCAAAAACTAACGATCCGCCAATCAAGAATAGTATTGCAATGATGACTTGCGCACGAACAACTTTATAACTGGCAAAATTTCTTCCAATAATTCCAGCTAAATAGCAAAGTATCAGCGCCAAGGATGCCAGTTGTACGTAAGGGTCGTCGTTACTGATTAAACCATTTATATACCAAGCCCCTAAGACAGATAGATAAACCGATCCTGCAAAAATGTATTTATTCTCCCAAGCTTTATAAGCTTGTACAGATAGTCCTTTATCAACCACTTTATTAAACGATAAAGTAAGAAATATACGAGCCGCTCCAATAAAGAAAAATAAGCCCGCAAAAATAAGTTGTGTAGGGTCCAATGTTTTATAAAACAAAACAACTGAAACCAAAATACAACAAATTATTCCGATAGCCAGCGATTTTGGATCGCTGTAAAGAGATGTTACAACAGATTTATAAATACTATCTGGTAATTTTTTCTCGTCTAATTCATCTCGATTTAATAATGTAAACCTCATCCTAATTCTAATGCCCCAATTTGCCCTTGGAGAACTATGATGTAGAATGTTTATGGAAAAGTTAAAAAATACAACTGCATTTTTATAGATAACATAAGAAATACAATTGTTCTCTAAAATAGACCTCGAAGAATTAAAGATAACGATGCGATTGCTGATAAACCTAAAAGCAACCTAGATACTAAGGTTGAGGGCATTTTTTTAAAAGGTGCTGACACTAAAATTCCAAAGAACATAGCGGGTAAAAAAATTATAGCAGCAATAAAATCTTGCGCTGAAATCCATCCACTAAACCCAAGACTGATAAGCCCTAAAACAGAACCAACAAAGAAAAATGCGTTTAATGTAGGTCGCACAATTTGAGGCTTGCGGTCATGATATATTACTGCCATAGGCGGTGCCCCGACCGCTGTAATAGAACCCATAACCCCAGAAATAATAGAAAGTAGAAGCAAGTTTTGGGACGTGAAACTAATTTTCATGCCGTAAGCTGTCATCGCAATCGCAATTAACATAACAACTCCAAAAACAACTAAGAAGCTATTCACGTCTGGAATAAGCAAAAGCAAACCAAAAGCTATAATGCTACCAATTACCCGCCCACCTACTCCAAGTTTTAATTCATCAATTGAAATATTATTACGTTCGCGCCACGCACCTGAAAACGCTACAAATAAACCCATTGCTAAAATTGACCCTGGAACCAATTCAGGCTTAACAAGGGCGATCAAAGGAGAGGCAAGCATGCCAAAGCCCATGCCAATTGAAACTTGCAAGACCGAAGCAAAAATTATTATCCCACAACAAAGTATCAACTCACCCGTTGTGAGAAAATCAAACAGTATAGACACTTGTTTTCCTCTGAAATTCAAGCAATTATATAATCAGAAAAACTCACTTGCACATCAATGCAAGAGCATTGAGCTAATTCAATCGCTACCCATTAACATGAACTAAGCAAAAAGTGTGATCAATGGATAACTTATGTAATATCCCATTTTTTTCTTCATTAGACCCTGAGCAAGGTGAGAAACTTGCCAAGGAGTGTATCTGGAAAGAATACGAAGAGAATGAATTAGTCATTGATATTGATGAAGAGACAAGTGACGTGCGCTTTGTGATAACAGGGCTTGTGCGTATTATAAGTCGCCTTTCAATCGGCAAAGAGGTTATCCTTGGCGAAATGGGGCCAGGTGATTTTTTTGGCGAACTTGCTGCTATAGATGGTGAAACAAGAAGCGCTAATGTAACGACTTTGTACAAAAGCAAACTATGTATCATTCCACAAAAAACATTTCTCAAGTTAATTATGCTGTCACCTGAATTAAACTTGGACGTTATGAAAGTTCTTACAAAAAGAATAAGAATGCTCAATATGCGCCTTGCAGAACAATCTTTTCTTCAAGCGAAGCATCGTATTTATGCAGAACTTTTACGCCTTTCAAAACCGCGACTTGGTCATGAAGGTCAACGCAGCATAAGCCCTCCGCCAACACAACGCGAATTAGCAGATCGTATTGGTACGAGGCGTGAAGTTGTATCGCGAGAATTAAATACGCTTCATAAGCAAGATATTTTTGAAAAAACCAAAGGTGCTCTTGTGATTAAAAATGTTATTGAACTACAAAAGCGCATTTCAGACGCTTGGGAAGAATAAATTTTCAAGCAGGCATTATCGTTTCTGCAAGTTTTGCCCAATAAGACGTGCCATAAGGTATCGCTGCATCATTGAAATCATACTCAGGATGGTGAAGCCCTGCACTATCCCCATTGCCTACAAAAATAAATGCACCTGGGCGCTCAAGCAGCATGTAAGAAAAATCTTCGCCACCCATTGTAGCTTCAGTATTCGCTTCTACTTTATCACTACCAGCTATAGCAGATGCAATCTCAACAGCTTTTTGTGTTTCAGCTTCATGATTTGAAGTCACTGGATAACCTTCATGAATTGTAACGTTTACTAATGCATTGTTGGCAGCGCCATACCCCTGAGCAATTTCGCGTAACCGCTGCATACCCAATTGACGAGCGCCTTCATCAAGACTGCGGATAGTACCCGCAATCTGAATTGTCTCTGGTATGACATTCATTGCAGTTCCTGCATTAAATTTTGTGACGGTTACAACCAATGATTCAAAGGGAGATGCATTACGCGATACAATTGCTTGCAAACCCAAAACAATTTGCGAGCCAATTACAATAGGATCATTTCCAAGATGTGGCATCGCAGCATGAGCACCTTTGCCAGTGACCTCAATGTAAAATTCATCTGTTGCAGCCATTATAGGCCCAGGCCTGATAGCGAACTCGCCCACATCAAGTCCTGGCAAATTATGCATTCCATAAACTTCTTTGATACCAAAACGATCCATCATACCATCGTCAACCATTGCCTTACCACCAGCGCCACCCTCTTCAGCAGGCTGGAAAATAACGGCAACTGATCCATTAAAATTTCTCGTTTCAGAAAGATATTTTGCAGCTCCTAATAGCATTGCCGTATGACCATCATGACCGCACGCGTGCATTTTACCGGGAACCTTAGATTTATAGGGACGATCAACAATCTCTGTTATTGGCAATGCATCCATATCTGCACGTAACCCAACACAATACCCACTATCTTGCGTTTTGCCATGAATAATACCCACAACACCTGTGCGCCCTATGCCAGTAACAACTTCATCACAGCCAAAAGCTTCTAATTTTGAGGCGACATTGGCTGCTGTTTCATGCACATCATACATCAATTCAGGGTTTTCATGAATTTCTTGGCGCCATGCCGTAATTTCATCGTGAAGTTCGGCCATACGGTTGATAATTGGCATGTGCATTCCTGACAAATGTGCTAGGTGACGATTAATAATGTTAAACAGCATGGGTAATTACCCATACTTAAATTCAAACTAATACAAACACGAGTATCTTGTTAAGTCTATGTATCGTTCTCAATTCTTTGTTTCAATATTAGTGATCGTATTTTTAGTGCTCCCAATTAAACTGCGAGCAGAAACGCTTTCAACACGCAACCCATATATCGTTATTGATGCAGCAACTGGGAAAATTCTTGCCCAACAAAAAGCAAATGATCGTTGGTACCCTGCTTCACTAACCAAACTCATGACTGCTTATGTAACGTTTAGAGCAATTAAAAAAGGCTCTATAGCGGCTGGTTCACCTGTAACCATTTCAGCTGCAGCACGAAAGCAACCGCCGAGCAAAATGGGCTACAATCAAGGCGTTAAGCTCAGAATCGATACAGCCTTAAAAATTATCATAATCAAAAGTGCAAATGACGTATCACATGCCTTGGGCGAAGCAGTTGCGGGTAATTTGAAAAATTTTGTTGCACAAATGAACAACGAAGCAAGACGCCTAGGCATGCGTAATACACGCTTTACAAACTCAAATGGCCTACATAATGCCAATCAGTATTCATCAGCCCGCGACATGGCTTTACTCTCTGCCCAAATTTTAAAAGAATTCCCCCAATATGCTTATATGTTTGAAGCAGCAGCGATAAGAACTCCTAGTAAAACACATTACTCATACAACCTTTTATTAGAACGCTTCACTGGCGCAAACGGCATGAAAACTGGTTTTGTCTGTGCTGCTGGCTATAATTTAGTAGGCTCAGCAAAACGCAATGGCAAAACCTTAATTACTGTTGTTATGGGAACCTCTTCACAAACTGAACGTGCATTATCTGCCGCACATTTATTGGAGGATGGTTTTAGTAAGCCAAATAATAATTTTGGAAGCATCTATTCAGCGGTTACAAAAACAGGTGCAAAGCCAAAAAATATGCGCCCTATTTTATGCACACAAAAAGCAAGAAGCCAACGTTATGATCCAACCGCGGGAGAAGCAAGAATTTCCTCCAAGCACCTTCATAAGCGTCGCTTATCTTCAAAAGTATTAAATATAACGACAGGTGGCATTACGGCTGGGGCAAGCACCGCCTCATTTCAAAATGTACCTATCCCGACAAAACGTCCTGGAAATGCATTGCCTAAATCGACACTCCCTGAAAATACATTAGATGTCGGGAACGCTATTCTTAAAACGATTGGCAACGCCTCTACAGGAAAGCTTCCATTACCAACACAAAGACCTTGATTATGAGCAAGGTAGAATTCAAAAATCCACTTAAACCAGTTTATATTCTTTCAGGCTTTTTAGGATCTGGAAAAACAACTCTGCTCAATAAACTACTAAAACTGGAAACCTTTGCGAATACACTTGTCATTGTAAATGAATTTGGTGAAATCGCGTTAGACCATCTTTTAATAGAAACCAGCTCGGATACAATTTTAGAATTATCGAACGGATGTCTTTGTTGCAGTATTCGTGGAGAGATGGTTGATACACTGCTTGAATTGGATGCAACTAAATTTGACCGTGTAATTATTGAAACAACAGGCATAGCCGACCCATTACCAATTTTTCAGTCTCTGGCCTTTCACCCAATCCTGGCTCAAACCTATTCGCCAGCAGAGGTTATTACAGTTTTTGATTGCTTAAGGGGAGAAACAATTCTCAGCGATAATGAAGAAGCGAAAAAACAACTGTCCATAGCTGACGTAATCATTTTGAGTAAAACAGATATTGGAGGAGAGATTGCACCATGTGAAGAAATCATTCAGGCCTACAATCCAACTGCTTTAATCTTGAAAGACGCTAACAATCTTTCGCCTGAAATGATTTCACAAAGGGTAATTAAACCAAAGCAAATATCCCATGGACATCATTCAAAATTCACTTCGACAATATTAGAAACTAACCAGCTACTTACCCCGCAGATAATTGCAGGACTGCTACATCATCTGGTGAGTGCGCTTGGTGACAAGCTTCTGCGTATCAAAGGCTTTGCAAAAATTGAGACGCATCCAGAGCAGCCTTTATTAATTCAAGTCTCAGGACAAGTTGTGCATGACTTTGAAAAACGCGAAAATTGGAATGAAGAAATTGCTAAAACGCAGCTTGTCGTGATTGCAAAAAATATTGATCCAAAAATGATCCAAACGATATTTGATGCCTTTATGGATAATCTTGCAATCGATACGCCAGACAGAACAGCGATTATGGACAACCCGCTTTCGATACCTGGATTTGAACTTTAACCACCACTCTTTTGAACCAAAAATCGAGTGTAACTTTCGTGGTTTTGCGTTTCTAAGAGCGCATGATTATTTTCATTACAAAACGCAGGAATATCGATTGCCGCAAGAGGATCAGTCGTCTCCAACCAGAGCTGCGCATTGTCAGGCAAAGATTTCATAACTTTACTAGCCTTCAAAACAGGCATAGGGCATTTCAGCCCTCTTAAATCTAAAACCTGAATTTTCTTTTCGTTCATAATAAAGCCATCAGATAAAACCAATATTGAATAGATTACTTAGAGCTTTGATTCATGGTTTACAATCCGTAAAACAACAACGCCAAATCGTTGGAATTCAGGGGATTGCAAAAGATCCTGCATTTAAAAAAGTACAAGAGTCAAACCGTTTGTTAAATCATTCATGGTAACCTTACGTCAAAGGTGAGGTCGAGTGTTAAAAATAAACCTGCAAGAAATTGGTGAAAAATTTTTACCTAAGAAACTAAACAACCATGCGCAACCTATTTTGCGTAAGGCAGATGGTGTTTTATCTGGTGAAGATGAAAATTCTGCATCACAACGCATTGCTCTCGTAACGTTTACGATTAGGGTTTTCAGCGCATTTATTGCCTTAGTCTCACAAATCCTTTTAGCAAGATGGCTAGGTACATTTGAGTACGGCATTTATGTTGCCATTTGGGTTGCAGTAATAATTTTAAGCACAATTACTTGCATTGGATTTCCCTCTGCTGTTGTACGTTACGTTGGTGAATATCGCGAATTAAAACGCCCAGATTTAATGTGGGGCATCATTAATGCCAGTATGTTTATTTCTCTTATTTGCTCAACATTCATTGCTGGTATCGGCGGTTATATAGTTTATGCATTTCCATCAATTGTTACAGATTATTATGTAATGCCAATTTTTCTAGCGGCTATATGCCTACCCCTTTTAGCTGTAGAAGGTATTATGGATTGCATAGCGCGCGCTTTTAATTGGCCAAGGACTGCATTCACCCCAACTTACATATTAAGACCTGTAGCTACTATTCTTATCGCAGGGTTTGCAATATTATTTGGATTTCAAGCAAATGCGGAAACAACATTATACGCCGCCATAATTGCATCATTCTTATCATTTTTAGTTCAGTATATAATCTTGTTTGCAAAACTGCGTAAAGCAATCCCAACCGCAAAGCCAAAATATCAAATCAAAATATGGGTCATTGTCGCATTACCAATTTTCCTTGTTGACGGGTTTTATTCTTTAATGACATCTGTGGATGTACTTTTTGTAAGTGCACTTATGACACCAGATGATACGGCAATTTATTTTGCAGCAACTAAAGTTCTTGCCTTGGTTCACTTCGTTTACTTTGCAGTACGCGCCTCTGTATCACATCGCTATTCTGCATTTCATACAAATGGTAATCTTTCAGCCTTCCAAGACTTTGTTCAAAAAACAGTCACCTGGACATTCTGGCCTTCCCTCTTTATCGCTCTTATAATGGCATTCTTAGGACAATACTTTTTGATGTTATTTGGTGCTGATTTTACACAAGGCACACAAATACTATTCGTTCTATTATTAGGCATTGTTATCCGCTCTAGTGTCGGCCCAGCCGAAGCCCTTCTTGTAATGGCAGGTCGCCAAAAAATGTGTGCGGGAGTATACGCTTGCACACTTAGTGTAAACGTCGCTTTGAACTTATCATTGATACCTTACTTAGGGCTAATGGGAGCGGCTATTGCAACAAGCTTAGCGCTCGCATTTGAATCAACGGCTTTACACTCAGCGGCAAAAAGAACTCTTGGCATTCATGCATTTATCATACCCCGGAAAACTCCAGTCCAAGAAGGGATTGCATAATGTTAAACACCTTGGACAAACAAACAAAAGCCAGGCAATGGTCAAGCGGCTCTCAAATACTGAGTTCACATGCAGGGATAGATTCTTCAAACTGGCGATTGGGCTTAATAAACTCACTCGAAAACCAAGCTTTTACTGAAGCAGTCTTAAAGCTGTCCGAAGAAAGTTCACATTCAAATCCATTTTTTGAAGCAGCCTTCCTTAAGGCATCAACCAAAAATCTTGGCGATAATGGCGTACAATATCTTTATCTAAGTCAGCAAACTGGCAATCAAGAAACATTAAAATTCTTTATGCCAGTAAAAACATCAAAAATAGGCATCTTCAGGCACCCAGTTATAAGCAATTGGACTACAGATTATAGCCCTCTAGGTGAGCCTTTAGTCGTTGATAATAGCAACCATGACACACTAAATGCACTCATAGAGTGCTTGCATGATGCTGATTATAATGGCACAAAAGCAATTGTTTTTGAACATGTCTCAAAGCAAAATACATTTATAAATGCACTATATGAATCAAAACAATTATCAACCAAGCTATTGATGTCATGCCGCCGTAAAAGGGCTGGGTTAAATCCTGTATCCAATCTTGATTACATCAAAACTCATTTCAGTGGGAAACGTAAGCAAAGGTTAAGAAAAGCACGATCAGATCTTGATAAATTAGGGTTAGTTTCTTTTGAAAATATAGCTGATCCAGCTGCCATACAACTTGCTTGTGAGGACTTTCTTGACCTGGAAAAAGGAAGCTGGAAAGGTGCACAAAATACGGCACTGATGAGTGCTCAAAACACCCATACATTCGGCAAAGAAGTTATCTATAACATGGCTTTAGAAAGTAAGTGTCAAATCCATGCTTTGAAGCTTGATGGCAAAGCATTAGCATCTCTTATTTTCTTCTCAAATAAAGGGCATGTTTATCCTTGGAAAATTGCTTTCAACGAAGCCTATTCAAAATATTCAGTTGGTAACCTTTTAGTTGCCCATGCAACGGCAGAGTTTGCTAACGCATATAGCTTCAAGAGCTTGGATTCTTTAGCCGCAGAAAACAATGAGACATCACTTAGGTTCTGGCCGAATGAAAAAGAACTCTTCACAATGACAATTGGCATTGGCAACAACGCAACCAAAACAACGATGCAGTTAACAAACGAGTTAAATCTATTAGACTACGTCAAAATAACATTAAAAAGCTTTGTGAAAAAACATGGCTATTTGGAACGTTTAGTATCATCACTGCGGATATGAACATCATTTTGTGGGAATGGAATTTCAATTTTAGCCTCACGCAAAGCTGCAAGAATTGCAAACCTTAGTTCACTCGAAACAGTTAGACTATTATTGATATCAGCAAGAAAACATCTAAGCTGAAAATCAAGTGAATTGGCTCCAAAATCCATAAAAAACACAGCTGGCGCAGGTCTGCCTAAAACAAGCTTATGAGCTTTTGCACATTCAAGTAAAATTTCACGAACTTGATCAGGATCACTATCATACCCAACACCAACAGGCACAATGATACGACCCGTTTTATTCTCATGCGTCCAATTGGTTACATTGTCCGTTATAAGTGTTGAGTTTGGAACAATTACAGTTGCACGATCAAAAGTTTCAATCTCCGTAGAACGAACAGAAATCTTCTTTACCGTCCCTTCCCCGCCAGAAGTAACAATCCAATCGCCTGCTTTAATCGGTCTTTCTGCTAAAAGAATAAGCCCTGACACAAAGTTATTTACAATACTTTGAAGACCGAAACCAACACCAACAGACAGCGCACCAGCTACAATCGCCAGATTAGAAAGATCAAACCCAGCCGCACTAACACCTAAAACCGCAGCGAGAATAAAACCAATATATCCAAAAACAGTTGAGATTGAATTGCTTATACCGATATCAAGCTTGGTGGTTGGTAGAAGTTTATTGTTAAGCCAATTTTTAAGTGCAACCGTGATCGTGTAACCTAAAAAGAAAAGACCAAAGGCTAGTAAAATTGTTGAAATCGATATGCTAAGGCCGCCCACTTCAAATCCAAAAAAGATATCTTGGAAAAACTGGAAGAAATCACTTGTGCGATAGCCCCAAGGCAACATCAGTAAAATACCACCAGCAAGATAAACGCTTAGCTTCATAATACCTGCGCCGAGAATGGCAAACTGATTTGCAGAAGCGTCTTCATCTGTTGTCGGCAAATGAGCGCCCTGCACAACAAGTGAAGGAGCAGCTATTGCAAATAATCGATCAATTGCTCGCAAGAACAACCAAGCAATTCCAATCACAACCAAGCCAAACATCAACTGTTGAGAAAGGAATTCACCAAGTGCAATGTAACCGCTCAAAGCAGCAAGCAAAATGCCAATTGCCACAAACCAAACAATAATATTGAGATACTTAAACAGCCTAGATGGTTTAGTCGTTTCAAAAAGTTCAGCGCGTTTTTCACGGTCTTTATACAAAACCCAAAGTGCAATGATTGTCATACCTGCAACAATCAAACTAAAAATGAAACTGAGGCCAATCGTTACCTCAACAGGTGAAACAAGCACTCTTGAAGTTGTATTTATGATAGAAACAGCAAGCGCTATACCCATCCCAATATTGACAGTTTTATAGACTTTGCTAGCAGCCAAATCCGTTATATTTAACGTACGTTCACCTTGTGCATTTGGCATCATAATGATGCGCAATAAAACAACAGCCAATAGATAAAAAGACACTGGCAATAAAACGCCAGAAAAAAATTCATCAAATCGATCAGTTAATAAAAATAGAAAATCAAAAAGCTCATAAATTGAATAAATTAAAATAACTGGCAAAATTCCTTGCCGACAAAAACGAGCGAAACGTGAACTGGTAAAAAAGTTGTGCCCCTCTAAAGTGACACTATCAACCCTAGGCGCAAGCAGTTTGCGTAATCTTACAAAAGCTATGAAAAAAACAGTCAAGAAAAACAATAAGGACAGAATCTTCCAAGGTTTCTTTTCAAACTCACCAAGCATGATGGAAAAAGAGTCATTAAACAAAAGCACCAAGCTTTTGTAATATGTTTTGAAGCTACCAAAAAACCGACCCCAGAAAGTGGTTGTCATAACAGCTTTACTTCTTACCGAAATAGAACTGAAAAATCGGCTTTGTCTTTCCTGCGTAATTGTTCTTTGTATCTGTCTGGTTCTAACAACAGCAAGCCTAGCAGCTTTTACATCTGCATCTAAACGTCCAAACTGTTCGTTTAGTGTTTTGCGACGTTGCTGAACTTCTTCTGTCTCAGGTGGCGCACCTTCTGCTGGCACTTCACCAAGTTCATTTAACTGTTGTTCAAGCTCAATAACCCGCGGCTCAAGCTGGGTTATAACTTCTGATGATAATCTTTGAATTCTGTCAGCTTCTGCAAAAAAATCATCTAAATCACCTGCAGCAAGACCATCGCGCGTAAGCCCTTGAGTTATAGAATCTAAAACACCAGTCCATGCTGCAAGGTCAACTTCTAATTGAGCTTGAGCAGCTGACGCTACACCATTAGATGAAGAGTTATCTACAGATTGCGCATAAGCCGATTGATTAGAAACAAACGTAAATGAGACAAAAACAGTGAGACAAAAAATAGAGAGAAAACGTAGCATTGCAAACCTTCATATGAATGAAGCTAGCCTATACATGATTTCAAATTGAAATTCGAGTAAATACCGCGTTAAAAACTTCTTATTGAACAGCTGTTACCGTATAGCCATTTTCACGAAACAGCTTTACCAAGCCTGTTTCACCCGGCAAGTGCAAAGCACCAACTGCGATAAAAGCTGAACCTGCTTTTAGAATTGGCTCTGAACGCTCAGCCATAGTGACGTTACGCTTATCGATTAATTCTTCTTGTAGCTTAAGCGCACCTTCGCCCTGCCCTGATTTTGGCATTACTGCTTTCATCAAAGGAAAAATAACACCCATCTTACCTTTTAGATAACTCTGCTTAAGTGTCTCAATCATATCAACGGCAACATCGCCTGAAGCAAGTGTCTCTTCTAGTGCGGAAACATGATAATCTTGTGGAAGCGATGCAAGCGCTGTTAATTGCTCCGCGATGCTCTCAAGGCCTTTTATTTCTTTACCTGATGTTTCTGCAAATTCAGCTAAGGCAGCATCCAACACTTTTTCTCCAGACTGCTTTCTTTGAATTTCACACACTGGAAGCGCGATTGTTGTTGCAATCAACCATGGCTGCATACGATCAGCCACTGCCATTGGAATACCCCTAGCACCAACTGCGCTAGCAAGTTCATCTTCCAAGTCATCTTCAACTAAATCGCTCAATGTACCTTCACTAAGCAAAGTTAAATGCGCAAGACTGCCCATAGCCTTTTGAGCAGCTACGGGGTCAAGTGCTTCTACAGATTCAATCACCAAAGCATCACTAGAAAGAATTGCTTTTTTAACATCATCTCGCAAAGTGGCTATATCTGGATCTGCCATATGCATCGTGCCAAATAACCAGGAAGGTTCTTGGCCTTGCTTTTCAATTTTCCAAAAAATTGATTCAGCATTTTTAACACTAGCAGCCTCAGCAAGAATTTCATCATACGAAGCTTTGTCTTCTACAGCCATTTTTTCAAGAAGGTTTGTTCCTTTACAAGAAGCATCATTTTGCGCATTTGCTTTTTCAGGCATTGCAAATAATGCTCCTGAAAAGAAAGCGGATACCAATAGCAGTTTAATCAATGCCATTAGATAAAGGGACTTGTCGAAAAATGCTTCAATACGCATGAGCTTGGCTTCTCCATAATTATTACATGCACAATCGCGCAAAATACTGGATATTGAATGAATCAGTAGGGTAAAGATTCTCTGAAGATTCTGTATCTTCTATGCTCTAGGATGCGCTTTTTCATAAATATCCATCAAACGAGATGTATCAACGCTGGTATAGATTTGCGTGGTGGACAGGCTAGCATGACCCAATAATTCTTGAATGGTGCGAAGATCACCACCACCCGCCAGCAAATGCGTTGCAAACGAATGACGAAGCGCATGGGGTGTTGCACTATCTGGCAAACCCAGCGCGCCACGCAATATTCGCATCGTCTTTTGAACAATGGCAGGTTGTAACGCACCACCCTTTGCGCCACGAAATAAAAGCTCATCTGCTTCCATCACATAAGGGCAAAGTTTTTGATAACTTTCCACCGCCTCAATCACTTGCGGTAAAACCGGCACAAGCCGCGTCACGCCGCCCTTACCCGTTACGCGAATGCTACCAGTAGAAGCAGATTTCATCATATTAGGGGTTAACGAAAGCGCTTCACCAATACGAAGACCGCACCCATATAAAAGCGTCATCACCGCAGCATCGCGAGAAGCAATCCAAGGCGTCTCAGATAAATGCTCACGTGCTACAGTTAGCCGAACGGCTTGTGACGCAGGAAGTGCTTTTGGTAAAGTCTTAGGTTGTTTTGGTGAGCGCGTTGCAGCTAACCCAGCAGAATTCGCCAGACCTTTTTTTTCTAAAAACCGAATGAAAGAACGAATACCAGCCAACCCCCGCCCAAGTGTACGAGCCTCAGCCCCCGCCTCACGACGACGCGCCATAAATCCACGCATATCAAGCGGCTTAAGATTTGCCACATGAGCAATGCCAGCAGGTTCTCCCACATGCCCCGTAAGATGCATCAAAAACTGCCTGACATCACGCTCATAAGCATCCAGCGTCTTAGCAGACATCCGCTTTTGATCTGAGCACCATGACAACCAAGCAGTTTTTTCTGCCGCAAGCTTAGGTGCGCAGTAGATTAGGAATTGAGTTTGGTCAGGGTTTTTGGTCATACGCGCAAGAATAGCGCGATAGAGTTAGGGAATGGTGAAGGGTGTTATTTTCATTTAGAGACTCTCATCAACAACTCGACAAGTGGCGAGTTTATAAAATATTTACTATTTCCTTCTTGATGCCTAGTAAGTAGTCCATTATCAGCTAACTGTTCGAGATATTTTGAGGCCGTTTGTCTCGTTATATTTAGGTCTTGCTGAACGAATTCAATTCTTGTGTATGGATGTCTAAAAAGATTATTGAGTAAATCTTGTGAATATATTTTCTTATGTTCATTCCGAATTTTTCCTTTGTATTCAGACATAAGAATTTTAATGCCTTCAATTGTATTTAAGGTTTCTATCGATGTTTGCTGAACTGCCTCTAAAATATAAATTAACCAAGGCTCCCAGTCATTTGTATCTCTGACATGTTGCAGTAACCGATAATATTCAGATTTTGTCTGTGTAATTGCCCTGCTCAAATACAATACAGGAATATCTAGCAAATCCATTCTACCTAAATATAATACATTCAATATACGTCCAATACGACCATTCCCATCTGGGAAAGGGTGAATGCTTTCAAATTGATGATGGATAATTGCCATTCTTATTAATGGGTCGAGTTCTTCATTCCCATTATCATTTATAAATCGCTCTAATTCTGTCATTAACCTGATAATCATATCTGGTTTTTGAGGGGGAACATAAACAATCTCACCATTGCTTTCATTCTTAAGAGCCGTGCCCGGAGTTTTTCTGAACCCTCCATCATTCCTCTTCAATATTTGAAACATTTCAATAATTGAATTATTTGTAATTAAGCCTTTTGATTTACGCTGCGCATCTATTCCGCATTTTAACGCGTCTCTATATAAGGATACTTCTTTTGCAGCAGCAGATAGTACGCGTTCAGGAAATAAACTTGCTTGGAAAAGCTCATCTTGGGTTGTAACAATATTTTCAATTTCAGAACTAGCCTTAGCTTCTTGCAATGATAATGTATCAATCAAAATTGACTGATTAGGAATCGTCGCCGCTTTACCTTTTAATTCTGCTAAATGCCTATGTGCTTTTGCAGCAGCTTTTAATACTGCTTTTGTCTCTAATTCGACTTTGGGTGGCAATGTTGGTAATTTATACGTTTCTTTTAACATACCGATTTCCTAATGTTAAAACTTTTTAATTTCTTTAACATAGATATCTTGTATGTTAAAGCTATCAACATTTAAACGCATCAGCATTGTGTATTCTGATTAGGTATTAGCTATAGGCTAGAGTATTTTAAAAACAGGTACTTACCTTATAATTTAGTAAATTTTTCAAACTATTAGCACCCTCACCCAATAGACTGCCCAGTCTTCGCCCAATCTGCCATAAACGCGTCCAAACCTTTATCTGTAAGCGGGTGCTTGACCAGCGCTTTAAGCGTTGATGGCGGTATTGTTGCCACATCTGCGCCTGCGATTGCTGAATCTTTCACATGATTTATCGTGCGAATTGATGCCGCAAGAATTTGCGTGTCGTAACCATAATTATCGTAAATCGTGCGGATATCTTCGATCAGCTCCATACCGTCGATGCCCATGTCATCAAGCCTACCAATGAACGGTGAGATATATGTTGCCCCAGCTTTTGCAGCGAGTAATGCTTGCGTTGCAGAAAAACAAAGCGTTACGTTGGTTTGGTGGCCAGCAGAGGTAAGCGCTTTACAGGCTTTCATGCCGTCCATTGTAAGCGGTAATTTAATGCAAACATTATCAGCGATTTTGGCAAGCACTGCGGCCTCTTTCATCATGCCATCATAATCCATGGCAGTAACTTCAGCAGATACTGGACCCTCTGTTAGGCCACAAATTTCTTTGGTGACTTCCATAATATCACGACCCGATTTCATGATAAGTGAAGGATTGGTAGTCACGCCGTCCAACAATCCTGTATCAGCCAATTCACGGATTTCATCCACATCTGCAGTATCAACAAAAAATTTCATGACGCTCAGCTTCCTATATGCTTACTTGTATTAAGAATGTTATTGATTATCTCTTACATCAATTTGATTGCCTTTTGAAAGTCTAATTTGTCATTACCCGGTCTTGAACAAAAAACCGTCTCGGTTCTGCTACCCATCCCTACCGATGGCGCTTATAGCTATGGCGTGCCGCAAGAGCTAGACTTGCAGCCGGGTGACTATGTGCAAGTGCCATTGGGAAACCGTGAAGTAGCCGCCGTTGTTTGGGATGAGCAAGACAATAAAGTCGATCCAAAGAAACTACGCAATGTCATTTCAAAATTTGATTGCCCGCCAATGAAACAAGAATTGCGTAAGTTCATTGAGTGGGTTGCAGGCTATACCGTCTCTCACCCTGGCATGGTATTGAAAATGGTTTTACGCGTTCCAACAGCACTGGAACCAGAAGCGCCGATGCAGGGGTTAAACTTTACAGGCTTACAACCAGACCGCTTAACGCCAGCAAGACGCCAAATTATGGAATTTTCTGAGCAAGGATTGTCTTGGACAAAGTCAGGCCTAGCGCATGCGGCTTGCGTTACCGCATCGGTGGTGGATGGGCTTCGAAAACAAGGCGTGATGGAAATTGTAGAACTTCCAGCCCAACCGCTTTTTCCAAAACCTGACGCGAATTATGGAACGACAGAGCTTACCCAAGATCAACGCGAAAAAGCCGATGCCCTACGCGAAATTGTAAAAGCTAAAAAAGCAGACGCGACATTGCTTGAAGGCGTCACAGGCTCTGGCAAAACGGAAGTTTATTTCGAAGCCTTGGCTGAATGTTTTGCACAAGGCAAACAAGCGCTTGTTCTTCTTCCTGAAATTGCGCTCACATCCACTTTTTTAGAGCGCTTTGAAAATCGCTTTGGCGCAAGGCCCGCTGAGTGGCATTCAGAACTTGCACCAAAAGCACGTGAAAAAACTTGGCGTCAAATCACAACAGGTGAACTCCAAATTGTTGCAGGTGCAAGATCATCACTATTTTTGCCGTTTAAAGATTTAGGCCTCATTATTGTCGATGAAGAACATGATTTAGCTTATAAACAAGAAGACCGCGTATTTTATAATGCTCGAGATATGGCGGTCGTGCGCGGACAAATTGAAGGCTTCCCGACTATCTTGTGTTCAGCCACGCCAGCGATAGAAACAAGAGTGAATGCACAATTAGAGCGCTATGCATATCTTAAATTAGACTCAAGATATGGCGAGGCAGTTTTGCCTGATCTTGATATCATCGACATGCGCAAGCACCCACCAGCTAAGGGCAAATTTTTATCGCCACTGCTGATCAAAGGCATTGAAGAAACCATTGGGCGTAAAGAGCAAGCTTTACTCTTTTTAAATAGACGCGGTTACGCTCCCCTCACCCTTTGCCGGGTTTGCGGCCATCGGTTTGAATGTAAAAACTGCTCGGCTTGGCTGGTTGAACATCGATTTAGAAAAACACTGCAATGCCACCATTGTGGAGACAGTCGCCCAACGCCAGAAGCCTGTACAGAATGTGGGACACTCGACCACCTCGTGGCTTGCGGCCCAGGCGTTGAGCGCTTAGGAGAAGAAGTCGTCGAAGCCTTTCCACAAGCGCGTACAATTATTCTTTCATCAGATATGGCAGGCGGTATGAAGCGAATGCGGCTAGAGCTTGAGGCAATCGCCAAAGGTGAAGCAGATATCATCATAGGTACGCAATTAGTGGCAAAAGGTCATAACTTCCCGCTGATGACATTGGTAGGCGTAGTCGATGCTGACCTTGGCTTATCCAATGGTGACCCAAGGGCTGCTGAACGCACTTTCCAACTCTTACATCAAGTAACAGGGCGTGCAGGCAGAACAGGCGGTAAAAGCCAAGGCTTATTGCAAAGCTATCAACCAGAGCATCCTGTCATTTCAGCGATTAAAGCGGCTGATACAGAAGCCTTTTACGAACGCGAAATTGATGCAAGACGCATGTCCTCACTCCCCCCATTTGGGCGACTAGCAGCAATTATTATTTCAGGTCGAGACAGACGCGAAACTGAAAACTATGCACGAAGCTTGAGGCAAGCCTGTCCAATCTCAAACGAAGTCCGCGTCCTTGGGCCGGCAGAAGCACCTCTGGCTTTAGTGCGGGGCAGGTATCGCTTTAGGCTTTTAATACATGCGCCAAGAAGTTTTGCTGTACAAAATTGGTTGCGAGAATGGTTTAAACAAGCACCAAAACCACGAGGGAATATTCGTGTCCAAACCGACATTGATCCGCAGAGTTTTGTCTAATGGCTAAACCCGTTTTCAGATTTGCCCCCAGCCCCAATGGCCACCTTCATCTCGGTCATGCTTATTCTGCTTTGCTTAATCTCAAAATGGCTCGTGAATTGGGC
This sequence comes from uncultured Rhizobiaceae bacterium, assembly GCA_964502215.1. Classification (GTDB taxonomy): domain Bacteria; phylum Pseudomonadota; class Alphaproteobacteria; order Rhizobiales; family Rhizobiaceae; genus JAALLB01. Next base: position 31,616 of record CAZCUN010000001.1, on the reverse strand, counting down.
GGCAAATGTCTGCTTAGAATTGAAGACATCGATACTCTAAGATGCACCCCAGAACTTGAAGCACAGATGTTAAGTGATCTTGAATGGATTGGCTTTGAGTGGGATGAAAAACCAAGAAGACAATCTGAGCATTTTAATGACTATGGTGAAGCGCTTAAAAAATTACAGGCACTAGACTTAATTTATCCATCCGCACTTAGCCGAAGTGAAATTAAAAAAAGCGTTGCAGATAAGAAAGAGCAAGGCATTGATTGGCAAAGTGATCCAGATGGAACCCCACTTTATCCAGGCAATGAAAGACACTTAGACAAGGCACAGCAATTGCAACTTATTAAAGCAGTTAAAAATTATGCGCTTAGATTAGATTCAAAAAAAGCCAACGACTTAATAAAACATCAATTAAGCTGGATTGAGACTTCCAGTAACAAAAACATCACTGCTAATCCCCTTGCATGGGGGGATGTCATTCTTGCACGCAAAGACTATCCCGCAAGCTATCATTTATGCTGCACTATAGATGATGCATTGCAGGGCATTACACATGTTGTTCGCGGCATGGATTTATATCACGCGACCAGCGTGCATATTCTACTGTCACACTTATTGAATTTACCAAAGCCAGTTTATCACCACCACAAATTGATAATGGATAAAAACGCTGAGAAGCTTTCTAAGTCTAAAAAACACGAAAGCCTGAAGAACTTGCGCGCTTCAGGCTATACTAAAAATCAGATGTTAGAAGAACTTAATCTTACCTTATAAAAATTCGTTTTGAGACGCACATAAACAAGAAGAACAATCCAGCCCCTGCAGAAATATATCCTAACGTGAAGATAGGGTCGTATTTAAAGGTATAGCCATAAGTATTGAAAATATACATCGCTCCATAAGAACCTGATAAAACAATAAACCAGTTACCAATATGGCCAAATCCTGCAGATTTCAGAATGCCATCAGCAAGCCAGCCACTAATGTAGCTTAAACAACAAACAAAACCAAAAGACATAATCCATTGTGCTGCAGATAGTTTCCAAAGCATAGTCTCGCTCCAATTAAGGTTGTATACGAATGATTTTTTCATACTAACAAAAAAATGTTAAAGCTTAGGAAACAAATAGAATCACCACGTATCATTCTAAATCAAGGACTTAAGCCATGAGAAAGAAAAATATCTTAATTACTGGCTGCTCTTCGGGAATAGGAAAGCATTGTGCGATTAAACTTCAGAATGAAAATTGGAGAGTTTTTGCAACAGCTCGAAAGCAAAAAGATTTAAAAATGCTCGAAAAAGCAGGCGTAGAGGCGATTTACATGGATTATACAGACAAAAAATCCATCCATGCCTGTTTCGAAACTGTTATGCAAAAGACAGGCGGCACGTTAGAGGCGCTTTTTAATAATGGTGCTTACGGCCAGCCAGGTGCTGTAGAAGATTTAACAACAGATGTTTTACGCAAACAATTTGAAGCAAACTTCTTTGGCTGGCATGAACTTACTAATCTTGTGGTGCCTGTTATGAGAGCGCAAGGTTATGGACGTATTGTTCATTGCTCATCAATTCTTGGTTGGGTTTCAGCCCCATGGCGTGGCGCTTATAATGCGTCAAAATTTGCCCTTGAAGGATTAGCTTCAGCGATGCGTATTGAACTGAAAGGATCAGGCATTCATGTCATTTTAATAGAGCCTGGCCCTATCAAAACAGACTTCTCAAAACACGCACATCAGGCATTTTTAAAAAACATCGATCAGAAAAACTCTGCTCATCAAGAACGATACGAGAAAGAACTTAAGCGTCTGGAGTCAGGCGGCGGCGACAACCGCTTCAGACTAGAACCTTCAGCCGTTTATGATAAATTGCACCACGCCCTAAACGTCAGCAAACCAAAAGCTCATTACGGAGTAACCATCCCAACTCATGTCATGAATGCTGCCAGACGTTTCCTTCCTACAAGTCTCGTTGATAAGATATTACAAAAAAATAATTCATAAAGACCATTTTGCACATGGGAATTTTTTGACTCTTGCCCTATATGCTAAGCTTTATAATTAAAGAGATCTTATAATCATGTTATATTTTGTATCTGCTATCGGGATGCTTATTGTTGCTGTCATATTAGCTATGGGCATATGGAATATGGCAAAAGGTGGCTCGCCAAGCCGCTCGCAAAAATTAATGCGTCTTAGAATATTGGCGCAATTCATTGCGGTTATTTTAGTTATGGCGACACTTTATTTTTCAACACGCTAAAGCTGGAGCATTACCTTGGTCGTTTTAAATAAAATATATACAAAAACTGGCGATGACGGCTCAACAGGTCTTGGCAATGGTGAGCGCCGTAAAAAATATGACCTCAGAGTTTCATCCTATGGCACGGTGGATGAAACCAACTCCTGTATTGGCCTTGCAAGACTGCATGCAAAAGAAACACCTGAAATGGACGAGGCGCTTGCGCGTATCCAAAATGATTTATTCGATTTAGGGGCAGACTTAGCAACACCTGATGATGGCAAACCTTTGGAATACGAACCCCTGCGCATCACACAAGCACAAGTAGACCGTATTGAATCTGAAATTGATGCACTCAATGCAAAGCTAGAGCCACTTCGCTCATTTGTACTGCCAGGTGGAACAGCATTATCAGCAAATCTTCACCTAGCAAGAACGGTTGCAAGACGCGCAGAACGTCTAATTGTAGAACTTGCCCAGGACAAAAATGAAAACGTCAGCAAAGCGGCAAGTCTTTATATGAACCGTATTTCTGATTATCTTTTTGTAGCAGCACGTGCAGCAAATGATGATGGCAAAGCAGATGTTTTATGGGTGCCAGGGCAAAATCGATAAAATTTTCAAAACAGATAGGCGAGTTAAAACAGATAAGGTATAAGTCCACCTAAGGGGATCTTTATGTTTATACCACTTCATGATGCGAACGAACTAACGCACGTCAAAGTACAATACGTTACACTTGCCTTAATCGCAGCAAATGTTTTGATCTTTATAATCACTGCAAGCTCGCAAATCACAACTGCACAACAGGCAAGTTCGTTATATTTTTCATTTGGATTTGTTCCAGCAGTTATTAATGACATTGCAGAATTACCAATTGAGTTTGCTATATTACCTGAAAGCGCGACCTATCTTTCGTATTCTTTTTTACATGCAAATTTTATGCATATCGCTGGGAACATGCTTTTTTTATGGGTATTTGGTGACAATGTCGAAGACGCCATGGGACATTTTCGATTTTTAGTTTTTTACTTTATTTGCGCAGCAGCAGGTGCATTTGCGCATTCTCTTGCAATTCCATCCTCTTCATCCCCCTTAATTGGCGCATCAGGCGCTACTGCTGGTGTGGTGGGCGCTTATCTACTTTTACATCCTCGCGTAAAAATCTGGATACTCGCTTTAGGACGTATTCCAATTCGCTTGCAAGCTTTTTGGGTATTGGGCGGTTGGATTATCTACCAAATATTTAGCTTTCTTGCTTTCGAAAACAGTGAGGTCTCATGGGCAGCACACATTGGCGGTATTATTGCAGGAACAATATTAATCTTAGTTATGAAACGCCCGGAAGTACGTCTATTTGATCAAAACTTAACGACCCCATCAACACCACCCATTCCGGCACAAAGCGAGGAAGCAATAAAACCTAAATTAAGTCGCGATTGGGGAAGGCCAGAAGACAAATAATTATAAGCACATTGATTATGTGTTTTTGAACACTTGACTAAAGTTCAAAAAATGTTGACGTAAACGATATATAGCGATACGCAACTGGAAATGAAATTTTAGGCTAAAATTTCATATATATCATTTAAGTGTCCATATAAAATCATATGGAGAAGAAAACTGGCACCGAAAGGTACAGAAAGGTAATGACATGAAAATTGTTGTCCCCGTTAAAAGGGTAGTAGATTACAACGTAAAAATCCGCGTTAAATCGGATGGCTCTGGCGTTGAACTTGCAAACGTCAAAATGTCCATGAACCCATTTGACGAAATCTCAGTTGAACAGGCCATCCGCCTAAAAGAAGCAGGTACGGTTGATGAAATCGTTGTTGTGTCAGTTGGCCCGCAGCAATCTCAAGAAACCATTCGTACTGCTTTGGCAATGGGTGCAGACCGCGGCATTCTCGTTAAAACAGATGACCTTGTAGAGCCTCTTGCAGTTGCAAAAATCCTTAAAGGCATTGTGGAAGAAGAAGGCCCAGGCCTTGTTATTCTTGGCAAACAAGCAATTGATGATGACAGCAATCAAACTGGCCAGATGCTTTCAGCTCTTCTTGGTTGGTCACAAGCAACTTTCGCAAACTCTATGGAAATCAAAGGCGATGTTGCAGAAGTAACCCGTGAAGTAGATGGCGGCCTTCAGACTGTTGAAGTTAAAATGCCTACAGTGGTAACAACTGACCTTCGCTTAAATGAACCACGTTATGCTTCTCTTCCAAATATTATGAAGGCAAAGAAAAAGCCTATGGATGAGAAAACACCAGCAGATTACGGTGTTGATACAGCGCCACGTCTTAAAGTGACAAACACAACCGAACCAGCCGCTCGTCAAGCTGGCGTAATACTTGGTTCTGTAGAGGAACTTGTCGACAAACTTAAAAACGAAGCTGGCGTACTTAGCTAAGAAAAGGAAGAAAAATTATGGCTACTTTATTATTGGCAGATCATGACAACGCTTCTTTGAGCGATCAAACTGCAAAAGCATTAACAGCGGCAACTGAAATTGGTGGCGATGTACACGTACTCGTTGCAGGTAAAGGTTGTGGCCCAGCCGCAGACGCTGCGGCAAAACTATCAGGCGTTGCAAAAGTAATTTCTGTTGAAGCAGATTACTACGAAAAACAACTTGCTGAACCAATGGCAGACTTAATTGTGAGCATGGCTGATGGCTATGACACGATTATTTCTGCGGCAACAACATCTGGCAAAAACATCTTGCCACGCGTTGCAGCATTATTAGACGTAATGCAAGTTTCAGACATTACAGCCGTCCACGGCGCAGACACTTTTGAGCGTCCAATCTATGCTGGCAATGCGCTTCAAACTGTACAAGCGACAGACTCTAAAAAAGTCATCACTGTTCGCACAGCTGGCTTTGCCTCAACTGAAGAAGGTGGCTCAGCATCTGTTGATTCAATCACAGCTGTTGCAGACTCAGGTCTTTCTAAATTCACTGGTGACAAAATCGTTGAGAGTGATCGTCCGGAACTAACCTCTGCAAAAATCATCATCTCTGGTGGGCGCGCTCTAGGTTCTTCTGAGAAGTTCCAAGAAGTGATCTTGCCAGTAGCTGATAAACTTGGCGCTGCTGTTGGTGCTTCACGTGCCGCAGTTGATGCAGGCTACGCACCAAACGATTGGCAAGTTGGGCAAACAGGTAAAGTGGTTGCACCTGATCTTTATATCGCAGCAGGTATATCAGGCGCTATTCAGCACCTTGCAGGCATGAAAGACTCAAAGATTATTGTGGCAATTAACAAAGACGATGAAGCACCAATCTTCCAAGTCTCTGACTACGGCTTAGTAGCAGATCTCTTCGACGTTCTACCAGAACTAGAAGCAGCGCTTTAAAGCAACGTCAAACTTTCATACCCCTCAACCTGAGTTTGTCGAAGGGGTAATGTGGTAGATATAATAAACCCGCGTTAGGCAACTAGCGCGGGTTTTAGTTTATTTATTCAGATCAAACTTCACCCAACCCAAGCGCTGCATCAATCAACGCCTTTGCATCATCGCTTGCCCAATGCGCAGGGCCGTTCAACACGCCTAGAGCGCAGCCATTTGTATCTACAAGCAAAGTCGTTGGCATGCCTAAGGCCACCCCCTTTTTTCGTAAATTATGAAAAGCATTCATCGTGCTGTCCTGCATGAAAGGCATCGCTTTCACTTCGATTGAATTTAAAAAATCAAGCGGCTTTGCTTTATCACCTTGGTCAATACTAATTGGCACGACCTGAAACTTTTCACTGCCTCTTGCGACTTCTAATTCTTCTAGCCAAGGCATTTCTTCTCGGCATGGCGGGCACCAGGTTGCCCATAGATTTAATAAAACAACACGCCCCTTCCAATCAGCCAAAGTTTTATCGTTGCCCTCGCCATCTTTAAAGCTAATCGTCGCAATCATATCCAGTGGATCTTCAACACCACGAAAAGCAGCAACATCACCCTTAGCGGCTGCGTCAATCGTCTTGCCACGCTCGACCGACAAGGCACAAGACTGCTCACGCGTCAGCTCACCCGATTGAGAAGCAGCAACCTGTTCAGACGTGTTGCTATTACTACCCAGAATAGCGTATAGGCCTAAACCAAGAACTGCAGCTACAATCAGGGTCAATATTATCGGTTTCGTCTTCATGGCGTATATCCGTTTTGATTTAATCTCGTGTGGAGACAATATAATGAGCAAGGATACAACTGGCAACAAGATGTGGGGCGGACGCTTCGCCTCAGGGCCTGATGCCATCATGGAAGAAATCAACGCTTCAATTGATTTTGACCAAAAACTCTATGCTCAAGACATTGCAGGCTCAAAAGCCCATGCCTCTATGTTGGCAACACAAGACATTATATCAAACGAAGATGCAAAGGAAATCATTACTGGTTTAGACACAATTTCGTCAGAGATTGAATCAGGCACATTTAAATTTTCACGTGCGCTTGAAGACATTCACATGAATGTAGAATCTCGACTTCGCGAGTTAATTGGCGATGCGGCAGGGCGCCTCCACACAGCACGTTCGCGCAACGACCAAGTAGCGCTTGATTTTAGAATGTGGGTAAGAATCCAAGCTGAAGAAACGCAAATCAATATCCTAAAGCTGATTGAAGCATTATTAGCCAAAGCAGAAGAACACGCAGATACGTTAATGCCAGGCTTTACGCATTTGCAAACCGCACAACCAGTAACCTTTGGCCATCATTGTTTAGCTTATGTTGAAATGTTAGCGCGAGATTATTCGCGTATGAAAGACGCGCACGAGCGTATGAATGAGTGTCCGCTCGGGTCAGCAGCTCTTGCGGGAACTGGCTTTAACATTGACCGTCACATGACAGCTCAAGCACTCGAATTTAGAGAGCCTACAAGAAATTCTTTGGATACAGTTTCAGACCGTGATTTTGCTTTAGAGTTTTTATCTGCCGCTAGCATATGCGGTACGCATTTATCGCGTTTTGCAGAAGAGATCGTAATTTGGTCAACGCCGCAGTTTGGGTTTGTCTCACTGTCAGATAAGTTCTCAACAGGCTCATCCATCATGCCGCAAAAGAAAAACCCTGATGCCGCAGAACTTGTTCGTGGTAAAATTGGCCGTGTGAACGGTTCGCTCGTTGGGCTTTTAACTGTCATGAAGGGGCTACCCCTCACCTACTCAAAAGATATGCAAGAAGATAAAGAAGGCGTGTTTGATGCAGCTGAAACTCTAGAGCTTTGTTTAGCAGCAATGACTGGCATGATCTCTGATATGACAATCAATAAACAAGCCATGAAAAATGCCGCTGGCTCTGGTTATTCAACCGCAACAGATCTTGCCGATTGGCTAGTACGAGAAGCAGGCTTGCCATTTAGAGATGCCCATCACGTAACAGGCTCAGCCGTTGCTTTAGCTGAAAGTGAGAATAAAGAGCTTGCCGAATTAACACTTGCTCAATTTAAAGAAATTCACGAAAGCATCACCGATGGTATTTATACAGTTCTAACCGTAGAAGCATCTGTAGCAAGCAGAACAAGTTTTGGCGGAACAGCGCCTGAAAATGTACGCAATCAAGTCGAATACTGGAAAAATCGCCTTAAGAACATTTGACATTACGCGGCATCTGTCGAATATGGTTCTTGAATTGAACGGGATATGAAAAATGGCTTATAGCCTAAACAAACCAATGTTTCATATTGTGCTATTGCTAGTGTTAGCAATGGCTGTGGCAAGTTGTGGTCGTCGTGGCGCATTAGAACTACCAGGCACTACACAAAATGAAACGACACAAGGCAATATCTTAAAACCAGAAGGTGGCGCTAACGCACCTGAACAACCTGTAAAAGAAAAAATTGATAAACCTTTTATCCTTGATGGTCTTCTCTAAATAAAGACTATAAAAGCCTAGCCCACTTCTTTTATTCTACAGGTATTTTTATGAATCACTTTCATTACATCGATGGTATTTTACACGCAGAAAATGTTTCTATTCCTGAAATTGCAAAGCAGGTTGGAACACCGTTTTATTGCTATTCAACTGCAACATTAACACGCCACTATACTGTTTTTGCTGATGCCTTTTCAGACATAGAAGCAAAAGTCTGTTACGCAATGAAAGCAAATTCCAATCAGGCCGTTCTAACGACCCTAGCAAATCTTGGTTGTGGCGCTGATGTCGTTTCACAAGGTGAATTACAACGCGCACTTGCCGCTGGAATAACAGCTGACAAGATCATGTTCTCAGGCGTAGGCAAAACAAAGCAAGAAATGCAAGCCGCATTAGAAGCGGGTATATTTTGCTTCAATGTAGAATCCATTCCTGAACTTCATCAACTTTCAATATGTGCAACTGAAATGGGTAAAACTGCGCCAGTATCTCTACGCATTAATCCAGATGTAGATGCAGAAACCCATGAGAAAATTTCAACAGGCAAAGCAGGTGATAAATTTGGCATCCCTCGCGAAGATGCCATAAAAACCTATGCGCTTGCGGCCTCTCTTCCTGGCTTAAAAGTTAGCGGCATCGATATGCATATTGGCAGTCAAATAGAAAAGCTAGAACCTTTCGATAAGGCCTTTGCAAGATTAAAAGAACTGATTACAGAACTACGCGCTGAGGGGCATGAAATTGCTCATGTCGATGTCGGTGGCGGCTTGGGTATTCCATATAAAAATGATAACTCTCCCCCGCCAGAACCAGAGGCATATGCACAAATCGTCAAAAAGCACGTCAAAGAATTGGATTGTGAAGTCGCCTTTGAACCCGGTCGAATGATTGCTGGCAATGCAGGCATACTGGTTGGTGAGGTAATTTATATTAAGCCATCAGGCGAAAAAACTTTTATCATTGCAGATACCGCAATGAATGACCTCATTCGCCCAACGCTATATGAAGCTTGGCACGAAATCAGCCCCATTGAGGAAGCAATTCTTACTAAGCCCCCCATAAAAGGAGACTTAGTTGGCCCTGTTTGTGAAACAGGTGACTTTATGGCTAAGGATAGAAATTTACCCGCATTAAAACCGGGTGATTTATTTGCTGTTGGTTCAGCAGGTGCTTACGGAGCTGTGCAAGCAGGAACATATAACACCCGCGCACTTGTGCCTGAAGTTTTGGTAAATGGTGATGAATTTCATGTCATTCGTCCACGCCAAACAGTAGAAGACTTAATTGCCATGGATTCTTTACCAAGCTGGCTTTAAATCCATCTTAATCACAAATTCGCAATCTATGACACAATGGCCTCGAAATAGACGTGATCTGTGCTAGATTAGAATTATCTTATTTAGACGAGAGGTTAAGGTTTTTGAAAAAGCCAAGTAAAACAAGCTCAAAATTCTCTGCGGTACGCCTAACTACTTGGCTTGTTTTAGTATGGGAAAAATTATGGCCCTTGCTTGTCCCTGCGTTTATGGTTCTATCTTTCTATTTGGTTTTCTCCTGGCTTGGTGGCTGGAGAATTATAGATACCAATGAAACACAAGTTGTTTTATGGATTGTAAGAATTTTATTTGGGCTTGTATTCCTTGTTTCACTTTGGCCACTGCGATTATTTTCAAGTCCTACAAGTGATGAGATAACACGCCGTATTGAGTTAAAATCTGAGCTTGATCATAGACCAATCACCGCACAAAGTGATGAGATGGCTATGGGCGAGCCTGATGGATTTGCACAAATCTTATGGCGTGAGCATAAATCTCGCATGTCTGGCCAACTTCAAAACATGACGGCTGGTACACCTGCCCCCAAGGCAAATAGATTTGACCCTTTTGCCATCCGCTCAATTTTACCAATTCTTGCCTTTGCAGCATTCTTCTTTTCGTTTTCATCTGTCGGTGGAAAGCTTTCTGACAGCTACATCAAGCACGAAAATACTACTGAATTACTGACCCGCATGGATGCTTGGATAAATCATCCAGCTTACACACGTAAACCCCCGATTTATTTATCGCTAAGTCAAGGTGAAGAAACAATCAAAAGTCTGAGTGTTCCAACTGGTAGTGAGTTCTTCTTACGCATCATTGGCGATAGCGACGTTAAATTACTGAGCGGCGAAACAAAAAACGAACAAGCCCTTCTACCGCAAGCCAATATAGATAGTGCCGAAGAGATTGAATATAAGTTCTTACTTCAAGAAGACAGCATACTTCGCCTAACTCATCGTGATAAAGACTTAGCCCAATGGGGGGTTGCAATCCTTGAAGATCAAGCACCAGAAATTGCATTTGTAGACCAACCAATAGCCGCGCTATCAGGCTCTCTTGAGTTGGGTTATAGCGTCAAAGATGATTATGGCGTTGTAAGCGCAAGAGCCATTATTGAAACACTGGAAGAAGCGGACCCAAATGCAAGGCCTTTGGTTGAAGCGCCAGAAGTTGATTTACCACTACCGCGATTTAGAGCGAAAAAAGGAACCTCCAAAACAAACCGCGATCTTACACAACACCCTTGGGCTGGTGGCCAAGTTTCCATTCAACTTGAAGCAACAGACGACGCCAAGCAAATAGGCGTCACTGAAACTCGTGAAATAACATTACCAGGTCGTCGTTTTTCAAAACCACTGGCACAGGCAATCATTGAACAGCGTAGAATTCTGGCACTGGATGCAAATAAACAGCGTTATGTAGCAGATCTTTTGGACGCTGTTTCACGCGGGCCAGAAGAATACATCGATAATCAAAATGCAATTCTTGCAATGCGCGTTGCCTATCGCAGAATAGTCGATTCAAACAATGATGATGATCTTCGCTCTTCTCTTGATCTACTGTGGGAAATTGCTCTAGCCGTTGAGTTTGGTGACTTAAGTGATGCAGAGCGCAACTTACGTGAAGCACAAGAAAAACTAAGTGAAGCACTTGAAAATGGCGCTTCTCAAGAGGAAATCGATCGCTTAATGCAAGAATTACGTCAGGCTATGAACGAAATGATGCAAGCTCTGGCAGAACAAGCGCGCCAAAACCCACAAGCGCAAAACCCTTTCGAACAAAACGATGCGCAACAACTAACTCAAAACGATCTTGAGCGAATGATGAATCAAATAGAAGATTTGGCTAAATCAGGTTCAAAAGACGCAGCAAGACAAATGCTTAGTGAAATGCAACGAATGATGGATAACCTTCGCGCAGGTCAACACCAACAGCAACGCCAAGCAGAGGGTAATGAGTTAAATCAGAATTTAGATAAACTTAGCGAATTGATGCAAGAGCAACAACGTCTAATGGAAGAATCCTTCCGCATGCAGCGCCAACAAGAACAAGGCTTGCGTCCTAACAACGAGCAAAACCAGCAACAGCAAGGTCAACAACAACAAGGTCAACAACAACAGGGCCAACAACAGCAAGGTCAGCAGCAACAGGGTCAGCAGCAAGAAGGCAATCAACCTGGACAACAACAAGGCCAGCAAAGTCAGCAAGGGCAGCAGGGTCAACAAGGCCAAATGACACAAGAAGAGTTTGCTCAAGCACTAGAATCATTGCGCCAGCAACAAGAGGCTTTACAAAAGCAATTAGGTGAGCTTGGTCAAAAGCTTGAAGAGCTAGGACTAGACCAACCACAAGAATTAGGAGAAGCCCAAAGAGAGATGGGGCAGGCTGGTGAAAACCTTGGTGAAGGCAATGCAGCAGGAGCTGGAACTGACCAAGGACAAGCACTAGAAGCTTTACGCCAAGGCGCACAAAACATGATGCAGCAAATGGCAGGTGACCGCCAGCAAGGCGGACAACAACAGTCTCAACAAAATGGTCAAGGCCAAAGCAGTTCGCAAAGACGCGGTTCAGACCCACTTGGCCGTGAAGAAGGCGAAGGGCTAACCGCAGACTCTGATGTTAAAATACCAGGTGAACTAAACTCTCAAAGAGCAAGACGAATTTTAGAAGCAATTCGTGATAGACTGGCTATTCCAGATAATCCTATTATTGAAAAAGATTATCTTGAGCGCCTCTTGAAAAGTGAATAATTAAGCGTCACCAGTTACCACACCAACAAACGGTAATTCGCGAAACGCATGACCAACATCCATACCATAGCCAACGACGAATTTATCAGGACAATGAAACCCAATAAAATCGGCTTCAACCTCATGGCTACGACGCTCAGCTTTATCAAGTAAGGCGATAAGCGAAACATGATTTGCACCACGCTCTAGCATAAGATCTCTTGTAAATTTCAGAGTGCCACCAGACTCAAGAATATCATCAATGATAATCACATCTCGACCTTCAACATCACTTTCTACATCACGAAGAACTTTTGGTTGAGTTGCTTGTGTTCCGCCCCCATAACTGGTGATTGAGATAAACTCCACTTCAGGCGAAAGCCCTGCTTTATGGAGCGCTCTTATCAAATCAGCTGCAAACACAAATGACCCTTTTAGAATCGATATAACAAGCGGATTTTTTAAATCGCTAAGAACTATTTCTTCTGCCAACTCACTATTGCGCTTAGCAATATCTTCTGCGCTGAAAAGCACTTCGATTTTCTTATCTCTAACGATTGGCATAAAAACTCACTCTTATTTAAATACAGCCTCGGCATAAGCCACAATTGGCGTATCATACTGTATGGAACTGGCAAAGCGAGATTTTCCCCCAGACCTTAAAGATACAAGCGATGAGTTATAATACCAGCGCGTTATTTCACTACCATTTTGTTTGCGCAATATAATAGCAATACGCGGAATCGACTTAGACCCATCAGTTGGATTAGACACCAGACCTTTAACGGTAAAAACTTTTTGACCATTGCGCCGAACTTGCTCTTCAATTTTTATATCGCTAATTTGAAGCTTATCAAATACTTGGGCTGATTGGGTCTTACCATGCTCTAGAAACATCAACCCAAGGTATAACCCAAGAAATAGCAAACAGGCCGCAAAGACAGACAGACCAACGCCAAATCCAGGCCGATAAGACGGTATTACACTTTGATATTTATTGGCGAAGGCATAATCATTTTTATTTAATTCAGGTTCTGGCTCTTTAAAAGTAACTTGCTCAGCTAGTTGTCTTGCGCGTGTTTTTGGTTTGGCGTTTTTGACCGTTTCATGTGCAGTACTAAGTTCACGCCAAGTAGAACTGCAATCCAGACATTGCATCTGACCATTGCGCTCAACAGGCTGCCCCTTTGAATTGCGTTCATATTCACACGCAGGACAAGCAATTATAGTTTTTTCATGCTTCATTAAATGGCTACTCACACCTGAATAAAAACATTATTTTGAACTCTTAGATGAATCTGATAAGCCAAACATGTTAATTCTGCATTAACCATAAACTGGCAACAAAAACCTTAATATAGAAAAAGCAGGTACCACAGTCTTGATAAGTTTTGAAAATGTTGGTCTGAGATACGGTATCGGGCGTGAAGTTCTAAGTGACCTATCGTTTCAGGTTGCTCCTAATACCTTTCAGTTTTTAACTGGCCCATCTGGTGCTGGTAAGACAAGTCTTCTAAGATTAATGCTATTGTCATTACGTCCAACGCGCGGGCTGGTAAAAGTCTTTGGAAAAGAAGCCTCTACCATTCGCCCTCAGCAAATGCCAATCATAAGGCGTAAAGTTGGTGTGGTCTTTCAAGATTTTAGATTGCTAGATCATCTAACAACCTATGAAAATGTCGCCCTACCCTTACTGGTTCGCGGCAAGATGGAACAAAACTACCGCCAAGACGTGCGTGATCTCTTGGATTGGGTTGGTCTTGGTGATCGAATGCATGTACACCCACCTGTTTTATCAGGCGGCGAAAAACAAAGGGCTGCAATTGCAAGAGCGCTTATTGATCAACCAGATGTCCTTCTGGCAGATGAGCCAACTGGTAATGTTGACCCTCCCCTTGCAAGACGTATTCTTCGCTTGTTTATCGAACTACACCGTTCAGGCACATCCGTTGTGATTGCAACACACGATTTAAGTTTGATGGACCAATATGATGCACGTCGTCTTGTTTTAAATTCAGGGAGGTTGCAAATCTATGACTGATGCAAAAAAGCCATTAACACAAAAAGCTCCCCCGCTTCGTGCTAAATCAAAAGTAGACAATACCAAACAACCTCAAACCCCCTTAAGCAGTGGGAAAAGCATTGTGCCACGTGAAACTGTTGCAAGCACAGCGCTAATTTTTGTTATTGCTATTATGACTTTTTTGGCATGCCTAACTTTAGGTGCCGTTTCAATGGTCAACACCAGTGCAGCGAAGTGGCAAAATGATATTTCTCGTGAAGTAACGATTCAAATCCGCCCCTTTGACGACATTGAAATGGAAAAAGCTATTCAAGATGCAAAAAGCATTGCCCTTAGTTTTGAAGGTGTAGCAAAAGTTACCGCCCTTAATGATAAAGAAACTGCTAGACTACTTGAACCTTGGTTAGGCGCAGGCTTGCAACTAGACGAGCTTCCAGTTCCAAGACTGATAACGGTTACTCTTGTTGATGGTGCAAAACCTGATTTTGCAACAATGCAAGCACAACTTGAGGCTAAAGTTCCAGGCAGCACATTAGATGATCACCGCACTTGGGTTGACCGTCTCACAACAATGGCACTTACGATGGTTGGCATTGGAACAGCTGTCTTTTTACTCATGCTTGCAGCAACGATCACTACAGTTATTTTTGCAACCAGAGGTGCAATGGCAGGCAATAAAGATGTTGTTGACGTGCTTCACTTTGTCGGTGCAGACAGTAAATTTATCTCTAAACAGTTTCAAAAGCACTTTCTCATTCTTGGCTTAAAAGGCGCTGCCAGTGGAACGCTTGGAGCAATTATACTATTTGTAATATTAGCTCTTTGGTCATCAAACAGCCTTGCAACACCAGAAGGCGATCAAATCAGCGCACTCTTTGGCACTTTTTCACTCAACTGGAGTGGCTATTTTTGGATGATTATGGTGCTTATATTAGTTGCTTTTCTAACCGCATACACTTCAACCCTGACCGTTAGAAAACAAATAAACACACTTCAAAGCTATAGAAGAAACTAGCCATTGAAGACTTTGCGTTTGCCACAATTCAAATAAATAGCCTGAAAACCAACGATCAATTGTGGCAGGCCTGTCTAAAACCACCTAGATCACGCCCTTAAGCTGACAAATTACTCTGGCGTAATTGCTAGATGAGTAAGCGTAAATATAATTTCATACCTGACAAGCCAGCAAAACGGATTAGGCAAACAACAAGGATTGCATTCACAAGCTCCATAGTATTTTGCATTTCTATTTTTTGTGCAGGTCTTTACCAATTTTCAGCTCAAGCTTCAAAAGAGGCGAGTTTTTATAACTTACCAAAAGCAGATGCGATTGTCGTTCTAACAGGCGAACAAATCAGAATTCATTCTGCGGTAAAACTTTTGCAAGAGCGCTATGGCAAGCGTTTACTAATTTCTGGGGTTTCTAATCATGTATCAGATAAAGCTGTAATGGCAGCTTACGCACCAAAAACTGCAAATGCCTATTGCTGCATTGATTTAGATCGCCTTGCTTTAGACACCAAAGGCAACGCAGAATACACGGCTGAATGGGTGCATCTTCACGCATATAAAAATGTTATTGTCGTCACAAGCAGTTACCACATGCCTCGTAGCTTGGATCATTTACGCCGCGAAATGCCAACCGTTAACCTCATACCAGCACAAGTTATTCCAGCTGATTTAAAAGACAAATCCAACCTAAGCATGATGCTGACACCAAAGGTTGTGATTGAATACGTAAAATTCTTGCTAACACGTTCAAAGCTTGAGCCTGTTGTGAAATACATGTGGACTTCAATAGATTTTCATACCAGCGGTTGACGCCACCTTCCTGACACGTAAAACAGAATGAATATATAATGTAAGGACTAATTCACCTTGATGCTTTTCCGATCTGTTTTGTTCAACATTCTTTTTCTCGTCTCAACAGCACTACAATTAGTATTCTGGACACCCGTTTACTTTTTTTTGAAACGTGAAGATGGCTGGAAAGTCGTAAAGCTTTGGGCTTGGATTTCACTATGGATGCAACATATTTTAATCGGCACAAGATATGAATTTAGAGGCACAGAAAACATCCCCAAAACAGGCGGTTTCATTCTTGCATCAAAGCACCAATCCTCATGGGAAACCTACACAATGGTGCCTTTCCTCTCAGACCCAAGCTATATCTTGAAGCGCGAGCTGATGTTAGTGCCGATTTTTGGTTGGTTCGCACTGAAAATGAAAGTGATTTCTGTAAATAGAGGAAAGAAAAAAGAAGCCTTAAGAGACATGACACTTGTTGCAAAACAACAATATCAAGACGGTCGCCAAATCGTCATTTATCCTGAAGGCACACGAAGGTTTGTTAATGACTCACCTGCTTATAAATACGGTATCACTCATATGTATGAAAATGTCGAAGCTAGGGTTCTACCGGCTGCACTGAACTCAGGTTTATTTTGGCCACGCCGCGGCTGGATGCTTTACAAGGGCACTTGCGTCTTGGAGTTCCTACCCATATTTGAACCTGGACTACCGCCAAAAGATTTTACCAACAAACTGGAAACCGTAATAGAAGCCAAAACCAAAGAGCTTGTAGATGAAGCGGCATTAGACCCTGAATTTACAGGCCAGACTTTACTGCGCTAATAACCCAGTTTTTTATTTATATATTCCAGTGAATGATCTCGTATGCCTTGCTCTTTCAAAGCAGATACAGTGCTTTTAACATAGTCAATATTATGCCCAGACTTACCTTCTGAGTGACGAACAATTTCTGTTTGCCTATCAAGGTCAAGCCCTGTTGCATATTGTGGGTGCGCTCGGTCTGCGCGGTAAACAAGAGCCGAAACAGCTTCTCCAGATTTCAGATATACTTTGCGCCAACACTCAAGATAAACAGCCGTTACTAATTCTCTGCCGCGCAGATAATCAATAATTTCATCACGCGCATGTCCTGGCGCTAACATAGCCATGCCCTGACATGAGCCTCCTTTATCAAGCCCTAAAACAAGCCCAGGCTTCTCTTGCGTTCCACGATGAACCCAAGAGTGAACACAAAAAGAGCGATGCAGACCATATAAAAGCCCTCGTTCTTTTTTTATTACATCAAAGCCAGGATTCCAGATCAAAGAACCATAGCCAAATACCCAAAAATCACTCATAACAGCCACATTTAGAATCTAGTTCACTCTTGAATATATTGAATTACAGAAAAGGCATAGCCCGTGAAAAAAGGTATCTTCCTCTTTAGTGTTATTATTTTACTTGTAGCGGGCTGGAGTGCGGGCTGGTTCTATGTAACTCAAAAAGCCGAGACTGTTATTGAACAGACCAAAATCAAATTAGCAGACAAAGGCAGAGACATTGAATGTACCAACCAAAACATTAATGGCTATCCTTTTAGAATCAGCTTGAATTGCGATCAGGTAAGATATGCAGATAAAATCACAGGGCTAGTTTTTGAAGCTGGAGAGTTAAAATCAGCAGCTCAAGCTTATCAACCAAATAAAGCAATTGTCGAACTAAAGTCACCTGCAAATCTAACTGTGCCAAATTTCGGTCGTTTCAATGCGACTTGGGGTCTGATGCGTTCAAGCATGAAAGCAGGGTTATCAGGCCCTGAAAATCTCTCCATACAAGGCACCGAATTAAAGCTAATTCCTGCACATGATGCAAAGGAAGCCATGTTGATGAAAGACATGCAATTGCATGGCAGGCAGATTGGTGAAAATGATATAAATATTGCTATTAGTTTAAATGATGCAAAATCAGAAACTGACCTATGGCCAAGTTTTGATTTTAACACGGCCTTACTTTTAAAAGACACATATAAGGATGTGATAAACCGCGCTAGCCTTCAACGTGTTGCGCAAACAAAAGGCTTAAAAGGTCAAATCGAACAATTTCAATACGCTCCAAAAGATGGCGGTATGCTAGCAATTACTGGGCCAGTAGAAATTGATAGAAATGGATTATTATCAGGCAATTTTAATGTCACAGTTCGTAATTTAGAAAAACTAATTACCGCATTGGGAGAAAGCTTTCCTACAGAAAAGAGAAAGTTTGATGAGGCTTCAAAGGCTGTAGGACTTTTGGCACAACAGTCAGGCGAAAATGAATTCACATTGCCAATTACAGTCAGGAACGGAAGCATTAATATTGGTTTTATTCCACTTGGAAAGCTCGGTCCGCTCTTTTAAATCAAAGCCTTTATTCTTCAGCTTCATGTCGTCCAAAGTTTGGACTTTCAACATCCTGACCAATTTCAATAATTGAACGACGGATTTCACGAGTGCGGCTAAATAGATCAAATAAGTAATCACCATCACCACGTCTAATAGCACGTTGCAACCCACTTAAATCTTCCGAGAACCTACCAAGAATTTCCAGAACAGCATCTTTATTATGTATGAAAATATCACGCCACATGGTCGGATCAGATGCTGCAATTCGTGTAAAATCACGAAAACCAGACGCAGAAAATTTAATCACATCTGATCTTGTATCGGTTTCCAACTCACTGGCTGTTCCTACAATATTATAAGCAATCAAATGCGGCAGGTGCGATGTAATAGCCAAAATAAGATCGTGATTTTGAGCCGTCATAATTTCTACATCAGAGCCACATTTTTCCCAGAACTTTTTAAGTTTTTCAATTGCGATTTTATCAGTTTTCTCATCAGGCGTTAAAATGCACCATCGCTTTTCGAACAAAGAAGCAAAGCCAGAATCAGGCCCAGAGTATTCTGTTCCTGCAATTGGATGTCCTGGAACAAGATGAGCATGAACTGGAAGATGCGGTTTCATCTGAGCAATAATCGAAGTTTTTACAGAACCGACATCAGTCACAATCACACCTGATTTTAAATTTGGAGCAATTGTTTTAGCAATTACTTCACAAGCACCAACTGGCGTACAGACAATTACAAGATCAGCATCTTTTACAGCCTCAGCTGCATCTAGCGAATATATTTGTCCAAGACCAAGTTCTTCTGCGCGCTTTAGGGTTTCTTGACTGCGTGTTGTAATAGAAATTGTTTTAGCAATTGCTTCGCGTTTCATAACATGCGCAAGCGAAGACCCAATTAGTCCAATACCAATAAGTGCAACTTTATCAAACATTAGGCAAAGAATTCCTTGAGCGCCGCTAATGTTCCAAGGTTTGCCTCCTCAGTTCCAATTGTCATGCGAAGTGAATTAGGAAAACCATACCCCCCAACCGCCCGAAGTACAAATCCACGTTCCGTCAAATAAGCATCTGCATCTGCAGCCATTTTTCCTTCTACTTGCGGAAAGTGCACTAGAACAAAATTTCCAACCGAAGGCGTAACTTTAAGACCTAAAGCCTCAAGGCCTTCTGTAACTTTTACTAACCATTCATCATTATGAATAATAGACGTTTCAAGATGCGCTTTATCACGCATAGCAGCAGTACCTGCAGCAATCGCGACAGCATTGACATTAAAAGGCCCTCGAACACGATTAAGCGCATCAATCATATGGCGCGGCCCATAAGCCCAACCAATACGAAGTGCCGCTAGCCCGTAAATTTTAGAAAATGTTCTAGTCATAATTACATTTGAGTTAGCAGAAACCATCTCAACACCAGACTCATAATCATTGCGACGCACATATTCTGCATAAGCAGCATCAATCACAAGAACCACATGAGATGGCAATCCTGAATGCAGTCGTCTTATTTCTTCAATTGGTAAATAGGTGCCCGTAGGGTTATTTGGGTTTGCAAGAAATACAAGTTTTGTCTTTTTAGAAACGCCAGCAAGAATAGCATCAACATTCGCCTTACAGTAATCTTCTTTAACAACAACGGGCGTTGCACCCGCAGCTAGGGTTGCAATTTTATAAACCAAAAACCCATGCTCTGTAAAAATCGCTTCATCGCCCTCAGACAAATATGTATTAGCGAGGAGACCAAGAATTTCATCAGACCCATTACCGCAAATAATATTATCTTGGTTTAAGCCATGTATTTCTGCAATTGCCTCACGCAAATCCGTAGAAGAGCCATCTGGATAATCTTCCATTTTAGCAGTTGCATCTGCAAGTGCTGCAACCGCATTAGCACTAGGGCCAATCGGACTTTCATTTGATGATAATTTATGCAGTTTAACATCAGCAGGAACTTTAGACTTCCCTGGAATATACATAGCAATGTCCATAACACCTGGTTTAGGCATTGGAATATTAGTATCAGTCATAAGTCATCTCCAAAAATATCATTCAAGTCTGAGTTTCTATTGAAATATCGCCATAAAATCAAAGAAAAGATTCATATCTAACGACGATTAACACGGCCACTCCCTTGTGGCACGAGCACGGGAACAGCAACACGCCTGCGCGCTCGTGATGTAACAGGAATGCCTTGATAAAGCTGCTTTGAAGCAGAAACACAAATTGCCCCAGCAAATGCAGGGAATGCACGCCTACCAAGACGTTCTATACCAGTTCTAAATTTTAGCATGAAATTTCTGCTCGAAGGCGCAAAATGCAAAGCGTCAGACCAAACGTCAGGTGTGAACTGGTTATCTCTTAACAAGCGATTTAACTGGCGTTTGCTATAAGGTTTACCCGTACCAAATGGCGTATGTTCAAATCTTGCCCATACACCAGTTCTATTTGGCACTACGATCATTAACACCCCACCTGGCGATAACACTCTAAAAGCTTCAGCCATGCACTCATCAGCGTTTTCCGCATGCTCAAGAAAATGCATCATCAAAATACGGTCGATGGAGCCATTGCGAAGCGGCAGTTCATCATCATAAATTAAAGCCGTCGAAGGCGCTTTAGGCGTCGGCCATTGAAGTGCGCCTTGCGCTGCTGGCATCATGCATAAAGTACGTTCACACTCTGGCGAAAATTTTTCAAGCCACGGCACAGGATAGCCCAACCCTAAAAACCGCTCTCCTTTAGATTGTTGCCACATAGCAGAAATCGAAGCGCTAACAGAAGCAACCGCTGCCTCTCCTAATCTTCCAGCATAAAATTCACGTAAAGCAACAACATCCATAATCATGATGTTAAACTAATACGTGCTTGCACAAGAAACAACGCGATATTATGTCTGAATAATAATCAAAGAGGAAAATAAACGATGGCCAATCTAGAGTTTCACCAATTTGCCTGCCTATCAGATAATTATGGCGTGTTAATTCACGACCCAATATCAGGCGAAACAGCTTCAATTGATGCGCCCGATGCAGATGCCGTTGAAACTGCACTGAAGGCAAAAGGTTGGAATCTGACACATATTTTAGTTACACATCACCATTGGGATCATACACAAGGCATTAGTGAACTAAAATCTAAATACGGCTGTCACGTCATAGGGCCAAAAGAAGAAGCTTCAAAAATTGAGACTTTAGATGAAACAAAAACAGATGGTGAGAAATTTACCTTTGGTGGCGAAACCGTAGATGTAATCTCAACACCAGGCCACACGCTAGGCATGATTAATTTCTATTTTGCACAAAGCAGTGTTGTCTTCACAGGCGACACACTCTTTGCATTAGGATGCGGGCGTATTTTTGAAGGCGACGCTAAAATGATGTGGAACTCACTTTGTAAGCTTGCAGTCCTACCTCCAGAAACAATTGTTTATTGCGGACATGAATACACTCAAGCGAATGCAGGATTTTCACTAACTATTGAACCAAATAATAAGGCGCTGATTGAGCGCTCAAATGAAATAGATAAATTACGAGCAGATGGAAAACCAACGCTCCCAACAACAATAGCTTTAGAGTTAGAAACCAATGTTTTTCTACGGGCTGGAAATGCAGAAGCATTTGCAAAGGTTCGTACCGCAAAAGATAATGCATAAAATTTCAAAATTCATTGTACTAGAGTGCGCAGCATTTGTTGAAACTCTGCACAATCTAGTGCTACACTCTTTGAAAATTGACAATTGGAATTGTACTAGAATATGGACAAACATGTAGAGCCAACTTATTTATCAGAACCGATCGCTCGCAAAAGCACGGTTGCAGTGCCTGTTGGCAGCGTAGTTGTAGGTGGCAAAGCACCAATCGTTGTTCAGTCTATGACGAATACCGATACGGCTGATATCGATGCAACTGTAGAACAAGTTGCAAACCTTCATAAAGCAGGTTCAGAACTTGTCCGCATTACTGTTGATAAAGATGAAGCAGCGGCAGCAGTTCCAAAAATCAGAGAGCGCCTTGAGCGTCTAGGCTTAGATGTCCCACTAATTGGTGACTTTCATTATATCGGCCACAAACTTTTGGCAGATCATCCAGCATGTGCGGAAGCGCTTGCTAAATATCGTATTAATCCGGGCAATGTTGGCTTTAAAGAAAAAAAAGACAAACAATTTTCTCAAATCATTGAGACTGCAATTAAATACGATAAACCAGTCCGCATTGGCGTTAATTGGGGGTCACTCGACCAAGCGCTTTTAACTGGATTGATGGATAAAAACCAAGACGAAGGTTTTCCACTAACAGCACGTGATGTAACCAGAGAAGCTATGGTACAGTCAGCCTTGATGTCAGCACAACTCGCAAATGACATTGGCATGGCAGATGATAAAATCATTCTCTCTGCCAAAGTAAGCCAGGTGCAAGATTTAATCGCCGTATATTGCGAACTTGCCAGAAGAAGCAATCACGCGCTTCACCTAGGCCTAACCGAAGCAGGCATGGGCACAAAAGGGGTTGTCGCTTCATCAGCCGCAATGGGCATGCTTTTACAACAAGGCATTGGTGACACAATTCGTATTTCACTCACCCCAGAACCGGGTGGCGATAGAACAAGAGAAGTACAAGTTTCGCAAGAATTGCTACAAACCATGGGCTTTAGATCATTCGTTCCAATCGTTGCAGCCTGTCCCGGATGTGGCCGCACGACCTCAACCGTTTTCCAAGAACTCGCAAGCGACATTCAAAAACAGCTACGCGAAGACATGCCAGCATGGAAAACCAAATATCCAGGCGTTGAAGATTTAAAAGTCGCAGTAATGGGCTGTATCGTAAACGGCCCAGGCGAATCCAAACACGCAGACATTGGCGTTTCACTCCCCGGCACAGGCGAAGAACCCGCAGCCCCTGTTTTCGTAGATGGTAAAAAAGCTCACACATTACGAGGCCCAAACATTGCAGCAGATTTTCGCAAGCTAGTTCAAGACTATATCGAAAATAGATACGGGTAGTTTTAAAACCCACCAGCCATGCCATCTTTGCGTGGGTCAGAGCCTGCAATCAGCGCGCCTTGTTCATGATCAATCTGAATAACCTGACCGCCCCCGTGCACTGCGTCTTGCGTGCAAGTATGGCCTTTGGCTTCCAAGGCTTTTTGAACGTCAGGGCTTATTCCATTTTCCAGTTGTAACGCACCTTTATCGTCCCAAAACATTCTTGGATTATCTAGAGCCTGTTGCGGATCCATGCCATAATCCAGCATGTTGGATAAAACATGCGCATGCCCCATTGCTTGGTAAGAACCACCCATGACGCCATAAGAATGTGTAATCTTGCTACCCTTAGTCACCATCGCAGGAATGATTGTATGGAATGGACGCTTAGATGAGCCGATTGCATTGGCGTGACCTTTGATGAGATTAAAACCACTACCTCTATTTTGTAGAATGATGCCAGAGTTCGGCGCCATAATTCCTGAGCCAAACCAACTAAACACTGAATTGATAAACGATACCGCCATGCCGTCACGGTCTACAACTGACAAATAAATCGTATCAGAGCCAGTTGGGTCTGGCAGCGCAATATTTGGATTATACTTTTGCGGGTCATAAAGCTTTGAGAGTTTATCAATATGGCCATCAGACAAAAGCTGTTCGACCGAAATATTCATATGATCAACATCCGCAATATAAGCATCGCGCGCTGCATATGAAATTCGCCCAAGCTCCATTTCAAGGTGCGCACGTTCGACGCTATCAACACCCTCGCCTGATTTTAATTTAGCCAGAAGCTTAACAAGCATGATCGCAGTGAGACCCTGCCCATTGGGTGGAATTTCATGCAGCGTGTGACCTTGATATTCCGTTGAAATCAAATCAACCCAATCAGCCGAAACATTCACCAAATCTTCTTCAGCCAAAAATCCGCCTAATGATTGAACTGTATCTGCAATATCTTTGGCAATTGCACCTTCATAAATTGCAGATGCACCTTTGGTTGCAACTTCGCGCAAGGTCTTTGCCAAAAGCGGCATGTGAAACTTTTCGCCAACTTTGGGCGATGCTCCATTCTTCAAAAGGTTTATACTTGCCGCTTTATTCTTGCTTAATTTATCAACATTACCCGCCCAGTCTTTTGCTACACGCGGAGCAACAGCAAAACCTTCTTCTGCATAATAAATAGCATCTGCAAAAAGCCTGACAAAATCCATACGTCCAAACTTTTGATGCATGGTTTCCCATGCTTTAACAGAACCCGGCGTCGTTACGGCATGGGAAGAGGTTTCTTCTAGTTCTGAAAAACCATTTTCCTGATACCAATCAAACTTTGCACCAGCAGCAGAACGACCCGATCCATTAAGTCCATGAAGCGTGCCATTGCTTTCACCAATGATGGCAAAACAATCCCCGCCAAGTCCTGTCATATGTGGCTCAACCACACATAGTGTTGCAGAAGCAGCAATCGCTGCATCGACCGCATTGCCACCTTCTTTTAAAATAGAAAGCGCCGTGATTGTTGCTAGTGCATGAGATGTAGAAGCTGCATATTCACTTGCATATACAGGGGAACGTCCTGGCACTCCAAAATTTCGAAACATAATATTCCTTATTGTTAAAACGGAAAAAGACTTACTTATAACAAGAAATGGTCTTCACTATCACAATAGGGTATTACAAGTTCAAATCAATTAAATACCAGTCAATTAAAAACAAAGGAATTTTCAATGGCAACGCTTTCATTAACTCGAGCAAATCGAATTATCAGTCAAGCATTTGCACATGCTAGCAAAGAAGGTTTTAAACCACTTGCTTGTATCGTGCTAGACGCCGGTGGCAACATCAAAGCTTTTCAATCTCAAGATGGCGCTTCAATTGGTCGTTATGCTGTAGCAGGTGGCAAGGCACGCGGTGCATTAGCAACAGGCACAGGAACACGCTGGCTCAATGCACAAGCAGAAACACGCCCACACTTTTTAGCTGGCGTTTGTTCTGTTGTTGAAGGCGGCGTTGTACCGGTCCCTGGCGGCGTCCTAGCAAAAGACAAAAGCGGCAATATCATTGCAGCCGTCGGAATTTCCGGAGATACATCCGATGCAGATGAAGCATGTGCAGTAGCTGCAATTGCAGCCGTCAATTTAGAAGCTGATACAGGCGCTTAATGCTAATCTATATGGTGGGTTTAATACCCACCATATCCACCACCACCGCCAACTTGCACATCTCTTGTTGCAGAACGTATTGAAACAGAAAAACCTGCAAGCACATCAATCAACGCAATAATCATCAAGATAAAGAAGACCGAGTGCGCTGCGTCTTTGACAATCAAGAACTCAACCAAATATGCAATGAAGACAAACGTTGAAAACAGATGATCAATAATTGAATTTGCGCCAACGCGTGTTGCTTTAATAATTTCAAGGAACAACAAAAGCAGCCCAAGTCCAATCATTAAATCGCCCATAGTCATCACCCATGTAGCGCCAGATATCATTGTAAGTTCAGTTATTTTATTGCTCCAGATAGAAATCCCACCGTTAATATATATCTGAATATTATAAGCGATGAACGGAACAATTAGCAGTGGTACGTTAGTAAGCATTTTTCTTTACCCCAAAAAATTTACCTTACGGTATGTCTTAACATGATTTGCCCAAAAAATGTCAAAAAAAAGGGCTGGCGAAAAAGCCAACCCATTTTAAATTTTATATGTCAAAATTACACTGAATCTTTTGGATCAAGAATTTGACGACCACGGTACATGCCTGATTTCAGGTCAATGTGATGTGGGCGGCGCAATTCGCCAGAATCTTTATCTTCCACATATGCCTTAGCTTTCAAGGCACTGTCAGAGCGACGGAAACCGCGCTTCATACGTGTGATTTTACTCTTAGGTACAGCCATTGTACTCACTCCGATTAAATATAAAAAAGGCTCTTTGATAACGATAGTCACCCATCGCAAGAGCCGTAAAACTTCTTGTTGGATGTCCATATACATATTTTGGGTAGGTTTGGCTATACTTAATCTGATTTTTTTTGTTCGATTCGCTATTTAAGACATTGGATATAAGCACCTGAGGCTTTTGCCCTGCGTTGAACAATTTTTGCAACTCTGCGCATAGAGTTTGTAGGCTTGGCAGCATTACGTTGTTTTGGGTTCGGTAAAGTCACAGCCAGTAAAGAAGAATACTGCGGCCCAAGCTTTGCGGCGCTACGATTAAAATATTTTTGCGCTGCTAACTCAACGCCAAAAATACCTTTGTCCCATTCAGCAATATTTAGATAAATTTCCATGATACGCTTCTTAGGTAAAATAACCTCAGCCATCATTGCATAAGGAATTTCTAGCGCTTTGCGAATGAAAGACCGATTAGGCCATAAAAACAAATTCTTCATCAACTGCATTGTAATCGTGCTAGCACCTCTGGTTTTTTCACCATCAATCGCATCTTCAATCACCTGATTAAGTGCGCCCCAATCCACGCCAGAATGCGAGCAAAACTGACCATCCTCAGAACTTAAAACAGATTGATATAAAACTGGCGCCATATCATCAATTGCAATCCACTCGCGTTTTGCCCCATGACCAACAAGCGCTTCTTTGACCATGAGTGTTGAAATAGGATGCACAAAATCAAACCTATACAGGGCTAACAAAAGTGCTGGTATCAAAAATATCAAAACTAAAAACGCAAAAGCAAACCGTATTAAAAAGTTTTTAAAAGAACGTCGTGACTTTTTCTTTTTACTCGACATAACTACGCCTTCCTTACCCTTATCAGAGGATTTAGAATTATGCTTTTCAGCAGCTTTTTTAGCAGTAGTTTTTGTTACTTTCTTTGCCATGGCGTTCTTTTATCTTAAAGTTATCAGAAACGAAACTCTGCTTGACGCAATGATGGCAAAGTGTCACGAAAATCCTATAAAAATGCACAAATAAATTATCAGTAAAATATATATGGAAAATCTAGAAACTCAGTTCAAAAAACTTTTAAATTCACATGCAGAAATTGTCGAACGCACATTGAGCATATTTCTAAGTGACACCCCATTTAAAGGTGAAATTGCCCGTCCTACTCGCTTGATGGAAGCCATGAAACATTCAACGCTTGATGGTGGTAAGCGTTTGCGCCCATTTCTAGTCATGGAAAGTGCAGCACTTTTTGGTGTTAGCCCACAACAAGCAGCAATTGCGGGTTCAGCGCTAGAATGTATTCATTGTTATTCGCTTGTCCATGATGATCTACCCGCGATGGATGATGATGATCTACGCCGCGGCAAACCCACAACACACAAGGCCTACGACGAAGCAACCGCGATCTTAGCAGGCGATGCACTCTTAACACTCGCTTTTGATATTTTATCACGCGAAGAAGCCCATAGCGATGCAAATACCCGCATTGAATTGGTCAAGCTCTTCACCCAAACTTCTGGCCTTGGTGGCATGGTTGGTGGCCAAATGCTGGACTTGCAAGCTGAGAAACAACTTGCAATCACCGAACAAGAAATCCTCACACTTCAAGCCATGAAAACTGGAGCACTCATAAGATGCGCCTGTGAAGCTGGCGCAATACTTGGCAACGCTTCAAATGAAGACCGTCAGCGCTTGCATGAATTTGGCAAAATTGTAGGCCAAGCATTTCAACTGGCAGATGACATTCTCGATATCACCTCAGACGCTGAAACTATGGGCAAACAAACCGCAAAAGACGCAGACAAAGGCAAAGGCACATTGGTTTCGCTTTACGGCCTAGAAGCCTCACAACAACGCGCAAAAGACTTGTTAAACCAAGCCATAGAAACGCTTGAACCTTTCGGCGAAAAAGCAAACATCTTAATTGAAGCTGCCCGCTTTACAGTTGAACGTAAAAATTAAGCCACCAAGCGCCAGAAGAATACCGCACTCATAGTAAAGCCAACAATTGCAATCAGAATTCGCACAGCCTCTTTTGGCAAGGCTCTTGCAATCGGTGCGCCTGCGTAACCGCCAATGGTTGCGGCAATCATCATGACAATTGCATACTGCCATTCGATCAAGCCACCAACAGCAAACACTGCAACGGATATAGCCGAAAGCACAAACGATAGGCCGTTTTTCAAGCCGTTCATTTCGTGGATGTTTTGCATCGCCCAAAGTGCAAAAAGTGCCAACAAAATAATACCAAGCCCACCATTAAAATAGCCGCCATAGATGCTAACAATAAACAATCCAAAAGCACCAAACGGCGTGACTGATCGGCTTTTGCTCTCTGCCCATGCTCTAATTTTATCACCAAATAAAAACGTCAACGTCGCGCCAAAAAGTAAAAATGGCACGACGACTGAAAACGCTTTATTAGATGAAACAAGCAAAAGCAGAGATCCAACCAACCCACCTAAAATAGTAATCACGCTCAAGCGAATAAGCTGCTTTCGGTCAAAAACTTCTAGTTCTTTTTTAAAACCCAAAGCGCCACTTAAATAACCAGGAAATACAGCGACACCACTGGTTGCATTAGCAATCACAGGCGGCACACCAATAAAGACAAGTGCTGGAAAAGTAAGAAACGTTCCACCCCCAGCAATCGTATTGAGAACACCAGCACCAAAGGCTGCAAGAATTATAAGGGAATAATCAAACATATCAAACTTGTTTCAATCGTTTGCGAATGTGATCAATGATTTTGTCAGAAACCACTTTGATACGTTGCAATTTGGCGTAGTCTTCATGAACAATATACCAGAAGGTTCTGGTAAATGAGATTTCTTCGGGAAGCACCTTTTGCAATTGTGGATATTGTTTCGCAATAAAATCATGCAAAATACAAACGCCAGCACCAGCCAAAGTCGCCTCCAATTGCACATGCACACTTGTGCTTGTTAGATAAGGCTTAATGTCGGGCCCAAGCAGTGGAATATAATCCAGCTCTTTGTCATAGATTAAATCAGGCACATAACCGATACCGCGTATTTTTCTTAGATCCGGAACAGAAGCAATTTTAGGCTGCGCGTCTAAATATTCTTTCGTGCCATATAAGTGCAGCGTATAATCTGAAATCTTGCGATATTTCAAACGCCCTGACGTTGGCGCAGAAACCGCAATAGCGATATCCGCTTCACGTTTAGAAAGTGAAAATGTACGCGGCATAGCAATAATCTGAAGTTCAAGTCTTGGGTGTTCGTTACACAACTCTGTTGCACATTGCGCTAGAATGCTGGTCGCCATGCCTTCTGGTGCACCAACACGTACCACACCTGAAACACTATCAGCCTCACCACCAAATTCAGTTTGCGCTGCAATTGCCCCTGTCTCCATCGCTTCTGCTATTGTTACGAGACTTTGCCCAGCATCCGTCAGCGAATAGCCTTGCGGACTGCGATCAAACAAATGAATTTTAAGCGACTCTTCTAAGGCTTTCACACGCCGCCCCACTGTCGCATGGTCAACAGACAACTGCTGCCCAGCCAGACTAAGCTTACCAGTACGCGCAACCGCTAAAAAATATCTGTAATCATCCCAGTTCAAAGTCGCCTCATCTTGGTGTAGAGTGATTTTAACTTCGTGCAATATTGCACAATGATAAGGATTTATAGCCTATGGATAGGCTAAAAATAAACAGCTAATAATAAAAAAGTTTTCTGAGGAGATATACTGGTGAGAAGCATTCCACATTACATTAATGGCGCTCGCGTCGAAGGCACATCAGGCAAAACAGCCGATGTATTTAATCCAGCAACAGGCGAAGTTCAGGCTCAAGTGCCATTGGCAAATGCTAATGAATTAAACGCAGCTGTTGAAAGCGCAAAAAAAGCGCAAGTTGCATGGGGTGCTGCAAACCCTCAAAAACGCGCTCGCGTGATGATGAAATTTGTAGACCTGCTAAACCGCGACATGCAAAAGCTTGCTGAAATGCTTTCATCAGAGCATGGCAAGACAGTGCCCGATGCAAAAGGCGATGTTCAACGTGGTCTTGAAGTTGCAGAATTCTGCATTGGCGCACCACATCTTCTCAAAGGTGAATTTACCGAAGGCGCTGGCCCTGGCATCGACATGCATTCGGTTAAACAACCGCTTGGTGTTGTAGGTGGCATTACACCCTTTAACTTCCCTGCCATGATCCCAATGTGGAAATTCTGCCCAGCGATTGCTTGTGGTAACGCATTTATCCTGAAACCATCTGAGCGTGACCCATCCGTTCCTGTTATGCTTGCAGAATTGATGACCGAAGCTGGTCTTCCAGACGGTATCTTGCAAGTTGTGCATGGTGATAAAGAAGCAGTTGATGGCATTCTTGACCACGAAGACATTATGGCAGTTGGCTTTGTTGGCTCAACCCCAATTGCTGAATATGTTTACACACGCGGGTGTGCAAACGGCAAGCGCGTTCAGTGTTTTGGTGGCGCAAAAAACCACATGATTATCATGCCAGACGCCGACATGGATCAAGCCGTCGATGCGCTTATTGGCGCAGGTTACGGTGCGGCTGGCGAACGCTGCATGGCGATCTCTGTTGCTGTTCCCGTTGGCGAAGATACTGCCAATCGTTTGATGGAAAAACTAACGCCGCGCGTTGAAAACCTAAAAATCGCACCTTACACCGCAGGCGATGATGCAGATTTTGGTCCATTGGTTACTAAAGAAGCACATACTCGCGTCAAAGGGTATATCGATGCAGGCGTAAAAGAAGGCGCAACCTTAGCCGTTGATGGTCGTGAGTTTAAAATGCAGGGCTATGAAAATGGTTACTTCATTGGCGGTTGTCTTTTTGATAACGTGACAAAAGACATGTCGATCTACAAAGAAGAAATTTTCGGCCCAGTGCTTTCAGTCGTTCGCGCACAAGACTACGAAGAAGGTCTTGATCTTGCTATGAGCCACGAATACGGCAATGGCGTTGCAATCTTTACCCGCGATGGCGATACAGCAAGAGACTTCGCTGCTCGCATTAACATCGGCATGGTCGGCATCAATGTACCTATTCCTGTGCCTTTGGCTTATTACACTTTTGGCGGTTGGAAGCGTTCAGGCTTTGGCGACTTAAACCAACATGGCCCTGATGCATTTAAGTTCTACACCAGAACCAAAACCATCACCTCACGCTGGCCATCCGGCATTAAAGAGGGTGCAGAATTCTCCATTCCAACGATGGAGTAAAATAAAAAAAAACCTCCTCTTTGTGGGGAGGCACAAGATTAACGTGGAACACGACAGAGTGGGTGGAAACGCACTATCCTTCGACAAGCTCAGGATGAGGAAAATAGAATAAGGGGCTGTCCCAGATAACTCAAAAATGGGTTATCAATATGGGTATGAG